>NZ_BPER01000002.1:0-613312 GCF_020521355.1 Leifsonia sp. LS1
CTACTGAGGCCCTCGCCGCCGGCTTCGATTACGACGAATACGCCGGTCGGGAATACGCAGGGTCACCACTAAAGGAGCTGTCGTCCCCTCTGACGTGGATGCGCCCCGACTAGAGGGTGTCCCCGATCGTGGAGACCAGCACCCCGTCATCCGCCCTCATCACCCGCCACACGCTGCCGGCGCCTTCGACGCGGAGCCGCCCCTCGCCGAGGATCCGCTTTGCGAGCGCCGCCCGCGCCGCAGCTAGTTGTCCGAGCGAGCGTTCAGGTTCCCGCCTTTGGGCCAGACGGCTGCAGCAGGATCCGTGAGTTTTACTCGAAACAGCGCACTGGGCCCGTCGTTGGGCTCGGTGGTGAACCGCGGGCTATTGATCCCGTTCACCTTCGTCGTTCGACGAGAATCGTGTCTCGCCACTCCCCTGCCCACGAGCCGTATGTCATGAAGGCAATTCGCTCGCGACGTCCGACCACGCGGAATCCCATCTCGGCGTGGAGGTGGAGGCTAGGCAGGTTCTCGGGGAAGATGCTCGACTGGATTGTCCAGATGCCGGCGGCGTCGCAGGCGCCGATCATCCTTTGGAGCAGCTCACGGCCAACGCCGTGACCTCGGGCGCGCTCTGCGACGTAGACGGAGTGCTCGACGACGCCGCGGTAGACGTCGCGTGCCGAGACGGGTGACACCGCAGCCCACCCGGTCACTCCCTGATCGTCGAAGGACACGAGGCGTCCGATGGAGAGCTTGCCGGAGTCGAACTGCTACCAGGTCGGAGGTGCGCTCTCGAAGGTGGCGTTGCCGGTGGCGATGCCCTCTGTGTAGATGCGCTCGACCTCTGGCCAGTCAGGTGGCGCGAAAGGGCGGATGGTCATGCCGTGGCGGTGGCGAGCAGGACGGAGACCCGGTCGAGGCTGCCGGGAACGAGCTTATAGTAGGCCCAGGTGCCGCGCTTGGAGCGGGTGAGGTAGCCGGCGTCCATGAGGATCTTCAGGTGATGGGACACGGTGGGCTGGCTGAGGCCCACGGGCTCGGTGAGGTCGCAGACGCACGCCTCGTCGCCTTCGGAGGCGGCGACGATGGACAGCAGGCGGAGGCGCGTCGGGTCACCGAGTGCCTTGAAAGCAACCGCCATCGACTCCGCATCCTCAGCGGACAGCACGTCCTGCGTGACGGGCGTGCAGCACGCCCCGACGGGGGTGAGGGGAAGCGCCTCGGCCATGCTCATGAGTTGATCCTATCGCAATATTGACAAACTTCGATGGATGTGGGCACACTCAACGCATCGAAGAACATCAATGGAGGATGCGATGACCCTCATCGACCTGAGCACCCCTGTCGTGCGTAGCAGCCGACTCGACGGCCTGCCTGTCGCCATCATCGGCGCCGGCCCGATCGGTTTGGCTGCGGCCGCGAACCTCGTGGAGCGCGGCATCGACTTCGTCGTCTACGAGGCCGGTGCGGATGCGGGAGCGAGCATTCAGAAGTGGGCGCACATCACGTTCTTCTCACCGTGGCGGCACCTGATCGACCCGGCCTCAAGCCGCCTGCTGCAAGCGACGGGGTGGACGGCTCCGGCCGATACTGCGTTGCCGACGGGCGGCGAGTTCGTCAGCGCCTACCTGGGGCCGCTCTCGGAGCTGGACGCGATCGCTTCCCGTATCCGGTATGGCGTGACCGTGGACGCGGTCAGCCGTGAGGGCATGGACCGCACCCGCAGCGCAGGCCGCGCCGAGACGCCCTTCCTGCTTCGGATCACCGACGCTGGCGGCGTCCAGGAGGTCACCGCGCGTGCCCTCATCGACGCATCCGGCACCTACCTCACCCCGAACAGCCTCGCCTCCTCCGGCCTCGACCCGCTGGGCCTTCCGACTGTGGCCGAGCACGTCTCGCACGCCCTCCCGGATGTGCTCGGCCGCGACCGGGAGCGGTTCGCCGGCCGGCGGGTCACGGTCGTCGGCGCGGGACACTCGGCGGCGAACACGCTGCTGAACCTCGCCGCCTTGAAGCGGGAGGTGCCGGAGACGCGGATCACCTGGCTGATCCGTAACGCCACCGCGGTCCGGGTCACCACCTCGGAGGACGACGAGCTCGCCGCCCGCTCCGCGATCGGCAAGCGTGTCGACCGGCTGATCGACTCGGGAGTCATCCGGAGGCTTGACCGGTTCGAGATCCTGCGCCTCGCCCCGAGCGATAGCGGTGTCCGGCTGATCGGGCAGCGCGCCGGCGAACTGGTCGAGCACGACACTGACGTGGTGGTGAATGCGACGGGGTTCCGCCCGAACCTGGACATGCTGCGCGAGATCCGCCTGGACCTCGATGACATTGTGGAGGCGCCGGCACGGTTGGCGCCGCTGATCGACCCGAACGTCCACACCTGCGGGACCGTCGAACCGCACGGGTTCGCTGAGCTGCAGCAGCCCGAGCCGAACTTCTTCCTCGCCGGGATGAAGTCCTACGGCCGCGCCCCCACCTTCTTGCTCGCCACCGGCTACGAGCAGGTCCGTTCGATCACCGCCTACCTCGCCGGCGACATCGCCGCTGCCCGCAACGTGCAGCTGGTGCTGCCCGCGACCGGTGTGTGCTCGACGGGCGCGTCCGGGTCCTCCTGCTGCTCCTGACCACACTCCGGCACCCTGCGCATAGACTTGCATCTATGGGTGGGGTGCCGGAACCGGACGCGCTACGGAGCTTGAAGCGCATCAGTGACCCCACGCGCGCCCGCATCCTCCGCCTCCTGCTAGACGCCCCGGACGGCCGTGGGTCGGTCACTCGCCTGGCTGAGGCGCTGGAGTTGCGGCAGCCGACCGTCTCCCACCACCTCAAGATGCTGCGCGACGAGGGCCTGGTGCAGCGAACCCAAGAGGGCCGCACCGCCTGGTACTCCATCAGTCCGCAGCAGCTGGACCGGGTCGCGGAACTCGTCCGGGATGAACAACCCTCCGACGACGCCGCGGCACTCGACCGCATCGTCGAGGACCTCGCCACCCGATACCGCGGGGTGCTCGCGCGCGAAAGCATCGAACAGTACGTGCGAGACAGCTACGACCGGCTCGACGGGCGCAAGAACCGGGCGTCGCTGACCAGCGCGTTCACCGTCTCCCGGCTCGACGCACTCCTCCGCTCAACCGGCGAACGCGCCGGCGTGCCGGAGGTGCTCTTCGTGTGCGTGCAGAACTCCGGCCGCTCGCAGCTCGCCTCCGCGATCCTGCGCCAGCTCGCCGGCGACCGCGTCGTCGTCCGCACAGCCGGCTCCCAACCCGCCGACGCCGTCCGCTCAACGATCGTCACGGTGCTCGACGAGGTCGGCATCCCGCTCGGCGGCGAGTTCCCCAAGCCACTGACCGACGAAGCGGTCCGCGCTGCGGACTACGTGATCACGATGGGCTGCGGAGACGCCTGCCCGATCTACCCCGGCCGCGAATACCTCGACTGGGACATCCCCGACCCCGTCGGCCAGCCCCTCGCCACAGTGCGCGGCATCCGCGACGACATCGAAAGTCGGGTTCGTGACCTCCTGGCCCGGATCGATGCTGAACGGCTCGTGAACACCGCAGCGGCCGACTAGCAAAACCATAGACACGCATCTATGCTTTCTTGTGAGAGAGAAAGCGAGACCCGCCATGTCTGACACCAAGCCCACAGTCCTGTTCGTCTGCATCCACAACGCCGGCCGCTCCCAGATGGCCGCCGGGTACATGCGTGAGCTTTCCGGAGGCCGCCTCGAGGTCCTCTCCGCCGGCTCCGAGCCGAAAGACCAGATCAACCCGGTGGCTGTGCAGGTCATGGCCGAAGAGGGCATCGACATCGCGGGCGAGCAGCCGAAGATCCTCACCACGGACGCCGTGAAGGAGTCCGACGTTGTAATCACGATGGGGTGCGGTGACACCTGTCCGATCTTCCCCGGCAAGCGCTACGAAGACTGGGACCTCACCGACCCCGCCGGGCGCCCTGTCGAGGAGGTCCGCCCGATCCGCGACGAGATCAAGCGGCGCGTGCAGGGGTTGCTGGCCGAGCTGATCCCTGCACCCTGATGCAGCTCTCGGTGCGTCAGCGGATACCCGCCCACAGCTCCCTGACCAGCTCGGCCGCCACCCTCCCCTGGGCCTGACCCGCGCGCGCCGCGGGCGGCCGGGTCGCCGGATTCATCATGTCGTCCCCGAACGCCGCGCGGGCGGCGGCATCGGGGAAGATCGTCTCGACACGGCTGCCGCCCGCGCGTAGCCGCTCGGTCTGAGTCGCGAGATCGAGACCCCACGCGAGCGGGAGGCGGGTGCGACCTCCGAACGGCGACAGGATGAGGACGCGGTCGTATCCCGCCGCCAGATCCGCGTTGTCCGCGTTGGTCCGGTAGCCGCCGTCGACGAAGTCGCGCTCCCCGATGCGATAGCCGGCGCCACCGGACGTGCTCGCCGCGACCGCGTCGACGAGGTCGACTCCGCTTGCCCGGTCGAAGGCGATCGGCTCCCCGGAGCGGGCGTCGACCGCCGTGAGCAGCAGGCGGCGCTCCGGCCAGTCGTGGCCGGGGAAGCGCGCTGCGACCGTGGAGCGCCACCGGTCCCGGAGGGCCGGATTCGCGGCGGCGAGCTCGAGGGCGTCCGCGCCGATCCGTCGGCGCATGTCGGCCGGGTCCGCGGCTGCGGCGATGAGGGCGTCGGTGCGCTCGAGGTGCGTAGAGTTCGGCCGCGTCGAGGCCGTCGGGCGCGGGCCTCCTCGGCCGTCGGTCCGGACGGGCGGGGTGTCCAGGATGGCGGCGAGCAGTGTACGCGAGTCGGCGCCGGCGAGCTGGGCGGCGGCGGTGGCACCGGCGGAGGTTCCGACGACGAGGTCGGCGTCCGTCACGTCGACGCCGCCGTCGGCGAGGCCGGCGAGCACGCCGATCAGCCAGGCGTTGCCGGCGGATCCGCCTCCGCCGAGGACGAGGGCGGTGCCGGTGGGGTGTTCGTTCTGCGAAGAGGTCATGAGCGCAGCTTTCTGAAGACAGGAAGGCGCTCCCGCGACGGTTACCTCAGTCGCGCGATCGTGAGCTCCGCGGAGCGCCCGGAATGGACTGTTCGAGCATCGGGCTCACCTCCTCGGATCGTGTCACGTTCTCGCATGAGCATACTGTGGGTCAGGTGGACGAGGAAGAGCCGCTCGCCGGCGGCAACGCGAGCGGACCCGTCGTCCGCGTGGGCGGCACGGTGCGCAAGCCGTGGACCGCGGCCTCGGCGCACGTCGCGGAGTTCGTCTCCCACCTCCGGGCCGCGGGGGTGGATGCCCCCGTTCCCCTCGGGCGCGACGAGCAGGGGCGGCAGATCACGGAGTTCGTGCCGGGTCGGCGGGCTCTCGACGCTCCCCCGCTGACACTCGGCGAGCTCGGCAGGGTCGGCGCACTCGTCCGCGCCATCCACGACGCGAGCGCCGACTTCGCACCCGGACGCGACGCCGTGTGGGAGACCCTCCTGCCACCGCCCGACGCCTCCGTGATCTGCCACAACGACCTCGCGCCGTGGAACCTCCTGATCGGAGAGCGCTGGGTCTTCATCGACTGGGACGGCGCCGGCCCGAGCAGCGCGCTCTGGGACCTCGCGTACGCAGCCCAGTCGTTCACGCTCAACGACGTGACCGCTCCGCCGCACGAGGCAGCGCGCGGCCTCGCTGCCTTCGTGGACGGATACGGCGCGAGTGCTCGGATGCGGGAGCTCCTCCCCCGGGCCATGCACGAGCGGGCGGCGGCGATGCACGAGCTGCTGAGGTCGGCCCACGAGACCGGCCGGGAACCGTGGGGAACGATGTACGCGAGCGGACACGGGGCGCACTGGGAGGCGGTGACGCGTTACGTCGCCGCCCACCAATCCGTGTGGCGGGCGGCAATCGCTTAGTAGTACTAATTAACTGCTAAGGTGTACTCAGCATCCGGAGGGGCCGGAGCGAGAGGGGCTTCATGAGCGCGGATATCGAGGCGGTCGGTGCGGAGCTGCGCCGTGCCGTCACGCGAATCCACAGTCGCTTCCGGTCGGAGCGGGCGGAGGGTGAGGTGACCGACGCTGCGCTGCTCGTCCTGCTCGTCCTGCTGAAGCAGGGCCCGAAGAGCCTGAGCGAGCTCGCCTCGGCGGGCCGGGTGACGCTCGGCTCGATGAGCCAGACGGTGCGACGGCTCGAACAGCAGGGCCTGGTGTCCAAGGCGCGTGACACCGAGGACCGTCGCCGCGTGATCTTCACACTCACCGTTGCGGGAACGGCGGCGGCGACGAGCTCCCAGCGACACCGGCGCGACTGGCTCAACGCCCGGCTGGCGGAGCTCACGGCCGACGAGCGGCAGGACATCCTGCGCGCCGCCGCTCTGCTCCTCCGGCTCGCGGATTCGTGAAGCCGCACACCGCGACACCCCTCTGACGAACGTTTCCCTGAAACCCTGGAAGAAGGACCATGCATCCCGTCGAAGCCCTCATCTGGCCGCTCGGCCGAGCCCTCCGCTCCGTCCGGCCGGACGCCGCACGCAGTCTCGCCGAGGCGCCGGAGTTCCGCGCGGCGGGCACGATCGAGCTGACCTCCCCCGCCTATCGCGACGGCGAGGCCATCCCGGCGAGGTTCTGCGGCCCGCTCATCGGTAAGGACCTCTCCCCGGCGCTGGCGTGGAGCCCGCTGCCGGAAGGCACCGTGGATCTCCTGCTGGTGTTCGAAGACGTCGACGCGCCGCGGTCGGCTCCCGCCTTGCACACGATCGTCGCCTTCGCGCCCCGACCGAGTGGGATCCCGGAGGGCGCGCTCCGCACGGACGACCCCGCCCTCCGGTTCCTGCCCACCTTCTTCGGCCGTGCGAAGTACGCCGGTCCGCGACCGCTGCCCGGCCACGGCACCCATCGGTACCGCTTCCACCTGTATGCGCTCGACACTCCGGTCGACATGGCCGCCATCGGATCCCCGGACCGTCTTCCGGCCGCCGTGGCAGGCCACGTCTTGGCATCGGGAACACTGGCGGGCACCCGGACCTGCTGAGCGACGGCAGCGCCCGCCGGTTCACGGAGCGGCAGTCGCTCGCGCGGCGCGCAGCACGCCCTGCCGGTCGAGCTCCAGCCGCGCGCCGAGCTGCCCGCACCCGAGATTGCGCAGCGTCGCGGTCGTGCTGGTCGTGGAGGTGACGGTGGCGCCCTGCACGGCGTCGGCGGTGACCTCGATCGACGTTCCGGTGGTGGCCCACGGTGTCGACAAGGGTACGTACAGCGACACTTCGGCGTAGCCGGTCGTGCAATCGCCGCCGACGCACACCCGCACATTCGTTTCCGGATGGGCGTCGATCCAGGGCTGGACGTCCACCTCGATGTCGGGTTGAGGACTGATCGCCTGCCCGCATCGACCGGGAGAAGCGCAGCCGGCGAGCCCGACCGAGACGAGCGCGAGAACACCCAGCGCGAGTCGAGACCTCCCCTGGCGGTGCATACACAGCACGCTAGCACCGCGGAAACCGCCTGCACTTGCGCCGCGGGTGCAGATCTGCTTTTAATCTGCGTATGGATGCAGATAAGACGATATGTGGGCGACTCCCCGACAGCCAATATGTCGAGCTCGCTGTGGAGGTGTTCGGCATGCTGGCCGACGCCACGCGCGTCCGGGTCATCCTGGCGCTGCGGGACGCCGGCGAACTGTCGGTCAACCACCTCGCCGACATCCTCGACAAGCAGCCGGCGGCGGTATCGCAGCACCTCGCCAAGCTGCGGCTCGCGCGCATCGTCACGACCCGGCACGAAGGCCAGCGCGTCTTCTACCGGCTCGAGAACGAGCACGCGGCGCGACTCGTCACCGACGCGATCCTCCAGGCCGAGCATTCGCTCGGCGGGATCCCTCGGCACCACCACGCGGAGGCCGCGCGCGCGGAGACGACGTCCGCTGAGAGTCTGTCGTGAACGGCCACGGACACCCGCACGACCACGACCATGACCACACTCACCCCGGGGGTCTGACGGGAGCCCTGCGCGAACTCTTCGTGCCGCACACGCACGATGCCGCAGACTCCATCGACGATGCCCTCGAGGCGAGCACGCAGGGTGTGAAGGCCCTGCGGATCAGCCTGTTCGTCCTCCTCGGGACGACGCTCCTCCAGGCCGTCGTGGTGGCCTTCAGCGGCTCCGTGGCGCTGCTGGCCGACACCGTCCACAACTTCTCCGACGCCCTGACCGCCGTTCCGCTGTGGGTGGCGTTCGTCTGGGGCCGCCGGGCCGCGTCCGCGCGGTACACCTACGGGTACGGCAGGGCGGAGGATCTCGCGGGACTCTTCATCATCGCCGTCGTGGCCCTCTCCGCCGTCGTCGCAGCGTGGCAGTCGATCGATCGATTCCTGCACCCGCAGCCGCTCGAGAACCTCGGCTGGGTCGTCGCAGCCGGCGTGGTCGGCTTCGCCGGCAACGAGGCGGTCGCGATATACCGCATCCGCGTCGGCCGGAGCATCGGCTCCGCGGCCCTCGTCGCCGACGGGGTGCACGCCCGCATCGACGGGTTCACGTCGCTCGCGGTCGTGCTCGGCGCCGTCGGGGTGCTCGTGGGCTTCCCGCTGGCGGACCCGATCGTGGGCCTCCTGATCTCGGCGGCGATCATCGTGTTGCTGTGGGGCACGGTCCGGAGCATCGGGCGCCGACTGCTCGACGGCATCGAACCCGAGCTCGTGGGACGGCTGGAGCACGCCCTCCGCGACACTCCGGGTGTCGCCGACGTCCCCCGCGTGCGTCTGCGCTGGGCAGGACACCGGCTGCAGGGCGACGCACGGCTCGCGCTGGAGGCCGTGTCGCTCGACGAGGCGCAGCGCACCCTCACGGCGGCACGGGCGCAGGCCTGCTCGCATCTGCCGAACCTCGACGACCTCGCGCTGGAGATCGTGCCGCGCTGACGGCGGCCGTCGACGACGGCGGGCCGCGTTGCGCGGGCAGGGCGTCGCCGCCAGAATGTGGCCGGTGGGGGTCTCGTTCACGCTGCCGGCCCGGTGGGGCCGGGCCTACTTCGCGCTGCAGGCGGTTGCCGGTGCGGCCTGGTGGGTCGCGGTGTTCAGCGTCCCGTGGGTGCGCTCGGCGACGGTGGGAAGCCTCGACCCGATCGCTGTCGCGGTGCTCGACATCCCGCTCTTCGTCGGGGCATCGGCGCTCGCCGCGGCGGGCGTCCGCGTCGCGGTCGCCGTCGCGACGGGATGGACGGTCGTCGTCACTGCGGCTCTCGCGCTCTTCGCGACCGTCACCGGCGAGGCAGGCTGGGGCGTGCTGCTCATGATCGCCGCCGCGGGATGCTCGGCGGCCGCCTCCTGCGCGGTCCTGCTCGGCAGGCTGCCCGCGGAGTGGCTCGTGCGGGGGCCGTTCGCATTTCGCCCTGCGCGTGGGCGGCGTTCGGTTGCAGCGCACGTCGCGGCGACGTTCGGCCAGATCGTTCTCTTCTGGGGACTGTTCCTGGTGGTGCTCCCGTTCCTCATCGCCGCGGCGGAGAACCGCTGGGGCCTGCGCGTGCCCCTGCCCTCTGCCGTTCTGGTACCGGTCGGCCTCGCCCTCCTCGTGCTGATGAGCGCCCTCGGGATCTGGGCGGCGATCGCGATGTCCACGCGGGGTGACGGCACTCCCCTGCCCGCGGCGATGCCCAACCGGCTCGTCGTGGCCGGGCCCTACCGGTTGCTGCGCAACCCGATGGCGCTCGCCGGCATCGCGCAGGGCGTGGCGGTGGGCCTCCTCCTCGGCTCCTGGCTCGTCCTCGCCTATGCGATCGCCGGTTCCCTCGTCTGGAACTACCTGGTGCGGCCGTTCGAGGAACAGGATCTCGAGGAGCGGTTCGGCGGGCAGTTCGCCCGCTACCGCTCTCAGGTGCGGTGCTGGCTGCCACGACTCACCCCCTGGTCGGCCGCCCCCGAGTCCGTCCACTCGCCCTGACGATCCGAGGCGCACGCACGCCGGATGGGTCCGGGCGTGGATCTTCTTCCTCGCGATCCCGGTCGCCGGCCGGATCGTCTACGGCCTCGGACCTCGCCCGGGGAGGAGACGGCGGCGTCGCCGAGTCACCGGGGGCGTGGCCCACCGCGCAGATCGTAGGTGCGCAGACGCCCGCACATCCCGAACCCGCGCGCTCCCGGTGAGGGCGGCGCGGTCCGCACGGTCGCATCGTCGTAGGACGGGACGAGGCCGTCGGCGAGGGCGCGCACCCGCTCGAGCGACCGGTTCGCCTGCGCGAGCGGCCCCCGCTCGATCAGGGCGGACCAGTCGTGTGCCCGGCCGCGCACCAGGCGGGCGGCGGCGGCGTAGAAGGCGGCGAGCGGTGCCGGGTCGCCCGCCTCCGCCGCGTCGCGCAGGATGGAGAAGCCCGCGACGGCGAGATCCCGTCGCCGGATCGCCTGAGCCGCTCGGGATTCGTCGTCCCCGTCTCCCAGGGAGGCGGCATCGGCGTAGGTGACCGGATCCGCCAGAACCTCGGGAGGGAACGTCATGACGGCATCCCCCGCCTCGGGCAGTCCGGCGTTGCTCATCAGCACGACGACGCGCAGGCCGCCCTCGTTCACCGCCCGGTGGATGGTGCCCGGCGTGAACCAGACGACCGCTCCCTCTGCGAGAGGGGTCTCCCGGAGGCCGGTGCCGTCGATCGTCATCAGCCTGCCGCGACCGGCCGTCACCACGTATGCCTCGGTGGAGACGAGGTGGACGTGCGGTGTGCCGCCGACCAGCCCGTCGGGTGCGAGGGAGTCGTAGACGTCGAGACGCGAGACACCGGTCGCGCCGGGGAAGGTGGGGTGCGTCATCGGCGTGCCCCGAGCGCCTGCCGTACGGCTGCGGCGAGAGCGGGCGCGTCGTCCGCGGTGCCGCTCGCGACGCCGACTCCGTAGCGCAGCCGCAGGAGGCCGTCCGCCGGCACCACGTGCTCCTCGCTGAAGAACTGCGCCGGATTGAGGGCGGCGAACTCCGCGGTGCGGGCGAACCACTGCGGGGGATGTTGCACGTTGGAGGCGTCGTCGAGCATGAGCAGCACGGACGCGGCGTCCGTCTCGTCATGCCGGCCGGCGAACGCCATCCACTCGTGCCGCTGGCCGCGCAGCTCATCCCCGCCGCGCACGCCCGGCGCGACGAGGGTGCCACCGGTGAACGACCGCGGACCGCGCCAGAACAGCCCGCCGTAGCCGGCGTTCTCGCGCCCTCGGGTCGTGGGCGAGCCGAGGGAGATGTCGGCACCGCGGACGTTGCGCAGTGCGGTCGCGAACGTCAGCGCCCAGGCATCATCCGAGACCGGAGTCGCGCTCAGCGTTCGCCGCTCGGCGAACCAGAGCTCGCCGGACTGCGTCACCCAGTCGAGTTCGTGATCCAGCACGACGGCGTCCCCCTCGGTGGTCACGCGGAGGTCGCCGCGGTGCCGCTGCGAGCCGTTGTTCGGGAGCGAGGTGTATCCGCGACCGTGCACGTACGTCGGACCGCCCCAGAAGTTCTCGTCCTCGACGACCGGCAGCGACCAGGTGATGCCCTTGTGCCACACGTGGTCGTGCGGCCGGTAGAGGCTGACGAGCGCGCCGCTCCGCGTGCGCAACGGGTGCAGGTAGGGCCGCGGCGACTCGACCTGGGGATGTTCGGGCCGGTACACGTAGCGGAACAGCTCGACGTCGCCGTCGAGCACCGCCACGGCGGTGCCCACCTCGTGCACGGCGCGCAGCGCGGTCATCGCGCGACCTCCTTCACCGGCGCCCAGGGGACGCGTCCACCGCTCATCGACGTCATGAACGGGTCGTCGTCGGCGATGGCGCCCGCCGCGATCGGTGTGCGCAGGAAGGCGGACGCGTACGTCGCCGCGGCGAACTCGAGGGTGCGGCGCGCATCGTCGATGGCCACCGTCGGATGCTCGCCCGACGCGAGGGCGTCGGCGATCGCGGCGAACTGGTCCCGGTGGGAACTGGTCTCCTCGGCGGGCGGGGCGGCGGCCCAGCGGGCGGAGAGCTCCTCATGCCCGGGCGCGGGCGTCAGCGTCCAGTCCCCTGTCGTGTACCCGTACACGTGCTCCACCTCGACGGTCGCGAACTCGAAGTCGAAGCGGAGACGCGAGCTCTCCCGCGGTGAGACGAGCGAGTTGACGACGGTCGCGACGGCACCGCTCTCGAAGGTGACGAGAGCGGCGGACACGTCCTCGGTGTCGGTGGGGCGCGACTGCCGCGCCGCGATCGCGGAGACCTCCGCCCACGGGCCGAGGACCGCGAGGAGCAGGTCGAACTGGTGGATGCCGTGGCCCATCGTCGGGCCCCCGCCTTCGACCTCCCAGCGCCCGCGCCAGGGCACCGCGAAGTAGTCGTCGGTACGGTACCAGAGCGTCTCGCAAGTGGCGACGAGTGCTCGGCCGAGCTCCCCGTCCGCGATCATGCGCCGGAGATGGCGCACCGCGGCGCCGAAACGGTGCTGGAAAACCGTCAGGGTCGGCACCCCTGTCTCCGACTCGACCCGCGCGATCTCGTCGACCTCGGCCAGGCTGAGGGCCGTGGGCTTCTCCACGAGTGCGGGCACCCCGGCCCGCATGGCTTCGATCGCCAGCGCGGCGTGCGTCTGCGGCGGTGTGCAGATGTGGACGAGATCCACTCCCCCGGCGGCCAGCAGTGCCGTCGCGGACGGATAGGTGCGCTCGACGCCGACGGAGGCCGCGAACGCTGCGGCACGGTCCTCGTCGATGTCGGAGACGGCCACCAGGCGCATCCGGTCGCCGAGCGCGGCGATCGCCTGCGCATGTGCGTGGGCGATGCCGCCGGTGCCGATGATCGCGGAGCGGATCGGGGCGGGGCGCGAGCCGCCCGCCGGTTCAGGCGCGTTCATTCGTGTCCTTCCTGTGCGGCGGCGCGACGACGTCGCTCCGCTGCGACGAGCGCGACGGCCACGAGGCCGGGCGCGATGACGATGAGGGGCGGGAGCATCCAGACGACGGTGACCGCGACGAGCAGGCCGGCGACCACGAACAGGCTCCCGACCGGGTCGGTGATGGCATCGGTCCGGTGCCGTCGCCAGAGCTGCGACCAGCGGGCTCCGGGCTGCCAGCGGGCGGCCACCCGTCCGACCGTGACGGCCGCGACGACGGCCAGCGCACCGCTGACGGCCGCCAGGACGCCGCCCCCGGGGACGAGTCCCTCGACGCCCAGCACCACATTGAGCAGCAGCAGCGCGACCACCGCGGCCGCGATCGTGCCGAACAGCCAGCCGCCGCGGATCGCGGCCCATCCGAGCGACGCGAGCTCGCGGACCGAGTCCCGCTTTGCGGACACGTGCTCGTCCAGGTGGCGGGTCCCCGCGGCCAGCGCGGGCACGATCGTCACGATCGGGAGCGAAAGCGCGGTGATGCCGAGGCCGATGACGAGCATCCCCCCGAAGGCTCCCACGCCGCGGCCGCCGAACCGGCGCAGGTCGTCGACCCGTGTCATCCTTTCAGCCCCTGCGTCGCGACCCCGGCCACGAGGTAGCGCTGGAAGGCCATGAAGAACACGACGACCGGTAGCAGCGCGAGGATGGCCATGGCCATCTGGGCGCCGTAGTCGCTGGTCGACGTCTGGTCGACGTAGAGCCGCAGAGCGAGCGGCATCGTGTACGTGCCCGGGTCCTTGAGGTAGAGCAGCGGCCCGAAGAAGTCGTTCCACGACCAGATGAACGCGAAGATCGAGCTGGTCACGAGCGCCGGCTTCATGAGCGGCAGGATGACCGACGTGAACGTGCGCACGTGCCCGGCGCCGTCGATCCGCGCCGCCTCGTCCAGCTCCCGCGGCAACCCGCGCATGAACTGGATCATGAGGAACACGAAGAAGGCGTCCGCCGCCAGGAACTTGCCGAGCAGCAGTGGCCAGTACGTGTTGATCATGCCGAGCTGGTTGAACACGATGTACTGCGGGATGATCACGACGTGGAACGGCAGCAGCATCGTCGCGATCATGCAGGCGAAGAACAGGCCTCGGCCCGGGAAGCTGATCCGTGCGAACGCGTACGCCGTCACGGAGCAGGAGAGCACGACGCCCGCGACAGAGGCCACGGCCAGGATCAGCGAGTTCGCGACGAAGGTCCAGAACGAGATCCCGCCGATGCCCTTCAATGCCGTGACGTAGTTCTGAAGGCCGCCGTTCTTGGGGATGAGATCGACCGAGCCGATGATCTCGTTCCCCGGCTTGAAAGACGACATCAGCATCCACACCGCCGGGTAGAGGATCACGATCAGGACGGCGACGGCGAAGACGTGGAACACCACCGACTTCCCGAGGCCGCGCCGGCGTGGGCGTCTCGGCGGGGTGATGCCGGGCGGAGTGCGTTGTGCGGTGTCGGCTGCGACGACCGCCGTGGTCTCGGTAGGCGTTGCGCTCATCGCTCGTCTCCCGCATAGTGCACCCACGCTTTCGACGTCCGGAACAGCATGACCGTGACGATGCCGACCGCGACGACGAGCACCCAGGCCATCGCGGACGCGTAGCCCATCTGGAAGTCACGGAAGCCGCGCAGGTAGAGGTACAGCGTGTAGAAGAGGGTCGAGCCCGCGGGCCCGCCGCTGCCGTTGGAGATGATGTAGGCCGAGTTGAAGACCTGGAAAGCGTGGATCGTCTCCAGCAGCAGGTTGAAGAACAGCACCGGCGAGAGCATCGGGACGGTCACCGAGAAGAACCGGCGCACCGGTCCCGCGCCGTCCACCGCCGCCGCCTCGTACAGCTCTGCGGGCACCTGCTTCAGTCCGGCGAGGAAGATCACCATCGGGGCGCCGAACTGCCACACCGTGAGCAGGATCAGCATCGGGAGGGTGCGGGAGGGATCGCCCACCCAGCCGCCCTCCGCGGCGGGAGGTCCGCCGAAGAACGAGCCGATCTGGGCGACGATCCCATCGTCGATGAACATCGCCTTCCACACGATCGCGATCGACACGCTCCCGCCGATGAGGGAGGGCAGGTAGAACGCCGAGCGGTAGAACCCTTGCCCGCGCCGCGGCTGGTTCAGCAGCATCGCCACCGCGAGGGCCGCAAGCAGTTTCAGCGGCGTCCCGACGAGCACGTACAGCCCCGTGACCTTCACCGCTTGGAGGAAGTTGGGATCGGCGAACAACCGGGTGTAGTTGTCGAGGCCGATGAACTTCGGGGCCGCGAACAGGTTGTAGTTCGTGAAGGACAGGTACAGCGAGGCGAGCATCGGACCAGCGGTCAGCGCCACGAATCCGATCAGCCAGGGGCTGAGGAACGCGTATCCGGCCCGCGCCTCGCGTCGCGTGCGGGCCGTGCCGCGCCGCGGTGGCGCGGCACGGAGAGCCGTTGCCGTCGTCATGAGCCGAGTGCCAGCGACATCTCGGAGAAGAGCTCGTCGGCGAACTGCTTGCTGGTGATCTGCCCGTACTGCAGCTGCTCGTGCAGGTCGCCCCACTTCGCCTCGATCGTGCCGTACCCGGAGGGCAGGATCGGATAGCTCGCGGTGAGCTCCTTCGAGATCGAGTCGAGATAGTCGAGGTTCACCGTGTCGGCGGGCTGCTGGTCGATCGCGTCGCGACCCGCCTGGGTCGCCGGTGTCCCCAGCGACGTCCCGAAGATCTTGGCGACATCGGGCGATGTGACGAGGTAGTCGACCAGCGCCGCGGCCGCCTCCGGCTGCTTCGAGTTGGCCGAGACGCTGAGCAGCATGCTGGGCTTCGGGGCGAGGATGTGCGTCTTCTCGCCGTCGGCGAGCGGCGGCGTGACCATGCCGATGTTCTCGGTTCCGGCGTCCGTCATCCCTTGCAGGACCGTGGTGGAGAAGTTGAACCAGATCGCGGACTCGCCCGCCAGGAAGCCGCCGGACGGCGAGAGCGCGATGCTCCGGTCGATCGGATAGAAGGCTCCGGCTTTGCGCAGGCTCGCGGCGCTGTCGAGGAAGGAGATCACGTCCTTCTTGCTGAACGCGGGGGTGCCGTCTTTCTTGAAGACGGGGTTCTTCTCCTGCATCAGGTGGTAGATGAAGTTCGGGAACCCGCCGGTGTAGTCCTCAGCGCCGTAGATCTTCGGATCCGACGAGGCGCCCGCCGCGTCGACCGTCTTGATGAAGGCGTCGAGCTGATCCCAGGTCATGTCGCCCGTCGGGTACGCGATCCCGAGCTTGTCGAGGATGTCCTTGTTGTACATCATCGACCAGGCGTTCGTGCCGAGCGGGACGCTCTCGAGCTTGCCGTCCACCGTCCCCGAGCCGAGCACGTTGTCGGCGACGCCCTTCAAGGGGAGGAGGTTCTCGCGGTAGGGAGTCAGGTCGAGCAGGAGCCCCTTGCTCGCGTACTCCCCCAGGTAGCCGGCGTCCATCATCACGACATCCGGCAGCGCGTGTCCGGCGGCCTCGGTGTTGCGGGCGGTCCAGTAGTCGCCCCACGCGTTGAAGTTCCGGACGACCTTGACGTTCGGATACTCCTTGTTGAATCCCGCGATGGCCTGCTCGAACCGGGCGGCGCGGTCGTCGTTGCCCCACCAGGAGAACGAGATCTCGGCCTTCGTGTCCTTGTCGAATGTGACGTCCGCGGGCTTCGCGGCGCCCCCGCCGCTGCAACCGGCAAGGGCGAGCGCGGCCGCGGCGGCGATCGCGAGGCTCGCTGCGATCCTTCGTGACATGTGTTTCCTCCTCATCGAGTCGGGCGGGTCCGCCCTGGTGGATGCGGGCGGATCGCCGCACGCATCCGGTGTCGTGGTCTGTGGATGGCCGCCGCGGCTCAGCCGCCTGCGACGACGCCGGCCGCCGTCCTCTCATCACCGGAGATCAGGGCGCGGAGGCGGCCCAGAGGGAGCTTCGGCTCCCGCCGCTCCGTGAGCAGGCCGTTGCGCTCCTGCATCGTGTCCGTGAGCTGCGTCCAGCACCAGCCGGCGAGGCCGTCCGGACGTCCCCGGTGCCCGCGGGTGGATGCCTGCACGGCCGTGAGGATCGCGGTGACGCGTTCGGCGTAGTCGGCCGGGCCGACCGCCTCGGAGTAGCCCCAGGAGTCCGCCGGGCTCTCATCGGCCGCCCAGGCGACGCCGCCGAACTCGGTCAGCATGATCGGCTGGCCGTCGTCGACCGTCCCGGGGAGACGGATCCGCCGGCCCGCCGGACCGATGCCGGCGATGTACGTGCGGAGCGCGTCGTCGTCGACGGCGTAACGGCGGCGCAGCACGTCGCCATCGGGCTCGTAGTCGTGCAGCGTCCACAGGTCGGACGTGCCGAGCTCCCAGCCGTCGTTCGAGATGACCGGCCGGGTGGGGTCCAGTGCCCGTGTCAGCTGGTAGAGCGCCTCCGCGAACGCGCGCTGATCGGGACGCGCTGCGATGTGCTGCACTCCCCAGCTCTCGTTGAGGGGCACCCAGGTCACGATGCTGGGGTGGCTGCGGTCCCTCAGGACCGCCTCCCCCCACTCGGCGATGGTCCGTCGCACCGAGCGGTTGTCGAACGCGTAGGTCGCCGGCATCTCGCCCCAGACCAGCAGCCCGAGCCGGTCGGCCCAGTACAGGAATCGATCGTCCTCTACCTTCTGGTGCACGCGCACGGCGTTGAAGCCGAGCTCGCCGATCAGCTCCGCCTCACGGCGGAGGGCGTCGCCCGAGGGAGCGGCCAGGTGCGAGTCCGGCCAGTATCCCTGGCTGAGCACGGAGCGGAGGACGAGGGGACGCTCGTTCAGCAGGAAGGCCCCGTCCGTGCAGCGCACCGAGCGCAGTCCGAGGTAGCTCGCCACCACATCCTGCTCGACACCGTCGACATCGACGTGGACCCAGGCGTCGAGCAGCGTGGGCGACGCGGGCGACCACAGCAGCCGCTCGAACTCCTGACCGTTCCCTTGACCGGCGAGCGGAAGGGTGACGGTCGCGGTGGTGTCGTTCACGACGGTGCGCGTGGAGCCCAGGATGCGGTCGCCGTGGGCGACGACCACCCGTATGGCCGCCTCCGCCCGCCGGCTCAGCTCGATCTCCACCGTGACGGTGCCGACGCTCTGGTCGCTCGTCCACCAGAGGGCGGTCACATGCTGCGGACGCACCGATTCGAGCCAGACCGGCTGCCAGATGCCCGTGGTGCGGTGGTACCAGATACTGTGCGGCGACTCCCGCCAGTCCTGCTTGCCGCGAGGCTGCGCGATGTCGTGCGGGTCGTCCTCGGCGCGGACGACGAGGGCGTGCGTGTCGGAATCGCCGTCGAGCGCATCGGTGACGTCCACCGTGAACGGCGTGTGCCCACCCGTGTGACGGCCGACCTCCTGCCCGTCCACCCACACGCGCGCCTGGTGATCGACGGCGCCGAAGTGGACGAGAAGTCGATTCCCCGCGACGTGCCCTGCTGCCGTTAGGTCGGCCGCGGCGAGCTCCCTGCGGTACCAGACGATCGGGTGGTAGCCGGTGTCGTTGATGCCCGAGTCGACCGATTCCGGCGGGAAGGGGACGGTGATCGTCCGCGGGAGGGCCCGGCCGTCCGCCCAGCCGTCGACGAGCCCGCGATCGTCGTCGTCGAACCCGAATCCCCAGTCGCCGTCGATCCCCCGGAAGGAGGCGCGCAGCAGCTGGGGGCGCGGACGCGCCGTCTCCATCCGGCTCGCGCGCAGCGCTGCCGTCCCTGACCCGTCGACCGTTCCTGACACCCGTCTGACTCCTTCGTCCGCTGCTGTGCTCGTCGCGGGACCGGATCAATGGTTCCACGTTGAACCATGACGATAGTTCAACGATAAACTAGAGTCAAATGGTTGTCGTCGGACGGCGCGTCGAGAAGCCGTCGGCACGTGAAGGGAGGGGCTCGATGCCGAGAGTGACGCTCGCCGATGTGGCGGAGCGCGTGGGCGTGAGCGCCAAGTCGGTCTCGAATGTGGTCAACGGGACCGGCTGGGTGAGCGACGCCGTGCGCGAGCGCATCCTGGCGGCGATCGACGAGCTCGGCTACCGCCCCAACCTCGCGGCCCGGCAACTGCGCAACGGGCGCAGCGGTCTGATCGCCCTCGTCGTCCCCGACCTGCGCGAGCCCTACTTCGCGGAGTTCGCGTCGCGCTTCGTCGCGCGCGCCCAGCAGCGTGCGCTCACCGTGCTCGTCGCCCAGACCGGCGGCGAGCACGCCGCCGAGCTCGACATGATGTCCGGCGTCGGATTCCCGGCGCTCGACGGCATCGTGCTGAGCCCTCTGCAGCTGACCGCCGCGGACGTCGCCGACCGCCCCCCCTCGCCGCCACTCATCGTGATCGGCGAGCAGGCGGAGGCGCTGGTCGGCCCGGGAGTGCATCACGTGGGCATCGACAACGTCACCGCCGCCGCCGCCGCGACGGTCCACCTGCTCGACGCGGGCCGCCGACGCATCGCCGCCGTCGGCGTGCAGGAGGCCGGACCGAGCGCGACCTCCCGACTCCGCTTCGACGGGTACAGACGGGCCCTCGACACCGCCGGCATCCCGCTCGATCCTGCCTTGTTCGCCACGGTGGAGCACTTCAACCGCGCCGAGGGCTCCCGCGCGGTGCAGCGACTCCTGGACGACGGCGTCGACTTCGACGCGCTGTTCTGCTTCAGCGACAGCCTCGCGCTCGGCGCGCTCTACACGCTCGGTTCGGCGGGCATCGCGGTGCCCGACAGGGTGGCGGTCATGGGGTTCGACGGCATCGAAGAGGGCCGCTTCCACATCCCGACGTTCTCCACCGTCAATCCGGGCGTCGAGGACGCGGCGGATACGATCCTGGATCTGTTGGGCGCGCCTGCTCTGCCGCCGGGCGCGCACCACAGTGTGCCGTACGCGATCATCGCCCGCTGAGCGTCAGCGGTGGATGCCCTCCACTCGGACGGGCGGATCGGCGACGGGTCCCGGCTCCGCGGCGAGGGCGCCCAGCAGCGCGAGCCGCTCGGCCCCGTCTGCGCCGGCGGGATGGTAGAGCACCAGCACGATCCCCTCGGTCCCGGTGACCAGCAGTTTCTCGCGGTGCACGGCGAGGGCGCCGACAACGGGATGCTGGAAGGTCAGCGTCCCGCCCTGCCGTTCGCGGACGTCGTGCCGGCTCCACAGCCGCCGGAACGTCGGGCTCGCTATCGACAGCTCGCCCACGAGCTGGACCACGCGCGCGTCGCCCGCGTCGGCCCCCACCGACCGGCGGAATCCGGCGATCAGTGCGGCGGAGGCGGCCTCCCACTGCGGGAAGAGCGCCTGCTCGGCGGGATCGAGGAACACGTCGCGCAGCCGGTTGCGGCCCGCGACGAGGCGGGGCGACAGCGCCGTGGCGAGCGGATTGGCGCACAGCACGTCGAGATACCGCCCTTCGACGAACGCCGGGAACGGCAGCTGCGGGACGAGGGCGGCCAGGCTCGGGGGGACGGACTCGGGGCGCGCCCGCCGCGGGCGCCGCGGCCGGTCGTCGTCGCGCACGAGTCCCAGCACGTGGGCGGTGCCCTCGTCGTCGAGCTGCAGGACGCGCGCGATCGAGCGCAGCACCTGCCCGGACGGGTGCCGGTCGCGGCCCTGTTCCAGCCGGAGGTAGTACTCGGCGCTGATCCCCGAGAGCAGGGCGACCTCCTCGCGCCGCAGCCCGGCGACGCGGCGGGTGCCGTGCACCGGGATGCCGAGGGTCTCCGGCGCCACGAGCTCGCGGCGCGCACGGAGGAACTGCCCCAGCAGGTTCTGCTCGCCGCGATCCGTGTCGCCGTCCATTCCCCCACGGTACTCATCGTCCGGTGCGCCGTGCCTGTCCCCGCGGGTACCAGTGTCGCGGGAGCCCTGGATGCGCCGGGCCGCACGCAGGACGATCGGGACATCCAACCCGCCCGTGCCGGGCGGCCCACGAAGGGACTGCCCATGACGCGACGCGTCCTCGTCAGCGGAGGCTCCGGGTTCATCGCCGGCCACCTCATCCTGCAACTGCTCGACAGCGGGGCGGAGGTGCGCGCCACCCTGCGCTCCCTCGACCGCGAGCCGGCGGTGCGCACCGCCCTACGCGACGCCGGGATGACGAGGGACGATGCCCTCGCGTTCACCGCGGCCGATCTGCTGGATGACGCGGGATGGGCGAGGGCGATGGAGGGGGTCGACGGCGTCCTTCACGTCGCATCGCCCGTCCACCTCGGCCCGGTGACCGACGAGAAGCAGGTCATCGCTCCCGCTCGCGAGGGCACGCTTCGCGTGTTGCGGGCCGCCCGCGACGCGGGGATCGGCCGCGCCGTCGTCACCTCGGCCTTCCACGCGGTCGGCTTCGGCCACCCTCCGCTCGACCGCGCCTTCACCGAGGACGACTGGTCCGTGCTCGACGGCCCCGGGATGGACGCGTACGGGCGCAGCAAGGTGCTCGCGGAGCGCGCCGCGTGGGAGTTCGCCGCCGGGGCGGGGGCGGGTATCGAGCTCACCACCATCCTCCCCGTCGCCGTCGTCGGCCCCCTGATCGGTGACGGACTCTCCGGCGCCAACAACCTGGTGCGCCGCGTGCTCACCGGTGCGCTGCCCGGCTACCCCGACGTCGCCGTGCCGATCGTCGACGTGCGGGATGTCGCCGCGGCGCATATCGCCGCGCTCACGGCGGACGGCGCGGCAGGCGAACGTCTCCTGCTCACCAGCCAGGAGGATGCCGTGCCCCTGGCCGACGTGGGCGCCGCGCTCCGCAGCGCCCTCGGCGACCGCGCCCCGAGGGTGCCGACCGCCTCCCTGCCCTCCGAGGTCGTCCGTGCCGCGGCACAGGCCGACCCCGGTCTGCGCCCGCTGGCCGACGAGCTCGGCTACCGCAAGAAGGTCTCCGGCGAGAAGGCCCGGCGGATCCTCGGGGTCCGACCACGGAGCTGGCAGGAGGCCGTGACCGCGGCGGGCGAGAGCATGCTCGCGCGCGGGCTGGGCGGCTGAGGTGCACTCTGCCGGCCGGCGCATGAGCCGGTCAGCCGATCAGGGACACGGCGCGTGCGATCACGAGCGCCAGCAGAACGAACCCGGAGAACGACTCCAGCGCCATCAGCAGCTTGGCCCGGTGAGTGAGCGGCATCGCGTCGGTCGCACTGAAGGCCATGGAGTTCGATAGCGATGAGTAGAAGTAGTCGACGTAGTTCGGGACCCAATCCAGCCTCCTGCTCGACCCGCGCGCGACCTCCTCGACGGTGTCCTGGTCCTCGTCCTGCGGGAACCGGAAGTCGGCCAGCGGGATCTCGTGGCGCGGTCGTGTCACGCGCACTACCGGTCCGCCGCGGTCCATCGTCCAGAACACCAGCGCGAAGGCGATCACGTTCGTCACCCAGACCTGCAGGGAGGCCAGCAGGATGTCCGCCCCGTCGCCGTGGCGGTTGAGCAGCCGCACGATCGTCTCGACGAACGCCACCTGATTCACGACGAGGATGAGCAGCGCCAGGGCGAACTCCGCCCAGCGCGACCAGCGCGACTCCCGGCTGAGCCGGTGGGGGTTGTAGATGATCAGGGCGACGAGCATCAGCAGGCAGACGCCGACCACGAGGTACCGCTCCAGCGCGGGCACGACGCTCGGGAGCAGTGCGTAGCAGGCGAGGGCGACGAGCGTCGCGATCACCGCGGGCCAGCGGTGTTCGGGCGCGACATCGCGCGCCCTGCTGTCGTCTTCGTCGTCCACCGCTCGACCATACGCCGGGTCGGCGCGGATCACGGTGCCGGGTTCCGTGGCAGCACGGTGACTGACGGGTGCGACCCCGCCATACGCTGGCGCGAACGACCCAGCACCAGGAGGCCGCCGTGATCAGGAACACCGCACCCGCCCGCTCGTCCCGGCCGGGGGCCGGCCGAATCCCGTCCGCCGGTCCCGACCTCGCGGGGCGTGACCTCGCCGTCGACGGCGTCCGCGTCTTCTGCGTGCTCATGGTGGTGATCGCCCACCTGCTGATGGTCGGCGTGGGGATCGACGCCACCGGGGCGCTGGTGATCAGCAAGCCCCTCACCGAGCTCGCCTGGTTCCCGGTGGCCACCTGGTTCGGCCAGGTGATGCCGCTGTTCTTCGTGCTCGGCGGGTTCGCGTCGCTCACCGCGTGGCGTTCCCTGCGGCGGCGGGGAGGCACCGCTGCCGACTACGTGCGGACGCGCGTCGTCCGCCTGGTCCGGCCGACCATCCCCCTCTTCGCCGCGCTCGCGGGCGCCATCGGGATCGCGCTGGTCGCCGGTGTCCCCGGGGGACTCGTCGCCGGGGTCGCGCAGGGCGTCGGCACGCCCCTCTGGTTCCTCGCGGCGTACCTGCTGTGCCAGTGGTGCGTTCCACTGCTGGCGCGCCTCCACGAGCGGGCACCCGTCCGCACGCTCGTCGCGCTCGCCGGAGCGGCCCTGATCGTCGACGCGGTGCGCACCGCCACAGGAATCGACGTGATCGGCCTCGTCAACGTCCTGTTCGTGTGGCTGTTCGTCCAGCAGCTCGGCTTCCTCTACGCAGACGGGGTGTTCCTCCGCGCCCCGCGGCTCCTGCTCGGGGGCATCGCGGCGGCCGCCGTCGTGCTGCTCGCGGCGGGTGTCGCCGCCGGGATGTACGCGCCCGACATGCTCACGAATCAGTACCCGCCGCGCTTCGCGCTCGGGCTCCTCGGGGTCGCACAGATCTGCGTCCTCGCCCTGATCCACCCGGCGCTCTCCGCCGTCATGCGCACGCGCGCGGCGCGCGCGGTGACTTTCCTCGTCGGAAGCCGGCTCATGACGGTCTACCTCTGGCACCTCCCGTGCATCATCGTCGTGACCGGCGTGGCCCTGCTGCTTCCGCTCCCGGTGCCCTCTCCCGGAAGCGCCGCCTGGTGGGGGACCCGCCCCCTGGTCCTCCTCGTCGCTCTCACGCTGGTGTTCGCGCTGTCCCTCGTCGTCGGCCGGTTCGAACGCACACCGGCCCGCGCCGGAACGATCCCTCCGCGAGCGCGGCGCGTGAACGCCGCCGCGCTCATCGCCACCGTGCCGCCGTTCCTCATCATGTGCCTGGGCCTCGATGGCGCGCTCGCGATGCTCGGCCTCGTCAGCGGACTCGCCGCGCTCGCGCTGTGCCGGGACGGACGCGCGGTCGACGCTGCCGCAGTGGAGGCGTAGACTCCCGTCTCGTGTCTTCTCTCTGCTCCCCTCGGCCCTCCGGGCGTCTGGAGGTCGTCGGCGCCCTGCGCGCCGGCGTGAGATAGCCCTGTCCCCCCGCTCGGTGACACTGGGCGTGCCGTCGTGCGCGCCCTTCTCTCAGGACAGACTTCTCGACACGTTAGGCATCCTCATGCACACCCTCACGGACGCGCGCATCCGCGCCTCCTTCGTCAACGCCTCCCTGCGCGAGCGCAAGGAGCTCTCCCTCCCGGACCTCGACGCGGTCGCGTGGGACGACATCGACTTCCTCGCCTGGCGGGACCGCAAGCTCCCGAACGTCGGCTACGTCGTGGCCATCGTCGACGGCGAGCCCGTCGGCGTGCTGCTGCGGCGCGCCGAAGGCTCCGTCCGCGCCCGGCCGCAGTGTTCCTGGTGCGAAGACGTCCACCTTCCCAACGAGGTGGTCTTCTACGTCGCCAAGCGCGCGGGCAAAGCGGGTCGCGACGGCAACACGCTCGGCACCCTGGTCTGCTCCGCGTTCGAGTGCTCGGTGAACGCGCGCAAGCGGCCGGCGACCGCCTACATCGGGTTCGATGTCGAGGCGGCGCGTCAGCAGCGCGTCGACACCCTGCGCGAGCGCGTCGACGCGTTCGTGCGGCGGGTGCTCGGCGAGGGCTGAGCCGCCGCCGGCACGGGGCGGGCGGTCACTCCCCGTCGTCCAGGAAACGTTCGTGGTGGAAGCCGGAGTCGTCCAGGATGGCGACGGTCGACTCCGGCACTTCCACGAACGCCCCCGGGAGATCGTTGAGCGGCTCGGAGACGACCACCTTCGCCGTGTCACCGAACTGGTGGAGCCGGTCGGCCTCGGGGTACATCTCCCGCAGTGCCGGGATCGCCACGGAGTGGAACAGCGTCCGGCTCCGATGCGAGGTCGAGTAGCGGAACGCCCAGAGCGTCGCGCCGTCCGACAGCGCGATGGTGCCCTGCACGGGGAACGCGATCCCCTTCGCCCTCCCCAGGTCCTCGACCCGCCGGATGGCGCGCCCCATCGCCCCCACCGGATCCTCCTGCAGGCCCAGGGTCAATGCCAGGTAGAAGAGCACCTCGGAGTCCGTGGTGCCGCGGATCGACGGGTAGAGCGACTCGTCGACCGAGAACGTCAGGTCGCGCTTGATGCTCGTGAAGCTGTCGAGGAAGCCGTTGTGCATGAACATCCAGTTGGCGTGCCGGAACGGATGGCAGTTCGTGCGCTGGATGGGCGGCCCGCTGGCGGCGCGCACATGCCCGAAGAACAGCGGGCTGGTGATCGACTCGGTCAGCTCCCGGAGGTTCTCGTCGTGCCAGGCGGGTTCGATGCTGTGGAAGAGAGCGGGAACGCTGCCGGCGGTCGACCCCTCCGGATACCAGCCGAAACCGAAGCCGTCGCCGTTCACCGTCTCGGCGCCCAACGGCGAGTTGAGCGACTGGGCGACGAGCGAGTGCTGCGCGTCCAGGACGAGGACGGAGGGCCTGAGCGGCTCTCCCGAGTAAGCGAGCCAACGGCACATGCGCACACCTCCGGACGGATCGGCGCCACCCTAGTCCCGTGACCGGGTCCGCGGGAATGCCCGGCCGAGCCGCGGCCGCGCCCAGACAGGGCCGGAGGCGAGCTCTGCGCCGGAGGTCAGCTCTGCGCCGGAGGTCAGCTCTGCGCCGGAGGCGAGCTCTGCGCCGGAGGTCAGCTCTGCGCCGGGGCTCCGGCGATGTTGACGAGCCACTGGGTGCCGAACCGGTCGATCGCCATTCCGAAGCTGTCACCCCACGGCGCCTTCGACAGCGGCTCGACGACCGTGCCGCCCTCGATGAGCTTCTCGTAGTAGCCGGTGAGCTCGGCCTCATCGTCCCCGCTGAGCGAGACCGAGATGCTCGAGCCGTCCGCGAGCTCCATATGAGAGGGGACATCGGCGGCCATCAGCGTGAAGCCGGCGGGCGTCACCAGCTGCGAGTGCATGATCCACTCGGCCTCCGACGGCTCCTGACTCACCTGGAACTCGGCGAAGGTGCTGCGGGTGACGTCTCCGCCGAAGACCGACGCGTAGAAGTCCATGGCCTCCCGGGCCTGGCCGCGGAAGTTGAGGTACGGGTTGAGCGTCGACATCGGGTCTCCTTCGTCCGGACGGTTCCTTCCTCAGCGTACCCAGTGCCGGCGGGTCGCACGAGGGCGGAGTTCAGCGCAGGTAGGCGGCCACCAGCAGGTCGCCGCGGATCTCGCCGAAGCGCTCTAGGAGGCGCTCGACCACGGTCGCCGACACTGCTCCCGCCACGATGTCGAAGGGGCCGATCGGCCGCAGCGGGCTGCAGCGCACGCGCACGACCTCCCACCCGGCGGCGCGCAGCAGGCGGTCCTTCCTCCGATCCGACGCCTCGCGCGGGCCGACGTGCTCGAGGCCGTGCCGCCCCGTGGTGTCGTACTCGATCGCGATCCGGAGCTCCGGGATGACGATGTCGGGCCAGACCTCCAGGTGGGAGTGGAACGGACGCGCGACCCGCACGGCGTTGCAGTCGAGATCCACGGCCAGCCGGTCGGCGAGGCGCTGCTTCAGGGCCGGCTCGGCCGCCGACGCGGGCGGCGGTGCGTAACGGCTGTGAAACGCCTCCCCCACGGCGCGCCGGCCCGCACCCTCGCGGGCGTGGCGGCAGACCGGGCAGCGGCGCCCGTCGATGATGCGCTCGATGCTGGCCCGGAACGCCGGGTGCCCCTCGGCGCACTGCCACGAGTGCGTCGCCGCGGAGCTGTTCTCGGCCGACACCGCCGCGCGCGAGCCCGGCGCCGCCAGGGTCACCAGCTCCTCCCGCGTCATGCGCGTGCGATCGAGCCGGCGGCAGAGCCAGCAGCGGTCGTCATCCGGGTCGCTCTCGAGCCGGCGCGGATCCCGTGCGTGTCCGCACTGGTGCGGTGTGGCCGTCGGATCCGCGGCCGGACGCACGCGGCGCGGCACGGCGGCCTCGGCACAGAACGGGCACCAGGCCGAACGGCGGCGTGTGCCGCTCGGCCGAGCGCGCTGTTCGGCGGGTGTGGCGATGAAACGGTGCCCGGAGTCGCACTCCCAGAGCAGATAGACGTCCGCCGCAGGCGGAACCTGGGTCAGGACGATGCCGTGGTTGAGGTCGGGATGGTACTGGCGGATGAGTGTGGGGTAGCGCTCCCAGTCACCGCGATAGCGGCCGACGGAGTAGGGCACGGCGACTCCTTTGGACCACTGGCGACGGGCCCACCACTGCTCGACGTTCTCCGGCACGCCGTCACCCTATGCGCGACCACCGTCACAGCACGTAGGGCAGCAGTGCTCGGCGGCCTGCGGGATAATCGGGGAACGTCTCCCGGTACCAGCGATGGTTCGCCAGCGCCCGCGGCGCGAGGTTCGCGATCGTGTAGAGGGCGAACGACGCACCCGCCAGCGACCACGTCGCGATCGCCCACCCCGTCCACTCCACCATCTCGCCGAGGTAATTCGGGCTGGAGACGAAGCGGAAGCCGCCGCCGTGCGGGATGCGGTACCCGCCGCGCCCGTCGCCCCGCAGCCTGCGCAGAACACGGTCGGACGAGACGTTCAGCGCGTAGCCCGCGCTGAACAGCACCACGCCGATCCAGAACCGCGGATCCGCCAGCCACGCGGTCGGATACGAGCCGTACTCCGAGATCCATCGCGCGTTGACCCACGCGTTGAGCAGGTTGAACAGGATGGCCAGCAGCATCACCGCGACCGGCATCCGCGATCCCGAGCGCATCAGGAGCGGGTAGACGAACGCGCGCTGCACATAGTGCGCCTGCCACAGGAGCAGGAAGAGCAGCGGCACCAGCTCGCCCCGATGGGCCCCCAGCAGGTAGAAGACCAGGAACAGGATCGACGCGGGGCTCTCCATCACGATCCAGCCGACGCGGGCCGGGACGGTGGGCCCCCACCCGCTGCGCCCGTGCCGTCCGCCGTACGGCGCCACGATGAAGCACAGGGCGACGAACGTGACGGCCGCGAGCGCCAACTCGGCGTAGACGAACCAGCGGTACGCTCCCTCGGGCATGACGCGAGTCTACGCAGGCGGCTCCCCGGGCCGGGCTGTTAGGCTCGGGGTCATGGAGATCGAGGTCGACAGACTCTAGCCACCGGTGCGCCGGTGGCTTCCACCCGCGGGAGGGCTGCTCCCGCGTCGGTGACCGCCCCTTCTCCGGGCGGCTTTCCCCTGACTGTGTCCGCCGGGTCGCACCGGTGTCGACCGCTCCGGGGGTAGCGCCTCCGTCGTTCCGTCTGCGCACCTGTCGCTGCACCGAGGTTCCGAGCCTCGCCCGCCGACTCGCGCCGTCAACCCCGCATCCTTCGCCCGCCGCACGCCCGCGGGTCGCGCACAGAGAGCATCTCCATGTCCATCACATCCATCACCCTGCACGACGTCGCCTTCGACTGGCCCGACGGTGCGAGCGCGCTCACCGGCGTCAGCGGCACCTTCGCTCCCGGACGCACCGGGCTCGTCGGGCGGAACGGGGCAGGCAAGTCCACACTGCTCCGGCTCATCGCCGGCGTCCTCACTCCCACCTCGGGACATGTCGACACCGTCGGCGAGGTCGGCTACCTCCCGCAGACGCTCACCCTCGACGGCGGCGCGACGGTGGCGCGCCTGCTCGGCATTGACGGCGTCCTCACCGCGATCGCCGCCGTTGAGAGCGGGGACGTCGATCCGCAGCACTTCGACACTATCGGCGACGACTGGGACATCGAGGCGCGCGCCGACGAAGCCCTCCACCGCATCGGCTTCTCCGCCGCCGACCTCGGCCGTCGCGTGGCCGCGCTGTCGGGCGGCCAGGCGATGCTGATCGCCCTCACCGGTCTACGGCTCGCGCGCACGCCCATCACCCTGCTCGACGAGCCCACGAACAACCTCGATCGACCTACCCGTGAGGTGCTCGCCGGGCTGATCGACGAGTGGCCGGGAACCCTGGTCGTCGTGAGCCACGACCTCGACCTCCTGGAACGGATGGAGACGACGACAGAGCTGCACGCCGGCCACCTCGAGTCGTTTGGCGGCCCGTACAGCGCCTGGCGGGAGCACCGGGACGGCGCACAGGCCGCCGCGGTTCAGGCCGCCCCGGCGGCGCAGCAGTCGCTCAAGGTCGAGAAGCGCCAGCGGGCGGAGGCGGAAGTGAAGCTCGCGCGGCGCGAGAGGACGGGCGCGAAGACGCAGCGCGACGGCGGCATCCCGAAGATCCTGGCGGGTGCCCGGGCGAGCAAGGCGCAGAACGCGGCGGGCGCATTGCGCGGAACGCTCGACGACAAGGTGCGTTCCGCCCAGGCGGCGGTGGATGCCGCCGATGCTCTGGTGCGCGACGAGGAGCACATCCATCTCGTGTTGCCCGACCCGGATGTGCCGCGCGGGAGGCGCATCGCCGAGTTCCGGAGCGGACACCGCACGGTGGTCATCCAAGGCCCCGAGCGGGTCGCCCTCGTCGGGCCGAACGGTGCAGGAAAATCGTCGCTGGTCGGTCGGCTGTTGGGCGACCCGGAGGCGGCGCCCGGCCCGGTTGACGCCGAGCTGCTGACCGACCGGGTCGGCTACCTCCCGCAGCGGCTCGACGGTCTGGACGACGAGGCGAACGCGATCGACAACGTGCGGGCCGTCGCCCCGCGGACGCCGCCCGGTGACGTGCGCAACCAGCTCGCGCGGCTGCTGCTCCGGGGCGGCGCGCCCGACCGCCCAGTGCGGACCCTCTCCGGTGGTGAGCGGTTCCGGCTCTCGCTGGCCCGGCTGCTGCTCGCCGACCCTCCCGCGCAGCTGCTCGTGCTCGACGAGCCGACCAACAACCTCGACATCGCGAGTGTCGAGCACCTGGCCGAGGCGCTCGACGCCTACCGGGGCGCGCTGCTGATCGTGAGCCACGACGAGCGCTTCCTGGCCCGCGTCGGCATCGACACCACGCTCACCCTCGACCCCTCCGGCGCCCTCGCCTGACACACCTTCGTGCCGAATGTCGTGAATGCCGCCGATTTTCACGCCATTCGGCACGAATGAGACAATCTCCGGACGCGAAGGATGAGGGAGTCGGCGATGGCAGTGCGACTTCGGGGGCTCGACGATGCCGATCTGGGCACGGTCTTCGTGTGGGAGAGCGACCCCGCCGGCGTCAGAATGGCGGCGTTCACCCGCAGCGACCCCGGCGATCGCGCCGCCTTCGACGCGCACTACCGCGGGGTTCGCGCCGAACAGACGAACCTGATCCGGGCGATCGAACGGTCCGGCGATCTCGTCGGCACGATCGCGAGCTTCTGGATGGAGGGCGATCGCGAGATCTCGTACTGGGTCGATCCCGAGCACTGGGGCGAAGGCATCGCCACCGCAGCTCTGGAGCTGTTCCTCACCGAGGATTTGACCCGCCCGCTATACGCCCGCGTCGCCGAGACGAATCCGGGATCTCGGACGGTCCTGGAGCGGAACGGTTTCGAACAGATCGGGCAGGAGACCTCCTACGCTCCCGGCGTCGGCCGTGACGTGACGGAGTTGCTCTTCCGCCTCCCCTGACCGCGAACGGCGGGCCGATTTGGACCGAATGTGGGGAACCCGACACACATTCCCCACATTTGGTCCAAACCGCGGACGCGGAAGCGGACGGGGAGGAACGGTGCGAAAAACTGTGGGCCCTGCCGGGATCGAACCGACGACATCCACGGTGTAAACGTGGCGCTCTACCAGCTGAGCTAAAGGCCCTTGTGCCCCCAGCCTAGTGGCGGCGCGGCACGCGGCCGGTCAGCCGACGTGGACGGGCAGCTGCTCGAGGGCGGCGCGGTAGGCGTCGAGGGAGCGAGCCTCGCCGGGGGCGGTGATGAAGGAGGCGCGGATGATGCCGGACTCGTCGATGAGGAAGGTCGCGCGGTTGGCGAAGCCCTTCTCGGGGAGGAAGACACCATACTCCTTGGCGATCTCGCCGTGCGGCCAGAAGTCGGCGAGGAGGCTGAAGTCGTAGCCCTCCTGTTCGGCCCAGGCGCGCAGGGTGAACTTCGAGTCGACGGAGATCGCGAGCAGTTCGACGCGGTGGTCGTCGAAGAGGGCGAGGTTGTCCCGGAGGGCGCAGAGCTCGCCGGTGCAGGTGCCCGAGTAGGCGAGCGGGAAGAAGACGAGCGCGACCGCCTTGCGGCCACGGAAGTCGGAGAGGCGCACGGGCTGGCCGTGCTGGTTGAGCAGCTCGAAGTCGGGAGCCTGGGTGTCGTTCTCCAGAGCCATGAGGTGTGAGTCGTCCTTTCGTCGCCCGCGTCGCCTCACGGGACCAGGAGGCTCGCGCAGGCGCACGAGGAGACAGCATAGACCGGCCAGCTCCGCGTGCCAAGGACGCGGTCACAGGGAGGGGCGGAGTGAGGCTAGGCTGATCGATGGTGCCCGCTCGTTTGTCGTGAACCGACAGCGGTGCGAGCCGTCCACGATCCATCCGACACAAGAAAGAGGTCGAGGGTGACTGTAAACGACCAGGACCCGTACTCGGTGAACAACATCGACTCGGACCCGGAGGAGACCGCCGAATGGCAGGAATCCCTCGACGCACTGGTTGCGGCTCACGGCCACGAGCGTGCTCGTGAAATCATGCTGAGCCTGCTCAAGCGCTCCAAAGAACTGCACCTCGGTGTTCCGATGGTCCCGACAACGGACTACATCAACACCATCTCGCCCGAGAACGAGCCGGAGTTCCCTGGCGACGAGGAGGTCGAGCGCCGCTACCGGGCGTGGATCCGCTGGAACGCGGCCATCCTCGTGCACCGCGCGCAGCGTCCCGGCATCGCCGTCGGCGGCCACATCTCGACGTACGCCTCGAGCGCGGCCCTCTACGAGGTCGGCTTCAACCACTTCTTCCGCGGCCAGGACCACCCGGGCGGCGGGGACCAGATCTTCATCCAGGGCCATGCCTCCCCCGGCACCTACGCCCGCGCGTTCCTCGAGGGCCGGCTCAGCGCCGACCAGCTCGACGGATTCCGCCAGGAGAAGTCGCACGCCGGCGGCGGCCTGTCGTCGTACCCGCACCCGCGCCTGATGCCGGAGTTCTGGCAGTTCCCGACCGTGTCGATGGGTCTCGGCCCGATCAACGCGATCTACCAGGCGCAGCTCAACAAGTACCTCACCAACCGCGGCATCAAGGACGCCTCCGACCAGCACGTCTGGGCGTTCCTGGGCGACGGCGAGATGGACGAGGTGGAGTCGCGCGGTCAGCTGCAGGTCGCGGCCAACGAGAAGCTCGACAACCTGACCTTCGTCATCAACGCGAACCTCCAGCGCCTCGACGGCCCGGTGCGCGGCAACGGCAAGATCATCCAGGAGCTGGAGAGCTACTTCCGCGGCGCGGGCTGGAACGTCATCAAGGTGATCTGGGGCCGCGAGTGGGACGACCTGCTCGCCCGCGACACCGACGGCGCGCTCGTCAACCTGATGAACCAGACACCCGACGGCGACTACCAGACGTACAAGACCGAGAACGGCGCCTATGTGCGCGAGAACTTCTTCGGTCGCGACCCGCGCACCCTGAAGCTCGTCGAGGACTACAGCGACGACCAGGTCTGGGGCCTCAAGCGCGGCGGCCACGACTACCGCAAGGTCTACGCGGCCTTCAAGGCAGCCGTGGAGCACAAGGGCCAGCCCACCGTCATCATCGCGAAGACCATCAAGGGCTACGGCCTCGGTCCGTCGTTCGAGGGCCGCAACGCGACCCACCAGATGAAGAAGATGACGCTGGACAACCTCAAGACGTTCCGCGACGCCATGCGCATCCCGATCACGGACGCGCAGCTCGAGGAGAACCCCTACCTGCCGCCGTACTACAACCCGGGACCGCAGGACGAGGCCATCCAGTACCTGCACGACCGCCGCCGCGCGCTGGGCGGATACCTCCCCGAGCGGCGCACGAAGTACACGCCGCTGAACCTGCCAGAGGACTCGGCGTACGCGATCGCGAAGAAGGGCTCCGGCACGCAGGAGATCGCCACCACGATGGCGTTCGTCCGGCTGCTGAAGGATCTGCTGCGCTCGAAGGACTTCGGGCACCGCATCGTGCCGATCATCCCGGACGAGGCGCGGACCTTCGGTATGGACGCGTTCTTCCCGAACGCGAAGATCTACAACCCGAACGGCCAGCACTACACCTCGGTCGACCGCGAGCTGCTCCTGGCCTACAAGGAGAGCCCTCAGGGCCAGATCATCCACGTCGGCATCAACGAGGCGGGCGCCCTCGCGGCGTTCACCAACGTGGGCACCTCGTACGCCACGCAGGGCGAGCCGCTCATCCCGGTCTATGTCTTCTACTCGATGTTCGGGTTCCAGCGCACCGGCGATGCGATCTGGGCGGCCGGCGACCAGATGGCGCGCGGCTTCATGATCGGTGCCACCGCCGGCCGCACCACGCTGACCGGCGAGGGCCTGCAGCACGCCGACGGCCACTCCCTGGTGCTCTCCAACACGAATCCCGCGGTCGTCTCGTACGACCCGGCGTACGGCTACGAGGTCGGCCACATCGTGCGCGCCGGACTCGAGCGCATGTACGGCGGCAACCACCCCGACCCGAACGTCATGTTCTACCTCACGGTGTACAACGAGCCGATCGTGCAGCCGGCCGAGCCGGAGGGCGTGGATGCGGACGGCATCGTCCGCGGCATCTACAAGCTGGCCGCCGGACAGCAGCAGGGCCCGAAGGCCCAGCTGCTCGCATCGGGCGTCTCGGTGCCGTGGGCGCTGGAGGCCCAGCACCTGCTCGCTCAGGACTGGGGTGTGTCGGCCGACGTGTGGAGCGTCACCTCGTGGGGCGAGCTGCGCCGCGACGGCCTGGCGGCGGAGGAGCACAACTTCCTCTACCCCCAGCAGGAGAAGCAGGTGCCGTACGTCACCCGCAAGCTCCAGGATTCCGAGGGCCCGTTCGTCGCCGTCACCGACTACATGCACGCCGTGCCGGACCAGATCCGTCAGTTCGTGCCCGGTGAGTACGCGACCCTCGGCGCCGACGGCTTCGGCTTCTCGGACACCCGCGCCGCCGCGCGCCGGTTCTTCAAGATCGACGGCCCGTCGCTCGTCGTCCGCACCCTGGAGCTGCTTGCGGCCCGGGGGCAGGTCGACCCGAACGCGCCGGCCTGGGCGATCGAGAAGTACCTGCTGCACGACGTGAACGCCGGGACCACCGGCTCCGCGGGCGGCGAGTCCTGACGACCTCCGTGCCGAAGCAAGTCGAGAGGACCAAGGCCGAGACCCTTGCGTGGCTGCGCAAGATCTCGGGCGAGCTCGCCACGACCACGCTCAAGCGGCTCGAGGACACTCTCCCCTGGTACCGCGACATGCCGCCCGGCCGCCGCAGTGCGGTCGGGCTGGTCGCCCAGGCCGGCATCTCGTCGTTCATCTCATGGTTCGACGACCCCCGCTCGACCCCGTGGATCGCGGCCGACGTCTTCGGGGCGGCTCCTCGTGAGCTGCTCCGGAGCGTCAGCCTCCAGCAGACCCTCCAGCTCATCAAGATCACCGTCGAGGTGGTCGAGGAGCGGGTGAAGGTCGGCGGCGGGGAGGCGCTGCGGGAGGCCATCCTGCTCTATTCGCGCGAGATCGCCTTCGCGGCGGCGGACGTCTACGCCCGCGCCGCGGAGGCGCGGGGCTTGTGGGACGCGCGCCTGGAGGCGCTGGTCGTCGACAGCATCCTCACGGGTGAGTACGACGACGAGCTCCCGAGCCGGATCGCCGCCCTCGGCTGGCACGGCCACGGAGAGGTGAGCGTACTCGTCGGCACGGCCCCGCGGATCCTCGATGTCGACCAGTTGCGCCGCACTGCACGCCACATGTCCGCCGACGTGCTCATCGGCGTGCAGGGCAGCCGGCTGGTGCTGGTGATCGGCCGTGCCGTCCCCAACGACGGCACCGCGGAGGAGTCCATCGGGACGGCCCCCGCGGTCAGCTTCCTGGAGATCGCCCAGCAGCTGGAGCCGGAGTTCGGCGCCGGTCATCTCGTGCTCGGTCACGAGGTGGCGAGCCTGGTCGACGCCTCCAAGAGCGCGAAGGCCGCGCTGGCCGGGTTCGCCGTGGCGAAGGCGTGGCGCAACTGCCCACGCCCCGTGCACGCGGACGACCTCCTGCCCGAGCGCGCTCTCGCGGGCGACGGGCTCGCGCGGGTGACGCTGATCACCCGCATCTACAAGCCGCTGCAGGCGTACTCCAGCGAGCTGCTGACCACACTGTGGTGCTATCTCGACAACGGCCGCTCGCTGGAGGCCACGGCGCGCGAGCTGTTCGTGCACCCGAACACGGTGCGTTACCGCTTGAAGCGCGTCTCGGAGGTGATCGGCTGGGATGCGACCGGCGCCCGGGAGGCGTTGATCCTGCAGGCGGCTCTCATCGTGGGTTCGATCAACGAGCCCGAGCCGTCCCGGCGCGGCTAGTTGGCCGGCGAGGCGGTGTTGTTCGTCAGGGCCTATTCGGTACGTTCGATTTCATGAATTCGATTGAGGAGGGTTACTCCGCTCTCCAAAAGCTTCTTCCCGAAATAGTGAAGGCTCGTGAGTCCAACTACAACGAAGCGGATACGAGATTTCATATTGTTAACCGTCTTCTCATCGACGTCTTAGGTTGGCCGGAGCACAACATCCGTAATGAATCGCCAACGGAATCCGGCTATTTGGACTACTCAGTTGGAGTCCCCGGCGCTCAATTCATACTTGAGGCAAAACGAACAGGAGTAGATTTTCAACTCCCGGAGTCGCTCGGCGCGCGGGTAACGCCAATCCCCGCGTTGATATCCGGTAGTGCCAATCGCTCGCTACGCGATGCAATTCAGCAGGTTGCGCGATACGCGCAAGAACGCGGGGTCTCGATCGCAGTTGCATTCAATGGGCATCAGCTTGTGGTCTTTTTGGCCTCGCGCACCGACGGTTTAGCTCCGCTGGAGGCTAGCGCATTGGTGTTCGCCACCGCAGAGGCGATGCTGGCCGAGTTCATCGTTCTGTGGAATAACCTTTCCCCCGAAGGCCTGCGGCAGCGCAGCTTGTATCAAACGCTGCACAGCAGCGTTCCACTTCCCCCAGACCCGCTTTCGTTTCGATTGACCGACTATCCGGGATTTCAGCGACGCAATGACCTTCAAACGGGCCTACAGATTCTGGGAGACCTTTTCCTGGGAAACCTCGATGATCTCGAGGATCTGCAAGAGGTATTCCTTCGCGAGTGCTACGCGTCGAGCGGGGCTCTCTCACAGTACTCCGAGGTGAGCAAACAGATCCTCAGCACACGCTACGAACTTCTTGAATCGGTTGCGGCGACGACCGTGACTGAAGCCTCGTCCCGTCGAGGAATCGCGGAGGGGTTCTCAACTGACGTTATTCAAGCCGCACTTTCAAATCGCCCCATAATTCTTCTCGGAGACGTCGGGTCGGGCAAGAGCACGTTCATTGAACGTCTTATCCACGTGGATGCTAAAGAGGTTCTCGGAGAGAGCGTTAGCATCTACGTTGATTTTGGCTCCTCGTCCAGCCTTCGCGAGCTTTCCAGCCACGTCCTCGATTGCTGTGTAGACCAACTCCAAGCGAAGTACGACACGAACGTCCTATCGATGTCCTTTGCCGAGGACGTGCTGCGTCGGGAGCTAAAGTTGTTCGACGACTCGCCTGAGGGAGCCCTCATCGGATTTGACGAGGCTGGCTACAGACGCGCACGCATTGCGTTCATCTCTGAAAAGATGGCCGACCGGACCGGCTATCTGCTCGGCGTGTTTGAGTGGATACGACGATCATGGCATCGACAGGTCGTTATCTTCCTTGACAACATCGATCAGAGAAGCGCCGCCGATCAGAACGAAGTGTTCTTGATCGCAAATGAGCTCGCGCAGCGGTGGCCAGCAACCGTTTTCGTGACATTGCGGCCTGAGACTTTCTATAGCTCCGAACGCGAGGGAGCGATCTCCGGCTACCACCCTCGGGTATTTACGATCTCCCCGCCGCGGACAGACGTGATGCTCAAACTTCGCGTCAAATTTGCGCTTGACCGCCTCCGACAAACGGGGAGGCTTCCATCTTTCCCCGCGGGTATTCAGCTGGACAGTAGCAGCTTGGAGACATTCCTGGAGGTGCTTTCGGAGAACTTCGCGTCTAATGAGAATCTGATGCGCTTGATCGATAATCTCGCGGGTGGAAACATGCGCATGGCGCTTCAGTTTGTTACCGACTTCATCGGCAGCGGGCACATCAATACTGAGAAAATTATCGCTATTCAAAGTGAGCGGGGCTACACAATCCCGCCACATGAGTTTCTTCGGTCCATCATGTTTGGTGACCACCGGTACTATGACCCCGATTCATCCCCCGTTCCGAATCTACTTCGATTGACGCGCCGCGACCCGCGGGAACACTTCCTAATGCCGTTGCTCCTTGCGCACGCGCAGAAAGCGGGGGAGCTCGACACAGAGCATGGTTACGTTAGCTCGCAGGAGCTTTATTCAGCCATGCAAGGGATAGGTTTTGACCCAGCTGAAATTAGTGATGCGTTGGATTATGGGACTCGGTTTCGCCTTGTCGAATCGACGCGAAAGTTTGGAAGGTCCTCAGATGACGAGGTATATCGAATAACAACCGTGGGTGCATACGCTTACAAGCATCTCTTGCAGATGTTCACGTATTTTGACGCGATCGCGGTAGATCTCCCTGTTCTCGACGACGAGGCGCGAACCTCAATAGGTGAGGTGTTTACGCTTGAGCAGCGCGTTGCCCGCGTCAGGCTGATAGCGAAGTATCTCGACGCTCAATGGCGTGAGGTGCCGAATGGCGGCCCATGGGAGTGGCCGAGCTCAAAGCGAATGCTCGACCGCGACATTCAGAGAGTCGAGCGTTCGATGGCTCGTAACTCATAACTAATCCGACAAAGCTTCTCGAAAAACTTCGTACCCATTCGACACATCCGCACGGCGGAAGATTGGCAGACTGAGTCAAGTGATTGTGATCGTGTGCCCGGGCCAAGGCTCCCAGACTCCCGGCTTCCTCGACCCCTGGCTGACCGAGACGTCGTTCCGCGACCAGCTCACCGGCATCTCCGACGCGGTCGGCATCGACCTCGTCGCGCACGGCACGGTCAGCGACGCGGACACCATCCGCGACACGGCGGTGGCGCAGCCGCTGATCGTGTCCGCGGGGCTTCTGACGCTGTCGGCGCTCTTCGCGGACGGCCGCCGGGACAGGATCGGCGGCATCGCGGGCCACTCGGTCGGCGAGCTCACCGCGGCCGCCGGCGCGGGCGTGCTGAGCGAGACGGACGCCGTCGCCTTCGTGCGTGAGCGCGGAGCCGCCATGGCCCGCGCCGCCGCGGAGACGCCGACCGGCATGAGCGCCGTGATCGGCGCCGACGAGGCCGAGCTGCTCGCTCAGCTGGACGCGCTCGGCCTCTCCCCCGCCAACTACAATGGCGGCGGTCAGATCGTGGTGGCCGGAGCACTCGATGCCCTCGCGGCCCTGGGCGAGAACCCGCCGGCCCGCGCCCGCGTCATCCCGCTGCAGGTCGCCGGAGCGTTCCACACACGGTACATGGCGCCCGCCGTCCCGGTGCTGTCGACGTTCGCGGAGACGCTCACCACGCAGGACCCGACCCTGCCGCTCTGGACGAACAAGGACGGATCGCGCGTCACCGATGGCGCCGCGTTCCTGCGCCTCCTCGTCGGCCAGGTCTCGTCGCCCGTCCGCTGGGACCTCACCATGCAGTCGTTCCAGGAGGCCGGAGTCACCGGCATCATCGAACTGGCCCCGGCCGGCGCGCTCGTCGGCCTCGCCAAGCGCGGGCTCAAGGGCGTCCCGAGCGTCGCCATCAAAACGCCGGAGGACCTGCCCGCCGCGTTCGACCTCATCGACCAGGCCGCCTAGGAGGACCGGATGACCCACCCCACCCTGCAGCAGTCCCACGGACCGCAGTACACCCGCATCCTCTCCATCGGCGCCGCCCGCGGCGACCTCGTCGTCCCGAACGACGACCTCGTCGGCCCGATCAATTCGTCGGACGAGTGGATCCGCCAGCGCACGGGGATCGTCACCCGCACCCGCGCCAGCCACGATGTCCTCGCCGTCGACCTGGCGACGGAGGCGTCGCGAGAGGCGATCGCGAAGTCGGGCGTCGACCCCGCGCTCATCGACGCCGTGATCGTGGCGACGATCTCCAACTCGCAGCAGACCCCGTCACTGGCCGCCGTGCTGGCCGACCGCGTGGGCGCGAACCCGGCCGCTGCCTACGACGTGAACGCAGCGTGCGCCGGCTACGCTTACGGCATCGCCCAGGCGGACGCCCTGATCCGCACGGGCGTCGCGCACTACGCGCTCGTCGTCGGCGCCGAGAAGCTCTCCGACGTGGTCGATCCGACCGACCGCACCATCTCGTTCCTGCTGGGCGACGGCGCGGGCGCCGTCGTGGTGGGCCCGAGCGAGTATCCCGGAATCTCCCGCACGATCTGGGGCTCCGACGGCTCGAAGGCCGACGCGGTCGGGATGTCGAGCACGCTCACCGAGTTCCGCGACGGGGAGAGCCCGTGGCCGACCCTGCGGCAGGAGGGCCAGACGGTCTTCCGCTGGGCGGTGTGGGAGATGGCGAAGGTCGCCAAGGAAGCCCTCGATGCCGCCGGCGTCACGCCCGACCAGCTCGCCGCCTTCATCCCGCACCAGGCGAACATGCGCATCGTGGACGAGTTCGCCAAGCAGCTCAAGCTGCCCGACACCGTCGCGATCGCGCGCGACATCGAGACGACCGGCAACACCTCCGCCGCATCGATCCCGCTCGCGACCCACCGCCTCCTCCAGGAGCACCCGGATCTCTCGGGCGGCCTGGCGCTCCAGATCGGCTTCGGCGCCGGTCTCGTGTACGGCGCGCAGGTCGTCGTGCTCCCGTAGGCCCTGCCCTAGACTGAACAACGGTCAAAACGACACCCCCTCAAGGAGAAAACACCATGGCATTGTCCACCGAAGAAGTTCTCGCCGGCCTGGCCGAGCTCATCAACGACGAGACCGGCATCGCGACCGACACGGTTGAGCTGGACAAGTCGTTCACCGACGACCTCGACATCGACTCCATCTCGATGATGACCATCGTGGTCAACGCCGAGGACAAGTTCGACGTCAAGATCCCCGACGAGGAGGTCAAGAACCTCAAGACGGTCGGCGACGCGGTCGAGTTCATCGTCAAGGCGCAGGACGCCTAGGCCCCGCAAGAAACGTTCTCCGCGCGGGCGGCGCGCCGATCGGCCGCCGCCCGCGCGAGCGCTCGCGCCATCCCGCGAGCCTCACGGACCGAACTACGGAGAGTTGTCGTCATGACCAAGAAGATCGTCGTCACCGGCGTGGGCGCATCGTCGCCGCTCGGTGGCACCGCCCCGGAGAGCTGGCAGGCACTGCTCGCCGGCGAGTCCGGAGCCCGTTCCCTCGAGCACGAGTGGGTCGAGAAGTACGAGCTGCCGGTCACCTTCGCCGCCGAGGCGAAGGTCCGCCCGGACACCGTGCTCGAGCGCCCCGTCGCCAAGCGCCTCGACCCGTCGAGCCAGCTCGCCCTCGTCTCCGCCATGGAGGCCTGGGCCGATGCCGGCTCCCCCGAGGTCGTGCCGGAGCGCCTGGGCGTCGACTATGCGACCGGCATCGGTGGCGTGTGGACCCTGCTCGACGCCTGGGACACCCTGCGCGAGCGCGGACCCCGTCGCGTCCTCCCGATGACGGTGCCGATGCTGATGCCCAATGCCGCGTCGGCCGCCATCTCCATGCACTTCGAGGCCCGTGCGTTCGCACGCACTGTCGCCTCCGCCTGCGCATCGAGCACCGAGTCGCTCGTCAACGCCTATGAGCACCTGCAGGCCGGCCTCGCCGACATCGTCATCGCAGGCGGGAGCGAATCGGCGATCCACCCGATCACCATCGCCTCCTTCTCGTCGATGCAGGCCCTCTCGCGCCGCAACGACTCCCCCGCGACCGCCTCGCGCCCCTACAGCGTCGACCGCGACGGCTTCGTCATGGGCGAGGGCGCCGGCGCCCTTGTCCTGGAGACCGAGGAGCACGCGCTCGCCCGCGGCGCGAAGGTCTACGCCGAGGTCGTGGGCGGCGGCGTGACCGCCGACTCGTACCACATCACGGCCAACGACCCCGAGGGTCGCGGCGCCAGCCGGGCGGTGCGGATGGCACTGGCGCAGGCCGGCGCTTCGCCGGACGAGGTCACGCACATCAACGCGCACGCCACCAGCACGCCCGTGGGCGACCCGGCGGAGTACGTCGCGCTGCGCGAGGTCTTCGGCGACCGCGTCCACGGCATCCCCGTGTCGGCGACGAAGGCGTCCACCGGCCACCTCCTCGGCGGGACCGGAGCGCTGGAGGCCGTGTTCACGATCTTCGCGCTCCGCGATCGTGTCGCCCCGCCGACGATCAACCTGACCGAGCAGGACCCGGCGATCCCGCTGCAGGTCTCCGGTACCCCACAGCCCCTCGGCGACGGACCGCAGCTCGGCATCAGCAACTCCTTCGGGTTCGGCGGCCACAACGCGGTCGTCGCCTTCCGCTCCGTCTGAGCCCTCCCCGAAAGCGAGAGGCCCCGGTCGCGTCGACCGGGGCCTCTCGCTTTCCGTCACCGCGCGCGGGCGGCCGGAGCCGGGCCCACCGCGGGAGTCCGTTCAGCCGACCTTGTGCAGCCAGATCACCGATGTGTCGTCGTGGGCGTGCCGGAAGGGCTCCAGCTCATCGTCCCAGGCCTGGCCGAGTGCGAGGCGCAGCTCGCGGTGAAGCTCGAGGGCGCTGGAGCCGGCGATCTCCATGGCGTACCGTACGCGCTCCTCCGGCACGACCATGTTGCCCGCCGTGTCGGTCTGGGCGAAGAAGATGCCGAGGTCGGGGGTGTGCATCCACCGGCCGCCGTCGGTTCCGAGTCCGGCGTCTTCCGTCACCTCGTAGCGGAGGTGCTCCCAGCCGCGGAGCGCGGACGCCAGGCGGGCGCCCGTCCCTCGAGGGCCGTCCCAGAAGAACTCGGTGCGCTGGGATCCCTTGAGCACCGGTTGCGCTTCCCACGTGAAGCTGACGGCACGACCGAGGGCGCGACCCGCCGCCCACTCGATGTGGGGGCAGAGCGCGCCGGGAGAGGAGTGCACGTAAAGCACTCCTCGAGCTGCGTGAGCCGACATGGTTCTCCTCCGTTCGCTTGGTGCGTCTTCCCCAACGACCAACGAGCGGATGTCCCCTGCCGCGTATGAAGTTCTCCGGGCACGCGAGCGCGCCACTGCGGACGATTATGCCGGACAACGCGCCGGAGTTACAAGATTGTGATTCGGCGTTTCTCGCGTGCCACGGCGTGTCGGGCGGAATAGCATACCGAGTATGTCGGTACAGAACGGTTTCCTCGCCATCCTGACGCAGGGCGCGGCGTACGGTTCCCAGCTGCAGAACGAGTTCCTGACGCGTGCCGCCCACCGCCGTCAGCTCAACGCGGGCCAGGTCTACTCCACACTCGATCGCATGACCGATCAGGGTCTCATCGAATCGGCGGGGACGACGGAGGACGGTCTCCCGCAGTATGCGCTCACCGCCGCGGGGGCCGGCGCCGCGTGGGCGTGGCTCACGACAGGCCCGCGCGCGACGGAGCCCGATTGGGATGAGATGCAGGACCAGGTGCTGCTCGCCGCCTCGATCGCCGGGGCGGACGCGCCCGCGATCGTCGCGGACTATCGCGCAGCGTTCGCCGAGCGGATCCGGGAGCTCACCCACGATGCCGACTCGAAGGCGCTGCTCGTCGCCAACCGCGCGGCCGAGCTGGGTGCCACGGCCGCCATCGAGTGGCTCGACGAGGTCGCCGCCGCGCTCGGCACCCACCCGGAGGTGCTGCTGCGGCCCCGATCCCCCGAGCGTCCCCGGCGTGGGCGCCGCCCGGCAGCCGACTCGGTCTGAGCGGACGGGCTCAGTGAGCGGACGGGCTCAGTGGAGGAGGCCGCCCTCCTTGTTCAGCACGTTCTTCTCGCCGGCCTCGATCGGCACCGCGAAACGGTTCTGCGCGGGCGGCAGCGGGCAATTGAAGTTGTAGCTGAACGCGCAGGGCGGAAGCACGGCGAGGTTGAAGTCGAGCGTGACCGTGCCGTCCTCGTTGGGGACGACGAAGAGGAAGCGGCCGACCGAGTACGTGCTGTCGCCATTGGTGGTGTCGGCGAAGACCAGCTGCAGGGCGCGCCCCGACTTGAAGGCGGCGAGGTTGTAGTCGACGCCGTCCTTGCTGAACGTGATCTCGCCCGGGACGACCATGTCTCGGGTCTTGCCGTCATCCTTCAGGTGCTCGAAGCCGACGGTCTTGCCGCCCTCGATCGGGGTGAAGGTCGCCTGGATGATCCAGTCGCGGTTGAAGGGGAAGGCGTCGATGGAGCCGAACTGCTGAATGGCCTCCGACTCGGCGTCCCACACCCGCAGCGCGTAGTCGCCCTCCTCGCTGGCGATCACGAATCCCGTCTGCGTCCCGCTGAACCGGATCGCGCCGGGGTTCGGGTCGTCCTTGCCGCGGACGATGGCGGAGCCGTCGACCAGCACCTCGTCGACGAAGATGTCGTCGGTCGCACTCGCCGTGACCTTCAGTCCGGACTCGCCGGCGGGCAGGGGCGACCACAGTCCGGGCACGCCCCAGACCGGCTGCGCGGGTCCCTCGGGGTCGCCAGTGATCCACTGGGTGTTCACGAGCGCGAGATTGCCCTGCGGGGCGGTCACCGCCTGCTCGCGGCGCTGCCGGTACCGGGCCAGGACGGCGTTGGGGTCGGTGGGGGCGGCAGCGGTGTCAGTCATGGTCTCCATCCTCGATCAGGTCGTGGGTGACAACCAAGTCCGACACCCCGGAATTCCACGCGACGCTCACTTCGCCTCGGCATAGGTGTCGACGATCGCGGCCGTCACCGGGAAGTCGACGGGGAACGCGCCGAACAGCAGCCGGCCCGCGCGGGCGGCGGACTCCTCGACCGCGGCGGCCGCCTCCTCGGCCAGGGCGGCGGGCGTGTGCACGATCACTTCGTCGTGGAGGAAGTACACGAGGTGCGGCGACTCCGCGAGCGGGCGCCCGGGTGCGAGAGCGGTGAGCCGGTTCCGGAGCTCCGCCATCCAGCACAGCGCCCACTCCGCCGCGGTGGCCTGCACCACGAAGTTGCGCGTGAAGCGGCCCCAGTCACGGGCCTGCGCGCGGGCGCGTCTCTCGTCGGCGGCGGTCGAGTCCGCGGCGGAGGCGGCGGACTGCGCCGTGCGCCAGGCCGCGCTCGGCGGCGGCGAGCTGCGGCCCAGGCGCGAGGTCACGACCGCACCGCGCTCCCCGGCTCGCGCCGCCTCCTCGACCAGGCGGACGGCGCGCGGGAACGCGCGGGTGAGCCGCGGCATCAGTCGTCCGCTCTCCCCCGTGGTCGCACCGTACATGGCGCCGAGCATGGCGACCTTCGCGTGCGCCCGCTCGTCGACCGCCCCCGATGCGACGATGCCCGCGTAGAGGTCTTTGCCGCGCCCGGCGTCCGCCATCGCGGTGTCGGCAGAGAGTCCGGTCAGGATGCGCGGCTCGAGCTGCGCTGCATCCGCGACCACGAGCTTCCAGCCGGGATCGGCCACCACCGCGCCGCGCACCTGCTTCGGCAGCTGCAGCGCGCCTCCGCCCCGTGTGGCCCACCTTCCTGTCACGACGCCTCCCGGGACGTAGTCCGGGCGGAAGCGACCATCGTGCACCCAGCTCTCGAGCCAGGCCCAGCCGTTGGCGGAGAGCAGGCGGGACAGCTTCTTGTACCGCAGCAGGGGCTCGATCACGGGGTGCTCCACCTCCCGCAGCTCCCACGAGCCGGTGGAGTCGACGAGGATTCCCGCTCGCCGCAGCGCCTTCAGCAGCGAGGGCGGGCTGTCCGGGTTGAGGTCGGGCGCGTCGAGCTCCGCGCGCACCTGCTGTGCGAGGTGCTCCAGCACGGCGGGCCGGCCGAAGGCGGGGCGCGCTCCCAGGAGGGTCGTGAGCAGCTCGTCGTGCCGTGCGGCGCTGTACGGCAGCCCGCACTGCCGCATCTCGACGGCGATGAGCGCGCCGGCGGACTCCGCCGCCAGCAGCAGCCGGAGACGGCCGGGGTCGGCGCTGCCCGCCACAGCCTCCTGCTGCGCCGTGAACTCGGCCAGGGACGACGCCTCGGCCGCCCCTCCGGAGAGGTCGGCGTCGAAATCGAAGAGGGCGGAGTGGCTGGGCGGGGGTGCGTCCTCCACCGCGGTCGCGGCGTCCCAGACCGTCGCCGGTCCCGTCGCCAGCGGCGACGTCGCGCTCAGCGTGGAGGCGCGCAGGATGGCGTGCGAGAGCGTCAGGTCGACGCACCGCTCGACGCGCACCCCGGCGCGGAGCAGTGCCGGGTACCAGGAGCGGGTGTCGCTCCACACCCAGCGCGGCCGGTCATCGGCGGTCGGAGCGCTCTCGAGACGCGTGACGTACGCGGGCAGCTGCGATGCCGGGAAGTCCCGCGGTTCGCCCGCCGCACCGCTCTCGAGGGGGACGGCGCGGACCGCGTCGCGTCCGACGCGTTCGAGGACGATGTGCACTCCCCCATTCTCTGCCGTGCCGCAGACATCGCCGGGGAGCTATGCCGGCACCGTCCGTGGCGTCTCAGTCGCCGAGGCCGGTGAGGCGCGCACGCAGCGCGGGCCAGGCGGCACCGAAGCCCGGATGCAGCGGAAGGTCGGTGACCTCGGTGAGCGGCACCCAGCGCAGCTCGATGCTCTCGATATCGGCCATGCGCGCCTCGAAGGGGCGCACGGCCTGGGCGACGACCGTCGTGTACGACCAGAAGCCCAGGTCGAGCACGCTCTCGAAGAGGACGTGCACGGCATCGGCGGGCACCGCGGCCTCCTCGCCGGCCTCGCGCAGTGCTCCCTCGACGGCGGTCTCGCCCTCGTGCCGCGCTCCGCCCGGCAGGCCCCAGGTTCCGCCGAAGTGGCTCCAGTCGGCGCGATGCTGCAGCAGGATGCCGCGGCGGAGGTCGTGCACGAGCAGCCCGGCCGCGCCGTAGCGGCCCCAGAAGCGCTCGCCCTGCGGACCTTCGACCCACGCGTCACCCGAGTTCACGGTTCCACGTTAGCCGCCCGCGACCGCGGGTGCGGACGTAGGGTCGGACTATGACCGTCCGCAGCGCCGCCGTGCTCCTCCATCGTCCGGGTGCGCGGGGCACCGAGGTGTGGATCGCGCACATGGGCGGTCCGTTCTGGGCGCGCAAGGACGAGGGAGCCTGGTCGCTCCCGAAGGGGATCGTCGAGGACGCGGACCGCGATGAGCTGGCCGCGGCGCTGCGCGAGTTCGCCGAGGAGATGGGCGTCCCCGCGCCCGACGCCGCCTACGTCGCCCTCGGCGAGTTCCGCGCCTCCGGCAAGGTGTTCGTCGTCTGGGCGGCGGAGGCCCCGGGCTTCGAACTCGCCGAGGTGCGCAGCAACACGTTCGAGCTCGAGTGGCCGCCCCGCTCCGGGCGCACGCAGGCGTTCCCGGAGATCGACGCCGCCGGCTGGTTCGCGCTGGACGAAGCGGTGACGAAGCTCGCGAAGGGGCAGCGGCCCATTCTGGAGGCGCTGCGAGCGGTTCTCGCGACTGGGGAGGGCGCATGACTCCCGTTCGGTCGTATGGTGAGCGCGAGGAGGCCGTCCAGGACCCCGGGACGTCGAGGAGGAGCCGTGAGCGCGAAAAAGGTGGAGAAGGAGGCCGAGCGGGCGCTGGTCGCGGCCCGTGCGGCGGTCGACGAGGCGGAGCGGGCGGTGAAGAAGCTCGACAAGCGCTCGCGCAAGGCGGCGGAGGAGCTGACCGCCCGGCTGGAGCAAGCGGCCAAGGACGCCAGAAAGGCCGTGCGACGCAGCGAGAAGGCAGCCCGCGCCGCGAAGGAGCAGGCCGATGCCATCGCCGGCCCGGATGTCGCCGCGAGCCCCTCGTCGGGCATCCCCACCTTTCACAGCCTCCGCGACCGCGCGAAGGCGCAGGGCATCCAGGGCTACTCCCGGATGAACAAGGCGCAGCTGCTCCACGCCCTCGGCGAAGGCTGACCTGTTCACCGGCCGGTAACCGTGCGGCCCTAGCGTGAACGCCCGTGACTGACCCCGACGGAACCGCCGCGCCCGGGCTGCTGCTGAGGTCCGCCCTCGCTCCTGCACCGCGCACCCTGATCGACATCCTGCGCGCATCGGTGGCAGCCGATCCGGAGGCGTCGGCGATCGAGGATGCCCGTGGTGCGCTGTCCTACCGTGAGCTGCTCGCGATCGTCCTGTCGGCCGCCGGGCGGCTTCGATCGGCGGGAGTGCGGCCGGGCGACCGGGTGGGCGTGCGCATGACCTCCGGCACGCGGGAGCTGTACCTGGCGATCCTCGCCACCCTCGCCGCTCGTGCCGCCTACGTGCCGGTCGACGCGGACGACCCGCAGGAGCGCGCCGACCTGGTCTTCGGGGAGGCCGCCGTACGCGGGGTGATCGGCGACTCCGGCTACCGGGCGGCGGAGGTGGACGCGGCCCCCGATCCCGTCACGCTCTTCGACGTCGCCGCCCCGCACCCCAGCACGTCCGCCGTGCCGCTGGTCGACCCGCCGATCCCGGACGATGACGCCTGGATCATCTTCACGTCGGGTTCGACCGGGACCCCGAAGGGCGTGTCGGTGCGGCATCGGTCGGCCGCCGCGTTCGTGGACGCCGAGGCCCGGATCTTCCTGCAGGATGAGCCCATCGGCCCGCAGGATCGCGTGCTCGCCGGTCTCTCGGTCGCCTTCGACGCCTCGTGCGAGGAGATGTGGCTGGCGTGGGGACACGGCGCTTGCCTCGTTCCGGCGCCGCGCTCGCTCGTGCGTACCGGCATGGATCTCGGGCCGTGGCTGGAGGCGCATCGGATCACGGTGGTCTCCACGGTGCCGACGCTCGCCGCGCTGTGGCCGCCCGAGGCGCTGGACAGCGTGCGGCTCCTGATCTTCGGCGGGGAGTCCTGCCCTCCCGAGCTGGTGAACCGCCTCGCGGTCGAGGGCCGCGAAGTCTGGAACACGTACGGCCCCACCGAGGCGACCGTCGTCGCATGCGGCACGGCGCTCACGGCCGGCGAGCCGGTGCGCATCGGGCTGCCGCTCGACGGGTGGGACCTCGCGGTCGTGGACGCCGACGGACGGCCCGTCGGCGATGGCGAGGCGGGCGAGCTCGTGATCGGCGGTGTCGGGCTCGCCCGGTACCTGGACCCGGTGAAGGACGCCGAGAAGTACGCGCCGATGCCCACGCTCGGCTGGGAGCGCGCCTACCGCAGCGGCGACCTCGTCCGCTTCGATCCCGACGGCCTGTTCTACCTCGGGCGCGCCGATGACCAGGTGAAGGTCGGCGGGCGCCGCATCGAGCTGGGCGAGGTGGAGGCTGCGCTGCAGGCGCTGCCCGGCGTCTCGGGCGCCGCGGCCGCCGTGCGCCGGAGTGCCGCGGGCAACGACATCCTCGTCGGCTACCTGGCCGTCCCCGAGCGGGACGCCTTCGACCGCACCGGGGCTCTGGCACAGCTGCGGGAGGAGCTGCCCGCGGCGCTGGTGCCCCTCCTGGCCGTCGTCGACGACCTCCCGGTGCGCACCTCCGGCAAAGTGGATCGCGCGGCCCTCCCGTGGCCGCTGGAGGACGACGGGGACGGCCCGTCCGTCGTCGGGGACGACCCCGTGGCAGAGCTCCTCGCCGCCGACTGGCGGAGCGTCCTCGGCTTGCCCGTCTCCGGTCCCGATGACAACTTCTTCGATCTGGGCGGCGGCTCGCTCGCCGCGGCGCAGCTCGTCTCGCTGGTGCGCCGTCGTCACCCCGACATCAGCGTCGCGGACGTCTACGCCCACCCCCGCTTCGCCGCGATGGCCCGCGCGCTCGAGGAGAGCTCGGCCTCCGCGTCGGCGGCCTCGACCCACGTGGTGCCGCGGACCCCGCGCCGCATGCAGGTCCTGCAGACGGTGCTCGGCCTGCCGCTGTTCATCCTGAGCGGCGTGCGCTGGCTGCTCTACCTCCTGACGGCCGCGGCCGTCCTTCGCCCCTTCGGCGGTTTCGACGCCTTGCCCGAGGTCAGCCTCCCGTGGCTCGTCGTCGGTCTCGTCGTGTTCGTCACGCCCTGGGGACGCATGGCGATCTCCGTGGGAGCGGCGCGGCTCCTGCTCGCCGGCGTCCGACCCGGCGACTATCCGCGTGGCGGCGGTGTGCACCTGCGGCTCTGGCTGGCTGAGCAGGTCGCGCACCAGATCGGCGCGGCCAGCCTGGCCGGTGCGCCGTGGATCAGCTATTACGCACGGGCGCTCGGGGCGACGATCGGGCCCGGCGTGGACCTCCACACCCTCCCTCCCGTCACCGGCATGCTGCGGATCGGCGCGGGAGCCTCGATCGAGCCGGAGGTCGACCTCGCAGGCTATTGGATCGACGGCGACCTGGTGCGCATCGGCGAGGTGCGCATCGGTGCGGGCAGCTCGGTCGGCGCACGCAGCTCGCTGATGCCGGGCGCGAAGATCGGGCGCGGCGCCACCGTCGCCCCGGGGTCCGCCGTCTTCGGGCGCGTACCCGCCGGGCAGACCTGGGCCGGCTCCCCCGCCGTGCGCGTGGGACGTTCGCGCGAGTGGTGGCCGCAGGAGCGTCCTCCGCGCCGCACCAGATGGGTGCTGGCGTACGCCGCGGCTTCGCTCGTCGTCTCTCTCGTCCCCGTGATCGCGTTCGCGGTCGGGGGACTCGTGCTCGCGGCCGCCGTGCGCGGCGCCGCCGACATCGCCGAGACGTCCGTCCGGGCGTTCGCGGCGCTGATCCCCGCGACGCTCGTCACGGGGCTCGTGCTCGCGGGGGCCGTCGTACTCCTTGTCCGCCTGCTCGGATCCGGCGTCGCGGAGGGCGTGCACCCGGTGCGCAGCCGCATCGGATGGCAGGTGTGGTCGACGGAGCGCCTGCTCGACATGGCGCGCACCGTGCTGTTCCCGCTCTACTCGAGCCTCTTCACCCCGGTCTGGCTCCGGATGCTCGGGGCGCGAGTCGGCACGGACGTCGAGGCGTCGACCGTCCTCCTGCTGCCGTCGATGACGCACATCCGCGACGGCGCGTTCCTCGCGGACGACACGCTGGTCGCCTCGTACGAGCTCGGCGGAGGGTACGTCCGCGTCGCTCCGGTCGAGATCGGTGAGCGCGCGTTCCTCGGCAACTCCGGGATGGCCGGCGGCGGCAACAGGGTGCCGCGCGACGGACTGGTGGCGGTGCTCTCGGCGGCACCCCGCAAGGCGAAGGCCGGGACGTCCTGGCTCGGATCGCCTCCGGTCAAGCTGCGGCGCCAGCCGCAGGACGCGGACCTCTCGCGCACGTACGCGCCCTCTGCGGTGCTCCGGGTGGCGCGCGCCACGTGGGAGCTTCTCCGTGTCGTCCCCGTGTTCGTCACCTGCGGGATCGGCCTGGGCGTGCTCCTTGGTCTCGGCGCCCTGGTGGAGACCTGGGGGCTCTGGTGGGCCGTGCTCCTCAGCGGACCCGTGCTGCTCGCCGCCGGTGCGGCCGCCGCCGCCGTCAGCTCGCTCGCCAAATGGGCGCTGCTCGGACGCCTGCGCTCGGGCGAGCATCCGCTCTGGTCGTCGTTCGTGTGGCGCAGCGAGGTGTCGGACACCTTCACCGAGATGGTGGCCGCCCCCTGGTTCGCCTGGTCGGCCGCCGGGACGCCCGCGCTGGTCTGGTGGCTGCGCAGCCTCGGCGCGCGTATCGGACACGGCGTCTGGATCGACAGCTACTGGCTTCCGGAGGCCGATCTGGTCACCCTCGGCGACGCAACGACGGTCAACCGGGGTTGCGTCGTGCAGACGCACCTGTTCCATGATCGAATCATGAGCATGGACGAGGTCATCATCGAGCGCGGCGGCACGCTGGGCCCGCACAGCGTCATCCTCCCGGCCGCGGAGATCGGGGCGGAGGCCACCGTCGGCCCGGCCTCGCTGGTCATGCGCGGCGAGAGCGTGCCCACCGGGAGCCGGTGGAGCGGCAACCCGATCGGCCCCTGGCGTGAGGTCGTGGTGCGGCAGTACCAGAAGCGGGCGGTTCGATGAGCGGCTCCTCCCCCGCTCCGGCCCCGCACGCCTACCTCCCCCGCTCCGGCACCGACGACTATGCGGTGGTCTCCTACGACCTCGCCCTGGACTACCGCGTCGCCACCAACCGTCTCGACGCCACCGCGGTCATCACCGGCCGGGCCCGGACCCGGCTCACGGCGATCGTGCTCGACCTGGTGCACCTGCGGGCCAAGAAGGTGAGGCTCTCCGGCGAGAAGCGCACGAAGCACACGCAGAACCAGACGCACCTGCGCATCACCCCGGCGGCTGCCATCCCCGAGGGCGCGGAGTTCGTCGTCGAGATCGCCTACGACGGCTCGCCGGTTCCTCGCCGCACCCGCTGGGGCGCTCTCGGCTGGGAGGAGCTCAGCGACGGCGTCATCACGGCCTCCCAGCCCTCCGGGGCACCGTCGTGGTTCCCCTGCAACGACCGCCCCTCCGACAAGGCCGCGTACCGCATCCGCGTCACGACGGAGCAGGCGTACACCGTGCTCGCAACCGGGGAACTCGTCGAGCACAGTGTCAGCGCCGGGCGCGGCACCTGGGTGTTCGAGCGGGAGGAGCCCACGGCCACCTACCTCGCCGCCGTGCAGATCGGCCGGTATACGCTCGAGCCGCGCCGCACCGGCGGCGTGGAGGTCGTTCTCGCCTACCCGCCGGCGCTCGCCCGCCGCGTGCTCGCCGACTTCGCCCCTCTCGCGCGCATGCTGGAGTGCTTCCAGGATCGCTTCGGACCATATCCCTTTCCCTCGTACACCGTCGTCGTCACGGAGGATCCCCTCGAGATCCCCCTGGAAGCGCAGGCGATGGCCACCTTCGGTGCGTCGCACGTCGACGGACGCGGCGGGTCCGAGCGTCTGGTCGCCCACGAGCTCGCCCACCAGTGGTTCGGCAACAGCGTTGGGCTGGCGGCCTGGCACGACATCTGGCTCAACGAGGGTTTCGCCTGCTACGCCGAGTGGATCTGGTCGGAGGCGTCGGGAGGTCCATCGGCGAACGCGCTCGCCCGGACCCACCATGCGCTGCTGAGGGTCACGGCGCACGACCTCGTCCTGGCCGACCCGGGCCCGGACGCGATGTTCGACGACCGCGTCTACAAGCGCGGCGCGTGCACTCTCCACGCACTCCGGCTCCGCCTCGGCGACGACCGCTTCTACGACCTGCTGCGCGCGTGGTGCGCCGAGCACCGCTTCGGCACGGTCCAGGCCTCCGACTTCGAGGCTCTGGCCGCGCGCTACGCGGACGAACCGCTCGACGCGTTCTTCGACGCCTGGCTGCGTGGAACCCGTCTGCCATCGCTCACCGAGTGACGGCAGACGGGTGCGCGCCGCCTACGGGCGCAGCAGCACCTTGCCGACCCGCCCCGGGCGTCCACTCGCGTGCACCGCGTCGGCGATGTCGTCGAGCAGATACACGCCTGACACGGGCAGCGTGATCGCGCCGCTCAGCGCGGCCTGGATGAGCTCGCCGAAAAGGGCCCCGCGCTTGTCGGCGGGCATCGCCGCGCTCACTTTGCTGCCCCAGAAGCCCTTGAGCGTCGCCTGCTTGAAGATGAGGTCGCCCGAGGAGACGGTCATCGCGTCGGAGCCCATGGCGCCGAACGACACCAGCGTCCCGCCCTCCCCGAGGAGATGGAGCAGGTCGCCGCTGGACTCGCCGCCGACCGAGTCGACGGCGGCGACGAACGGCGCGCCTCCGGTCAGCTCCGTCACCGCACGGCGCCAGTCGTCGTGCGCGGTCGCGACGACGTGGCGGATGCCGGCGTCGGCCAGCTCGGCGACGTCGGCCTCCCGCCGCACCAGCCCGACGACGTTGACGCCGCGCGTGGCGGCGAACTGCGCGAGCAGGCGGCCGACGGCGCCGTTCGCGGCGTTCTGCAGAATCCAATCGCCCGGCTCCACATCGAGGAAGTCGAGCAGGCTCAGCGCGCTGAAAGGCATCGCCACGAGCTGCGACGCCGTCTCGTCGGAGAGGCCGTCCGGCACCGGGATCAGACCGGAAGCGGACGCGACGAACGCCTCGGCCCAGACCCCGAAGGTCCCGCCGGTGACGACCCGCTGGCCGACCGCCGGCGACTCGACGCCTTCGCCGAGCGCCTCGACCACGCCGACAGCCTCCGTCCCCGCGCGGGCCGGGAGCTCGGGTTTGAAGCCGTAGGTTCCGCGCGCGGTCCACAGATCGTGGTTGTGGATCGGCGAGTACAGCGTCCGCACACGGACCTGGCCGGGTCCCGGCTCCGGGAGCGGACGCTCCTCCACCGTCAAGACCTTCGCCGGGTCGCCGAACTGGTGCTGCACGATCGCGCGCATGGGTACCGCCTCATGGGTAGGAAACAGATCGGTTTCCAGCTTAGGCCACGCGCGCGATCGCTCAGCGAACGATCAGGAGAAGGTCTTGAGTGCCTTCTCGATGGAGTCGAGCAGTCCGAGGCCGTCGGAGTACGAGCCGGGAAGGAAGTCCGGTGTGCCGACGGCGTGACCCGCGGTGACCGCGGGGAGCGACTGGTAACCCGGGAGCGCGAACAGCTTGTCGATGTTGTTGGCCGGAGTGCCGTCGTTGTTCACGTAGTAGATGATCGCGTCGGCGTCCGTCAGGAGGTCGGTCCGCTCGTACGAGACGGACTGCGTGTCTCCCGACTTCGTGCCCGCCGTGGCGGACGCGAACGTCGCGCCCAGCGACTCCAGCACTCCCCCGACGGGCGAGCCGGTGCTGTAGATCCAGAAGTTGCCCGCATCGAAGCCGCCCTGGATGACGTCCCACTTCACCGTTGCGAGCTGCGACGCGTACGTCGACCTCAGCTCGGCGATCCGGTCGTCGTACTTCTTCTTCAGCGCCTCGTAGGAAGCTCCGGTGTCTGCGAAAGCGGCGGTGTACTTCGGATAGTCCTGGAACGTGGCGCTCTCGCTGAACGGCGCGAAGGCGGTCGGGGCGATCGTGGAGAGCTTCGCGTAGACGTCCTTGAGGTACGGGACGTCGACGCCCACGATGAGGTCCGGTTTCAGCGCGGCGATCTTCTCCAGGTCGACGGTGCCGCCCTCGGCGATCTTGTCGATCTTCTTCCACGCGGGCACATAGCGGGTGGGAACGTACTGCTCGCCGCTGTTCTCCACCCCGACCGGGGTGACGTCCATGTCGAGCAGGGACTCGGTCGTCCACGCGTGCACGGAGACGATGCGCTGGGGGTGTGCCGGGACGGTCACCTCGCCTTCGGCGGTCGACACGGTGCGCGTGCCGGCGGAGGCGGTCGACTCGCCGGAGGCGGTCGAGCTGCAGGCGGCGAGGGCGACCGCCAGGGCGGCGGCTCCCAACGCGAGGACGGTGCGGCGCAGGCGGGGGTGCTGTGTCATGGATCCTTCGTTCATTCGGTGGTGCTGAGCGGGCGGGTGGACTCGAAGACGCGGCCGGGGACACCCGACGGGACGACGAGCGGCGTTCCCGACACGGGGTCGGGCACGACGTGGGCGGGGAGGCCGAACACGTCGTGGACGAGGTCGGCGGTGACCACGTCGTCCGGCGCGCCCTGCGCGACCACGCGACCGTCGCTGAGGGCGACGATGTGCGTGGCGTAGCGGCTGGCCTGATTGAGGTCGTGCAGCACGGCGACCAGCGTGCGGCCGTCGTGGTTCAGCCGGCGGAACAGCTCCATCAGCTCGTACTGGTGCGCGATGTCGAGGAAGGTCGTCGGCTCGTCCAGCAGCAGGATCCCCGTCTCCTGCGCCAGTGCCAGCGCCACCCAGACGCGCTGCCGTTGTCCGCCGCTGAGCTCGTCGACCCGCCACGTCGAGAGCGCCGAGACCCCCGTCGCGTCGAGGGCGGCGGCCACGGCGTCTTCGTCGGCCCTGCTCCAGGTGCGGAAGGCGCTCTGGTGGGGGTGCCGACCGCGGGCGACCAGGTCGGCGACCGTGATGCCGTCCGGCGCGATCGAGGACTGCGGCAGCAGGCCCAGGCGGCGTGCGACCTCCCTCGTCCGGTAGGCGTGGATGTCGCGTCCGTCGAGCAGGACCTGCCCGGCGGAGGGCCGCAGCAGTCGTGCCAGACCACGCAGCAGCGTCGACTTGCCGCAGGCGTTCGGCCCGACGATGACGGTGAACGAGCCGTCGGGGATGCGCACCGAGAGGTCCTCCGCGATCACCCGGCCGTCGTACCCGAGAGTGGCGCCGTCGACCTCGAGCGGCGCGGGACGTGTCGGCGGACGCGGTGCGGACCCGGTCATCGGCGCCGCCCTTCTGCGATCAGGAGCCAGACGAAGTAGCCGCCGCCGAGCACGACGGTGACGAGCCCGACCGGGACGGGGGTGGGGAGGCCGTGCTGGGCGATCCAGTCGGCCGACATCAGGAGCACGCCGCCGGTGGCGGCGGAGACGCCGAGCGTCGGTCCCGCCGTTCCCGCGAGCCGGCGCGCGATCTGCGGGGCGCTCAGGGCGACGAAGGCGATCGGGCCCGCCAGCGCCGTGACCGTGGCGCTGAGCGCGACACCGACGACGGTCGCCGTGATCCTGGTCCGCTCGACGGCGACGCCGAGTTGCGCGCCCGCGTCATCGCCCAGCTCGAGTTGGCCCAGGCCACGGGACACGGCCGCCGCGAGCGGGAAGAGCACGACGAAGACGACTGCGCCGAGAGCCAGCTGCGGGTAGCCGGCGGTGTCGAGCGATCCTGCGCCCCAGAACGCCGCGCTGACGGCCTCCTGCGTGTCCGCGGTGAGGAGCATCCAGGTGTTCACAGAGGTGAGCATCGCCGTCGTTCCGATGCCGACCACGATCAGGCGGAACCCGTGCATGCCTCGGCGATGGGCCAGCAGGTACACCACCGTCGCCGTCGCCAGGCCTCCGGTGATGGCGCCGGCCGTCACTCCGAGGGAGGATCCGTGCAGCGCGAGCATGACGACCAGGGCGCCGGTGTACGCGCCGGTGTCGAATCCGATCACGTCCGGGCTCCCGAGCGGGTTGCGCGTGAGCGACTGGAAGATCGAGCCGGCGAGGCCGAGGGCGATCCCGAAGAGCGCGGCGACCAGGACGCGCGGCAGACGCCAGTCGACGACGATGGTGTGCGCGATGCCGGGGGCGCGCCCGATGAGCGCCTCCACCACCTGGGCCGGGCTGAGCGCGTAGGATCCGGTTCCGAGTGAGAGCACCGCGACGATGACCGCGAGCGCCGTCAGCACCGCGACGGTGATGACGACCCGCCGCGAGAGCCGGACCGAGAGCCCTCGACCGCGGAGGACGACCTGCGGGCGGTCGAACGCGAACACTGCGTCCTGCTCCGGCGGAGCGCCGCGGGTCACAGCGCCGCTCCCCGGCCGCGACGGGCGAGTGCGATCAGGACAGGAGCTCCGACGAACGCCGTCACCAACCCGACCGGCAGTTCCGCCGGGTTCATCACGATGCGGCCGAGGATGTCGGCCGACAGCAGCAGACACGGCCCCAGCACGACGGCGAAGGCGAGGATCCAGCGCTGGTCCGGACCGACGATCGCGCGGGCCGCGTGCGGAATCATGAGCCCGACGAACGCGATCGGCCCGACGGCCGCGGTCGCCGCGCCCGCGAGCAGCGTCACCGACACGACCGCGAGCGTGCGTGTCACGGCGGCACGGCTCCCGAGGGATGCTGCGAGGTCCTCGCCCAGCGCGAGGGCGTTGAGGCCGCGCGTCGCGATCGCCGCCAGCACGAGGCCGACCACGACGACCGGAGTCACCAGCGCGACCGCGGAGAGGGGTTGCGCCACCAGGCTGCCGGCCGACCAGCCCAGGAGTCTTTGGAACGCGCTCGGTGCGGAGAGCTGGATGGCCGACGTGATTCCGCCCAGGACGGCGGCGACCCCGACGCCCGCGAGCGTCATCCGGAGGGCGGAGGAGCCTCCCCGACGCCCCGCGCCGATGAGGGCGACCACGACGGTCGCGGCGATAGCGCCGACCAGGGCGAGGCCGAGGTACTGGGAGATGTCCCGCATCCCGAGCAGAGCGACCCCCACGGCGACCGCGAGCGCGGCGCCGGCGTTGACGCCGAGGATGCCGGGATCTGCGAGCGGGTTGCGGGTGAACGCCTGGATCACGCCGCCGGCGACGCCCAGTGCCGCACCGGCCACGAGCCCGAGGAGCGTGCGCGGAACCCGGAGCCCGGTGATCACGAGGTCGTCCTCCGACCCCGTCGGGTGGAGCACGGCGGGGAGCACCTGCCCGAGCGGGATGGACTTCGCGCCGACGGCGAGGCTCGCGCCGAGCAGGAGGACGAGGAGTGCGACGCCGACGACGAGCCAACTCAGCCGCCAGGCCAGCGGGCGCATCCGCCGCCTGGAGCCCGCGGCCGAGAGCGGGACGACCGCGGCGGGGGTGGGGGCGTGAGGGGGCACGGGGACTTTCTGGGGACGTCGTCGGGAGGGGCGACCTCTGGGCGGTTAGGTAAGGCTAACCAAAGCGGGCCGTTGATCAGCGTAGACGACGCAGCGACCCCGGCTTACCGGCGATCGGACATCTCGTGTCGCGCATCCGCCACCGCGACGAGCCGTGCGAAGGCACCGCCGGCGGCGATGAGCCGCTGCGGGGTGCCGTCCTCGACGATGCGTCCGCCCTCCAGCACCACGACGCGGTCGGCTTCCCGGGCGTGGTCGAGGCGATGGGCGACGATCACGGCCGTGCGGCCCGCAACGACGCGGCGCGCAGCCGCGTCGAGCGTTCGCGCCGAATCGCTCCCCGCCTCCGCGGTCGCCTCATCGAGCACGACGACGCCGGGGTTCATCAGGAGCACGCGCGCCAGTGCCAGGTGCTGCGCATGGTGCGGTGCGAGCGCGAGGCCGCCCGCCCCCACCCGGGTGTCCATCCCGTCCGGCAGCAGGTCGACCCACTCCGCCGCGCCCGCGGCGACGAGCGCGCGGCGCACCCGCCCCTCCCCCGCGCCGTCGGCCCCGAGCCGCAGCCCGTCGGCGATCGATCCGGCGAAGACGTGCGGCTCCTGTGCGACGAGAGCGACCACGGACGACCGGACCGCCGCGTCGACGTCGGCGATCGGTGTTCCGCCGATCAGCACACTTCCGGCATCGGGGCGACGGACGCCGGCGATGAGCGAGGCCAGGGTGCTCTTGCCGCTTCCCGTCGTGCCGACGATCGCGACCCGCTGACCCGCCGGGATGCGCAGATCGATCTCGTGCAGCACGGGGGTCCCGTCATAGCCGAAGACGGCGCCTCGCACGACGATGTCGTGCCCGCGCGGGGCCGGCTCCCGCGGCGGCGGGGCCGACGCCGCATCGATCACACCGGCGAGCCTCGCCAGCCCGGCACCCGCACGCTGCACGTCGTCAGCCGTCCCGAGTGCGACGTTGACCGGGTCGAAGAGGGCCGCGAAGAAGAGCGCGGCCGCTGTCGCCTGGCCGACATCGGCCCCGCCGGCGCGGACGAGGACGAACGCGACGACCAGGATCGCGCCGAGCCCGAGGAACTCCGCGAGGTTGAGCCGCCCGTAGAAGCGCGTCATCGTCCGGGTCGCGTCGAGCTCGGCAGCGACCGCCTGCTCCGAGGCGGCGCGGGCACGCAGCGATCGATCCGCCCCGAGGTCGTACGCCCGGACGGTCGGGAGGGCTGCGAACGTCTCCAGCAGTGTCGCCGCTCGGGTGCCCACGGCACGCCGGCTCCGCGCATATGTCCGTGTCGAGCTGCGCAGGTACCAGCGCAGGGTCCAGGCCTGCACGGGAACGGCCACGAGCGCCGCGAGCGCGAACCGATAGTCGAGTCCCGCGAGCCCGGCGAGGGTCACGAGGATCGTGATCGCCGCGCCGAGCAGGCGGGCGAACGCTCCCTGCGCGACCTCCGCCACCTGCTCCACATCGTCGGTCACCCGCGCGACGAGATCCCCGGACGACGACTCCGCGATGTCGACCGGCAGCCGCACGGCGGCGTCGACCACCTCCTCGCGGATCCGGCCGAGCGCGGGCAGAACCGCCCGGCCGAGCAGCACGCCCGCCCCCGCGGCCGCGGCCCCTCCGACCACCGCACACCCCGCGAGCAGGGCGAGCGGCGGGAACAACGCCGAGGCGACGGCGCGCTCCGTCACCAGTTGCGCGATCCAGCCGATCGCGGCGGGGACGCCGAGCCCGGCTCCGGCACCCACGACGAGCAGGCCCGCGCCTCCCAGCAGAGCGGCCCAGGCTCCGCGGAGAGAACGACGGAGTACCGCGCGGATCGTCCGGCCGCGGGCGACCGGGAGCACATTCCGCTCCTCCTCCCGTCGACCCGTCGGCTGCGCTGGAGCGCTCATCGCGCCACCTCGGGGGCGAACTCGACCACGACATCGCATCGGCTCAACACGGCGGGTGAGGAGGTGAGCACGATCGTCGTGCGTCCCGCCCGCAGAGCGCGGACGCGCTCCGCGATGACGTCCTCCGTCACGGCGTCGATCGCGGTCGTCGGGTCGTGCAGCACCAGGACGGGGGCGTCGGCGGCGAGAGCGCGGGCGAGGGCGATCCGCTGTCGCTGGCCTCCCGAGAGGCGGAGCCCGGCCTCCCCCACCTCGCGCGCGGCGATCTCGTCGGCGAAGGCGGCGCGAGCGGCCGGCTCCGTGGCGCGCGCACGTCCGGCTGCGATGTTCTCCTCCGGCGTCCCCGCGAAGAGGTGGCTCTCATGCGGCGCGATCAGCAGGAGGGATGCGCGCGCACGCGCGTCGGGCACCGCGCCGTCGAAGCGGAGCACGCCTTCGCGGGCGGCCAGGGTGGCGAGAAGCGCGCGGGCGCCGCGTCCGTCGAGCCCCGCGACACCGACCATCGTTCCCGGCTCGGCCCGCAGGGTCCCGAAGCGGCCGACCGCTTCGAGCACCGGCGGAGCCGCCTCGGACGTGAGAGCCCCCCGCGCAGAGTCCCCCCTGTCCGCGGTGTCGCGGGCAGGCAGCGGGAGCTCGGCGACGCGCACCGCCGAGGCGTGGGCGCGCGCCGCAGCCGCGGGCAGCGCCGCAAGAGTCTGCAGCGGCCCCGCCAGGAACCGGGCGAGCCCCAACGCCGCGACGAGCCCGCCGAGCGGGAGCATACCGGCGAGGGCGAGCCAGCCTCCCACCCCGACGACGAGAAGCAGGTAGGCGCCCGTCGTCGCGGTCGTCGCGCCGCTGCGGACGGCCTGTGCGTCGACGGCGCGCACGGCCTGCCTGGTCGCCCGCCCGCTCGCCGTCCGGAAACGACGGACCGCCGCCGCCCCCGCACTGAGCCCCGCCAGGACGCGCAGGCCCCGCACGAGGTCTTCCGCGAGCCCGGCCGCCTCGCCCGCGGCCTCCTGCTCCGCGGCGCTGCGCCGGGCGACCCCGCGTGCGATGGCGGCATTGACCAGCAGCACGGCGACGGTCCCCACCACGATGACGGCGCCGAGCAGCGGCGACGCCAGCAGCAGGGCGACGACCGCGACCACGAGCGCGACGAGCGCGGCCGACGCCGACGCGACCATTCCGGCGAACGCTCCCACACGGTCGGCGTCGCTCGATGCGCGGACGAGCAGCTCGCCCGGCGTCCACGCACGGCCGCCAGCCTGCTGCTTGCGTACGACGGCATCGACGACCCGCATCCGAACTCCGTGCGCGGAGAGCTGTTCAGCGCGGGCGCTCGCCCGCGCCCCGAACCGGTATGAGAGCGAGAGCACCGCGAAGTCGGCGCCCAGCACCGCGAGCCAGAGCACGAGGACCCCCGGCTGACCGCGCGCGATCGCCGAGCTGACCGTCGCCCCGATCGCCACAGGCACGAGCGCCTCGCCCACCTGGTGGCCGCTGAACAGCACCGACGCGCGAGCGAGTTCGCTCCACCGGTCGAGCAGAGCGCGCCGCAGGACGGCACCGCCCGTGGCCGGTGCGGGGCGGGGAGTCGTTCGGGGCACGTCCTCGAACCTACGGCGACGACGCGTGACGGCTGAGCGCTATGCTGACAATCAATGTCGCTCGTTCGCCAAGGCCTGGGTCGCATCGCGTGGAACGAGGCTAACCGTCGAGAGGAGGGCCGTGGGCGCCGACGTCATCGTCCTGCACCGCTTCCCGCTCGACCGCGGCGAGGGATTCGACGCTCACGCCCACGACGACCACCAGCTGATCTGGGCGTCTGCCGGCGTGCTGACCGTCGAGGTCGGCGCCCGCTACTGGGTGCTGCCGACCACACTCGGACTGTGGATGCCCGCGGGCATCGTCCATGCCCCGCTGGCCGTGCGCGAGTCGGTGATGGAGGGCCTCTACTTCGACCCCGCACGCACTCCGGTCGACTGGGCCGAACCGACCGTCCTGCAGATGGGCCCGCTCAGCCGCCAGCTGGTCTCCTACCTCGCCCGCGATCTCGGCGCCGAGGAGCGCGAACGCGCCGAGCGCGTCCTCCTCGACACGCTGGAGCCCGTGGGGCGGCGCGCCATCGCGGTGCCCGTCCCTGCTGATCCCCGTGCCCGCGACGTCGCCCGTCTCCTCCTCGACGACCCGGCGGACGCCCGCAGTCTGGACGAGTTCGGACGCGACGTGGGTGCCAGCTCGCGCACACTGCTCCGCCTGTTCCAGTCGGAGACCGGCATGAGCTTCGGCACCTGGCGGACGCACGCGCGCATCCAGGCGTCGGTCGCGCTCCTCGCCGAGGGCGAGCCGGTCTCCCGCGTGGCATACCGCGTCGGCTACAGCACCCCGAGCGCCTTCATCGCAGCGTTCCACCGCGTCTCGGGCACGACGCCCGGGGCGTACTTCCACGCGGGCGAGGGCTCCAGTAGGGCGGACGGGACTTGAACCCGTGACCGGCGGATTATGAGTCCGATGCTCTAACCAGCTGAGCTACCGCCCCGGTCGTGTGCGCGTCCCGTCACTCCGGGGCGGGCACGCTGTCGGCCGCGTCCGTCACCGGGTCCGCCACCGGCTCCCCACGATACAGGCTCTCGAATGTCGAGATCGTGCGCTGGATGTCGTGCGAGGCGACGATCCGGAGGGAGGCGTTCTTGAGCGCGTCGAGCTCGGCCTGCGGCAGCGTCAGCACGCTCTCGAGCTTGTCCGCGAGATCCTGCGCGTCGCCGGGGCGGAAGAGGTGCCCGTTCTCCCCGTCGTGCACGAGGTGCGGCAGCGCCATGGCGTCGGCGGCGACGACGGGGAGCGCGGAGGCCATGGCCTCCATGGTGGCGATCGACTGCAGCTCGGCGATCGACGGCATGGCGAAGACGGTGGCGCGGGTGTACGCGGCGCGGAGCTCTTCGTCCGTGACGTAGCCGAGGAAGTTCACCCGGTCGGCGATGCCGAGGCTCTGCGCGAGCGCCTGGAGGTTCTTGAGCTGATCGCCGCCGCCGACGATCTCCAGCTGGGCGTCGAGGGACGCGGGCAGCAGCTTGACCGCGTTGAGCAGCACGTCGATGTGCTTCTCTCCCGTCACGCGTCCGACGAACAGGATGCGGTTGGCGGTCCGCGGGGTGAAGTCGGGCGTGTAGTTCTGTGCGTCGATGCCGCACGAGATCGCGTGGACGCCGCGGAGGCCCGTGGCTTTCTCGAGGAAGTCCGCCGCCTTGCGCGTCGGGGTGGTCACGGCTTCTGCTCGGTCGAAGCTCTTGCGGGCATCCCGCCACTCCACGGCGATGAGGGCCTTCTGGAGGAACTTCGGGATGACCGTGAACTCCATGATGTTCTCGGGCATGACGTGGTTCGTCGCGACGATGCGGATGCCGCGCTTCTGCGCCTCGTAGGCGAGACCGCGGCCGACCACGATGTGCGACTGGAAGTGGACCACGTCGGGCTGCACCTCGTCGAGCACGCGGCGCGCGTTGGCCTTGCTCATCCAGGGCAGGGCGAAGCGCAGCCAGTCGTGCGGGTACCAACGCCAGCTGCGGAGCCGATGCGCGGTCATCTTCTGGCCCTCGTGCTCCTCCACCCAGGTGCCGTGCGTGCGGCTGGCGGCGGGGGCGATGATGTGCAGGTCGTGGCCGCGCTCGACGAGACCAGCGGCGAGGCGTTCGGCGAAGCGCGCGGCGCCGTTCACGTCGGGCGGGAAGGTGTCGCAGCCCATCAGGATGGTCAGTGGCTTGCGAGCCGGGGCGGGCGGGGTACTTGTCGTTCCGCTCGGATCTGGCACGTGGATGGTCCCTACTGTCGTGGGCCGGGTCGATGGCCCGGCGACGGTTTCGGCTCGCCGGGCGGTGGTCCGTCCCGGCCGATTCACCGGCCTAGTCTAGGCCGGATTTCCCGGAGTCCTCCGCGACGCGCGCGGCGATCGGCGCCTCGGGTGCGGCTTGGGGGTGGTGCTTCGCGAGTTGGAACACGCCGTACATCGCGACCGCGCCGGTCAGCGCGAAGCCGAGCATCGCCCACCACGGCGCGCCGGCCGCCTCGTCGAGGACGACGATGCCGATCGTCACGGCGACCAGCGGGTCGATGACGGTGAGCCCGGCGATGACGAGGTCCGGCGGTCCGGAGGAGTACGCGTTCTGCACGAAGTAGGCGCCGAGTCCCGCCGCCGCGAGCAGCGCGACGATGGCGCCGACGAGGAGCCAGTCCCACTCGTTGTTCGAGACGCGGTCGATCACGACCTTCGCGAGCGTCGCGACGAAGCCGTAGAGCACGCCGGCGCCGACGATGTACATGATCGCCTTGAACCGGTGGCGCAGGAACAGGAAGAGTCCCCCGAACACGAGCAGGACGACGGCGAGGATGATGAGGATGACGATCAGCGAGCGGCTCGTCACCGGAACGTCGCGGGCGAACACCGCGGCGATCAGCACGAAGGCGCCCACGCCGCCGACGCAGAGACTCACGGCCACGATCGACCGCCGGTTGAGCCGCACACCGCTCACGCGCGCGTTCAGGATGCTGGTGATCACGAGCCCGACCACGCCGAGCGGCTGCACGAGGATGATCGGCGAGAGCTTGAGGCTGACGAGCTGGAAGACGATCGCGAGCCCCAGCAGCAGCGTCCCGATGACCCAGGACGGCCGGGCGAGCAGCAGCCCGAGCTGACGGAGGTTCAGGCCGGACGACGCCTCGGTCGTCTGCGCCTCCACCTTGGCGACGCCGTGGTGCTGCAGCTGAGCGCCGATCGAGAGGAAGCAGGCGCCCACGAGCGCGATGGGGATGCCGAGGAGCTGACTCGGCTGATACGACAGCTCGAGCGCGTCCATCAGTTCCGTACCCACCCCACGACCCTAACCGACATGCAGCCGATAGTCTTGCCGAATGGCCGTCCTCCCCATCCGGATCACCGGAGACCCCGTCCTGCACTCCCCCGCTTCGCCCGTGGTCGACTTCGACGACGACCTGCGCCGGCTCGTGGCGGACATGTTCGAGACGATGGACGAAGCGCCCGGTGTCGGTCTCGCCGGCCCCCAGGTCGGCGTGGCCCTGCGGCTCTTCGTCTTCGGCTGGACGGACGACGACGACGTCCTCCACCGCGGCGTGGCCATCAATCCCGAGCTGTGGCAGAGCCCGCTCGCGACCGGAGAGCTCGACGAGGACGAGGAGTCGGAGGGCTGCCTCTCGTTCCCGGGTGAGCGCTTCCCGCTCCGCCGGGCTCAGCGCGTCGTGCTCCGCGCGGTCGACCTCGAGGGCGAGCCTTTCGAGATCGAGGCGGACGGCTGGCTGGCCCGCATCTTCCAGCACGAGTACGACCACCTCGACGGTGTGCTCTATGTCGACCGCCTCGCGCACCCCTACGCCAAGGCCGCGCTGAAGGCGCAGCGCAAGAACAGCTGGGGCGTCCCCGGTCTGAGCTGGCTGCCCGGGCGCGACCACCTGGAGGACTGAGCGAGCTGCCGCAGGCTAGCGGCGCAGCTCCACTCCGTGCACTCCGTTGTGGTGCCGCAGTGCGGGGAACACGACCGAGAGCGAGAATCCGACGCCGGGGACCGTCTTGGCGGTGAGGACGCCGCCGAACAGCGCCGCCCGGTCGCGGAGCTCGTTGAGGCGCACACCGTCGATGTACTCGGTGACGGCGCGCAGGTCCTCTTCGATCGTGTAGGTGGTCGCCTGGTCGACGCCCTCGCGGTCGAGGCCCTGGCGGCGTGCCGCGGCGCGGATGCCGTCGTCGTCGACGCTGACCTGGAGGCCGTCCTGCGTCCAGCTGAACGCCACGGTCACCCGCGTGCCGGAGCCGCCGTGGGTGAGAGCGTTCTCGAGGGCGGTCTGGAGGATGCGGAAGACCGCGAGCTCGGCTCCTTGCCGGAGCGCGAAGGATTCGCCGCTCTCGGTGAACGCGACCTCGATCCCGGCGTCGCGCATGACACGGAAGAGGTCGCGGGCCGAGTGGAGGCGCGGCTGCGGTTGCGCGGCGTCCTGGCCTTCGCGGACGACGTTCTGCAGGCGGCGCAGATCGCCGAGCGCCTCGCGCGCGATCGTCTCCAGCGCAGGTGTGGCGCGCGCAGCCGCCTCCGGGTCGGTGGTGGCGGCGTAGCGGATGCCCTCCGCGTGGGCGACCAGCCGATTGACCGTCTGGACCGCGATGTCGCCGAGCTCGCCGGCGATGCGGAACCGACCGGCCTGTTCGGCGAGCTCGAGCTCGCGGTCGATGCGGTCCCACTCCGACTCCTCGCGGGAGCCGCGCAGCCGCCGGTGCCTGCGGAGCTCCAGGAGCCACAGCGCGAGGAACGCCGCGGCGGCGGCGAGCAGCACGGCGCCGACGGTCAGGGCGAGCGGGGTCATCACGGTGTCTCCTCCTCGGCCGCCTCGCGCGGCCCGGACGATCCTATCCCGGGCCGCGCGAGGGGTGGAGCCGAGGCGCTCAGGCGCCGTCGGTGCGGTTCGCCCGCAGCACTTCGAGCCGGGCGCGGTACTCGGCCTCGTCGATATCGCCGTTGGCGTAGCGCTGCGCGAGCGTCTGCTCCGCCGAGCGGGTGGCCGAATGCGGACCCCAGCCCGCGCCGGGCCCGTACCCGCCTGGGCCGTACCCGCCGCGCATCGCGGCCGCCCGACGCCAGCGGCGACCGGCGAGCCCGAAGAGGAGCACGAACACCGCTACCCAGAAGATCGGGATGAAGATCCACCACCAGCCGAACCCGGGTCCGGCCCAGACGGTGCAGGGGGCGGCGGCGAGTGCCGTCGCGACGGAGGAGCTGAACATGGTGCGTCCAATCGGTCGATGTCCGTCCGCGGCTCTCGCGGACGATGCATCCAGCCTCCGCTCGGGGCCCCCGCCGCGAATCCGCCGCCGGGAGTGACCTGGCCTACTCCCCTGGGTGCACGGCCGAGTCGGTCAGCTCCGCCCGGGGCGTACCAGTCCGGTCTCGTAGGCGAGCACCACGAGGTGCACGCGGTCGCGGGCGCCCAGCTTGGCGATGATGCGCGACACGTGGGTCTTCGCCGTCAACGGGCTCAGATAGAGCCGCTCGGCGATCTCCGTGTTGGTGAGCCCGTGGCCGACGAGGGCGAGGACCTCCCGCTCCCGATCGGTGAGCGCCGAGAGGCGCTCCAGGTCGGGGGCCGGGCCGAGGCCGTCCGCGACACGGGCGATCAGCCGGCGGGTCGCGCCGGGCGACAGCAGGGCGTCTCCCTCCGCGACGACGCGGATCGCGCGCAGCAGCTCGACCGGCTCGGTGTCCTTCACGAGGAATCCGCTTGCGCCCGCCAGGATGGCCTGCGCGACGTACTCGTCGAGCTCGAAGGTCGTGACGACCACGACGCGGGTCCCCGCGAGCGCCGGGTCGGCCACGATCTCCGCGGTCGCCCACAGCCCGTCGCCGTCGGGCATGCGGATGTCCATGAGGACGACGTCCGGGTGGGTCCGTCGCACCGCGGCGACGGTCTCGCGCCCGGTCGGAGCCTCGCCCACGACCTCGATGCCGTCCTCGGCCTCGAGGAGCGCCCGGAACCCGGCGCGGACGAGATGCTGGTCGTCCGCCAGGAGCACGCGGATCACGCGGCCTCCGCCGGACGGGCGGGCAGACGCGCCTCGACGGTCAGGCCGCCGCCGGGCGTCTCCCGCGTGGCGAAGCGGCCGCCGAGGAGCTCTGCGCGCTCGCGCATCCCGAGCATCCCCTTGCCCTCGATGAGGGGTTCGCCCGCACGATTGCGGCCGTCGTCGGCGATGGTGAGCACGTACCAGCCGCCCTCCTCGGCGAGGCGGATGCGGACGATGTGCGCCTGTGCGTGCCTGCCTGCGTTGGTGAGGGACTCCTGCGCGATCCGGTACAGGGCGTGCCCGGTCGCGGCGGACGCGCCCTCCCCCAGCGCATTCTCGTACGTCACGTCGAGCCCCGCGCGCCGATACGTCTCGACCAGCACGGGGATGCGGGACAGGTCCGGCTCGGGACTGCGCTCGGCGTAGCCGTCCGAACGGAGGAAGCCGAGGACGCCGCGCACCTCCTCGAGCGCCTGACCGCTGGTCGTCTTGATGGCTTCCAGGCTCTCGCGCGCCTTATCGGGCCGGGAGTCGAAGAGGTGCAGACCGACACCGGCCTGCACGCTGATCTGTGACAGCGAGTGCGCGAGGACGTCGTGGAGCTCGCGCGCGATCCGCAGCCGCTCCGCCTCCGCCGCGGCCTCGCGTCGCGCCGCGATCGCCCGGGAGATCTCCCGGTACCGCTCGCGCCGGTTGCGCACCGCCTCCCCGACCCCGACGAGCAGGCACAGGATGAGCGCCAGGATCAGCGGACGGATCATCGCCGTGGGCCGCTCGGTGAGGAGGAACGCAGCGAGAGGAGCGGCGACGGCGAAGCCGGCGAGCGTCCACCACGCCCAGACCCGAGCGCCCCGGACCACGGCTCCGACGACGGCGAACGCGAGCGGGACGGCGGCGAACGGCGGCCCCGACGTGAGTGCGATCGCGGGAGCGCAGAGCACGGCCACGGCGACCAGCACGGCGCCGGGATGCGGGCGACCGAACGCCAGGAGCGCGGAGGACAGGAGCGCCACGGCGACCGCTGCCGCCGTGAGGGGGTGCGCCGCGCCGTCACCGAGCGCGATCAGCACGCCCGGCACCTGGATCAGCGCCGCGACGACGACCGGGAACCAGCGCGATCCGCGGGGTCGCTCCGGCGCCGCCCAGCCGGGCACGCGCCCTCCCGCGAGCGGATCGATGCGGGAGGACCAGGCCATCTCCCCATGCTAATCACGCGCCGCAGCGCCGACGTGCGCCCGGGGGCGTGATGCGGATACTCCCGGCTACTCCCCCGGGAGTACGCGGTTCGCACACAGTCGGCTCGCGGATCGTGCTCGGCGTCGCCTCCGCGCCACGCGCATCCTGGCGCGCGGTCATCATCATTCGGGGCTCGGAGGGAGACCGGGCGCATGAACGACGGATGTATTCCGCATCGGGCATGAAAAAAGATCCCGATCGACTCGCCCTGCTCTTATGCATTGGGCTCATCGACCGGGATCCGGTGGCTCCCCGACTTGGACTCGAACCAAGAACCTGCCGGTTAACAGCCGGCTGCTCTGCCAATTGAGCTATCGAGGAATGCTTGTTCAGCGAAGCTACTGTAGCAAGGATTCGACCGGGTTATGAAATCGGCACTGCATCTCGCGCGCGTCGCGCCGGGGCGCGCTCAGTAGCCCGCTTCGGGGTCCACCAGACCGACGAACCGGCCGTCGCCGAGGAAGGCCGACACGTTGAGTCGCACGCGCTCGGCGAGCAACGGCGCCACCATCTCCGGGGTGTCCGCCTGGTGCGGGGTGATGAGGCAGCTCGGCTCGTCCCAGAGCGGATGACCGTCCGGGAGCGGCTCCGGGTCGGTCACGTCGAGGCCGGCGCCGGCGATCCCGCCGTCCCGGAGGGCGGCGAGCAGCGCGTCCGTGTCGACGAGTCCGCCACGGGCGATGTTGACGAGGAGGGCGGTCGGCTTCATGGCCGCGACCTCCGGCGCACCGATCAGCTCCCGTGTGCCGCCGGTGAGCGCAGCCGCGACCACGACGATGTCGGCCGTCGGCAGCGCCTCCGCCAGACGGTCGGTCGTGAGCGTCCGCGCGGCCCCCGGGACCGGCTCGGCCGAGCGCCGCACCACCGTGATGCGGGTGCCGAACGGCTCCAGCAGCCGCATCAGCTCGAGCGCGATGCCGCCTGCTCCGATGAGCACGACGTCCATCCCGTACAGGGAACGACCTTCGGGCTCTGTCGCCCAGCTGCGGGCGCGCACCCGCTTCGGAATGACCCGCAGCAGCGCCAGGGCGAGGGTGAGGGCGTGCTCCGCGACCGGCTGCGCGTAGGCGCCCTTGGCGCTCGTCCACACGAGACCGGGACGCGCGTGCGCCGCGATCGTCGGGGAGAACGCGTCGACGCCCGCGAACGGCAGCTGGACCCAGGTGATCGACGGGTGCGCGTCCATGGCCGCGGCGAAGCCGTCCGGGTCCCTGTAGTCCAGCCAGACGAGCCCTCGGGTGCTTTCGGAGAGGGGCGCGACCGTCCCTCCCCCTGCCCGGACCGCGTCGACGAAGGTCTGCTCGGCGCGGGGCATGATGGCGATCGGGCCCGGCTCGGGCCGTCGATCGGCCGGAAGCGGCCGGACCTCTCCGGCGAGGACGGCGCGATGCTGCCCCGCACCGGATGCGGTGGACGACGACATGGGGTACTCCCTGTTCACTCGGCGATCCTCACTCGGCGGCGCGCTGCGGTCGGCGCTCGGTGCGACGGGAGGAGGTGCCCAGCGCCTTCGCCAGCCCGGCGACGAACGGGTGCGTCGGGTCGGCGAGCACGTCCTCGATGGGGCCGTATCCGACGGTGCGGCCGGCCTGCAGCACCAGGCACGCGTCGGTGGCACGCCGCAGCACCGAGGGATCGTGGCTCACGATCACGGCCGAGAAGTCGTCGTGCCCCCGCAGCTGAGCCAGGAGGTCGATCACCGCATCGCGGACGGTCGCGTCGATCCCGGCTGTCGGCTCGTCGGCGACGAGCACGCTCGGTCCGAGCACGAGCGCCCGGGCCAGCGCCACGCGCTGCCGCTGACCGGAGCTGAGCTCGTACGGGTACTTCGTCAGCACGCTGAGCGGCAGGTGCACAGTGTCCAGGATGGTGGCCGCCCGCGCCCCCGCGGCCCGGCGCGAATAGTGCTGGTCGCGCTCGAAGATCGGGAGCGTCACGTTGTCCTGCACGGTGAGCGACGGCTCCAGCGTGCTCGCCGCATCCTGTGGCAGGTAGCCCACGTGGAACGTCACCTCGGCCAGATCGCGCCTCCGCGCCTTGCGCAGAGGATGTCCGAGCACGGTCGCCTGGCCGCCGCTGATCCGCGGGCCCGGGTCGGCCGACCGGGGCGGCAGCACGTGCCCGGCCAGCACCTCGGCGAGCGTGCTCTTGCCCGAACCGGTCTCGCCGAGGACGCCCAGGATCCTCCCCGTCTCCAGCCGGAAGCTCACCCCGCGCAGCGCGACGCACGACGGGCTGACGCCCCGCGCGGGGTACTCGACGGACAGGTCGCTGACGACGATGGCGGGATCGGAACTCACATGACGACCCTAGGCGCTCTGCTCCCTCAGGGCGCGGAGCGCCTCGCGCCGCTTGGCCTGTTCCACCGGATCCGGCACCGGGAGGGACGCGAGCAGCCGCTGTGTGTACGGCTCCTGCGGGTCGACCAGCACCTGCTCACCGGTGCCCTCCTCCACCAGCCTGCCGTGGTGCAGCACCGCGATCCGGTCCGCCAGCAGGTCGACGACGGCCAGGTCGTGGCTGATGAACAGCGAGGCGAAGCCGAACTCGCGCTGCAGCTCGGCGAAGAGCTCCAGCACACGCGCCTGCACGGAGACGTCGAGCGCGGATGTCGGCTCATCCGCGATCAGGAGCGACGGCTCGAGCGCGAGCGCTCGGGCGAGGCTCGCTCGCTGTCGCTGACCTCCCGAGAGCTCGTGCGGGAACCGGTCGCCGTAGCTGCGGGGCAACTGAACGGCCTCGAGCAGCTCGTCCACGCGGACCCGGGCGTCGGCGGGCGAATCGGCACGACCGTGCACCACGAGCGGCTCGGCGACGCAGTCGGCGATGGTGAGCAGCGGGTTGAAGCTCGATGCCGGGTCCTGGAACACGAACCCGATGTCGCTCCGCACGGGACGGAACTCCCGCTCCCGGACGCCGTTCATCTCGATCCCGAGCACGTTCAGCGAACCGCCCGTCACCCGGTTCAGCCCGGCGATCGCGCGGCCGATGGTCGTCTTGCCCGAACCGGACTCGCCCACCAGGCCGAGCACCTCCCGCGGCCGGATCTCGAAATCGACGCCGTCGACCGCCACGAAACCAGGGCGTCCCAACCGGCCGGGGTACTGGATGCGCAGGTCTCGGGCTGCGACGACGGGAGCCTGGTCGGCCGTCGACTGCCGCGCTGCGGCGCGCTCGCGGGTCTGCACCGTCCCCTGCCCGATCTTGGGCACGGCCGCCAGCAGCTTCTTGGTGTAGTCGGCCTGCGGCGAGGCGAACAGCGTCCGCACATCCGCCTGCTCGACCAGTCTGCCCTGGTACATGACCGCCACCCGGTCGGCGAGGTCGGCGACGACGCCCATGTTGTGGGTGATGAGCACGATCGCGGCGCCGAACTCGTCGCGGCAGCGGCGCAGGAGGTCGAGGATCTCGGCCTGGACCGTCACGTCGAGCGCGGTGGTCGGCTCGTCGGCGACGATGAGCCCGGGATTGAGCACCAGCGCCATCGCGATGACGATCCGCTGCTTCTGCCCGCCGGAGAACTGGTGCGGGTAGTACTTCACCCGCTTCTCCGGCTCCGGGATTCCCACCCGCTCGAGGATCTCCACGGCGCGAGCCCGCGCCTCCTTCCTGGAGAGCTTCCCGTGGGCCCGGAGGCCCTCCGCGATCTGCCAGCCCACCGGGTAGACCGGGTTGAGAGCCGTCGAGGGCTCCTGGAACACCATCGCGACATCGGTGCCGCGCACGGCGCGCAACTGGCGCTTGCTCAGCGTGACGACATCCGCTTCGCTCCCGCCGTCCTTGCTGCGCAGCACCACCGCTCCCGAGGCGGTGGCCGTCTCGGGCAGCAGTCCGAGGATGGTCTTCGCGGTGACCGTCTTGCCCGAACCCGATTCGCCGACGATCGCCAGGACCTCTCCCGGCGCCACGCTCAGCGTCACATCGTCCACGGCCTTGACCGCCCCGCCGTCGGTGGCGAACGTCACCGACAGATTGTCGATCTGCACCACGGTGTCCAACGTCTCCGCGTCGCTCACGGCTTCACCTCGATTCCGTGCTCGTCGAAGGACTCGCCGCCCTCCAGTCCGTCCAGGCCGGCCGGCCCTGCTTCCAGCGGTCCGCCGGGGACCACCGAGGTCTCCGCGACCAGTCCCGAGGCCGCAGCGGCCCGGCGTCGGCCCCGCAGGCGCGGGTCGGCCAGGTCGTTGAGGCTCTCGCCGACGAGGGTGATGCCGAGCACCACCAGCACGATCGCCGCACCGGGGAACACCGCGGTCCACCAGATCCCGCTCGTGACATCCGAGAGCGCCTTGTTGAGGTCGTAGCCCCACTCGGCCGCCGCGGTCGGCTCGATGCCGAAGCCGAGGAATCCCAGCCCCGCCAACGTCAGGATCGCCTCGGAGGAGTTCAGCGTGAAGATCAGCGGCAGCGTTCGCGTGGAGTTGCGCAGCACGTGCCGGAACATGATGCGGGTGTTGCTCGCCCCCACCACCTTCGCCGACTCCACGTACGCCTCCGCCTTGATGCGCACGGCCTCGGCGCGGATCACGCGGAAATACTGCGGGATGAACACGACGGTGATCGAGATCGCCGCCGCGAGGATGCCGCCCCAGAGGCTCGACTGCCCTCCGCTGACGACGATCGCGACGATGATCGCGAGCAGCAGGGACGGGAACGCGTAGATCGCATCGCAGATGACGACGAGCACCCGGTCGAGCCAGCCGCCGAAGTACCCGGACACGAGCCCCAGCACGACGCCGGCGAAGATCGACAGGACCACCGCGACGATGATGACCAGGAGTGCCGTCTGCGCACCCCAGATCGTGCGGGAGAACACGTCGTACCCGCCGACCGTGGTGCCCCAGATGTGCGCGCCGCTCGGGGGCTGCTGCGAGCCGAACTGTCCGCCCGGACCGCTCAGCTGCGAATAGCCGTACGGGGCGACGATCGGCGCGAAGATCGCGATGAGGATGAACAAGCCCGTGATGGCGAGGCCCGCGATCAGCATCCCCCGCTGCAGCCCGACGCTCTGCCGGAGCTGGTGGACGACGGGAAGGCGGGACCAGAGGGAGCGCCTGGCGGCTGGTCGAGGCCGAGCCGACGTGTCGATGTGCTGCGTCATCGTCAGTACCTCACTCTCGGGTCGATGAGCGCCGCGATCACGTCGACGATGAAGTTCGTCAGCGCGACGATCACCGCGAGGAGCGCGACGAGCCCCTGCACGGCGACGAAGTCGCGTGCCGAGAGGTAGTGGAACAGCTGGAAGCCCAGTCCCTTCCACTCGAACGTCTTCTCGGTGAGGATCGCACCGCCCAGCAGCAGAGCGATCTGCAGGCCGATGACGGTGATGATCGGGATGAGCGCCGGACGGTAGGCGTGCTTGCGGACGAGCCTGCTCTCGCGGACGCCGCGCGACCGCGCCGCGTCCACATAATCGGTCGACAGCGTCCCGATCACATTGGTGCGCACGAGCCGGAGGAAGACCCCCGCGGTGAGCAGGCCGAGCGCGATGCCGGGGAGGATCGCGTGCGAGAGCACATCCCCCACCACAGCCGGGTCCCCGGTCTGGATCGAGTCGATCAGGTAGATGCCGGTCTTGGTGTCGAGCGTCTGCATCTCGATCTCCGAGCCGGTGGAGGCACGGCCCGCGACCGGCAGCCAGTTCAGCCAGACGGCGAAGACGAGTTTCAGCAGCATGCCCGCGAAGAAGACGGGCGTGGCGTAGCAGATGATCGCGAAGACCCGCAGCACCGCGTCCTGCCCCTTGTCGCGGAAGTAGGCCGCGACCATCCCGAGCGGGATGCCCACGATGAAGGCGACGATGAGCGCGTAGAACGCGAGCTCGAGGGTCGCCGCGCCGTAGGTGATGAGCACCTGCGTCACGGGCTGGTTGTCCGTGAACGTCGTGCCGAAGTCTCCGCGCAGGATCATGCCCAGGTAGTCGAAGTACTGGACGATGAGCGGCCGGTCGTATCCCGCCTCGTGGATGCGCGCCTGCAGCTGGGCGGGCGGCAGCTTGCCGCCGAGCGCGGCCGTGATCGGGTCGCCCGTCGAGCGCATCAAGAAGAAGACGACGGTGACGAGGATGAAGATCGTGGGGATGATGAGCAGCGCGCGGATGATCAGGTACCGGCCGAGGCCGCCTCCCGATCGTCGCTTCGCCGTCGTGCGTACGGGGCCGGGGGCCGCTCCGGGCGCCGGAGTGCTGACTGTCGCGGTCATGGAAGCCAATCGTGGTGGTTCGTGGGAGGGGGCGGCCCGCACGCGACGGACCGCCCCCGGTTGCCGGCTGTGCGGCTCAGCCCTTGGCGAGGGCCGCGTAGCGGAACTTGAACGACGGGTCGAGCGTCTTGTCGGCGCCCGTCACCGTCTTGCCGACCACGGCGACCTGCGCACCCTGCAGCAACGGCAGCGTGCTGAGGTCGGCGCCCACCTTGGCCTGGATCTCCTCGATCAGCTTGGTGCGGGCGTCCTTGTCGGTGGTGCCGAGCTGCTGCTCGATCAGGGACTGGACCTGGGGGTTGTCGTAGTGGTTCGCCAGGAAGTTGTCCTTGATGAAGAACGGCGACAGGTAGTTGTCGGCGTCGGAGTAGTCCGGGAACCAGCCGAGCTGGTACGCCGGGTAGACGTCGGCGGTGCGGTCCTTGGAGTACTGGACCCACTCGGTCGACTGCAGGTTGACCGTGAACAGGCCGCCCTTCTCGAGCTGCTCCTTGACCAGCGCGTACTCGTCGCCGGAGGACGGGCCGTAGTGGTCCGGGTTGTACTGCAGGCTCAGCGCGACCGGAGTGGTGACCCCGGCGGCCTCCAGGGTCTGCTTCGCCTTCTCGAGGCTCGGGCCGCCGTTGCCGTCGCCGTAGAGGTCCTTCAGCACCGTGGTGGCACCGGTCAGCCCCTCGGGCACGAACGAGTAGAGCGGGGTGTAGGTGTCCTTGTAGACCTGCTTCGCGATCGCGGAGCGGTCGACGAGATCGGCCGCCGCCTGGCGGACGGCCAGCGCCTTGGCCGCATCGGCCTCCGGCGTGGTCGCGCCGTACGGCTGCGTGTTGAAGTTGAACACGATGTAGCGGATCTCGCCGCCCGGGCCCTTGACGACCTTGACGTTCTTGTCGCTGCCGAGGCTCTCGATGTCCGTGGCCGACAGGCTGCGGAACGCGACGTCGATCGAGTTCTTCTGGATGTCGAGCTTTAGATTGGACGAGTCGGCGTAGTACTTGACGTTGACCTTCTCCGTCGCCGGCTTGCCGAGCAGGCCCTCGTAGTTGGGGTTCGCCTTGTACGCGATCAGGTTGTTGAAGTCATAGCTGGTGATGTCGTACTGGCCGGCGAAGGCGTGGCCCTTGACGATGTCCGCGTCCGGCGTGACCTTGTCGGCCGAGAAGACCTGCTCGTCCACGATCGGGCCGGCCGGGCTCGAGAGCGCCTGCGGGAAGGTCTGATCGTTGGCGACCTTCAGCTTGAAGACGACCGTCGTGTCGTCCGGGGTGGAGACGCTGTCGAGGTTCGCGAGCAGCGAGGCCGGACCGTTGGGGTCGTTGATCTTCAGCTGGCGCTCGAAGGTGAACTTCACGTCCGACGAGGTGAGGTCGTGCCCGTTGGCGAACTTGAGGCCCTTCTTGAGCTTCACGGTGTATTCGTTCGGCGATGTGAAGTCGGCGCTCGTGGCGATGTCCGGCTTGACGTCGGGGCTGCCGTACGGGGTGTTCAGGAGGAACGGGTAGACCTGGTTCATGACGGCGAACGAGCCGTTGTCGTACGAGCCGGCCGGGTCGATCGACGTGATCTTGTCGGTCGTTCCGATGGTCAACGTGCCGCCGCCGCCGGAGCTGCTGTTGCTCCCGGAGCAGCCGACGAGCACGAGCGCGGTCGCCGCGAAAGCGGCGGAGACGGCGAGGATGCGCCGACCGCGGATGTGTGCGGATGTCATATCCGAATACCTCTTCCTGGTGTGGGATAGCCGACACGGCGAGGCACACGAGAGCCCCGATGCCGAATCGCGTACCCATTTCCTAGCACGGATCTGTCGTGCCGACCGCATCAGAAGGCGGAACGCGTCGAATTCTTTACGTGCACGCAACAAACCGCCGCTCATCCGCGCATGCGAGGAGGAAATCCATCCAGGTGGTCGGGGCTGCGCTACTCGGCCCGGAGGCGCATCCGCTCCTGGTCGATCGAGCTGAGGGCGAGCTGCAGCGACCGGCGCAGCTCGGCCTCCTGCGCGTCGGTGCGGGCGAGCCTCGACGTGAGCTCCGCCTTCTCACGCAGGAGGTCACGGTCGATCAGGCCGTCGAGGATGGAGCGGGCGTAGCGTCCGGCGTCTCCCCCGGCCGCCTGCGGCAGCGTCGCGACCGCGAGACCGTTGACGGTGGGCGCGTACGCCGCGGGGACCTCGGCGAGCACCCGGTCCACCCAACCGGGCGCCGTCATCGTGGCCAGCTGGGTGGCGATGGCGTCGCGGACCACCGCGTGGGTCGGGTTCTGGAACGGGACCTGCACGGCGCGGGCCGCCCGCTCGGCACCGACCTCCTCGGGCAGCTGGAGGAGCACCATCAGGCATTCGCGCTCGGTCCGCTGCGTCGGATCGGTGAGGTCCGCGGCTCGGATGGGCGCGACCGCCCCCTCGGCGGCCGGGCCGCCGGACCGGCCGCCGTCGGCGGACCGACCGGAGGGTCCACCGCGCCCGTCGTCGTTGCGGGAGCCGCGCGAGCCATGCTGTGCGGAGCGGACCGCACGCAGCGCATCCTGCAGGTCGGCGCCGGAGAGGCGGGCGAGCTCGCGCGTGTAGCCGTTCTGCGAGGCGGGATCGCGGATCGTCGCGACGATCGGGGCGCCGGCGCGCAGAGCACCCGCACGTCCCTCCACGCTGTCGAGGTCGAACCGCTCCACGACCTGGCGGATCATGAACTCGAACATCGGCTTCTTGGCGTCGATCATGCGGCGGACGGCGTCATCGCCTCTCGCCAGGCGCAGATCGCACGGGTCGAGTCCGTCCGGACCGACCGCCACGTACGTCTGCGCCGAGAACCGCTGCTCCTCGCCGAAGGCGCGCGCGGCGGCCTTCTGGCCGGCGGAGTCGGGGTCGAACGTGAAGATCACCGAGCCCTGGCTCGTGTCGTCCCCCATCACCCGCCGGATCACCTTGATGTGGTCGACGCCGAACGATGTCCCACAGGTCGCGACCGCCGTGGTGATCCCCGCGAGGTGGCACGCCATCACGTCGGTGTACCCCTCCACGACGACGACCTGGTCGTTGCGCGAGATGTCGCGCTTCGCGAGGTCGAGGCCGTAGAGCACCTGAGCCTTCTTGTAGACGGCGGTCTCCGGGGTGTTGAGGTACTTGGGTCCTTTGTCGTCGTCGAGCAGCCGCCGCGCGCCGAAGCCGATCGTCTGACCCGTCACATCCCGGATCGGCCACACCAGCCGCCCGCGGAAGCGGTCGTACACGCCGCGGTCGCCCTGGGAGACGAGACCCGCCGCCACCAGCTCGTCCTGCGTGAACCCCTTCCCACGCAGGTGTGTGGTGAGCTCGTCCCAGCTCTTCGGCGCGAACCCGACGCCGAACTGCGCGGCGGCCTCGGCGCCGAACCCCCGCTCCCCGAGGAACCGGCGACCGGGTTCGGCGTCCGGCGCCGTCAGGCGGTCGCGGAAGAACTCCTCCGCGGCGCTGTTGGCGGCGAGCAGGCGGGCGCGATTGGCGCCCGAACCCTCGGTCGGGCCGCCGCCCTCCTCGTAGTGCAGCTGGTAGCCGATGCGGCCCGCGAGACGCTCGACGGCATCGGTGAACGAGACGTGGTCCATCTTGAGCAGGAACTCGTAGACATCGCCGCCTTCGCCGCAGCCGAAGCAGTGGTAGCGACCGACACCGGGGCGCACGTAGAAGCTGGGGCTCTTCTCGTCGTGGAACGGGCAGAGGCCCTTGAGGGCTCCGACGCCGCCGGTCTTGAGGCTGACGTAGTCGCCGATGATGTCGGCGATGTTGGTTCGGGACTTGACCTCTTCGATGTCGCTCTGTCGAATCCGGCCTGCCATGCTTCGATTCTAGTGAGCCGCACCGACGAGCGGGTCGCGGACCGGTGCGCTCAGTCGCGCGGAGGGCGCCGCCGGCCGCGCGTGTTCTGCGCGATCTCGATGATCGCCACGAACACCTCGATGCCGACCCGCAGCAGTAGCACCGCCAGGATCGCGGCCACGAGCGTCACCAGCACGCCGAGCAGGAACGCGAACGCGCCGGCCGGAGACTGGGTCGACACCGCGATCGCCAGACTCTGCGAGAACCCGACGAGGATGCCGAGCGCGATCAGCACCAGGCCGACCACGTAGACCGGACCGGCGAGCCGCCGCGTCACATAGCTCGTGAACGTGAAGTCGAACAGCGCGGAGAAGAACCGGGAATCGTCGAGGCGGTCGGCGAGCTCGACAACGCTGCGACGGCCGCGGGCGTCGGTCGCGGTGGGGTCGGCGGGGTCGGGCTGATCCGCGCCGTCCGGGGCAGGCAGGCCGGAGTCGACGGGCTCGCCGGGATCCGCGGGTCCGGCCGCGCGTGCGTGCTCTGCCGGTGCAGCGTCCTCTCCCGGTGCAGCGTCCTCTCCCGGTGCGCCGGTCTCCGGTGCCGCGGCGGATGCGGACGGTACGACGGACGCCGCAGGAGGGACCGACGCCGGCTCGGCCGACGCCGCGGGCGTGAGGACCTCGGTCGCCGCTGTGGCCCCCGACGAGGCGGCCGGCTCCGTCGTCCCGGTCGGCTGTGCAGGGTCTGCCGTCGGCGTGGAGGAGGACGCGGCGGTCGTGCTCTCCCGCGTACGCGCTGACGCACCGCGGGCAGGCTTCACCGACGCGAAGATCTCGGTCGCCGAGGGCAGCGTGGGTTCGGCCGGTGCGGCCGGCGTCTCGGACTCCGTGCCCCCCACGTCCGCGCGCGCCAGCGGCGTCGAGGTCCCGAGGGTGGCGTCCATGATGTCCGGCGCCTCGCCGACCGGCGAGGGCGCAGGAGGCTTCGGCGCGCGCTTGCGCGGCGTCGACGACGTCCCGGCCGCGCTCGAGCTCGTCTTACGGGCCGCGGGCTTGCGAACGGCAGGCTTGCGGGCCGGGACCTTCTTGGCGGGCGTGTCGGCGGCTGTGTCCGCGGACCCCGCGGGGGCACCCTCGCCCGTCGCGCGGCTCTCCGTCGACGGCTCCACCGGCGCGGCCGCGTCCGGCCGATCCGTCCGGTCGTCGTCCGACGGGGGCTGTGGCGTGCTCATGGGTGTCCTTCCGATGGCGTGACCTCCAGCATTCTGCACGTACGGCGGGTATTCAAGCCCGCGCGCCGTGTCAGTGCTGAACGAGTCGTTCGAACCAGCTGAGCGCCGACTGGTCGGTCAGGCTGGCGACCTGATCGACGATGACGCGCTTGCGCTCCGCGTCGCCGCGCGCAAGCCTCCAGTCCTCGGCGAATCCCGGGTCGAGGGCCGCCGGGCCGCGCTCGTACAGCGTGTCGGCGAGCGAGGTGAGGATCTCGCGCTGCTGCGCGTAGATGGGCTGCCGGGTGTTGCGGGACATCACGAAGGTCGCGACGATCCCCTTCAGCACCGCGATCTCCGCTCGGATCTCGTCGGGGACGACGACGTCGGCGCCGAAGCGGATGAGCCCGGTGCTGCCGGAGGCCGCCTTGGTCGCGTGGACCGCCGCGTGGGCGAACCGGCCGATGAGCTGGCTGGTCAGGTTCTTGAGGTGGGCCTGCGCGCGCCGGCTCCCGTCCCAGCTCTCCAGCCAGATGTCGAGGCCGTCGAGCCGGTCGAACGCGGCGATGAGGTCGTCGTGTCCGATCTCGCCTCCCACCCACTCGTGCATCGAGGTGACCAGGTCGTCGTGATCGACGCGGCTGCCGAGGGCGGCGACGTCGATGTAGCCGTTGACGATCGCGTCCTCGAAGTCGTGGACCGAGTACGCGATGTCGTCGGAGAGGTCCATCACCTGCGCTTCGATGCACTGCTGCCGTTCGGGAGCCCCCTCCCGCAGCCAGGCGAAGACCGGCTCGTCGTCGGCGTAGAAGCCGAACTTCGCGCGCCCGCTCGGGTCCGCCACCGACGAGGTCGACGGCCACGGGTACTTGCAGCTTGCGTCGAGGCTCGCGCGCGTGAGGTTGAGCCCGTATGGCCGTCCGTCGCGCCCGAACACCTTCGGCTCGAGGCGGGACAGCAGGCGGAGGGTCTGGGCGTTTCCCTCGAAGCCGCCGATATCCGCCGACCATGCGCTCAGCGCACGCTCGCCATTGTGGCCGAAGGGCGGGTGGCCGATGTCGTGGGCGAGACAGGCCGTGTCGACGACATCGGGGTCGAGACCGAGACTGGCCGCCAGCTCGCGGCCGACCTGCGCCACCTCCAGGGAGTGCGTCAGCCGGTTGCGGGCGAAGTCGAGGCCGGCGGTCGGGCTCAGCACCTGGGTCTTCGCCGCGAGCCGTCGCAGCGCGCTGGAGTGCAGGAGGCGGGCGCGGTCACGGGCGAAGTCGCTGCGGCGATTCGAGTGGTGCTCGGGCAGCCATCGGTCGCGGTCGCGGTCGGTGTAGCCCAGCTCGTCCGCCGGGGCTCCCCCGTGTGGCGCCGACGTGATCACGCTATCCACCACTGTTGTGCACCTCCGCCTCGGCGACCTCCGCGCGCTGGGCGCCGTCCACCTCGCGGCTCTCGAGCCAGCGCTCCGGCAGGGCCGGACGCTTGGGCGATCCGGCGCGGCCGCGCTGGCCCTCCGCCGCCTCACCCGGGTACTCCTGTTCGCCGTCGAGGGTCGCGAGCAGGTCGTCCAGGTGCGCGAGCGTGTCGACGGTGGCGAGGCTCGCGCGCAGGTCGCCTCCCACCGGGTACCCCTTGAAGTACCACGCCACGTGCTTGCGGATGTCGCGGCAGCCGCGCTCCTCGCTGTCGAAGAACTCGACGAGCAGCTCGGCGTGCCGCCGGAACGCCGCGGCCACCTCGCCCAGCGTCGGGTGCGCGAGCGCCCGCTCGGCCTCAGCGGCCGAGATCCGTCCTGCCTTGGCGTGGAAGGCGGCCGCGAGGTCGCCGAACAGCCAGGGGCGGCCCAGACAGCCCCGACCGACCACGACGCCGTCGCAGCCGGTCTCGTCGACCATGCGGATGGCGTCGGCGGCCGACCAGATGTCGCCGTTGCCGAGCACCGGAGTCGACGTGATGGTCTGCTTGAGCGTCGCGATGGCCGACCAGTCCGCATGGCCCGAGTAGAACTCTGCAGCCGTGCGGGCGTGCAGCGCGATCGACGCGACCCCGGCCCCCTCCGCCGCCCGCCCCGCCTCGAGATACGTCAGGTGGTCGCTGTCGATGCCCTTGCGCATCTTGACGGTGAGCGGGATGTCGCCGGCGGCCTTCACCGCACCCTCGACGATCTCGCGGAACAGCCCCAGCTTCCACGGCAGCGCAGCGCCGCCCCCTTTGCGGGTGACTTTGGGAACCGGGCAGCCGAAGTTCAGGTCGATGTGATCGGCGCGGTCTTCCGCGACGAGCATGGTGACCGCTTCACGCACGGTCTTCGGATCGACGCCGTAGAGCTGGATGGATCGCGGGGTCTCCGACTCGTGGTGGGTGATGAGGCGCAGCGATTCCGGGGTGCGCTCGACGAGCGCGCGGGACGTGATCATCTCGCTCACGTAGAGGCCGGCTCCGTACTCGCGGCAGAGGCGACGGAAGGCGGTGTTCGTGATCCCGGCCATCGGGGCGAGCACGACGGGGACGTCGAGGGCCAGCGGACCGATGGTCAGCTGGGGCGCGTGGCTTAGGGTGGCAGTGGTAGACATCTGATCCGATTCTCCCAGAAAGCGTGCTGAACCATGGCCGAGAGCCCGGAAACAGTGGAGAACAGCGCGTCCGGCGCGCCTGTGGATGGCGGTCGCGCCCGCGTGGAGGCCGACGCGGCGGCCCGCGGCGTCCCCATCGACATCGTCGAGCGCCCCGCGGCACGCAGCCTCGAGGAGGCGGCGACCCTCCTCGGGATCGGCCCCGGCGACATCGTCAAGACTCTCGTGGTCAAGCGCAGCGACGACACCTTCGTCTTCGCGCTCGTCCCCGGCGGCCGCAAGATCTCGTGGCCCAAGCTGCGCGGCCTCCTGCAGGTCAACAAGCTTCAGCTCCCCGACGCCTCCGTCGCCCTCGCCGCGACCGGCTACGAGCGGGGAACCATCACGCCCTTCGGCAGCACCACCGCGTGGCCCGTCGTCGCCGACGCCGGCATCGTCGGCCGCCGTGTCTCCATGGGCGCCGGCGAGCACGGCCTCTCCCTCTTCGTCGACGCCGACGAGGTGATCCGCGCCTATTCCGCCACCGTCGCCGACATCACCGACCCCGAGTAGCCCGCCCGATCCCGGCGACTGACACCGGCGCATGACACAGGGGTCGCAAACAGCCGCTTCGCGCTCCGCTTTCCGGCAGTTCGAGACCCCCGTGATCCGGGCGCCTGTGGATAACCCCAAACGGTCATCGTCGGGGTGACAGCGTGTGGGCATGCGCAGACCAGAACCGTTGCCCCCGATCCTCCGCTCCCCGGCCTTCTCGACCGCGACCGCCCGCTCCGCCGGGGTGAACGACGGTCGACTCCGACGCGGCGACCTTGCCCGGCCGCACCACGGCGTACGCGTGCCGCACGCCGACCGTGACGGGAGTCTCGAGGGTGCCTGCCGCGCGTACCGCGCGGCCATGCCGGCCACGCAGTGCTTCAGTCACTCCACCGCTGCAGCCCTGCACGGCCTGTCGCTGCCCGGTCGGCTCCGGGCGGGCGGGCCGCTGCACGTCGCGACGCTCCGTGGAGGCCGCGCGCCGCGCGGCGTCGGGATCGTCGGGCACAAACTGCGGATCGCCGCGGATGAGGTGACCCTGGTCCACGGCCTGCGCGTGCCCTCCGTCGAGGAGACCTGGGTGGAGCTCGCGGCGGAGCTGTCGGTGACCGAGCTCGTGCTGGCGGGCGACGCGTGCCTTCGCCGGCGTTCGCCCCTCAGCTCGGTCGATGCGCTGCGTGGCGCGGTCGAGGATGCCAGAACCCGGCCGGGAGTCCGCCGGTTGCGTCAGGCCGTCGCGCTACTGCGGCCGGGGACGGATTCGCCGATGGAGTCCCTGCTGCGTCTCATGCTCGTCGACGCCGGGCTCCCCGAGCCGGCGGTCAATCTGCCCGTCTTCACCGCCCGCGGCCTCGTGCTGCACGGCGATCTCGTCTATCCGGTCGAGCGGGTGGTCGTCGAGTACGACGGTGACCATCACCGCACCGATCCGGTGCAGTACGAGCGGGACGTCGATCGCCTCTGGGCGCTCGAGCAGGCCGGATGGCGCGTGGTTCGCATCAATCGCTCCCATGTCGCGCGGCTCCCGTCCGGCCGTCGACCGGGTGCGTCGCGTTCTCGCGCAACAGCGGGGTCGCATACTGCCGTGATGGACGCGCCAGTCCGACAGCATGCGATCCCGCTGTTCAGGCGGGAGTGGACGTCAGACGGGGAGGGCGCAGGAGTCGCCGTCGCAGGAGGCGGCGGAGGCGTCGCCGAGGGGTATGAGGGTGACGGGCGGCGTCGCGGCCGCGGCGGCCGCGACGGAATCAGCAGCGCCGGTCACGCGGTCACCGCCGCGCGCTCGTTCCAGACCTGCTCCAGCACCTGGGCGAAGGTGGCGGCGTCCTGCGCGCCGGAGACGCCGTATTTGCCGTCGATGACGAAGAACGGCACGCCGTTGATACCGAACTCACCGGCGCTGCGCTGGTCCTCACGGACGGCCGGGAGGTACTGCTCCGACTCGAGGGCGGTGATGGCCTCGGCGCGGTCGAGACCGACGGAGGCGGCGAGATCGGCCAGGTCCTCGATGCGGCCCACGTGGCCGCCCTCGACGAAGTAGGCCTGGAACAGGCGCTCCGCGAGCTCGAGCTGCTTGCCGTGGGCCTTGGCGAAGTGGAGGAGCTCATGCGCCTTGACCGTGTTGGTGTGCTTGAGGTGCTCGAAGTCGTAGTCGAGTCCGACGGACGAGGCGATGCCCGTGACGCGCTCGAGCATCTGCTCGACCTGATCGGCGGGAAGGCCCTTGTGCCCGGAGAGGAAGTCGACCTCGCTGCCGTCGAAGTCGACGGGGGTGTCCGGCGAAAGCTCGAAGGAGTGGTACTCGACCTCCACGTCGCGTCCGTCTCCCGCGCCGGCGAAGAGGCCGCTGCCCGCTTCGAACTTCCGCTTGCCGATGTAGCACCACGGGCACGCGATGTCGGACCAGATGTCGATCTTGATGGGTTCGCTCACACTGGTTCCAACATCCTGCACGGCTGCAGCTATTCCGAACCCGCCGAGGCGGGCGAACGCGCGCTATCGGCGGCCCCGGCGGTGGGCGTGTCGATCGCACCACCGAACCGCCGGTTGCGTCCCGCGTAGAGCCCGACGGCCTCCCAGAGATCGGTGCGGCTGAAGTCCGGCCACAGCGTATCGAGGAACACCATCTCGGCGTACGCGCTCTGCCAGAGGAGGAAGTTGCTCGTGCGCTGCTCCCCCGAGCTCCGCACGAACAGGTCAACATCCGGCATGTCGGGCAGGTAGAGGTGACGCTGGATGGTCTTCTCCCCCACGGCGGACGGCTTGAGCCTCCCCGCGGCGACCTCCTCGGCGATCGAGCGCGCGGCGTCGGCGATCTCGGTGCGGCCTCCGTAGTTGACGCACATCGTCAGGGTGAGGACATCGTTCCCGGCGGTGAGCTGCTCGGCGTACTGCAGCTCCTTGATGACCGACCCCCACAAGCGCGGCTTGCGGCCGGCCCAGCGGACCCGCACGCCCCACTCGTTCAGCTGGTCGCGCCTGCGGTGCAGAACGTCCCGGTTGAAACCCATGAGGAAGCGGACCTCGTCGGGCGAGCGCTTCCAGTTCTCGGTGGAGAAGGCGTAGACGCTGAGGTGCTTGACACCGATCTGGATCGCGCCGGCCACGACGTCGAGCAGCGAGGCCTCCCCCGCGCGGTGGCCCTCGATGCGCGTCAGACCCTGCCGATTGGCCCACCGGCCGTTGCCGTCCATGACGATCGCCACGTGCGCCGGCACCGCGGCGGCGGGAAGCGGCGGCGGGTAGACGCCGGTCCAATCGAGGGGGCGATACTCGACCGCATCCTTGTGCGTGTATGGCTTGGGGCTCATGCGCTCCCCTTCCGATCGAGCCGTCGCTGCGCGGCGTCGGCGGGGGCGTCGTGGTGCACGTGCTGGAGGGAGCGCAGGCCGCGCTCGAGGTGCCATTGGGTGTACGCCGAGACGACGCCGTCCGCTTTGGAGCGCGTCCCCTCGTCCGCCGCCTCGGCGGCCGCCCAGTCCCCGGTGAGCAGGGCGCCGAGGAGGTCGATCGTCGCCATGTCCACGCGCGGCGCCCCGTGCGGCGCGCACGCGGGGCAGACCACGCCCCCGAGCTGCACGACGATGTGCTCGTGGGGGCCGGGGCGGCCGCAGCGCGCGCAGTCGAGGAAGCTTGGCGCCCAGCCGGCCAGCGACAGCGCCCGCAGCAGGTACGAGTCGAGCGTGAGCGTCGGCGTGTGCTCGCGGCGGGACAGGGAGCGGAGGGCGCCGACGAGCAGCAGGTACTGCTGCAGCGACGCCTCGGCGTCGGTGAGACGGTCCGCAGCCTCGACCATCGCGTTCGCAGCCGTGTAGCTGGCGTAGTCGTCCGCGATCAGCGCACCGTAGGCCCCCAGCGACTCCGCCTGCGTGACGACGTCGAGGGTGCGGCCCTCATACAGCTGGATGTCCGCCACCATGAACGGTTCGAGGCGCGACCCGAAGCGCGACGCCGTGCGGCGAACGCCCTTCGCCACGGCACGGATCTTGCCGTGCTGGCGGCTGAGCAGCGTGACGATGCGATCGGCTTCCCCCAGCTTGTGGGTGCGCAGCACGACGGCTTCATCACGATAGACAGGCACCTCCCGATTATCTCGCGTGAGACCGACAGTCGCGGCCAGCGCCGCGTGGTAGAAGTGACTGTGAGCACCACCGCCCTGATCATCCCGCTCTGGGGAGACCTCGTCGCCGTCGGCGTCGGCAGCCTGCAGGGGGCCATGTTCGCGTCCGGTTTCCGGGATCGACGGCTCGACCTGCTCGGCGTGGCGATCATCGGCGTGGCGACCGGGGTCGGCGGCGGTCTGCTCCGTGACCTGCTGCTCACCGTCACCCCGGTCGCCCTGCAGTCGAACTGGTATCTGCCGGCGACCGTGTTCGCCGCGCTGGTCGGGATGCTGCTGGTGCGGCTCTTCCGCCGGCTCGACCCGCTGATCACCTTCCTCGACGCCCTGACCATCGGCCTTTTCGGTGCGATCGGCGCGAGCAAGGCCCTGTCGCTCGGCCTCCCGGAGGTGCCCGCCATCTTCGTGGGAGTCGTCGCGGCGGTCGGCGGTTCGATCCTGCGGGACGTCCTGCTGAACCTCCCGATCGCGCTGATGCACGTGGGGTCGCTCTACGCCGTCGCCGCCGGCGCGGGCACGGTCGTGCTGGTCGTGCTGATCGACCTCGGTGTGCCGCTCACCATCGCGGCGATCGTGTGCGTGCTCGTCACCCTTGTCATCCGCCTTCTCGCCGTCCGATTCGGCTGGAGCCTGCCGGAGCAGCGCGAGCTGGGGCGCCTGCCCCGGGTGCGCTGGCGCCGATTCGCGACCCGGCCGCCCGAGACCCACGTCGACGACAGGACGGACACGGGTGCCATCCCGCGCTACCGCATCGACAAGCCGGACGCGGACGCCGATGCCTGATCGCTCCCGCACGCACGAACGCCGCCCGCTCCCGCGGACGGCGTTCGACGCGAACCGGTGTCAGACCGTGACGAGCTCCGCCTCCGCCGCGGTGCCCGCCGACGCGCGCACCGCACGGTTGACCGCCGACACGACGGCCTTGAAGGACGCGGTGGTGGTGTCGCCGTCGATTCCGACGCCCCACAGGCGCACGCCGTCGACGTCGAGCTCGATGTAGGCCGCCGCCAGGGCGGACTCGCTCGCGGACAGCGTGTGCTGCGAGTAGTCGTAGAGGTGCGCGTTGATCCCGCGGGCGTTGAGGATGTCGATGAACGCGGCGATCGGGCCGTTGCCCTCGCCGGTGACCTTGGAGACGGTGTCGCCGTCGCGCAGCGCGACCGTGAGGCTGACGTGGTCGCCCGACTCGTTGGTCGTCGAGGTGCTGCCCAGCTCGAAGCGGCCCCACTTGGCGTCGGCGTCGGTCGCGGGCGCCGGCAGGTACTCGTCCTGGAAGATGTCCCAGATCTGCTCGCTCGTGACCTCGCCTCCCTCGGCGTCGGTCTTCGCCTGCACGACGCCGGAGAACTCGATCTGCAGCTTGCGCGGCAGGTCGAGCGCGTGGTCGGTCTTCAGCAGGTAGGCCACGCCGCCCTTGCCCGACTGCGAGTTCACACGGATCACCGCCTCGTAGCTGCGGCCCAGATCCTTCGGGTCGACGGGCAGGTAGGGCACCGCCCAGACCAGGTCGTCGACCGACGTGCCCTCCGCCTCGGCGCGCGCGGCCATCGCCTCGAAGCCCTTCTTGATGGCGTCCTGGTGGGAGCCGCTGAAGGCGGTGAAGACCAGGTCGCCGCCCCACGGGCTGCGCTCGCCGACGGGCAGCTGGTTGCAGTGTTCGACCGTCCGCTTGATCTGGTCGATGTCGCTGAAGTCGATCTGCGGGTCGATCCCCTGCGTGAACAGGTTGACGCCCAGCGTCACCAGGTCGACGTTGCCGGTGCGCTCACCGTTGCCGAACAGGCAGCCCTCGATGCGGTCCGCACCGGCCATGTAGCCCAGCTCGGCCGCGGCGACGGCGGTGCCGCGGTCGTTGTGCGGGTGCAGCGACAGGATCACGTTCTCGCGGTGGTTCAGATGGCGCGACATCCACTCGATCGAGTCGGCGTAGACGTTCGGGGTCGCCATCTCGACCGTGGCGGGCAGGTTCACGATGACCTTGCGGTCCGGGGTCGGCTCGAAGATCTCGATCACCTGGTTGCAGATGTCGGCGGCGAACTCCAGCTCGGTGCCGGTATAGCTCTCGGGCGAGTACTCGTAGTAGATCTCGGTGCCGGGGACCAGCGACTCCATCTCGCGGCAGAGCCGGGCACCGGCCAGCGCGATGTCGACGACGCCCTGCTGGTCGGTGCGGAAGACGACGTCGCGCTGCAGGATGCTCGTCGAGTTGTAGAGGTGCACGATGGCCCGCTTGGCGCCGACCAGCGACTCGTACGTGCGCTTGATCAGGTGCTCACGCGCCTGGGTCAGTACCTGGATGGTGACGTCGTCCGGGATCGCACCCTCCTCGATCAGGCTGCGCACGAAGTCGAAGTCGGTCTGGCTCGCGCTCGGGAACCCGACCTCGATCTCCTTATAGCCCATGCGCACGAGCAGGTCGAACATGATCCGCTTGCGCTCGGGACTCATCGGGTCGATGAGTGCCTGGTTGCCGTCGCGCAGGTCCACGGCGCACCAGCGCGGCGCGGTGGTGATCCGGTTTCCCGGCCAGGTGCGGTCCGGCAGGTCGACGCGGATCTGCTCGTGGAACGGGCGGTACTTGTGGATCGGCATGGCGCTCGGCGCCTGCGTGTTCTTCATGGTCTGTTTTCTCCTCGCGGTGTGGTGTGGAGAGCCGACGACGAACTCCGCGACGAGGGAGGCCCGGAACTAGGACTCGTCGCGGCAGCTAAGAAGGAGCAGACCGTACACAGGAATGAGGGTACCACGCATGGTCAGGAGCGACCGCGCGCCAGCGATGCCGCCTGGCGCACCGACAGATCGGGGAGGTAGGCGCGCACCAGGCCGATCCCGATCTCCGGCAGCGCGACCGGGTCGGGGTAGGCCATGATCAGCGGGTGCAGCTCGGGCTGGAACTTCTGCTTGAAGTTGAGCAGCGAGCGGAATCCGTAGACCGGTTCGAGCGAGGTGCTGAGATAGCCCAGGATGCGGTCCATCCCGCTCTTCTCTCCGTCGGGGGTCCCCGCCGTGTGCGCGAGGGGCGCGGCCGAGAGGCTCATGAACTCCACACCGTCCGCCTTCATGCGGGTGGCGGACTCCGCGATGAGGAACTCCATCACTCCGTTGATGCTTCCCGGCCGGCGCCGCATGAAGTCGAGTGTCCAGCCGATCACGACGCCGTCGCGCCAGGTGGGGAGCCAGCTGGTCACACCCTCGATGCGACCGCTCTCGTCGATGGCGAGCATGAGGCGCACCGCCGGATCGCGGAGCTCGTCGATGCCGCCCAGCGTGAACCCCATCTCGGGCAGGTCCTTCTCGGCCACCCACTGCTCCGAGATGTCGGAGATCTGGACCGTCGCGCTGAGCGGCAGCGCCGGGTACGACGTCCACTCGGCACGGATCCCCGCTCGCTGCGCACGATTGATGGAGGTGCGGACGTCCTGCCACTTCTTGCCGGTGGTCGCCCAGTTCTGCGGGCGGATCACCGTCTCCTCCGCGACGGTCATCGTCGACCATCCCATGCGCTCGAAGAGCGGCTGGTAGTCGTCCTCCACGCTGTAGAAGACCGGGATCCAGCCGTTGTCGTCGCAGAACCGGGCGAATCGTTCGATGGTGCCGTCGTGCGGGGGCGGTGCGCCGAACGGGCCGCCCGTGGTGATGGCGACGCGGCCGACAACCCGGTATGCGATGGCACCGCCCTCCGGGCCGTCGAACCAGTGGCTCGTGCCGGGCCAGGTCGCCATGAAGGAGAGCGCGTCTCCCCCGCCGCGCAGGAGGCTGTCGCGCACCCGGGCCGCTTCGTCCGGGGAGCGGCCGATGGTCCCGCGGCCGAGCATGGGAGGGAGGGCCGCGATGATCGCGATCAACCAGAACAGGGTCCCGATGTTGTGGTACACGAGAGAGGCCAGCGGCGTCGTCGGGAGGTACTGCACGGGCTCCCGGCGCAGGAAGCTCACGGGGACGAAGCGCTCGAAGACGTCGTCGAGGAGGTCGCCGATGTCGATCGGCCGCGTGAACCCGGTGTCGCGCTGGAGCCACCCGACGAGCACGTACAGCGCGGCGAGCCCCAGGGCGGACCCCACCACCGTGATCAGGTAGCGGCGCACGGCGCGGGCCGTCGGCAGCACCGGGAAGTGCCGGCGGAGGACGATGAGGAGGATGGCCATCACCAGGGGGACGGCGGACGAGATCGCGAGGATCGCCGTCACCTCCCAATACCGGGGAGAGAGCGCGGCGCGGGTGGCGGCGCCCGCGACCGGGAGGATGCCGAAGTAGAGCATGGAGAGCACGGCGAGCAGGCCGTTGACGCCCACCGCGAGCCACACGGCGAACCGCCGACCGCGCAGGAGCCCGAAGGCGGCGACCAGCAGCACGAGCAGGGGCAGCACCGACAGCAGCACGGGCCCCAACCCGTTGATCCGCTCCAGCGTGATCTCGCGGACGCAGTCCCGGGTCACCGCGAACGCCTGGCAGCGCTCCAGGACGTTGCCGCGGTTCGCGACGTCGTCGCTGAAGAGCAGGCCGATCGGCGACAGCAGACCGTAGCGCGAGCGGGTCAGCAGGCCGATCACCGGTCCGATCGCGGTGATGGTCACGGCCGAGGCGAGCAGCACCCGGATCTCGTGATGGGAGCTGCGCCGCCAGCCGCGCGCGCGGCCGGACCGGTTCAGCAGGGCACCGAGCGCGAGTCCCGCGAGCACGGCCAGCAGCCGGTCGAGGTCGGAGGGGAAGCCCGAGTAGAGCAGGAACATGATCGCCACGAGCAGTGTCATCACCCGGATGCGCCGCCGCCAGAGCGGGCCGGCGAACGCGCTCGCCGCCATGATCGTGCCGCCGATCGCCGTGAAGGAGTCGAGCGATACGAAGCGGTGCACGTTGCTGGACCACATCTCACCCGTCTGGGCGCCGAGCAGCTGGAGAGCCGAGCCGAGCACGATTCCGATGACCGGTGTGACCACGAAGGCGAGCGCGGTGCGCCACGTCCGCATCAGGTGCTCGGAGGCGCCGACGAGCACGACGAGGAGCACGAGTGTGACGATCAGCTCCGCGAGATTGCTCGTGAACAGGACGGACGTGAGGGGCGACCACCAGTGCCCGTCCGCGATCTGGGCAGCGCCGGTCCCCACCCAGATGCGCAGCGGTCGGTGGGGACCGTGGAGGGGCCCCGTGACCAGCGCCAGGACCAGCACGAGCAGCGTGATTCCGGCGGTGAACGGATAGCGCGCGATGATGCGCCCCACCCGGTGCAGAGGACGCTCCTGCGTCTGCACAGCGAGGGTCCCGGTCAGGGGCAGGGGCTCCCGCGCCCGCTCGGGCACCGGTCGCGCGGGTGCGGGTTGCTCGGGTGTCGGCTGCCCAGGTGTCGGCTGCTCGGGCGTCGCCTGCTGCTCGTCGTCACTCATCGGCCGAGTCCCATCTCCCTGGCGATGGCCGGGAAGCCGTCGTGCAGGGTGTGCCGCACCGTGTTCCAATCATGAGCCGTACCCGGGGAGATCAGCAGCTCGCTGTGGATGCCCGCCTTCTGCGCGGCCGCGTGGAGCGTGCGGGCGAACGCCGTGTACTTGGCGTCGTTCTGCCCGACCCCGAACACGATCGTCGAATTCTTGTACGGCGCGTTGGCGGCCATCATGGCCAACGGCTGCGCGGCCTCGAAGGCCTTCGCCGATCCGCCGAAGCCCGTGTCGATGGTGAGCGTTCGATCGCCGAGAGTCGGACCCAGCTCGCTCGAGGAGGCGAGGGCGGAGCCGAACAGCTCCGGATGTCCCGTCGCGAACTGCACCGCGCAGGTCGCCCCCTGCGAATACCCGAAGACGCCCCACGCGGCAGGGTCGCTGCTGACCCGCAGATGAGACGAGATCCAATCGCGCACGTCGTGGAGGAGGTAGGTGGCCGAGTTGCCGTACTCCCGCGAGTCGACGCACATCGGGTTGCGACCGGGGCCGCCGAGCTGGTCGACGGCGACCACGATCGGCGCGTAGCCGTCGTGCGCCGCCGCGAAGGCATCCATCTCGGGACCGAGACGTCCCGCCGTGAACATGTCGGCGGGGGCTCCGGGCTGCCCGGAGAGGGCGTACAGGACGGGGAGCGCGGGCGGCTTGGCCGTGAGCGCGACGGGTGGGAGGTAGACGACGGCGGTGCGTGCCGGGAACTGCGACGTGGTGCCCGGGATGTCCACGGTCCCGATCTCGCCCTTCGCCGGCACCGTCTGCCCCGGCGTCGCCGTCGATGCGTAGTCCGTGCCGATGTCGAGCACCTCCCCGCGCTCCGCGTGCAGGTCGAGGGACCGGTAGGGCACGACCCCGAGCGCGTCGTTGAGATCACGGTACGCCCCGAAGTCCACGTTCACGCCGGCCGCGGCGGTGGCGAGGAACACCGGGATGCTCACGACGGCGACCACCTTGCGCCACCAGCGCGAACGGAACAAGTTCGCGATGGCGAGGCTCACCCCGGCGAAGCCGAGCGCCGCCCAGAAGGTCGTCACCGGTGTCAGCCCCACGCCGAAGACGTCGAAGACGTCGTCCGAGATCCAGACCACCAGCCAGCCCAGGAGACCGCCGCCGACGGCCGCGAGGAGGCCCGCGAGCATACGCCGACCGGTCGGCCGCACCAGCAGATACAGCGCCAGCACCGCGGCGACGAGGTCGAGGGCGATGAGGAACGGCGGCTTGTCGATCCTCAGTGTCATGAGCCAGTTCAGGGCGGGTCCTCTCCTCGGTGCGCTGCCATTATCCGGGTCACAGCTCTCCCAGAGCTGGAGGCGGGTTCAGGTTCAGGAAACTCGGAGGCGGCTAGTCGACGGCCAGCGCCGCGACCGGGCTGATGCGCGTGGCCCGGCGCGTCGGGGCGACGGAGGCCAGCACGGCCAGCAGGGCGCCCGCCCCCGCGATCAGGAGGAGGTAGGGCCAGGGCAGCACCGGCAGCAGGAGGCCGCCGCCGGGGATGCCCGCGAGCAGGGACTGCGCACCGGCCCAGCCGTACGCCGTCCCCAGGAGGACGCCGGTCACCACGCCCGCGATCGTGACCTGGGCGCTCTCGGCGAGGACCATCCGGCGCACCTGCGCAGCCGTGAATCCCAGGGCCCGCAGAAGCCCCAGCTCGCGTGCCCGCTGGAGCACGCTGAGGGCGAGGCTGTTCACCACGCCGATCGCCGCGATGACCGCCGAGAAGCCGACGAGCACGCTGAACACGACCATCGTGATGGTGAGGACACTCTCAACGCCGGCGTACATCCCGGGGTACCGATCGCTCGCCGCGCGGATCATCTGCAGCCACGACTCTGCGGCCACCACGAACATCGTCACGAGGGTGACGCCGATGACGAGACCGATCGCGGTGCGAGAGCTGCGCTCCGGGTTGCGAACCGCGTTCGCTGCGGCGAGTCTGGCCGCCGCGCCGCGCCCGAGGAGCAGCCCTGCGCCGCGGAGGACCGCCGGCATGAACAGCGGGGCGGCGAGAACGAGCCCCGTGAAGGAGAGCACTCCACCCGGGAACGCCACGAGGATTCCGTAGGACGACAGCCCCGCGAGCGCCGGCACGCCGGCGAAGACCCCCAGGGCGAGCAGAACGCCGAGCACGAGCAGGGCGAGACCCGCCGCGAGAAGCAGAGAGGTGGCGACGGTGCGCCCGACCGTCCGCACCGCCGCGGACGGGCGCTCCTGTGCGGCGCCGAGCGCCTCCATCGGAGAGACGGTCAGCACGCGTCGGCTGCCCGCCCAGGATGCCAGCCACGTGGTGAGCACCACCGTCACCACCGGCACCAGCAGGGACGGGGTCAGCACGGGGTAGCTGGCAGCGGGCAGGACGCTTCCCAGCGTGAGCAGGCGCACGGCGAGCAGCGACAGCGCGGCCGCGCCCGCTCCCCCGGCCACGGCGCCGATGACGCCGACTGTGAGCCCCTCGCTCGCGACCGAGCGCCGCTGCGCCCGTGCGCTCGAGCCGATGAGGCGAAGCAGGGCGATCTGGCGCGTCCGCCCGGCGATGATCGTCGCGAAGGTGTTCGTCGTCACGATGGCGCCGACGTAGACCGCGATCACGAAGAAGATGCCCGACACGATGGTGAGCGCCACCTGTGTGGAGCCGTACTCGCCCATCTCCGTCGACCGGATGTAGGTGGCGAGGACGTTCGTGCACGCGAGCAGGGCGACCCCGAAGGCGGAGCTCAGCGCGGCGACCAGGATGCTCGCCCGGTGATCGTGGGCGTTGGCGCGGAAAGCACGGATCACGCCACCGCCTCCATCCCGAGCATGTACGACGAGATCTCCTCGGCCGAGGACGCATCGCGCTCGGCGACCACGCGGCCGTCCGCGAGGAAGACGATGCGGTCGGCGAAGCTCGCCGCGACCGGGTCGTGCGTCACCATCGCGATGCTCTGCCCGTACGTGTGCGCGGCCTCGCGCAGCACGGCCAGCACCTCCCGGCCGGTGCGCGAGTCGAGGTTGCCGGTCGGCTCGTCGGCGAAGACGAGGTCGGGTCGCGTGGCGAGCGCACGCACGATCGCGACGCGCTGCTGCTGCCCGCCCGAGAGCTCGTGCGGTCGGTGGGTCAGCCGCTCCCCCAATCCGAGCGACTCGGTCAGGTGGTCGATCCACTCGCGCTGCGGGAGGGTCGGCTTGCGCCCGTCGAGCTCGAACGGAAGGTGGATGTTCGCCCGCACGTCGAGCGTCGGCACGAGGTTGAACGACTGGAAGACGAACCCGACCCGGCGGCGCCGCAGCAGCGTGAGCTCCGTGTCCGGCAGCCGGGTGATCTCGGTGTCGCCGAGGAACACGCGCCCACCCGTCACGGTGTCGAGCCCCGCCATCACGTGCATGAGCGTCGACTTGCCCGACCCGCTCGGCCCCATGATCGCGGTGAACCGTCCGGCCGGGATGCCGAGCGTGACCCCGTCGAGCGCGGCGACCCGGCCGGCGCCCGAGCCGTAGGTCTTCGTCGCGCCCTCGACGCGGGCGACGGGAGCAGCGGCGGCGGGAGCCGCAGGCGCTGCGGCGGGCGGCTGTGCGGAGGTCTCAGTCATACCTCCACGCTAGGAATCCGCGCCGCTGCGGGGATCGCGCTGCAGGGCCATCCGGTATCCGTCGGGAGGATGATTCCGCGCTGCGCGCGGACGTCCCTCAGTCCCCCGCACCCCCGGTCAGCCCGTGCTCGAACGCATACACGACCATCTGCACGCGATCACGGAGGCCGAGCTTGGCCAGGATGCGGCTGATGTGGGTCTTGACGGTGGCCTCGCTGAGGAACTCGGAGCCGGCGATCTCGGAATTGCTGAGGCCGCGAGCCGCGAGCACGAAGATCTCGCGCTCGCGAGCGGTGAGGGAGCCGAACTCGGCGGGCTCCGGGCGCTCCGTGCGTCCCTCGGAGAAGTACTGGAACAGCTCGCGGGTCGCGCCCGCGGCGATCACGGCGCTGCCGGCGTGGACGGTGCGGATCGCCGCGAGCAGGAACTCCGGCTCGGCGTCCTTGAGGACGAAACCGCTGGCGCCGCCGCGGATCGCGCGGGCCGCGGCCTCGTCGAGGTCGAAGGTCGTCAGGACGACGATGCGAGGTGGCGTGCGGCCCTCCCGCTCGGCCTCGGCGATGATCGCACCGGTGGCGGCGATGCCGTCCATGACCGGCATGCGGATGTCCATCAGCACGACGTCCGGGCGCACGCTGCGGGCCAGCTCGACCCCTTCCTGCCCGTTGGCGGCTTCCCCGGCGAACTCGAGGTCGGGCTGCGAGCCGACGAGCATCCGGACGCCGGCGCGGAACAGGGCCTGGTCGTCGACCAGCAGGACCCGGATGGCCCCCGCGGCCGCGCCCGTCACGCCGCGCCTCCGGCGGGGAGGAAGGCGGAGACCACGAAGACCCCGTCGACCGGGCCGGCGGAGAGCGTGCCCCCGGCGAGGGAGGCGCGCTCGCGCATCCCGGGCAACCCGTGACCGATGCGCGGCACCGTCCCGGTGGAGAGCTCGTCGGCGGGCAGGTGTTTCATGGTGTTCCTCACGGTGATGACGATCCCCGGCCCCCCGGCGTCCGCGGCCACGGCGGCCAGGACGACGGTGGCGGGCTGACTGGTGTCGCCGTGCCGGAGGGCGTTGGTGAGCGCCTCCTGCACGATGCGGAAGCCGGCGATCTGCTGCGCGGAGCCGAGACCGTCCACGCGCCCGAGCCGTTCGAAGGCGACGGGGAGGCCGGCCGCGCGGATGTGCTCGATGGTCTGCGGCACGTCGTCGAGTGACGGCTGGGGGCCCTCCGGCTGCGATTGGCGCAGCTCCGCGAGCAGCACGCGCACGTCGCCGAGCGCGGAGCGCGCGGTCGCCGCGATGGTGGTCAGGGCCTCGTCCACGGCGCCCGGGTCGGTGTGCCGGGCGTAGCGGGCACCGTCGGCCTGGGCGATCACGACGGCCAGGGAGTGCGCGACGACGTCGTGCATGTCGCGCGCGATGCGCGTGCGCTCCTGCTCGACGACCACGACCTCCTCCGCGCGGTTGCGGTCGAGCTCGGCGACCGTCTGCGCGTAGCGGGAGAAGCGGGCTTCCCTCCAGGTGCGCATCAGCAGGCCGAGCACCCAGGACAGCCCCAGCACCGTCGCGCTCACGACGAAGAGGAACGCGAACTGGAGCGCGATGCTGGTGAGCGAGGTGGAGAGGAGGTCGAAATAGCCCTGCGACAGGGCGCTGGTGACCGAGAGGTACAGCGCCGCGACGAGGGCGCCCAGCCCGGCCGAGACGAGTCCGACCCAGCGCACCACCCGGTCCCCGTATGCCGCCGTGGCGTACAGCACCAGCAGCACGCCGAGGTCGCTCGCGAGGATGCTGTTGCCGGTGGTCATCTGGATGACGGCGGCGAGCCAGGCGAAGGCGAGGGCGACGGCGGGCGACATACGCCGCAGCGCCACCGCGACGGTGAAGACGGCGAGCACGATCGTGCCCGAGCGGCTCCCGTCCCGGCTCGACCCGAACAAGTCGGCCGAGTCGATGAACAGGCAGAACACCACGAACGCGGCTGCTCCGGCCATGTCGAAGGTCAGCTGGCCACGGCTCAGCCGCTGCACGAGCCGCGGGCGGTCGGGATCGCCCTCCGCGACGACCGCGCCGCCGGACGACGCGAGCCAGACCAGCACCGACCCCCGCTGGCCGTCTCCCGCGGACGGACTTCCCGCCGCCGATGCGAACGCGCGCTGCCGCGCCACCAGGTAGCCCAACAGCCAGCCGATCAGGAAGGCCACGATCATCAGCAGGCTCATCAGGAGAAGCCCGACACCCTGGCTCGCGTAGTAGCCGCCGATCACCGGTCCGAACTGCAGGAACTTGAGCTCGCCCTTCACGGTGAAGAGGTACGCCATCGCCGGTCCGATCAGGCAGGCCGAGGCGAATGCGAACCAGCGCAGCACTCTTCCACCGTGCGCGGCGATCCCGAACACCGTGGCGAAGATCGCGACCGCTCCGATGATCCGGAACGCGCCGGGAAGCGGATCGGGCTCGGTCAGCTCCAACAGCAAAGCCGTCCACACGATCCCGAGGGCAACTCCGGGCAGGACGCGGGAGAGCGCCACCGCGGCGCAATAGAAGAGCAGCGCGAGAGCGGAGAGGGCGGTCGGCAGCCCGCTGAACAGCCACGCCACGAACAGCACGACGGCCACCGCGGGTTCGAGCACCCAGCGATGCGGCGCGAGCGCGCTGAGGAGGCGGGTGCGGTCGAGCATGCCTCTACGGTACGGGGCGCGCAGCCGCCCGGTCGCATCCGGCTGCGCGAATCATCCTCGGGATGTACGCGCGCATCCGCCCCGACGCGTCAGAAGCCCAGCCGGCCGAGCTGCTTCGGGTCGCGCTGCCAGTCCTTGGCCACCTTCACCCGGATCGACAGGAACACGTGGCGGCCGAGCAGCTGCTCGATCGGCTCGCGCGCCGCGGCGCCCACATCGCGCAGGCGGCTGCCTCCCTTGCCGATCACGATCGCCTTCTGGCTGTCACGCTCCACGAACAGGTTGGCGTACACCTCGACCAGGTCCTTGTCGTCACGTTCCACGATGTCATCGATCGTGACGGCGAGCGAGTGCGGGAGCTCGTCCTGCACGCCCTCGAGCACCGCCTCGCGGATGTACTCCGCGATCCGGTCCTCCAGCCCCTCGTCGGTGATCGCGTCCTCCGGGTAGAGCGGGCCGGGCGACGCCGGCAGGAGCTTCATGAGCTCGCTCGTGAGGGTGTCGAGCTGGATGGCGCTCGTCGCGGAGATCGGCACGATGGCCTCCCACTCGCGCAGCTCCGAGAGGGCCAGCAACTGCGCGGCGACCTGCGGACGGCTCGCCTTGTCGATCTTCGTGACGATCGCGACCTTCTTCGCCGACGGGTAGTCGTCGAGCTGGTCGTTGATGAAGCGGTCGCCCGGGCCGATCTTCTCGTCGGCCGGGACGCAGAACCCGATGACGTCCACGTCACCGAGCGTCGACTGCACGAGCGTGTTCAGACGTTCGCCGAGCAACGTGCGCGGCCGGTGGATCCCCGGGGTATCGACCAGGACGAGCTGTCCGCCCTTCTGGTGGACGATTCCGCGGATCGCGCGCCGCGTCGTCTGGGGCTTGGAGCTGGTGATCGCCACCTTCTCGCCGACGAGGGCGTTGGTGAGCGTGGACTTCCCGACGTTCGGGCGTCCGACGAACGAGACGAATCCGGCGTGGTACTCGGTCACGGGCGTGCTTCCTTCTCGTGTCTGTCGCGCTTCTGGTGCTTGTCCTCTGCGCGGGGTCTGTCCTCCGCGCGGTGGAAGGTGATCGACGGCTCCTGCTCCGGCAGCAGCGCGGTGTCGCGCTCCACGAGCACGGTGCTGACATGCTTGCGGCGGCCCTCGATCCGATCGACGGTGAAGCGGAGGCCGTGCACCCCGATCGTGGACCCCACCTCCGGGAGCCTGCCGAGCGCCTTCGCGACGAGACCCCCGACGCTGTCCACGTCGTCCTCCTCGATCTCGAGGTCGAACAGCTCACCCAGGTCGTCGATGGGAAGCCGGGTCGCCACGCGGTACACGCCGTCGCCGAGATCTTGCACGAGCGCGACCTCATGGTCGTACTCGTCCGAGATGTCGCCCACCAGCTCCTCGATGAGATCCTCGAGCGTCACCAGCCCGGCGATCCCGCCGTACTCGTCGACGACCATCGCCAGGTGGTTCGACTCCCGCTGCATCTCGCGCAACAGCGCGTCCGCCTTCTGCGACTCCGGCACGAAGAGGGCGGGACGCGCGATCTCGCCCATCGTCAGCTCGTCGGCGCCCAGCGGGCTCTCGAAGCTCAGCTTCGCGACGTCCCGCAGGTACAGGACGCCGACCACTTCGTCGGGGTCGCCGTCGATGACGGGCATGCGGGAGACGCCTTTGCTGAAGAAGAGTCCCATCGCGGTGCCGAGGCCGGCAGAGGTGTCCACGGCGATCATGTCGGTGCGCGGGATCATCACCTCACGCACGACGGTGTCGCTGAACTCGAAGATGGAGTGGATGAGCTCGCGGTCGTCCTCCTCGAGGACGTCGAACTCGGTCGCCTCGTCGACGATGCTGAGGAGCTGCTCCTCGCTCGTGACCGGGGCCGAACGCGCGCGGGACGGCGTCACGCGGTTGCCGAGCGCGACCAACCCTCCCGGGATCGGACCGAGCACGACGCGGACGAACCGCACCAGACCGGCGGTCGCCCGCAACAGCACCGTCGAGTTCGCGCGGCCGACGCTGCGCGGGCTCGCCCCGACGAGGACGAACGAGACCCCGGTCATGATGAGGGCGGAGAGGATGAGCGAGATCCACCACTCCTCGAAGATCTGCTCGAACGCGAGGGTCACCAGCACCGCGGCCGTCGTCTCCGCGATGATGCGGCTGAAGTTGACGGCGTTGAGGTACGGCCCCGGGTCCTCCGCGATCGCCCGCAGGGACTTCCTGGACCGCGACGTCTCCGCCAGGTCGGCGAGGTCGCCGCGCGACTGCACGCCCAGGGCGGAGTCGACCGCCGCCATCAGGCCACCGAAGGCGACGAGCAGGAACGCGACGATGAAGAACAGCGCCGGCAGCATCGTCGCCTCCTAGCGCTGTCGGTCGTAGCGGGCGAAGCCCACCAGGATGTCGCGCTGGATGCCGAACATCTCGCGCTCCTCCGCCGGCTCGGCGTGATCGAACCCGAGCAGGTGGAGGATGCCGTGCGTGGTGAGCAGCAGCAGCTCGTCCATCAGGGTGTGCCCTGCGGTCTCCGCCTGCACCTGCGCCACCTGCGGGCACAGGACGACGTCGCCGAGCAGGCCGGCGGGCGAGGGCTCCTCCTCGGTGCCGGGGCGCAGCTCGTCCATCGGGAAGCTCAGCACGTCGGTCGGGCCGGGCTCGTCCATCCACTGCACGTGCAGCTGCTCCATCGCGGCCTCGTCCACCAGAACGATCGCGAGCTCGGCGTCGGGGTGGACGTGCATGATGTCGAAGGCGTACGCGGCCAGGCGCTGGAGCGCCGCCTCGTCCATCTCGATCGTGGACTCGTTGTTGATCTCGATGCTCATGGCGGCCCTATCGTCGCTTCGGGAGATGGTCGCGGGCGGCGCCGCGGCGCTCGGCGCGGCCTGCGAACTCCGCCGCCTTCTCACGCTCGTACAGGCGGGCCTGCTGCTTCGCGTCGTACTCGGTGTATGCGTCGACGATGCGGCCCACGAGGGTGTGGCGCACGACGTCCTCGCTGGTCAGCCGGGCGAAGTGGATGTCGTCGACGTCCTTGAGCACGCGCGTCACGAGCCGGAGGCCGCTCGCCGCATTCGGGAGGTCGATCTGCGTGATGTCGCCCGTCACGACCATCCGCGAGCCGAAACCGAGACGGGTGAGGAACATCTTCATCTGCTCGGGCGTGGTGTTCTGCGCCTCGTCCAGGATGATGAACGAGTCGTTCAGTGTGCGGCCGCGCATGTAGGCCAGCGGCGCGACCTCGATCGTCCCCGCCGCGAGAAGCTTGGGCACGAGCTCCGGGTCCATCATCTCGTTGAGAGCGTCGTAGAGCGGACGCAGGTACGGGTCGATCTTGTCGGTCAGCGTGCCGGGCAGGTAGCCCAGCCGTTCGCCCGCCTCGACCGCCGGTCGCGTCAGGATGATGCGGTTCACCTCCTTGCGCTGGAGGGCCTGCACCGCCTTCGCCATCGCGAGGTAGGTCTTGCCGGTGCCCGCCGGGCCGATGCCGAACACGATGGTGCTGTTGTCGATGGCGTCGACGTACTGCTTCTGTCCGAGCGTCTTCGGGCGGATGGTCTTGCCGCGCGCGCTCAGAATGGCCTGGCCCAGCACGTCCGTCAGCGTCGCGCTCGTGTCCGCGTTCAGGATCTTGGCCGACGTCGTGACCTCCGCGGGGCTGATGTCCTGCCCGCTCCGCACCAGCTCCAGCAGCTCCTCCAGGAGGTGCCGCGCAGCGTCCACCTGGCCCGCGTCGCCACTCAGGCCGATCTCGTTGCCACGCACGTGCACGCTCACCAGGGGGTACTGCCGCTCCAGCGTGGTCAGCAGACGGTCCTGCGGTCCGAGGAGCCGGACCATCTGGACGCCGTCGACGTGCAGACGCGCCTCGGCGGCCCCGTTCGATGCGGCGCCCGCCTCGGGCATCGGTTCGCTAGTCGGCAAGACTTCCTTCCTCGAGCGACCCGCCGGGGCCGGCGCTCAGTACGTGGGCGTGGACGTGGAACACGGTCTGGCCTGCACCCGCCCCGGTGTTGAAGACCAATCGGAAATCGCCGCCGGACTCCGCGGCGAGCCGCTGGGCCACCGCGACCATCTCCGCCAGGAGGGCCGGATCGCCGGCCGCCAGCTCGGTCACGTCGCGGTACTGCTCGGTCTTGGGGACGACGAGCAGGTGCACCGGCGCCTTCGGCGCGATGTCACGGAACGCAATGATGCGCTCGCCGTCGTAGACGATGTCGGCCGGGATCTCCCCCGCGATGATGCGCGAGAAGATCGAGGGCTGTGCGCTTTCCATGCCGTCCATCCTATTCGTCCCCTCGGACACATCCGCCGCTGTCCGCTACCAGCGTCCGAGAGCGGCGTTCAGCACCGCGAGGGCGGCGGGCCCGGCGGTGGAGGTCCGCAGCACCGTGGTGCCGAGTCGGACGATGCGCGCGCCGGACGCTCGCAGCGCCTCCAGCTCGGCGGGGGCGATCCCGCCCTCAGGACCGACCACGAGCACCAGCTCGCGCGATCCGGGAGCCAGGTCGGTGAGCGCCGACTCCCCGGTCGGCTCCAGCACGAGCACGTCGGCGTCGGAGGCGAGTGCCGCGACCTGCGACGTGCTCGCGAGCGCGCCCACCTCGGGCACCCAGGCCCGGATCGACTGCTTCGAGGCCTCACGTACGATCGCCGACCAGCGCTCGCGGCCCTTCGCGACCTTCGCACCCTCCCAGCGCGACACCGAGCGCGCCGCCGCCCACGGTACGACGCGGTCGACGCCCAGCTCGGTCGCCGCCTGGATCGCAAGCTCGTCGCGGTCGCCCTTCGCCAGCGCCTGGACGAGGGTGATGCGCGGGGCCGAAGGCTCGATACGCTCCACGGCGTCCACCTCGATGGTCAGCTCGGTGTTCGAGGCGACGACGACCTCCCCCGATGCGAGCAGGCCGCGGCCGTTGCCGATCAGCACGGTCTGGCCCGTGCGCGTCCGGTTCACCGTCGCGGCGTGCTTCGCCTCCGGGCCGGTGAGCGTGAGCCGAGCGCCCGGCACCGCCGTCTCGAGGTCTTCGCGGAGGTACAGCGAGCTCATCGGATCAGAGGTTCAGGAACCGGTCGCGGAGCTTCGCGAAGAGCCCCTGCTGGAAGCGGGCGAGCGACGGCTCCACGGACTGGTGCGTGGCCGCGAACTTCTTGATGAGCTCCTTCTCCTTGTGGTCGAGCTTGGTCGGCGTGACCACCTGGATGCCCACCCGCAGATCGCCGCGGCCGCTGCCACGCAGGTGGGTGATGCCGCGATCCTTCACGGTGATGATGTCAGCGCTCTGGGTGCCGGCCTTGAGGTCGAGGCGGATGTCGCCGTCGAGGGCCTTCATCGTCGCCGTGGTGCCGAGGATCGCATCGACCATGGACACCTCCAGCGTGCACAGGAGGTCGTCGCCGTCGCGGCTGAAGACGTCGTGGTGCTTCACCTTGATCTCGAGGTACAGGTCCCCGTTGGGGCCGCCGGCGGGACCGGCCTCGCCGCTGCCCGGCATCTGCAGGCGCAACCCGGTGTCGACGCCGGCGGGGATGTCCACCGGGACGGTGCGGCGGGCGCGCACGCGGCCCTGGCCCTGGCACGTCACGCACGGCGTCGCGATCACGGTGCCGTAGCCGCGGCAGGTGCCGCACGGCGTCGAGGTCATGACATTGCCGAGCAGCGAGCGCACGGAGCGCTGGAGGCTGCCGGTGCCGTGGCAGATGTCGCAGGTCACCGGCGCGGTGCCCGGCTGGCAGCACGAGCCGTTGCAGGTCTCGCAGACCACCGCGGTGTCGACCTCGAGGTCGCGGTGCGTGCCGAAGACGACCTCGTCGAGGTCGACCTCCACGCGCAGCAGAGCGTCCTGCCCGCGCTCGCGCCGGGACCGCGGGCCGCGCTGGGCACCGCCTCCGCCGCCGAAGAACGTCTCGAAGATGTCGCCGAATCCTGCGAAATCGCCCTGGCCGCCACCGCCGAAGCCGGACGAGCCGCCGAGGTCGTACTGCTGGCGCTGCTGCGGATCGCTCAGCACGTCGTACGCGTGCGTGACGAGCTTGAAGCGCTCCTGCGCCTCCGAGCTGGGGTTCACGTCCGGGTGCAGCTCGCGCGCGAGCCGGCGGTACGCCTTCTTGATCTCGTCGGGGGTGGCGTTGCGCTCAACGCCGAGGACTTCGTAGTGGTCGGCCACGTAAGGTGCGTTCCTTCTCGTTTGTCGTGTGTTCTAGTCGCCGAGGAGGCGGGAGAGGTAGCGGGCGACCGCGCGGACGGCGGCCATGTTGCCCGAGTAGTCCATGCGGAGCGGCCCGACCAGGCCGATCCTGGCCACGTCGGAGCCGGAGGCGCTGTAGCCGCTCGACAGGATGGAGGCCTCACTGAGGCCGCGGACGGCGTTCTCGCGCCCGATGCTGACGGCGACGCCGTGCTGGTCGAGCGCCATCTCGTCGAACAGCCGCAGCAACACCACCTGCTCCTCGATCGCCTCCAGCACCGGGGTGATGGTGCCCGGGAAGTCGGTCTCGGTGCGGACGAGGTTGGCGGCCCCGGCCATCACGAGACGCTCCTGACGATTCGCCGCGATCTGGTCGAGCAGGGCGCTCGCGACCGGCGCGACGAGTTCGCGCGTCCGCTCCGCGAGGGCGCCCGGCAGCTCGCGCAGCCGCGCGGCCGCATCGGGAAGCGAGAGCCCGGCGGCGGCGCCGTTGATGGCGCCCCGGATCTCGGCGATCTCGGCGTCGTCGAGCTCGCTGCCGAGCTCGATGACGCGCTGCTCCACCGCCCCGGAGTCGGTGATGAGCACGCTCAGGAGGCGGTGCGGAGCGAGCGACACGAGCTCGATGTGCCGGATGCGGGAGCGCGACACGGAGGGGTACTGCACCAGCGCGACCTGGTTGGTCAGCTGGGACAGCAGGCGCACCGTGCGGGCGAGCACGTCGTCCAGGTCGATCGACTCGCCCAGGAAGGTCTCGATCGCCGTACGCTGGGCCTGCGTCAACGGGCGCATCTCGGAGAGGTGGTCGACGAAGAGCCGGTAGCCCTTGTCGGTGGGCACGCGACCCGACGAGGTGTGCGGGGCCGCGATCAGCTCCTCCTCTTCGAGCAGGGCCATGTCGTTGCGGATGGTCGCCGCCGAGACGCCGAACGAGTGCCGTTCGACGATGCTCTTCGATCCGACGGGCTCGCGGGAGGCCACATAGTCCTGGACGATCACCCGCAGGACCTCGAGACTGCGCTCGGAGACCATGACACCCTCCCGTCTGCTCTTAGCACTCAGCGTTCTTGAGTGCTAATCATATCCCGCGAAAGACTCGGTCGGATCATTGTCCACGCGGACGCGCGGCTGTACGTTAGCCGCACCGGGTCGGCGTCGTCCGCATCCGATCACGAAAGGGCAACACCATGTCCGATCCCACGCAGCCGCAGAACCCCGAGGGCGGCGTCCCTCCCCAGCAGCCGTCGGTGCCGCCGCAGCAGCCGGCCGGCCCTCCGCCCGGAGCGCCCCAGCAGCCGTATGGCGCGCAGCAGCCCTACGGCGCGCAGCCGGCGGGAGCCCCGCAGCAGCCGTACGCCGCGCCCGGTGCGCCTCTCGACGCCGCACAGGACAAGCAGTGGGCGTCGTTCGCCCACCTCGGCGGCATCCTCTGGTTCCTCCCGTCGCTCATCATCTGGCTCGTCTTCAAAGACCGCGGACAGAAGACCGACGTCGAGGCCAAGGAGGCGCTCAACTGGCAGATCACCTGGATCATCGTCTGGGTGGCGTCGCAGATCGTCGGCATCATCCTCGCCTTCACCGGCGTGGGCTGGCTGCTGTTCGGCCTCCTCATCCCCTGGGCGCTCTACATCCTGAACCTCGTGTTCTCGATCCTCGGCTTCGTCAAGGTGAACAGCGGGGGCTCCTACCGCTACCCGGTGAACTTCCGCTTCATCAAGTAGCGAATCGCTCTCGGCGTCTTCTCAGACTCGGGCCTCCGGCCCTAGGCTGTGGTGGTATTCGTCCGTCGATCAGCCCGGGACCCCCGGGCTCCTTGCAAGGAGACACCATGTCCGCAACGCCCCCACCGCCGCCCCAGCAGCCGTACGGAGGCGCTTCTCAGCAGCTGAGCCCCTCCGACGAGAAGCTCTGGGCCACCCTGGTCCACGTCGGCGGAATCCTCTTCAACTGGATCCCCGCGCTCATCGGCTACCTCGTCCTGAAGGACCGCGGCCCGTTCGTCCGCTCGCACACCGCGACCGCGCTGAACTTCCAGCTCACCGTCCTCATCGCGTATGTCGTGAGCGGCATCCTCACCGTCGTCGGCATCGGCCTCATCCTGTGGGCGGCCGTCTGGGTCGTGAACATCGTCTTCAGCATCATCGCCGCCCTCAAGGCGAACCAGGGTCAGTACTACACCTACCCGATCGCCATCAAGTTCGTGAGCTGAGGCTCCCGATCACTCCTCGGCGAGCAGTCGTCTGACGACGGCGTCCGCCAGCAGCCGTCCTCGCAGGGTCAGCGTCACCGACCCGGCGAGGGCGGCTTTTCCGTCGACGAGTCCGTCGGCGATCAGCCCGGCGATCTCCCGGCGCCCCTCGGCGGAGAGCTCCGCCGTGCGGAGCCCTTCCCGGATGCGCGTCAGCAGCAGAACCCGCTCCACCCGGCGCGTCTCGTCGTCGAGCGTCTCGCGTCCGGCCGCGGGCGACTCTCCCGCGAGCACCCGCTGCGCGTATGCGGCGGGATGCTTCACGTTCCACCAGCGGACGCCGCCGACATGGCTGTGCGCGCCGGGCCCGATGCCCCACCAGTCGTGGCCGAGCCAGTACGAGAGATTGTGACGCGACCGGTGGTCGTCGTCGCGCGCCCAGTTGCTCACCTCGTACCAGCCGTAGCCGCCGGCGGCGAGCCGCGCGTCCGCCAGCTCGTACATGTCGGCCTGGAGGTCCTCGTCCGGCTGGGGCACCTGTCCGCTCGTGATCTGGCGGGCCAGCTTGGTGCCCGGCTCGACGATCAGGGAGTACGCCGAGAGGTGGTCGGGTGCGCACGCGAGCGCCGTCTCGAGACTCCGCTCCCAGTCGGAGAGCGATTCCCCCGGCGTGCCGTAGATGAGGTCGAGGCTCACCTGCAGGCCGGCCTCCCGCGCCCACTGCACCACGAGCGGGATCCGCTCGGGGTCATGGGTCCGCTCGAGGGTCGCGAGCACGTGCGGGACCGCGGACTGCATCCCGAACGAGACGCGGGTGAAGCCGGCGTCGGCCAGCCGGCGCAGATCGGACCCGTCGACGGAGTCGGGGTTCGCCTCGGTCGTGACCTCCGCCCCCGGTGCGAGCCCCCAGGCGTCGCGCACGGCGCCGAGCATCGCGCCGAGGTCGTCCGGCGGGAGCAGGGTGGGCGTCCCTCCCCCGAGGAAGACGGTCGAGACCGGGCGGGCGGGCAGGCCGCTCGCCTCGAGCGCACGGGCCGCGAAGGCGATCTCGGCGACCGCGTGGCCGGCGTAGTCCGACTGGCGCACCCCGCGCAGCTCCGTGGCGGTGTAGGTGTTGAAGTCGCAGTAGCCGCAGCGCACGCGGCAGAACGGCACGTGCAGGTAGACGCCGAAGTCCCGCTCGCCGACGCCGCGCCGGGCGGACGCGGGCAGCAGGCCGTCGGCCGGGGCCGGATCGCCCAGCGGCAGTGCACTCGGCATCAGGCGGACCGCGCGGGGAGCAGCGCGCGCAGGTACTTCGTCGTGATACGGCCCTGCATGAACCGGAGCACGGGCGACACGAGACGGTAGAAGCCGTTGGACGGACGCGACAGCGACTTCACGATGAACCACACCGTGCCGTCCTCGCGCTGCTCGACCAGGAAGGCCTCCTCGCCGCTCTCGGGATGCCCGCGCAGTGTGCCGTAGGCGAACCCCTTCACGAACGGCTCGTCGACCACGTAGACGACCCGGATCGGCGCCGAGACCGTGAACGGCCCGAAGGGCACCTTCAGCACGGCCGTCATGCCGTTGCGGATGTACGGCGATCCGTCGTCGGCGAAGACGTCCTCTTCGGCGCGGTGCTCGCGCATCCCCTTCGGGGTGCCGTCCTCCGCGTATTCGATGCCCTCGTACTGGACGCCGGTCCCTTCGCTCACCTCGGTGATCTGGATGCCGCTCCCACGCTGCACGCCCCACGTCATCAGCGCGGACACGGCGGCGTCGAACCGCTCGTCGCCCGAGCCGAGGCGCACCTTCTTCTGCAGCGGACGGTAGCCCTTCGGCGGGTAGTAGAGCAGGTCGGGGGCCTGCGTTCCACCGACGGCGCCATACGTGACGGGTTGGTCGGTGAAGGTGGAACGACGCATGGAGACTATCCTCCGCCAATCCGCGCGCGAGCGCGAACCGGGACGGGAATCGTCACGAAGGCTGGCGGGCCGCGACGACCGGGACGACACTGGGCGCACGACGGCGGCCTCGCGCCATCGGCGACCATCGAGGAGGATCGGCATGAGCAGCATCGTGGCGCAGGAGTTCATCACCCTGGACGGCGTCATCCAGGCGCCGGGAGGGTCGACGGAGGACGACGAGCGCGGATTCCCGTACGGCGGATGGCAGCAGGACTACGACCGCGACCACGGCGCGGACTCCGACGACGACGTCATCCTGGAGTGGGAGAAGCGCACCGAGGCGCTGCTCCTCGGCCGGATCACCTACTCCATCTGGGCGCAGGCCTGGGGCGTCTGGCCGGAGGACGCACCTGGGCTGCAGGGCGAGTTCACGCGCCGCTACAACCGCATCCCCAAGTACGTCGCCTCGCGCACGCTCACCGAGCTGGACTGGAACAACTCCCACCTGCTCGGCGACGACGTGCCCGCCGCGGTTGCCGCCCTCCGCGGGCAGCCCGGTGGCGAGATCCGCGTGTGGGGCAGCGCCGACCTCATCCAGACCCTCGGCGCCCACGACCTCGTGGACGAGTACCGGCTGATGGTCTACCCGATCGTCCTCGGCACCGGCAAGAAGCTGTTCCCGGAGGGGTTCCCGCGCACGACGCTGTCGCTCGTGGAGACGCGGACGCTGGGGTCCGGGGTGCAGATCAACGTCTTCCGGCGGCCGGGCGCGGAGTGACGCCTACTTCTTCGCGTCCTTCTTCTCCGTGTCGCCGCTCAGCGCGGCGATGAACGCCTCCTGGGGGACCTCGACGCGGCCGACCATCTTCATGCGCTTCTTGCCCTCCTTCTGCTTCTCGAGGAGCTTGCGCTTGCGGGTGATGTCGCCGCCGTAGCACTTGGCGAGGACGTCCTTGCGCATGGCGCGGATGTTCTCGCGGGCGATGATGCGGGCGCCGATGGCGGCCTGGATGGGGACCTCGAACTGCTGCCGCGGGATGAGCTCGCGCAGGCGGCCGGCCATCATCGTTCCGTACGCGTAGGCCTTGTCGCGGTGGACGATCGCGCTGAACGCGTCGACGGTCTCGCCCTGGAGGAGGATGTCGACCTTCACCAGGTCGGCCTCCTGCTCGCCCGCGGGCTCGTAGTCGAGCGAGGCGTAGCCGGCGGTGCGGCTCTTGAGGTTGTCGAAGAAGTCGAAGACGATCTCGCCGAGCGGCATGGTGTAGCGGATCTCGACGCGGTCCTCGCCGAGGTACTCCATGCCGAGCAGGGTCCCGCGGCGACTCTGGCAGAGCTCCATGATCACGCCGACGTAGTCCTTGGGCGCGAGGATCGCCGCCTTGACGACGGGCTCCTCCACCTTCTCGATCTTGCCGCCGGGGAACTCGCTGGGGTTCGTGACGGTGATCGTCTTCTTGTCCTCGGTCGTGACCTCGTAGACCACGCTGGGCGCGGTCGTGATGAGGTCGAGGCCGAACTCGCGGGACAGGCGCTCGGTGATGATCTCCAGGTGCAGGAGGCCGAGGAAGCCGCAACGGAAGCCGAAGCCGAGCGCGACCGAGGTCTCGGGCTCGTAGACGAGGGCGGCGTCGGACAGCTTCAGCTTGTCCAGCGCCTCGCGCAACTCGGGGTAGTCGCTGCCGTCGATCGGGTACAGGCCGGAGAACACCATCGGCTTGGGCTCGGTGTAGCCCGGGAGGGCCACGGTCGCCGGCTTGGCCGCCGAGGTGACGGTGTCACCGACCTTGGACTGGCGGACGTCCTTCACGCCGGTGATCAGGTAGCCGACCTCACCGACCCCCAGGCCCTTCGACGGGGTGGGCTCCGGCGACGAGACGCCGATCTCGAGGATCTCGTGGGTCGCCTTGGTCGACATCATCTGCACGCGCTCGCGCGGCGAGAGCTTGCCGTCCACCATCCGGACGTAGGTGACCACGCCGCGATAGCTGTCGTACACCGAGTCGAAGATCATCGCGCGGGCGGGCGCGTCCGCGACGCCGACCGGCGCCGGGATCTCCTGCACGACCCGGTCCAGCAGCGCGTCGACACCCATCCCCGTCTTGCCGGAGACGCGCAGGACGTCCTCCGGACGACCGCCGATGAGGCCGGCGAGCTCGGCCGCATACTTGTCGGGGTCGGCGGCCGGGAGGTCGATCTTGTTCAGGACCGGGATGATCGTCAGGTCGTTCTCGAGCGCCAGATACAGGTTCGCCAGGGTCTGGGCCTCGATGCCCTGCGCTGCGTCGACGAGGAGGATGGCGCCCTCGCAGGCTGCCAGGGACCGCGACACCTCGTAGGTGAAGTCGACGTGCCCGGGGGTGTCGATCATGTTCAGCGCGAAGGTGTCGCCGTCGAGCTGCCACGGCATCCGCACCGCCTGGCTCTTGATCGTGATGCCGCGCTCGCGCTCGATGTCCATGCGGTCGAGATACTGCGCCCGCATGTCGCGCTCGGCGACGACGCCGGTGATCTGCAGCATGCGGTCGGCCAGGGTGGACTTGCCGTGATCGATGTGCGCGATGATGCAGAAGTTGCGCAGGAACGCGGGATCGGTGGCGGCGGGCTCGAGGGCCGTCAAAGCTCGTGGTGACATCGTGCCGCCATTCTCCCATGAACCGGGAGCCGGGCCGCGCCGCCCGACGGTCAGGCGAAGCGCTCGGAGCGCTCCACCACGTGCCCGGTGCCGTCCTCCCAGCGGTAGACCTCTGCGCCCTCGATGAAGACGTGCTCCGCGCGCGAGTTCACGTCGAGCGGGTCGCCCGACCAGATGACGACGTCGCCATCGCGTCCCTCCACCAGGGCGCCGATGCGGTCGTCCAGCCCCAGGAACGCGGCAGGGTTCGCCGTGAGCGCCTCGAGCGCGGTCTGCCGCGGCAGGCCGTCCTTGACGGCGAGGGCCGCCTGATAGACGAGGAAGTTGATGGGGACGACGGGGTGGTCGGTCGTGATGGCGACACGCACGCCCGCCGCCGCGAGCGCGGCGAGGTTCGCGATCGCGCGGTCGCGCAACTCCACTTTCGAGCGGGAGGTGAACATCGGGCCGAAGATCACCGGGATGTCGCGCTCGGCGAGCACGTCGGCGATCTTGTGCGCCTCCGTGCCGTGGTTGACGACCAGCTTGTAGCCGAACTCGTCGGCCAACCGCAGCGCGGTCGCGATGTCGTCGTGCCGGTGGGTGTGCTGGTCCCAGTACAGTTCGCCGTCGAGCACACGGGCGAGCGTCTCCTTGGACAGGTCGCGGGCGAAGGGCTTGCCGTCGCGCTCGGCCTCCTCGCGCTGGGCGCGGTAGTTCTGCGCCTCCACGAACGCCTCGCGGATGACCATCGCCACCCCGAGGCGGGTGCTCGGGGTGACGTTCTTGGCGCCGTAGACGCGCTTCGGGTTCTCGCCGAGGGCGGACTTGACGCTCACCGCCGCCTTGATGACCTGCTCGTCGATCGTGCGCCCGCCCCACGCCTTGATGGCGACGGTCTGGCCGCCGATCGGATTGCCGGAGCCGGGCTTGACGACGATGGAGGTCACCCCGCCCGAGAGCGCGTCGCGGAAACCCTCGTCGTCGATGTTGACGGCGTCGATCGCTCGCACCGCCGCGGTGTTCGGGGTGGTCATCTCATTGGTGTCGTCGCCCGCCGGGCCGTTCGCCTCCTCGTGGATGCCCACGTGACCGTGCGACTCGACGAAGCCGGGCAGGACCCACTTGCCGGTGGCGTCGATCGTCTCGACGCCCTCCGGGATCTCCACCTCCGGCGCCGCGCCGACCGCCGCGATCACGCCATCGCGGATGAGGACGGTGCCGCCCTCGATGGGCTCCCCGATCACGGGGACGACGCGGGCGTTGACGATGGCGATGCTCGAACTGGTCATGGGATCGAGCCTACGCTCGCCCGGCGACCCGGGAATGCGCGGGCGCCACGTGCGTTGGCCCTCTGCATGAGCATCCTCCTGACCGGCGCGACCGGCTACATCGGCACCTCCGTTCTCCCCCGCCTGATCGAGGAGGGCCACAGCGTGACCGCCCTCGTGCGGGACGCCGCGAAGGCGGAGATCGTGGAGGCCGCCGGCGCCACCGCGCTCGTCGGCGACGCGACCGACGGAGACCTGGTCGCCCGCGCGGCGCTCGAGAGCGACGGCGTCATCCACCTCGCCTCGGGCCAGGACGTCGACCCGGCGTTCATCGCCGCCGTCCTCCGCGGCCTCGAGGGCAGCGGCAAGCCCTTCGTGCACACCGGCGGCATCTGGACGTACGGCTCCAACGACGACATCACGGAGGAGTCCCCGGCCGCGCCGCCCGCGCTCACCGCCTGGCGCGGCGCGAACGAGGCCGTCGTGCTCGGCGCCGCGGGTGTGCGCGGGATGGTCGTCGTCCCCTCGATCGTGTACGGACACGGGGCGGGTCTCGCCCGCGTCGTCGTCGACGCACCGCGCGGCGACGGTGCTGCGCCCGCCCTGCACCTCATCGGGGACGGCGCCCAGCACTGGGCGACCGTGCACGTCGACGACCTCGCCCAGCTCTACGTCCTCGCCCTCGAGAACGGCGACGCGGGCCAGGTCTATCTGGGGGCCGGAGGGGCGAACCCCACCGTGCGCGAGCTGGGCGAGGCGGCGGCGTCCGCTGCGGGCCTCGCGGGAGGCGTCGTGGCCGAGACCGCCGACGAGACGTCCGAGCGCCTGGGTGCCGGGCTCACGGAGGCGCTGCTGCTCGACCAGCGGTCGCGCGGCTCGAAGGCGCGCATCGACCTGGGCTGGGAGCCGAACGGCGCGAGTCTGCTCGACGAGATCGTCTCCGGGTCGTACGCCCCCGCGACGATCGCCACGGACTGAGCGGTACGACGCGCGCGCGTCATTTGGCGCCTGGGTGGCCCGCTGGTAAAGTTGTTTGTTGGCTTGCGTGTGGGTGTAACCGCACGAACGCCGCGAGGCGCCCTCTCTCGCTGAGCGGCACATCCGATACTCACTCCGAACGAAAGTAACCATCCGTGGCAAACATCAAGTCGCAGATCAAGCGCAACCGCACCAACAAGAAGGCGCAGGAGCGCAACAAGGCCGTCAAGAGCGAGCTCAAGACCGCCATCCGCGCGACCCGTGAGGCCGTCGTCGCCGGCGACAAGGAGAAGGCCACCGCGGCGCTGCGTGTCGCCTCGAAGAAGATCGACAAGGCTGCCAGCAAGGGCGTCATCCACCAGAACCAGGCAGCGAACCGCAAGTCGGCCATCGCCAAGCAGGTCGCCGCTCTCTGAGCCGCTGATCCACGGCGGGCACCCGCCCGCCCGCGAAGAGCCCCCGCTCCCGAGGACCCCCGGTCCGACGGCGGGGGCTTTCTGCATGCCCGCCCGCTGCCGTGCACGGAGACGCGGCTGACGCGGCTGACGGGTGTCGGCGTGTCAGGCCCGTCCGCGGGAGCTGACGACGCGGATCATGCGCTCCAGAGCGAACACGGGATCGCGGCCTCCGCCCTTCACGTTGGCGTCCGTCTCGGCGAGCACCTCGATGCAGCGCCCGAGTCCGTCTTCGGTCCAGCCGTGCAGGTCGCGCTTGGCGCGGTCGACCTGCCAGGGTGCGAGCCCGAACTGCTGCGCGAGCTGGCCGGAGCCGCCGCGAGCGCCCGAGATCTTGGCCATCGTGCGGATCTTGCTGGCGAACGCCGCCACCATCGGAACGGGGTCGGCGCCGGATGCCAAGGCGTGGCGCATGGTGAGGAGCGCATCACCGTGGCGACCCGCGATGGCGGCGTCGGCCACCTGGAACGCGTTCGTCTCCATCCGGCCGCCGTAGTACTTATCGACCGTCGCCTCGGTGATCTGCTCGGCGGCGTCGGAGATCAGCTGCTGGCAGGCTCCCGCCAGCTCGGCCAGATCATCCGCGAACGCGGATGTGATGGCTCGGAGGGCGCCCGGTGTGATCTTCCGGCCGGCCGCCGTGAACTCCGCCTGGGCGAACTCGTACTTCTCGGCGTCTTTCTTGAGCTCGGCGCAGACGATCTCGATGCCGCCGCCTGCCCCGCCGCGGATGGCGTCGAGCAACTTCTTGCCGCGCACACCGCCTCCGTGCCGAAGCACGACGACCGTGCCCTCGGCCGGCGCGGCCACGTAGTCCAGGGTCTCGGTCAGGAACGCGTCCGTGCACCTCTCGACGGCCTCGACCCGGATCAGCCGCGGCTCGCCGAACAGGGAGGGGCTCGCGAGCGTGAGCAGCTCGCCGGGTGCGTAGTCCGATGCGGAGATATCGCTGATCTCGAGACTCGGGTCGTCGGCCTTGAGCGCATCACGCAGCGACCGGATGGCGCGGTCCGCCAGGAAGCCCTCCGTGCCGGACACCAGCACGACCGGAGCCGGCCGGATCTGGTTCCAGGCGAGCTGCGGGATGGCGCTGGCGGCCGCACGGGCCTTGGTCGCTCCGGAGCGGCTCGCGCCGCCGCGGCCGGTGTTTCGGGTCGCCACGTTCCTCCTCGTTCCCCTCCAGGATACGGGCGACCACCGGCATCGGCGTCCGTCCGGTGCTCCGACCAGACCCGCGGGCCCTCCGACCCTGCCGCCACGAGCACCAGACCCTGCCGATCCGTGCGGGCGACGACGCCGCCCGCCGCCTCGACCAGGCCGAGCGCGCGGGCCGTGGGGTGTCCGTACCCGTTGCCCGCGCCGACCGAGACCAGGCCGACGCGCGCCGCCACCGCCCGGGTGAGCCGCTCGCTCTGATCGGCCGAACCGTGATGCGCCACCTTGAGCACATCGACGCCGCCGAGGCCGCCGGCGCGCAGCACGTCCGACTGAGACCGCTCCCCCAGGTCTCCGAGGAACAGGCCGGTGAGTCCCGCCCCCGACGTGCGGACGACGACGCTGCCATCGTTCCCGGTCGGCACGTGAGTCCCCGTCGCCGCCGGCCAGAGGACGTCCCACTGCAGCGACCCGAGTACTCCCGACATTCCTCGCCGAGCCTCCGCCACCGGGATGGCGCGTGCCGCCAGCGCGCGGAGCACGGCCTCATCCGCCGCTCCATCCGCGCGCCCGACGAGCGCACCGTCCACGCGCTCGACGACCCCGGGGAGCCCGCCGACGTGATCGGCGTCGTAGTGGGTCAAGACCAACAGAGCGATCCGCTCCACTCCGAGCCGGTCGAGGCACGCCGCGGCCGCCTCCGGAGCGCGGCCCACGTCGATCATCGCGACCCCGCCGTCGCCGCGGACCAGCAGGGCGTCGCCCTGACCGACGTCGCACGCGGCGATCTGCCAGTCCGGCGGAATTGCCAGCGCACGCCCCACGGCGCCTCCGGCGAGGATCCCGGTGTACACGACGACTCCGGCGGCCAGTGCGGCCGCCATCGCCGCGGTCACCGCGCGGGGGAGCCTTCTTCCCCTGCTCAGCGTCCCGACCGCGATCACGGCGGCGCTGCACGCCAGAACGCCGGGCAGCCCCTCGAGCCAGGGCAGAGCCGCGCCGGGGAGCCCGGCGGCCGTGTGCGCGATCTGCGCGATCCATGCCGAGGGGAGCCAGGCCAGCCGCACGAGCACCTCCCCCAGCATCGGAGCCCACAGCAGCACCAGGCAGGCGAGGCAGCCGAGCACGGTCGCGATCGGCGCGGCCGGCTCGGCCAGGAGGTTCGCGACGACGCCGTACAGCGGGAGGGTCGGGCTGAGCAGCACGAGGATGGGCTGGCACGCGAGCTGTGCGGCAGCCGGAATGGCGATGCCCAGGGCGAGCGGGCGCGGCATCCACCGGGTGAGCGCGCCGGCGATCGGTCCTGCGAGAAGGAGAAGCCCGGCGGTCGCCGCCACGGAGAGTGCGAAGCCATAGTCGCGCGCCATCCAGGGGTCGTGCACGAGCAGGACGATGACGGCGAGACCGAGCGCGGGCAGTCCATCGGCAGGCCGTCCACGGGCGAGCGCAACCAGGACGACGATCGCCATCACCGCCGCCCGCAGGATGCTCGCCCCCGGCCCGACCAGGACGACGAAGGCCAGCAGGGCGCCTCCGGCGATCGCCAGCCGCAACCGGCGCCCGGCGCCGAGGCGTGCGGAGACCACGAAGACTAAGCCGGTAACCAGCGCACAGTTCGCCCCGGAGACGGCGGTCAGATGGCTGAGCGAACTCGCCTTCATCGCCTCGTCGAGGTCGCTCGGCACCGCGGACTCGTCGCGGATCGCGAGCCCGGGGAGCAGCGCGCCGCCGTCCCCCGGCATCGTCCGCGCCGAAGTTGCGAAGGCCTCGCGGACCGGCGCCGTCCACGACAGCCAGGCGGGAGCCCGCTCCACCTCCCGTGGCGCCGTCGACGCCGCCACGCGGAAGCTCGTCGCCTCCCCGGGTTCGTTGCGGCGAAGCGTCCCCGAGACCATCGCTGCGGCGCCGATCGTCGGCACACCGGACCCCGCACCCTCCTCGCCGTCCGAGAACACGGTGATCGGCACGCGGATCCCCCTCCCAGCGGCTCGCGAGGGCGACGCGCGCGATGACTCCCCCTGAGCATCCGCTGCGGTCGCCGTTCCCCGCCAGCTCCACCGGGGCCGCCCATCGATTCCCATCGCCACCGGTCGCGCGGGGCCGTCCACCCGCACGGTGAGCGTGACCGCGCGGTGCTCTGCGGCGGCCTCCTCCAGCACGGCGGCCGTCCGCTCCGGAGCGCGAACCGCCGTCACGGCGCTACCGAGCGCGACGCCTGCGGCCATCACGGCGGCGACCAGCACCCGACGCCTCCCGCGCCGCATCCACGCCGCGGCAGCGACGAGCGCCGCGGCGCCGACCCCCGCCCCCACCGCCGTGGGCCCGCTCCCCTCCGGCCAGCCGACGCCCACGGCGCACGCCGTCCACAGTGCGGCGGCAGGGAGGGCCAACCGCAGGTCCGGGGGCGACGCGGCGCGGCCGGTCACACCGTCACCCGGTCCTTCAGTCCGTCGAACACCTTCTCGCCGATCCCGGTCACCTGGAGCAGGTCGGACGGCTGCGAGAACCGCCCGTTGGCGGCGCGCCAGTCGAGGATGCGCTGCGCCAGAGCGGGGCCGATGCGCGGGAGAGTCTCCAGCTCGCTCCGTCCCGCGGTGTTGAGGTTGACCGCCGCCGACGCGCCGGCAGCGCCTCCACCAGGCCCGCTCGCCGCCCCATCGACTTGCGCGGGAGCCTCGCCCTCCCGCGGCACGACGAGCTGCTCTCCGTCCGCGATCGGCCGGGCCAGGTTCACTCCGTCCGGATCGGCATCGGGCGCAAGACCTCCGGCTGCGGCGATGGCGTCGACGACGCGCGCTCCGGCGTCGAGGGTGACGAGCCCGGGCGACAGGACTGCACCCGAGACGTGGACGAAGAGCTCGGCCGCCCCCGGCGCGCCCGCGCTGGGCGACGGGCCCGCCGACGCAGGAGCCGAAGGCACATCCACGCCCTGCTGCTCCTCCCCTCGCTGCGCGAACGCCGACGTCAGGATGGCGACGACGAACGCACCGAGCAGGAGCACCACCACTGCGCCGACTCCGAGCCGCAGTCGACGACGCTCGGACGACGGCGCGTCCGACTCGGTCGGACTCACGGCGGTCTCGGAGCGGTGGCGCATGTCCTCACGCTAGGAAACCGGCGCGGTTGTCGGCGGCGCCACCCGAAAACAGTGCACAACGTAGAACGGCGGTCCTCCTGTGGAGGACCGCCGTCCGGTGCGTGTCGGGCCGGTCGTCCCGACCGCCCCCGTCAGCCCTTCGGCCGGGTGGCGATGTTGACCAGGCGGGGCGCCCGCACGATGACGTTCACGATCTCACGGTCGCCCACCGAGCGGATCACGGCCTCGGAGGCGCGGGCCAGCGCCTCGAGGTCGTCGGCGGAGATCTTCGGCGAGACCTCCACGCGGTCGCGCACCTTGCCGTCGACCTGCACGACAGCGGTGACCGACTCCTCGATCAGCAGCGTCGGATCGGCCTTGCGCCACTGCGCCAGCGCCACCGACGGCTCGTAGCCGAGCAGTTGCCACATGTCCTCCGCCGTGTACGGGGAGAACAGGTTGAGCGCCATCGCGGTGACCTCGGCCGCCTCACGCACGGCAGCGTCGCCCGCACCGGCGCCGGTGTCGATCGCCTTGCGGGTCGCGTTGACGAGCTCCATCAGACGCGCGACGACCACATTGAACTTGAACGCCTCGATCAGGCCGGGCGCGTCGGCGAGGAAGCGGTGAGTGACCCGGCGTAGCGCGGGGTCGCCCGTCTTCCAGACGACGTCCGGCGAGCTCGTCACGTCGTGCGCAACGCGCCACGCGCGCGCGAGGAACTTGGCGCTGCCCGACGGCGACACGTCCGCCCAGTCGATGTCGTCCTCCGGAGGGCCGGCGAAGGCCATCGTCAGGCGCACCGCGTCCACACCGTGCTCGTCCAGCTGCTCGGACAGCTTCACGATGTTGCCGCGGGACTTCGACATCGCCGAGCCCTCCATCAGCACCATGCCCTGGTTGAGCAGAGCCGTGAACGGCTCGGTGAAGCTGATCGAGCCCATGTCGAACAGCACCTTGGTGATGAAGCGCGAGTACAGCAGGTGCAGGATGGCGTGCGTCACGCCCCCGACGTACTGGTCGACCGGTGCCCACTTCTCCGCCTCGCGCGGGTCGAACGCCTGCGTGTCGTCCTTCGGCGACAGGAAGCGGAGGAAGTACCAGGAGCTGTCGACGAACGTGTCCATCGTGTCGGCGTCACGCTTGGCCGGGCCGCCGCACGTCGGGCAGGAGACGTTGACCCAGTCCTCGGCCGCCCCGAGCGGGCTGGTGCCCTTCGGCTTCAGGTCCAGGCCCTCGGCCGGCGGCAGCAGCACGGGCAGCTGGTCCTCCGGGACCGGCACCTCACCGCAGGACGCGCAGTGGATGATCGGGATGGGCGTGCCCCAATACCGCTGACGCGAGATCAGCCAGTCGCGCAGACGGAAGTTCTTCGCGGGCTCGCCCAGCGAAGACGCCTGCAGCGCCTCGGTCACCCTGCGGATCGCGTTGGACTTGCTCAGGCCGTCGAACGGCCCCGAATTGATCAGGCGTCCCTCGCCGGTCAGAGCGACGCCCGTCTCGGACGGGTTCTCCAGCGGAGCACCCTCCGGCATCATCGGCTCGCCCGTCTCCGGGTCGACGGGGATCACCGGGATGACGCCCGTCACCGGCTGGGTCGTGTCCACGACCACGCGCACCGGCAGATCGAAGGCGCGCGCGAAGTCCAGGTCGCGCTGGTCGTGCGCGGGTACGGCCATGATCGCCCCGTGGCCGTAGTCGCTCAGCACGTAGTCGGCCGCCCAGATCGGGATGCGCTCGCCGGTCAGCGGGTTGACCGCGTGACGCTCCAGGAAGACGCCTGTCTTCTCGCGCTCCGTGCTCAGCCGGTCCATCTCCGTCGTGCCGCGGACGGTCTCCAGGTACTCGTCGAAGCGCTGGCGCACCTCCGGGCGGGCGCCCTCGACCAGCTCGGCGGCCAGGTCGGAGTCGGGCGCGACGACCATGAACGTCACACCGTAGAGCGTGTCGGGTCGGGTCGTGTAGACCGTCACGGGCTCCTCGCGGCCTTCGATGGCGAACTGCACGTCGGCGCCGGTCGAGCGGCCGATCCAGTTGCGCTGCATGCTCAGCACCTTGGAGGGCCACGCGCCCTCCAGCTGCTTCAGGTCATCCAGCAGGCGGTCGGCGTAGTCCGTGATCCGGAAGTACCACTGGGTCAGCTTCTTCTTGGTCACCAGATTGTCGCAGCGCTCGCAGCGCCCGTTGACGACCTGTTCGTTGGCCAGCACGGTCTGGTCGAAGGGACACCAGTTGACCTGACTCGCCTTGCGGTAGGCCAGGCCCTTCTCGTACAGCTTCAGGAACAGCCACTGGTTCCAGCGGTAGTAGTCCGGGTCGCACGTCTGCAGCACGCGATCCCAGTCGAAGCTGGGGGCGTAGCGGCGCATGCTGGCCTTCTGCTGCGCGATGTTGTCGTACGTCCAGTCGCGCGGGTCCAGGTTGCGCTTGATCGCCGCGCCCTCGGCGGGCAGGCCGAAGGCGTCCCAGCCGATCGGGTGCAGCACGTTGAAGCCCTGCTGCCGCCAGTAGCGGGCGATGACGTCGCCCAGTGCGTACGCCTCGGCGTGGCCCATGTGCAGGTCGCCGGAGGGGTACGGGAACATGTCGAGGATGTACTTGCGGGGGCGCGTGTCGTCCGGGTCGTCCGTGGCGAACGGCTTCAGCTCGTCCCAGACCGGAAGCCACTTGCTCTGGATGGCGGCGAAGTCGTACTGCGCGCCCTCGACGGGCGTGCTCCCTGAATCGTGCTGGTGTGCCACGGGGCTCCTGTTTTCTCGCTAGCGCTGTGTCGGCGCCGTCCGGTCGCGCCGGACGGCGGAGCGTCGGGCGGAGTGGGCGGCGAAGCAGACGCCGGGCACGAAGCCCGGGTCTCCAGACTACTAAACGTCGGAGGTGTCCAGTCCGTTCCCAGCGGACGCCAAGACGGGCCGGGTCAGGGAGCGGCGGCGGAGAGTCCCGCCGCACGCAGCAGCGCGGACGCCTTCACCCGCACCTCCTCCACCTCCTCGGACGGGACGGACAGCGCCGTGATACCGCCGCCCGCGCCGATCTCCACACCCCCGTCGCGGAATCGGAGGCTGCGGATCACCATCGCGAGATCCGCCGAACCGTCGGCGCCGAACATCCCGAAGCAGCCGGCGTAGACGCCGCGCGGCCCCCGCTCGAGACCGGCGAGGATCGTCATCGCGCTGAGCTTCGGGGCTCCCGTCATCGAACCTGCCGGGAAGCAGGCCGCGACCACGTCGACGGCTGTCATCCCCGACCGCAGTCGTCCCTCGACCGTGCTCACCAGCTGGTGGACCTGCGCGTAGCTCTCGACGGCCAGCAGGCGGCTCACCTCCACCGTCCCCACCTCGCACACGCGCCCGAGGTCGTTGCGCATGAGGTCGACGATCATGACATTCTCCGCGCGCTCCTTCTCGCTCGCCTCCAGTTCGGCGCGCAGGGCGACATCGGCCGCGGGAGTCGTGCCTCGCGGCCGCGTGCCCTTGATCGGCTTCGTGCGCACGCGGCCGTCCGACGTCACCCGCAGGAACTGCTCCGGAGACGAGCTGACCAGCGTCTCGCCCCCGATCCGCAGGAACCCCGCGTGGTGCGCCGGACTCGCCGTGCGGAGCCGCAGGTGCACGGCGAGGGGATCCGCCGCGGTACGGGCGGTCGCGAGGTTCGTGAGGCACAGCTGGTAGGCGTCTCCGGCGCGGATCGCGTCCCGGCAGGCGCGGATCAGGTCCAGGTACTCGTCCTCGGTGTGCCGCCACGCCGCCCTGGCGGGGGGCGCAGGATGATCGGCGAGGTGCGCGTCCGCGGCCCCGGCGCTCGCACTCAGTGCCCGCGCGGCCGCCTCCAGCCACTCGGAGCCCTCCGGCAGGTCGTCGGCGATCAGCTCGACCCGACCCGTCGCGTGGTCGAACACGGCGGCGCGGTCGAGGAGCAGCAGCGCGGAGTCCGCGCCGTCGCCGGCCCGCGTCGGCACGCCGAGTGCGACTGCTCCGCTCTCGTAGCCGATCCAGCCGATCCAGCCGAGCGGCGATCCCGGGGTGCGCGCGGCGCGCGACGACGTGACTTCGCGCCGCAGCGCATCCAGCACGCCGCCGGAGGTGGGCACGCCGTCGACGACGACCCTCCGGCGCGCCGCCGAGGCGGTGAGGACACGGCTGCCGGTGCCGAGGATACTGCGGCCCGACGTCGCGCCCGGCCCGCTATCCAGCCAGACGGCGTCGACGCCGGGGGCGACGGCGGAGTCGGGCCCGAACAGGGCGACGAAGGCGTCGGCAGGATCGACCCAGTCGTCGAGCTGCCGCGCGAGGGGCGGGAGGACCACTGGGCTAGCCTAGGCGAATGGACGCGAGCAGCACCCTCTTCGACTGGTCTGGCGCGGAGCTGCTGGCTCGCGACACCTGCGAGGTCGCGGAGACCGAACTGCTCGTCGCCGATTCGTTCCTGGTCGACGGCGGCGGTGTGCTCGCCCTTGGGCTGCACGGATCGCGGTTCGCCGAGTCCGCACGGCTGCAGGGGCACCTGGATCGCTCCGACCTCGAACGGTTCTGGGAGGCGGGCGTCGCCGCGATACCGCGGGACGGCGCGTGGTTCCCGCGGCTCGAGCTCGTCCGCACCCGCGACGCGCTCCGTCTCCGCTTCCGGCTGCGGACCGCCCCGCCGCTCGGCACCGAGCTCGTGGTCGCCACCGCCGCTTCCGACCCGCGCCGGGTCCCCGACATCAAGGGGCCGGACATCGAGCGGCTGTCGGTCCTGCGCCAGCGCGCTCAGCAGCGAGGCGCCCAGGAGGCCGTGATCCTCGACGAGGGGTTCGTCGCCGATGGCGCGACCACGGCGCTGCTGTGGTGGCGCGGCGACACCCTGGTCACCCCGCCGCTCTCGCTCCCCCGCGTCGACAGCGTCGCCGCTCGCACCGTCCGCGGCGTCGCGGCCGCGCTCCGCATCCCGGTCGACGAGGAGGAGGCCCGGCCCGCCCAGCTCGACGGCGTCACCCTCTGGGCGGTCAACGCCCTTCACGGCATCCGCACCGTCACGGCCTGGGTCGACGGACCGGCGCTGTCCCCGGACGCGGCGCGTCTCGACGCGTGGCGAGCACGCTTCTCCGCGCTGGTCAGGCCGCTGCCGCCGCTCCCCTGATCCGGCCGTCTTCCAGCTCGATCCGGCGGGTGATCAGTGCGGGAGGGACGTCGGTGTGGGAGATGAGCAGGACCGTGCGTCCGTCCTCGTCCGCAGTCCGCAGGATGTCGGCGACGACCCGGTCCGCCGCCGCCACGTCGACGTTCGCGGTCGGCTCGTCCACCACGAGCACCGGGAAGTCGGCGAGCAACGCGCGGGCGAGTGCGATCCGCTGCGCCTGACCGCCCGAGACGAGCGCGCCGCGCTCACCGACTCTCGTGGCCAGGCCCTCACGCTCCGCGGCCCACTCGGCGAGCCCGACCCGATGCAGGACCGCCAGAAGCTCGTCGTCGGTCGCAGTCTCGCGGGCGAAGAGGAGGTTCTGCCGCAGGTCGGCGTCGAACAGGTACGGCTGCTGCTCGCACAGGCCGACGACGCGCCGGACATCGTCCTGGCGGGCGTCGCGCGTCTCGACACCGTCGATCGCGACGCTGCCCTCGTGATCGAGGAACCGCACGAGCACGTGGGCGAGCGCCGTCTTGCCCGCCCCAGTCGGGCCCGTGAGGAGCACGCGCTCGCCCGGAGCGAGCTCCAGGTCGATGTCGTGGAGCACCGGGAGATCCGTGCCGGGCCACCGAGCGGACATGCCGGACAGTCGCACCGTCGGCACTCCGTCGATCGTCAGCGGCCGAGCGTCGGGTCCGTCGACGGGCACTCCCGCGGGAAGCGTCGCCGGGGCGGCCTCCGCGATGCGCTGCGCGCTCGCCGTCACCTGACGCCAGGCGCCCAGGGCGAGCGGCACCATCCCGAACACTTCGAACACCGCGAGGGGCAGCAATGCGATCACCGCGAGTACGGGGCCGCCGATACGCCCGGTGTCGACGGCGGGGATGCCGAACACCAGGCCCAGGACCGTCGCACCGCCGGCGAGGAGGGAGACGACACCCGCCGTGAGGCCGAGTCCTGCCGCCCGCGCTCGCACGGCGCCGGTCAGGCGCTCGCTCGCCTCGCGGACGCGTCGCTGCGCGTCCGGCAGCGCGTCGTACGCGGTGAGCACGTCCACGTTGCGCACCAGGTCGAGGATCCCGGCGGTGAGCTCGGCCCGCAACGGGGCCACGCGCCGCTCGGCGGCACCGGCAGCCCAGGAGTTGACGACCGACCCCGCGATGGCGGCCAGAACGAGCATGGCCAGCAGGGCACCACCGGCCTCAGGCAGCAGCAAGAAGGTCGCGACGACGCTCCCGAGCGCGATGACTCCCGACGTCACCAGGGGCTGGACGACCCGCAGCGAGTGGTTCTGGAGTTCGTCGACGTCGTCGGCGAGACGGGAGAGCACGTCGCCGGAGCGGTTCCCGCGCACGCCGTCGGGCGCCAGCGGGACGAGCCGCGCGTACAGCGACGAGCGGATGGCCGGCAGCTGGCGGAAGGCGGCGTCGTGGCCGGCGAGGCGTTCCAGGTAGCGGAAGAAGGCACGTCCCAGGGCGAACGCGCGGACCCCGACGACCGCCATCGACAGGAAGAGGACGGGAGGCTGCTCGGCCGCGTAGGTGATGAGCCACGCCGACGCCCCGAGCAGCGCCACGGCGCACGCCGCGCTCAGTGCGCCGAGAGCGATCGCGGCCCACAGGCGGCGGGCGGGCGGGAGTGCCAGCCGGAGGATGCGGCGGACGTCAGCGGACACGGTTCGTCGCCTCCGGTTCGAGGATCAGGTCGGCTGCGGCGACCACGGCGGCGCGGTGGCTGACGACCAGGACGGCCGTGCCGGCGTCGGCGATGCGACGGAGGCTCGCGAGCAGCGCGGACTCCGTCGCGGCGTCGAGCGCCGACGTGGGCTCGTCGAGGATGAGGACCGGGCACCTCCGCGTGCGCAGTCGGTACAGGGCACGGGCGACGGCGACCCGCTGGGCCTGGCCGCCGGAGAGCCCGGACCCGCCCTGGTGGAGCGGCGCATCGGGGTCGAGCTCGCCGGCTGCGGCATCGTGCAGTGCGTCGATGATCGCGGTTCGGTCGGGGTGCGGGTCGCCGAGCGCGATGTTGTCGGCGATCGTCCCGGCGTTCAGCCCCGGGCGCTGCCCGGCCCACGCGATGCCCGCGCGGCGCCCGTCGGCGTCCGCGCGGCCCGCGACGGTCACGGTGCCCTCCGCCGGCACGAAGCCGAGCGCGGCCGCGACGAGGCTGGACTTGCCCGCTCCGCTCGGCGCGCTGAGCACCGCGAGGGCGCCCGACGGGACGGCGGCGGTGAAGGGGCCGACGACCGCCCGACCGTCGTAGGCGACCGAGACCTCCTCGAAGACGAGCGCCGTGCGGCCGTCCGCGACGCTGGCCGGCCGGGGCGCAGCCATCGTGCGCGTCGTCCCGGTCGTCGCCGGCCGCAGCGCCTCGGCCTCCTCGATCACCGCGAAGGCGTTGTCCGCCGCCTCGATGCCCTCCGCCGCGGCGTGGTAGCTCGCCCCCACGTTGCGGAGCGGCAGGAAGGCCTCCGGCGCGAGAAGCAGTACGAAGAGTCCGACGGAGAGCTCCATGTCACCGGCGACGAGCCGCAGACCGATGGTCACCGCCACGAGCGCGACCGAGAGGCTCGCCGCCAGCTCGAGGACGAATCCGGAGAGGAAGGAGATGCGCAGGACCTTCATGGTGTGCACGCGGTAGTCCTCGCTCACGGAGCGGATGCGCGCCTCCTGCCGGTGCTGACGCCCGAACAGCTTGAGGGTCGACAGGCCGCCGACCACGTCGAGGAAGCCGCGCGACAGAGTCGACAGGGCTTTCCACTGCCTCTTCTGGGCGGCCTGCGTCGCCCAACCCACCAGGACCATGAAGAGCGGGATCAGCGGCAGGGTCAGCACGATGATGATGCCACTGGTGAGATCCTGCCAGCCGATGACCACCACCAGGATCGGGGTCGCCACCGCCGTGAGGATGAGCTGGGGCAGGTACTTGCCGAAGTAGCCGTCCAGCGCGTCCATGCCGCGACCCGCCACCAGGGCGACGTCGGCCGAACTGCGGGAGGCCGTCCATCCCGGCCCGAGAGCGGCGACCGCCGACATCAGCCGCTCGCGCAGCTGACCGACCACGCGGGCTCCCCCGCGCGCCGCGACGGCCTCCATCGCCCAGAGGACGACGCCGCGACCGAGCACGACGAGCACTAGGGACGCGATCAGCCCACTGAGCGCCGCCAGGCCGTCGCCGGCGATCGCCCGCACGATCAGTTGGGTGACCAGCCACGCGAACGCCAGGCCGGCGGCGGTCTGCACGAGGGCGAGCAGACCGCCGGCGGCCAGGGTGCCGCGGGCCGCGGAGGCGTAGCGCAGCAGGCGGGGGTCGAGAGGACGCACGGGTCAGGCGGCCACAGGCTCGGGCGTCTCGTCCGGGATCTGCGCCCGGGTGACCCGCTTGCGGAACACCCAGTAGGTGAACCCCTGGTAGAGCAGGATGAGCGGAAGGAAGATCGCCGCCACCCAGGTCATCACCGTCAGTGTCGCGGTGGTGCTCGACGCGTTCGCGATCGTGAGGCTGTTCTCCGGGTTCGGCGACGACGGCATCACGTTCGGGAAGAGCGCCGCGAACAGCGAGATCACCGCGAAGGCGATCGTGGCCGCCATGAGCGCGAACGACCAGCCCTCCGCTCCGCGCAGGTTGGCGACCCACGACGCGATCAGCGCGACGGCGGCCAGCGCGGCCAGCACGAGGAACACGACCGAGAAGTGCGCGATGCCCGTCCAGAGGAGGAACGCCGCCGCCACCACGATCGTGACTGCGCCCGACTTGACGGCCAGCGCGCGCGCCCGCTCGCGGATGTCACCGTCCGTCTTCAGCGAGATGAACACGACACCGTGGGTGAAGAAAAGCAGAAGCGTCGTCAGGCCGCCCAGCAGGCCGTATCCGTTCAGGAGGTCGAACAGCGTGCCCGTGTAGTTGTGCCCGGCGTCGAGGGCGACGCCCTGCACGATGTTGGCGAACGCGCAGCCCCAGAGGAAGGCGGGCAGCGCCGAGCCGACGACGATCATCCCGTCGAACCACTTCTTCCACCGTGCGCCGGGCCGCTGGTGGCGGTACTCGAACGACACGCCGCGCAGGATGAGCGCGATCAGGATGAGCAGGAGCGCCAGGTAGAAGCCGCTGAACAGCGTCGCGTACCACTCGGGGAACGCCGCGAAGAGCGCCGCGCCGCCCACGATGACCCAGGTCTCGTTGAGGTCCCAGACCGGGCCGATGGTGTTGATCATGACGCGGCGGTCCACGTCGTCTTTGCCGAGGAAGGGCAGTGCCATCCCGACGCCGAAGTCGAACCCGTCGAGGACGAAGTAGCCGACGAAGAAGAAGGCGACGATACCGAACCAGAGAACTGCGAGATCCATTTTCCGTCGCCTCCTAGTAGACCGTCGCGACCGGGACGTGCTTGCCCTCGTCGTCGAGATGCTCCTCGACGGGGGCCGGTCCCTTCTGGGCCGCGCGCTTGATCAGCTTGAACTCGACCACGGCGAGGGCGCCGTACACGAGGGTGAACGCGATGATCGAGATGAGCACCTCGAGCCCGGTGGTGTTGGGCGAGACCCCGTCCGCTGTCTTCATGAGGCTGAAGACGATCCACGGCTGCCGGCCCATCTCGGTGAAGATCCAGCCGACGATCATCGCGGCCAGCGAGAGCGGCATCGCCCAGATGGCGAGCTTCCACTGCCACTGGTGTCGCGGCATGCGGCCCTTGCGGGTCAGCCAGAGTCCGACGACCGCGACCAGCACGTGCAGCATGCCCAGCCCGATCATCCAGCGGAAGGCCCAATAGGTGATCCAGATGGTCGGGGTGTAGTCGCCGGGACCGTACAGCTGCACGTACTGCGCCTGGAGGTCGTTGATGCCCTCGACCGTGCCGTTGAGCGTGTGGGTCGAGAGGAACGAGAGGAGATACGGCACGCGAATCGAGAACAGCTCGTGCACACCGTCCGGCGTGCCCAGGGTGAAGATCGAGAACGATGCGTCCGCCCCCGTGGAGGTCTTGTACAACGCCTCCGCCGCTGCCATCTTCATCGGCTGCGTCTCGACCATCGCCAGGCCCAGCTGGTCGCCGCTGAGCACGGTACCGATGCCGGCGACCACCATCATCCAGAGGCTGAACTTAAGAGCGGGGCGCATGGTCTCGAGGTGCTGGTTCCGCGAGAGGTGCCACGCGGCGACCGTGATGATCAGGCCGGCCGACACCATGAAGGCGCCGAAGATCGTGTGCGGGAAGGCCGCCAGCGCCACCTTGTTCGTGAGAACCGCCCAGATGTCCGTGAGCTCGGCCCGGCCGCGCTCGGGATTCAGCGTGTAACCGACCGGGTTCTGCATGAAGGCGTTCGCGGCGATGATGAAGTAGGCCGACAGGATCGTCCCGGCGGCGGTGAGCCAGATGGTCGCGAGGTGCAGGCCGCGGGGCAGCTTGTCCCAGCCGAAGATCCACAGGCCGATGAACGTCGCCTCGAGGAAGAAGGCGAGCAGGCCCTCCAGGGCGAGCGGCGCGCCGAAGATGTCACCGACGAACCGCGAGTAGTTCGACCAGTTCATGCCGAACTGGAACTCCTGCACGATGCCGGTGACCACGCCCATGGCGAAGTTGATCAGGAAGAGCTTGCCGAAGAAGTGCGTGAGCTGCAGGTAGTGGACCTTGCCCGTGCGATACCAGCAGGTCTGGAAGATCGCGACCACCGTGACGACGCCGATGGTGAGCGGCACGAACAGGAAATGGTAGATCGTTGTAAGACCGAACTGCCACCTCGACAGGAGCAGCGGGTCCAGGAGATCGTGCACGGCGTCTCACCCTTCGATCAGTCTTCTACACGGTGTAGAAGTGCCTCTTCTACAGAGTGTAGAACATTCTCAGCCTCTTCGCGGTACTCTTGGTCCGTGGCGAATCTCGGAGAACTGGAACGGGCGGTCATGGACGCCTTGTGGGCGGGCGACGCCCCGATCACCGCCAACGAGTTACGCGACAAGCTATCGGCCGTGCGCGGAGAGGGCAAGACTCCCGCCCTCACCACGGTGCTCACCGTGCTCTCGCGGCTCGAGCAGAAGGGCATGGTCGACCGCGACCGCGATGCACGTCCCCACGTCTACTTCGCGACCCTGACTCGCGCCGGTCACGTCGCCGACCTCATGCACGAGGTCCTGGAGTCCTCCTCCGACCGCACCGAGGCCCTCGCCTACTTCGTGGGAACGGTGGACGAGTCGGAGGCGCAGGTGCTGCGCCGCCTGCTCGACGCACGCACCGCCTAGCCCGCCCGTGCTCCCCGTCAACGAGACGGCCATCGCCCTCGGCCTGCTGGCGATCGCCCTCGCCTGGCCCGTCCCGGTGCTGCTGGCGCGTGCCACCTGGCCGCCCGCCGCCCCCGTGCTCGCCGTGGCGCTGTGGCAGTCGATCGCGCTCGCCGGCGGCGTCTCGATGATCGGCTCCCTCCTCCTCGCGGGGCTGCATCCGTTCGGCGATGACCTCTGGAGCCGGATCGGCAGCGCCGCCGGGACGCTCTTCAGCGGTCCCCTCCCCGCCGGCGTCACGCTCCTCAATGCCTTCCTGCTGAGTGCAGCGGTGCTGCTCACCGCCCACCTCCTCCTCAACCTGGCGCTCACCTCTGCGCGGAGCAGAAGCCAGCGGCACCGGCACATGGAGCTCCTGCGCCTGTTGAGCTCGCCGTTGCCCGACCTCCCGAGCACCCGCGTCATCGACCATCCGGCGCCGGCCGCGTACTGCCTTCCCGGCGCGCGCAGCGTCACCGTGCTCTCGGAGGGGATGATCGCCCTCCTCAGCCCGGAGGAGCTCGACGCCGTGGTGGCCCATGAGCGCACCCACCTCCGACAGAAGCACCATCTGCTGCTCGACGCCTTCCGCTCGTGGAAGCGCGCGCTCCCGTGGTTCCCGATCGCCACGCGCGCACAGGACGCCGTCGCGCTCCTGCTCGAGATGCTCGCGGACGACACCGCGCGGCGCTCCTCGGGGGACGCCGTGCTCGCCGAGGCCATCCGTATCGTCGACGAGACCGGTTCCGCGGGCACCGCTCTCGGTGCCCCCAAGGACCGCCGCTCGCCCGAGCAGCGCCGCGATGCCCTGCTGGCCCGGGAGACACGGCTCACCGCCGGCCGCCGCACCGTCGGTCCCGCGCTTCGCACAAGCGTGACGATCGCGATCGTCCTCCTGGTGCTGGTCCCACCTGTCCTCGTCCTCACCAGCTGACGCGATCGGCATCCCGTGCCTGCGCTCGGGCCGCCCCGACTCTCCCAGCCAGTGCCCAGTAGCATCGTCCCTATGCCGAAGAAGGGGTCGTACGCCAAGGGGATCGCCAAGCGCGAGGAGATCCTGTCCCGCGCGCTGGAGGTCTTCGCCGACAAGGGCTATCGCAAAGCATCCCTGCGCGAGATCGCCGAATCCGTCGGGCTCAGCCAGGCCGGCCTCCTGCACCATTTCTCCTCGAAGGAGGAGCTCTTCTCGGAAGTGCTCCGCAAGCGCGACGAGGTCGACACCGGCACGGCAGCGCTGGACGACCAGTGGGACGACGCGGCCGACGGGCTCGTGCGGGTCGTACGTCACAACGCGGACGTCCCCGGGCTCGTGCAGCTCTATGCGACCCTCTCCGCCGAGGCGGCCGATCCCGACCATCCCGGGCACGGGTACTTCATCGAGCGCTACCGGAAGATCGTCGCGGGGCTCGAGCAGCACGTGCGCGCCGAACAGGAGGCCGGGCGGATGACGACGGCGGTCGACGCGCGCACGGTCGCCCAGCTCGGCATCGCGGTCGCCGACGGCATGCAGGTGCAGTGGATGCTCGACCCCTCCGCCGACATGGCCGAGGTCCTCACCGCATTCTGGACCCTGGTGCGGACGGGCCCGGTCGCATGAACGACGCCCTGAACTGGCTGCTCGACCTGGTCCAGGGCGTCGACCCGGTGCTGCGCACCCTGCTGGCCGGCGTCGGGATCATGTTGGAGACCTCCATCCTGATCGGACTGATCGTCCCGGGCGATACCGTCGTGCTGGTGGCCAGCACCGCGGTCGAGGGTCCGGTGGAGTACATCGCGATGGTCGCGGCCGTCGTCGTCGGCGCGCTGTGCGGCGAATCCTTCGGGTTCGCCCTCGGCCGCTGGTTCGGTCCGCGGATCCGGGCGAGCCGGCTCGGCCGGAGGCTCGGCCAGGACAACTTCGACAAGGCGGAGGCGTACCTCGCGCGACGGGGCGGTATCGCCGTCTTCCTGTCGCGGTTCCTGCCCGTGCTGCACTCCCTCATCCCGCTGACGGTCGGGATGAGCCCGATGCGGTACCGCACCTTCATGGCCTGGACAGCGCCCGCCTGCATCCTGTGGGCGTTCGCTTACGTCACCGTGGGATCGCTCGCCGCGGGGAGCTATCGGGAGCTCTCCCGCGAGCTGCACTGGGCCGGCTACATCTTCGTGGCGATCATCGCGGTGTTCGTCCTGCTGGTGTTCCTGGTGAAGAAGCTCCTGCAGAAGCGCGAGGCCGCGCACATGAGTGCGGCGGCCCGGTCTCCCGAGCCGCCGCACGACGGAGAATGATCCTCCCGGCTACTTGACCGGGTGGTCCTTCAGCCAGTTCTTCGCGACCACGTCAGGCGCGGTCTTGCTGTCGCCCTGGTTCTCGCTGTTCATCGCGATCAGGTCGTCGGTGGTCAGCTCGGCGGAGACCTTGTTGAGGACCTCCTTGACCTTGTCCGTCGCCTTGCCGCTGTTGATCAGCGGGACGATGTTCTGGGCCGCGATCAGGCTCTTCGGGTCCTTGAGCGTCACGAACCCGTTGTCCTTGATGGCCGGCGTCGTCGTGTAGATGTCCGCCAGCTGCACGTCGCCGTTCTTCAAGGCGGTGACGGTGAGCGGGCCGCCCGAGTCGCTGATCGGCTTCAGCGTCGCGGTGACGCCGTAAGCCGACTTGAGCCCCGGGATGCCGTAGGGACGGGTCTCGAACTCCGGGTTGGCGCCGACCGTGAGCGGCTCGGTGACCTTGGAGAGGTCGGAGAGGCTGGTCACGCCCCACTTCTCCGAGAACTCCTTGGTGACGTTGTAGGAGTCGGCGTCCTGCGCCTCCGCCTGGTCGAGCACCTCGTAGCCCTTCGGCAGCGCGGATGTGAGCGCCGTGTAGACGTCGTCGCTCGAGGTGGCGGTGGCGTCCTTCTTGTAGAACTGCAGCAGGTTCCCGCTGTACTCGGGGATGAGATCGATCGATCCGTCCTGCAGCGCCTTGAGGTAGACGTCGCGCTGGCCGATGCTGGGCTTGTAGTTGACCTTCACGCCGTTGGCCGCGAGGGCCTGGCCGTAGACCTGCATGAGGATCTCGGACTCGCCGAACGCCGCCGAGCCGATCGTGACGCTGTCGCTCGACGAGGACGAGGTGTTGCCGCCGAGCGCGCCGCCGCCGGACGAGCACGCGCTGAGAGCGAGGAGGGCTCCCGCCGCGACCACGCCGGCCGCGATGCGGCCTCTCTTGGATGCGAACATTTTGGTTTCTCTCTTTCGGTGGGTGCTGGGGATCTTGGTGGGTTCGGGGGTCAGGTTCCGGAGCCGACCGGACGGTTGGGCACGGACGGCCCGATCGGACGCCAGGGGTCCTTCTTCGTGCGGACGTCCTGCACGCTCCCGGCGCGCACGCCGCGCGGCACGACGAGGCGCTGCACGATCGCGAAGACACCATCGGTGACGAGCGCGAGCACGATGACGAGGATGGAGCCGCCCAGCATCTCGTCATAGCGCTGGACGGCGAGGCCGTCGAACAGGAAGCGGCCGAGACCGCCGACCGGCAGGATGGCCGCGACGGTCCAGGTCGCGATGACCTGGAGGGCCGCAGAACGCAGCCCGCCGATGATGAGCGGAAGGGACAGCGGGATCTCGACCTTGAACAGGATCTGCAGCTCCGTCATGCCCATCGCCCGCGCCGCGTCGATGGTCCGGCGGTCGACCGACTCCAGCCCGGAGTACGCCCCGGCGAGCACGGGCGGGATCGCCAGGATGGTCAGGGCGATCAACGGGGGCACGATGCTGAGGTTCAGCGTGATCAGGGCGAGGTAGACGACGAGGCCCAGCGTCGGGATGGCGCGCAGCGCGCCCGAGACGCCGACCGCGAGACCGCGGAACCGGCCGGTGTGCCCGATCGCGAGGCCGATCGGCAGCGCGATCGCGGCGGCGAGGACCAGCGTCAAGAAGGAGTACCAGACGTGCTCGCCGAGGCGGGCGGGGATTCCGGAGGCCCCGGCCCAGTTGGCGGGGTCGAAGACCCAGGCGAACGCCGCGAGGATGTCGGTCATACGCCGGTCACCGCCTTCAGTGCGGCGCGACGGCTCGCGCGCTTCGTGGTGCCGAGCCTCGTCCAGGGCATGAGCACCCGGCCCAACAGGACGAGGACGAGGTCGAACAGGAGCGCGATGACGACGATCGTGACGATGCCCGTCACGACCTCCGCGTTGTTGTACTGGTTGAGTCCCTGCACGAACATCGTGCCGAGGTTGCTCACACCGACCAGTGAGCCGACGCTCACGAGACTCACCGTGCTCACCGACACCACCCGGAGACCCGCGAGCAGCACCGGACCCGCCAAGGGCAGCTCCACCGACCAGAACCGGCGCCACGTGCTGAAGCCGACGGCCGTCGCGGACTGCAGCACGTCGCCCGGGACGCTTGCCAACGCGTCCGACGTCGTGCGGACCATGAGGGCGAGCGCGTAGAGGCTCAGCGCGATCACGACATTGACCGGGTCGAGGATCTGTGTGCCGATCAGGGCGGGCATCGCGACGAAGAGTGGCAGCGACGGAATCGTGTAGAGGATGCCGCCGATCGTCAGCAGCACGCCGCGACTCGCGCGGTATCGGTTCGCCACCCATCCGATCGGAAGCGAGACCAGGAACCCGATGACGATCGGGAACACGCTCAACGTCACGTGAGCGACCGTGAGATCCCAGACGAGGCCGAGGTTCGACCACAGCCAGCTCACGACGCTTCCTCACCCTGCGCCGGAGCACCCACGACCGGGAGGGTCGTGGCCTTTGCCTCGTCGGACGCCAGCACACCGGCCGGGCGCCCTTCGCTGTCGACCAGCACCGAGCCGGTCGGGGTCTGCTCGACGTGCAGCGCACGCCGTCCGCGGTCGGCGCCGATGAACGATGCCACGAACTCGTCGGCGGGCGCGGCGAGGATCTCCGACGGCGTTCCCTGCTGCGCGATGATGCCGCCCTTGCGGAAGATCACCACCTGGCTGCCCAGCCGGAAGGCCTCGTCGATGTCGTGCGTCACGAACACCACCGTCTTGTCGAGCTCGCGTTGCAGATGCAGGAGCTCGTTCTGCAGCTCGTCGCGCACGATCGGGTCGACTGCGCCGAACGGCTCGTCCATCAGAAGGATGTTGGGGTCGACCGCGAGCCCGCGCGCGACGCCCACGCGCTGCTGCTGGCCGCCCGAGAGCTGACTGGGATAGCGGTCCGCGAGCGAGCGCTCCAGGCCGACGGTGTCCATGAGCGTGAGCGCGTTCTCGCGCGCCTCCTTCTTCTTCACGCCGCGAAGCAGGGGGACCGTGGCGATGTTGTCCACCACCTTGCGGTGCGGGAGGAGCCCGGAGTTCTGCATCACGTAGCCGATGCTCCGCCTCAGTTGCACCGGCTGGAGCCTCTGGACGTCCTCCCCGTCGATCTCGATCGTGCCGCTGGTCGGATCGACCATGCGGTTGATCATGCGGAGGATCGTGGTCTTACCGCTGCCGGAGGAGCCGACCAGCACGGTGATCTTGCGCGACGGGATGACCAGCGAGAAGTCGTCGACCGCGACCGTCCCGTCGGGGAACCGCTTCGTCACCGAACGGAACTCGATCATCGCTGGGGCCCATTTCTGTCGGTGAGGTCCATCCATTCCACCCAAACAGCGTTCTGGCCGTTTGGCAACGGATGAGTCCTTCTGTAACGGAAATCAGCGTCGCGCGAACCTCCGACATTCCCGGATGGGCCGACGGATCAGCTTCCGGAGCCGTAACGGCTCTCCAAGTACTCCCGAGCGACGATGCGGGCCTCCGCGATGTAGCGCTCGTCGCCGGTCGGATCGTCGCGGAACGCACGGTTGATCAGGGAATCCATGACCTCGACCACGATCTCGAGCCGGAACGCCAGATCCTGGCCGGCCGGGAGGCGGTACTCGTCCGAAAGGATCTCGGCGAACTGGGCGGCGAACGACACGTCGCGCACGACCTCGTCGCCCGGGACGCCCGACCGCTCGGCGTCGGTGAAGCGGATGATACGGAAGCCCGCCTCCTCACGGAACATCGCGACGAAGGAGTCGATCGCCGCCTCGACGGCGTTCCACCAGTGCTCCGGCTGCTGCTCGCGGATGGCGGAGACGACGGCGCGACGGTACCGCAGCACCGCGCGGTCGCGCAGCGCCTGGAGGAGGACGATGCGGTCGGGGAAGTACCGGTAGACGGTTCCGATCGAGGCTCCGGCCCGCTCGGCGACCATCGCGGTCGTCAACCGGTCGAAACCTATCTCGTCGACCACTTCGGCGGCCGCGTCCAGCAGCGCGTCGACCCGGGCGGCGCTGCGCTCCTGGATCGGCTCGGTGCGCACGAGAGCGGCTCCGACGGTGTTCTGTCCGGCCACAAGGTCGTTGATGGGCACGATCGCGACTCCTCTACTTCCCGGTTGTCTACGTTACGTGTTGCGGGTCCCCAACCCGTGCGCCTCGGCTCGCGTGGCGCACTCCATTGAAACGATCATATTCGGGGAAACCTCACTTCTTGCGGGGAATCGGATATGACTCGCCGCAGAACCGCCCCCCAGATCTGGGGAGTGCGGAAATCGATCCTGCACTCCATGAGAGACTTGAATCTCTATGACCGCAACTCCCGATAAGCGCAGCGCCGCCGTCGAGCCCATCATGCACCGCGCGGCGCGTATCGAAGACGCTTTCCACGAGTTCCGGGCACGCCGCGCACGCCGACGCGGCTATCTGGCCACGGTCGTGCCGTACACCGGCTACGGCGCGCCGTCGTGGGTACGCATCCTGGGGCGCGTCGTGCTCGCCAGGGAGCCGCGGCCCGGCAGCCGCGCCGAGCGCAAGCACCGCAAGCGCGAGGAGTCCATCCGCGGGTGGCGGTCCTTCGTCAGCGTGCCGGTCTCCGACGTCACCGTGACGATCGAGATCGAAGGCGACCGGCACACGGTCGAACCCGACCGCGGTGGCGTGATCGACACGGTGGTCCCCGTGCAGCTCGCACCCGGCTGGCACACCGTGCGCATGTCGACACCGGAGTCGGACCGCGTCTTCGAGGCGCCGATCTTCATCGTCGATCCGAAGGCCACCTTCGGCATCATCTCCGACGTCGACGACACCGTCATGGTGACCGCGCTCCCCCGCCCGCTGCTCGCGGCGTGGAACACTTTCGTGCTCGACGAGCACGCCCGCGTCCCCACCCCGGGCATGGCCGTCCTCCTGGAGCGCCTCGCCGGGACGCATCCGGGTACGCCGGTCATCTACCTCTCCACCGGGGCGTGGAACGTCGCCCCCACCCTGCGTCGCTTCCTCTCGCGCAACCTCTTCCCGTCCGGCCCGCTGCTGCTCACCGACTGGGGACCCACCCACGACCGCATCTTCCGCAGCGGCCGGGAGCACAAGCGCACCAGCCTGGATCGACTGTCGTCGGAGTTCCCCGGCCTCAAGTGGCTCCTCATCGGCGATGACGGGCAGCACGACGAGCAGCTCTACGGCGAGTTCAGCATCGCCCACCCCGGCAACGTCGCGGGCGTCGCGATCCGGCAGCTGTCCGGCGGCGAGGCGGTCCTCGCGGGCGGCCGTTCGAAGGCCGACAAGCACAGCGAGCTCTCGGGCGCGCCCTGGGTCTACGCGCCGGACGGCGCCGGCCTGAGCGAGCAGCTCCGTGCGCACGGCCTGCTCCCCTGACGCCCTGACGCTTAGCTCCCCTGACGCGTTCGCCGTCGCTGTCGGGCGTGTGCGGCAGACTGGGCGCATGCCTGCACGCCGCGCCGACCTGCTCCGCATGCGGCGCCTCGCGCACGCCATCGACGGCCCGCGGGAGCAGACGCCCGCCGACGTCGCGCGCCGGATGCTCGCCGTGCAGGCGCAGGACTTCGGAGCGGCCTGCTGGGCGATCGCCCTCCGCACCGTCGCGCCGTCGCGGAACGCTGTGCTGGCAGACCTCGACGCCGGCCGTATCGTGCGCTCGTGGCCCATGCGCGGAACACTGCACTTCGTTCCGCCCGAGGACCTCCGCTGGATGCTCTCCGTCACCACGGAGCGGATGCTGGCGGGCCTCACCCGCCGGCACCGCGAGCTCGAGCTCGAGTCGGCCGACTTCACGCGCGCCCGCGACCTCCTCACCTCCGCGCTGGCCGGGGGACGCGCGCTCAGCCGGGCCGACGCGATGGAACTCTGGGAGTCCGCGGGCATCGCCACCGGCGGCCAGCGCGGCTATCACCTGCTCTACTACCTCGCGCAGACCGGCGTGATCTGCTGGGGACCGACGCTCCGGACGCAGCAGGCGCTCGTGCTCCTCGACGACTGGGCGCCGCCCGAGCGCGCCCGCCAGCTCGACCCCGACGAGGCCGGCGCCGAGTACCTCCGGCGCTACCTGGCCGGGCACGGTCCCGCCACCCTCAAGGACTTCGTCTGGTGGACCAAAGGGACGCTCGCCTCCGCGCGCGCCGCCGTCGCGATCCTCGGCGACGAGCTGACGACGCTCGAAGTCGACGGGGTCGAGTACCTGCTAGGCGCCGAACTCGCCGACCGGGCCGCCTCCCTCCCCGCGACGCGATCCGAGCGCGAAGCCGTCCAGCTGTTGCCGGCTTTCGACGAGTACCTGCTGGGCTACCAGGACCGTGCGCCCGTCATCGATGACGCGCTCTTCGAGCGCGTCGTGCCCGGCAAGAACGGAGTGTTCTCCCCCATCCTCGTCGCGCAGGGGCGCGTGGCCGGCACCTGGCGGCGCGCGGGCACCGCCATCGAGACTTTTCCGTTCGAACCGCTGTCAGGTGCCCGCCCGGCCGCCGCGGAACGCGCGGCGGCCGCCTACCTCCGCTTCGCGGGCTAGCCTGGAACCGTGGCCCTGAAACTCCCCGCCGGCATCCGCGCGTCGAGCCGCACCCCGTTCCTGCAGGTGCTGAAGACGGCCGTCGCGATGGTCCTGGCGTGGCTGGCGGCGAGCCTCATCGTGCCGGGAGAGCTGCCGGTCTTCGCGGCGATCGCCGCGCTCCTGGTGGTGCAGCCGAGCGTCAACCAGTCCGTCGGCCGCGCCATCGAGCGCTCGCTGGGCGTCATCGTGGGCGTACTCGTCGCGTATGCCGTCGGGATCGCCTTCGGCACCAACAGCTGGATCGTGCTGATCGCCGTCGTCGTCGCCGTGCTGCTCGCCTGGGTGCTCAAGCTGACGCCCGGGAGTGCGAACCAGGTGCCGATCAGCGCCATGCTGGTGCTCGCCATCGGCGCCTCCAACCCGGAGTACGCGTTCGCCCGCATCGGCGAGACGATCGTCGGTGCCGTGATCGGGGTGATCGTCAACATCGCGGTCGTCCCGCCGGTGCTCACAGCTCCCGCCCGCACCGCCGTCCTCGCGCTCGGCAACGAGCTCGCCGCCACACTGGACCGACTCGCGCGGGCGATCACCAGCAGGCTCACGCCGGGCGAGCTGGACGCGCTGCTGATCGAGGCGCGGCTCCTGCGGCCGATGGAGACGAAGGCCGGGGCCGCGCTCACCGCCGCCCGCGAAAGCCTCACGCTCAACCCCCGGCAGGGAAAGCACCGCATCATGCTCGAGCATGACGAGGCGCTCTTCGCACGGCTGCGGCCGATCGTCACCCGCGCGGTCGGCATGACGCGCGCCTTCCACGACCACTACGACGACGGCCTGGTCGGCGAGCCGACGATGATCGCGATCGCCGAGGAGCTGAGCCGCTCCGCGCACGATCTGCGCCTGCTCAGCCGGGATCCCGACACACCGATCGTCGAACCCGACACCGAGACGGCGGGCATCCCCGCGCTGACGGCCCCGCTGGTGATCTCGACCCCGGACCCGCGGCACTGGGTGCTGCTGGGTTCGCTCGTGGAGGATCTCCGCCGCATCCACTCGGAGATCGCCGGGGACGACGAGGCCGCCTGAGCGGCCCCGTCGTCCGCCGCTACGCGAGGAGCTGGGCGATGGCCTCCGCCAGCGGGAGCGTCTGGCGCTCGCCGGTGCGGCGGTTCCAGAGCTCGACCTCGCCCTCGGCCGCCCCGCGGCCCGCAACGAGCACGCGCGGGACGCCGATGAGCTCGGCGTCGCCGAACTTCACACCGGGCGAGACCTTGGGGCGATCGTCCAGGAGCACCTCGAGACCGGCACCCTCGAGCTCGGCGGCGGCCTCCTCCGCGACATCGAACGCGGCCTGGTCTCGACCGGCGGCCACGACGTGCACGTCGAACGGCGCGACCGACTCGGGCCAGACGAGCCCCTTGTCGTCGTTGTTCTCCTCGGCGATGATCGCCAGGATGCGCGTCACGCCGATGCCGTACGACCCCATCGTGACCGTGACGAGCTTGCCGTTCTCGTCCAGCACCTTGAGCCCGAGCGCCTCGGCGTACTTGCGGCCGAGCTGGAAGACGTGGCCGATCTCCATGCCGCGCGCGAGCTCGACGGGTCCGGAACCGTCCGGGGCGGGGTCACCCTCCTTCACCTCGGCCACCTCGACCACGCCGTCCCAGGCGAAGTCGCGACCGGCGACGAGGCCGAAGACGTGCTTGCCCTCGACGTTGGCGCCCGTGATCCAGCCCGAGCCGTCGACGACGCGCGGGTCCACGACGAAGCGGATCCCGGTCGCCGACTCCTCGCCCAGTACGGCGCCCTCCGGCGACCAGGGGCCGATGTAGCCCTTGACCAGTCCCGGGTGCCTGGCGAAGTCCGCCTCCGTGGCCGGCTCGACGTCCGCCGGCGCGAAGGCGACCTCGGCACGCTTGGTATCGACTTCCCGGTCGCCCGGCACGCCGACGACGACGAGTTCGCGGGTTCCGTCGAGGTGCGTCAGCGCGAGCACCACGTTCTTGAGCGTGTCGGCGGCGGTCCACGCGCGTCCGTCCGGACGCGGGTGCTTCTCGTTGGCGACATCGACGAGCGTCTGGATGGTCGGAGTGTTCGGCGTGTCCAGCACCTCGGCCGGGGTGAGCTTCTCGTACCCGCGGGTCGGAGGTGCGACGGTCGTGAACGCTTCGACGTTGGCCGCGTAGCCGCCCGCCGAGCGCACGAACGTGTCCTCGCCCACGACGGTCGGGTGCAGGAACTCCTCGCTGCGAGAGCCGCCCATCGCGCCGGCGTCGGCCTGCACGATCACGTACGACAGCCCGAGGCGCTGGAAGATGCGCTCGTACGCGTCGCGCTGGGCGAGGTAGCTCGCATCGAGGCCCTCGTCGCTCGTGTCGAACGAGTAGGCGTCCTTCATCGTGAACTCGCGCCCGCGGAGGAGGCCGGCGCGCGGCCGGGCCTCGTCCCGGTACTTGTCCTGGATCTGGAAGATCGTCAGAGGGAGGTCCTTGTACGACGAGTACAGATCCTTCACCAGCAGCGTGAAGACCTCCTCGTGCGTGGGCGCGAGCAGGTAGTCGGCACCCTTGCGGTCCTGCAGGCGGAAGAGCCCCTCGCCGTACTCCTCCCAGCGATTGGTCACCTCGTACGGCTCACGCGGGAGCAATGCCGGGAAGTGGACCTCGTGAGCGCCCGCGGCGGCCATCTCCTCGCGGATGATCGTCTCGATGCGGGCCTTGACCCGTAGACCGAGCGGCAGCCAGGCGAAGATGCCCGGCGCCTGGCGCCGGATGTAACCGGCGCGCACCAGCAGCTTGTGGCTGGTGACCTCGGCGTCGGAGGGGTCTTCGCGGAGCGTGCGGAGGAAGTAGTTCGTCAGGCGTGTAGGCACCGTTCCATGTTAGAGGGCGGAGGGGGTCCGCGGCGGCGGGCACGATGAGGGCGAGGCATAGTCTGGCGGTATGCCCGACCGTCGCACCTCCATCGCCCCGTCCGCGGCGCAGAGCGAGCTCGCCGGCGCGTTGGCGGCGCTGCGCGCGACCCTGGAGCTGCCGGAGGAGTTCCCTGCGCCGGTGGAGTCCGAGGCGCGCCGGGCCGCCGCAGAGCCGGCGCTCCCCGACGCCGACCTGACCGCGATCCCGTTCCTGACGATCGACCCGGCGGGCTCGACCGATCTCGACCAGGCTCTGCATCTGGCGCGGGAGGGCGAGGGCTTCCGGGTCCGCTACGCCATCGCCGACGTGCCCGCGCTGGTACTCCCGGACGGCGCGGTCGACGGCGAGGCGCGACGACGGGGGCAGACGCTCTACGCCCCGGACGGCCGCGTCCCGCTGCATCCGGCGGCGATCGGCGAGCACGCGGGCTCGCTGCTGCCCGACCAGGTGCGGGGCGCATACGTCTGGGACATCGCCCTCGACGCGACCGGCCGCGAAGTCACGGCCTCCGTCGCACGCGCGCGCATCCGCTCACGACGTCAGTGGTCCTACGCGGAAGCGCAGGCCGCGCTCGACGACGGCTCCGCGCCCGACGAGCTGGCCCTGCTGGCGGAGATCGGCCCGGCCCGCATCGAGCAGGAGCGCCTGCGCGGCGGCGCCAGCCTCAACCGGCCGGACGAGGAGATCGTGCTCCGCGACGGAGCCTACGCGATCGAACGCCGTGCGCCGCTGCCCGTCGAGGACTGGAACGCCCAGCTCTCCCTGTTGACGGGCATGGCGGCCGCACGGATCATGCTCGACGCGCGCATCGGCATCCTGCGCACGATGCCCGCCCCCGCACCGGAGGCCGTGGCGGGCTTCCGGGCGCAGACCGTCGCGCTGGGTCTTCCCTGGTCCGATGACGTGGACTACGGCGAGTACCTGCGCACCCTCGACCACGACCAGCCCCGCGCTGCGGCCGTCCTGCAGGCGGCGGCCGGGCTGTTCCGCGGTGCCGGCTACGTCGTTCTGGACGGCGAGGCGCCTGCGGACCCGCAGCAGTCCGCCATCGCCGCTCCGTACGCGCACACGACCGCTCCCCTGCGACGGCTCGTCGACCGGTGGGTGCTCGTCGTCTGTGAGGCTCTGTGCGCCGGCCGGCCCGTGCCGGTCTGGGCACGGGACTCGCTGAGCGCGTTGCCGTCGATCATGGGGGCCTCGACCCGGCTCGCCTCCCGCCTCGACACGGAGGCGCTCGACCGCGTCGAGGCCGCTCTGCTGGCGTCGCGCATCGGCGCGGTGTTCGATGCGACGGTGCTCGCGGTGCGCAACGGGACGATCAACGTGCAGCTCGCCGACCCGGTCGTGACCGCCACCGTCCCACGGCCGGACGGCGTGCGCCCGGGCGAGCGCGTGCGCCTTCACCTGGTCGCGGCGGACATCCCGACCGGGACCGTCCGGTTCGACGTCGTCGGATGACCGCCCCGCCGCGCCTCAGTGAGCGCCGACGGTGACCACGGGCTCCCCCGACGGGCCGCCCTCCTCGCCCATCTCGGCGGCGATGCGGTTGGCCTCCGCGATCAGCGTCTGCACGATCTCGGCTTCGGGGACGGTCTTGATGACCTCGCCCTTGACGAAGATCTGGCCCTTTCCGTTGCCGCTCGCAACGCCGAGGTCGGCCTCGCGGGCCTCGCCGGGGCCGTTCACGACACAGCCCATGACTGCGACACGCAACGGCACGCTCATGCCCTCGAGCCCGCTCGTCACGTCGTTCGCCAGCGTGTAGACGTCGACCTGCGCCCGGCCGCAGCTGGGGCAGGAGACGATCTCGAGCTTGCGCTCGCGGAGGTTGAGCGACTGCAGGATCTGCAGGCCCACCTTGACCTCCTGGGCGGGCGGGGCCGAGAGCGAGACGCGGATCGTGTCGCCGATGCCCTCGGAGAGCAGGATGCCGAACGCGGTCGCCGACTTGATGGTGCCCTGGAACTCCGGCCCGGCCTCCGTGACGCCGAGGTGCAGCGGCCAGTCCCCGCGCTCGGCGAGCTGACGGTACGCCTTGACCATCACGATGGGGTCGTTGTGCTTCACGGAGATCTTGAAGTCGTGGAAGTCGTGCTCCTCGAAGAGGCTGGCCTCCCAGACGGCGCTCTCGACGAGCGCCTCCGCGGTGGGCTTGCCGTACTTCTGCAGCAGGCTGGGCTCCAGCGACCCGGCGTTGACGCCGATACGCAACGAGACGCCCGCAGCCTTCGCGTAGGCGGCGATCTTGCCCACCTGGTCGTCGAACTTGCGGATGTTGCCCGGGTTCACTCGCACGGCCGCGCAGCCGGCATCGATCGCCGCGTACACATAGTTCGGCTGGAAGTGGATGTCCGCGATCACCGGAATCTGGCTCTTCTTCGCGATGATCGGCAGCGCCTCGGCGTCATCCCGGCTCGGCACCGCCACACGCACGATATCGCACCCGGACGCGGTGAGCTCGGCGATCTGCTGCAGGGTCGCATTGATGTTCGTGGTCGGCGTCGTGCACATCGATTGCACGCTCACCGGGGCGTCGCCTCCGACGAGGACCTTTCCGACACGGATCTGACGGGACTTGCGACGGGGTGCGAGGGTCTCGGGGACCTTGGGCATCCCCAGATTGATTGCTGCCACCCGACAATCCTACGCGGGCCGGTGGGAACCGGCTGGGCGTCGGCGGGGAGTGGGCTCCGCGAGCGCTACCCGAACAGGTTGATCGGCTTGACGATGTCGGCGTAGGCGAGCAAGAGGCTCATGCCGCCGAGCACGATGACGACGGCGAAGGTGAGCGGCATCAGCTTGGCCATGTCGACGGGGCCGGGGTCGCGGCGGCGGAAGATCTTCGCGAAGCTGCGGCGGATGCCCTCCCAGAGGGCGCCGGCGATGTGGCCGCCGTCGAGAGGGAGCAGCGGAATCAGGTTGAAGACGAACAGTGCGACATTGAGCGAGGCGAGCAGGCCGATCATCGTGTAGGCCTTGTCCACGACGGGCACGCCGTCGAGGGCGGTCAGCTCGCCGGCCGCCCGGCCGATGCCGATGACACCGACCGGCCCGTTGGCGTCGCGCTGGCCGGAGCCGAACGCGGCGTTCCAGATATCCACCATGCGCTCGGGGAGGTGGATCACGACGCCGAAGACCCCGCCGATCTGCGCCCCGACGGCGGGCAGCACCGACGTGATCGGCTGCGGCACCAGCTTCTGGACGGCGCCGATGCCGGCGAAGCCCGCCGAGTAGGTCTCGACCTTTCCGTTCGCGTCCTTCACGACAAGGCCTGCTGCGTCGATCTTGGCGACCTGGTTGGTGGCCGGGGTCAGCGTCACCGTGCGCTCGGCGCCGTCGCGGCGCAGGACGATGGAGAGCGAGCGTCCGGCCGACTCGCGGATGATCGTGGTGGACTGCGCCCAGGAGGTGATCGGTGTGCCGTCGATGCTCACGATGGTGTCGCCCGGCTTCAGCCCCGCCGCGGCCGCAGGACCCTGGGGATCGTCCGCCGAACAGGTCTGGCTGGTGCTGGAGGCGGGGATCACGCACTGACTCACGCTGCCGACCGTCGTCGAGTTCTGCGGCGCTCCGAAGCCCATCAGGAGCACGCCGAACAGCACGACGGCGATGAGGAGGTTCATGAACGGGCCGCCGAACATGATGATGACGCGCTTCCAGACCGCGAGCCGGTAGAAGGTGCGCTCCTCCTCGCCGACCGCGACGGTCTCGGCGCTGGCGGTGCGCGCGTCCTGCGCCATGGACTGCATGAAGCCGGTGGTGGCGTTGCGGCCGGCTCCGCCCTGCTTGCCCGGGGGGAACATCCCGATCATGGAGATGTAGCCGCCGAGCGGGAGCGCCTTGACGCCGTACTCCGTCTCGCCGCGACGGAACGAGAACAGGGTCTTGCCGAAGCCGATCATGTACTGCGTGACCTTGACGCCGAACAGCTTGGCGGGGACCAGGTGGCCGATCTCGTGCAGCGCGATGGAAACACCGAGGCCGATCAGGATGATGACGACGCCGAGGACGAACAGGAGCACGGTTTCCACGCACTCAGGGTAGTGGCGGCCAGCTTGGAGCCAGCCGCTAGACGCCTATGTACGGGTCGGGTCCTGTACGCCCGGCGCCGCCCTAGCGGGAGGCGATGAGGGCGTCCGCCTTCTCTCTCGCCCACGACTCCGCCGCCGAGAGCGCTGCGCGCGAGAGCTCGTCGACCGGATCGTGGGCGTCGACGACGCGCTCGACCGTGTCGAGGATGTCGAGGTAGCCGATGGCGCCCGCGTGGAAGGCGGCGACGGCCTGCTCGTTCGCGGCGTTGAAGACAGCCGGGTAGGTGGAGCCGGCGGTCCCGACGCGCTTCGCGAGGGCGACGGCAGGGAAGGCCTCGTGGTCGAGCGGCTCGAACGTCCAGGTGTGGGCGGCGGTCCAGTCGAGCGGGACGCCGACCCCGGCCACGCGGTCGGGCCAGCCGAGGCCGAGCGCGATCGGGAGGCGCATGTCGGGGGGCGACGCCTGGGCGATGGTCGAGCCGTCCACGAACTCCACCATCGAGTGGACGACCGACTGCGGGTGCACGGTGACGTCGATCCGGTCGTAGGGCACATCGAACAGCAGGTGCGCCTCGATGACCTCGAGGCCCTTGTTGACGAGGGTGGAGGAGTTGGTCGTGACGACCAGGCCCATGTCCCACGTGGGATGGGCGAGGGCTTCGCGCGGGGTGACGTCGCGCAGGGACGCGCGGCTCCGCCCCCGGAACGGGCCGCCCGAGGCGGTCAGCACGAGCCGGCGCACCTCCCCCGCCGTGCCCGAGCGCAGCGCCTGCGCGATCGCCGAGTGCTCGGAGTCGACGGGCACGATCTGGCCCGGAGCGGCGGCGCGCATGACCAGCTCGCCGCCGACGATCAGCGACTCCTTGTTCGCCAGGGCGAGGCTCGCGCCGGTCTCCAGCGCGGCCAGCGTCGGACCCAGTCCCACCGACCCGGTGATGCCGTTCAGCACGACGTCCGCCTCGACGGAGCGCACGAGCCGCTCCGAGTCATCGGCCCCGAGCGCGGTCTCGCGCACACCGAACCGCTCCGCCTGCGCGGCGAGGCCCTCCGCGTCGCGACCGGCCGAGAGGCCGACGACGGTGAAGAGATCGGGATTGGCAGCGACGACGTCGAGCGCCTGCGTGCCGATCGACCCTGTCGAGCCGAGGAGCACCACGCGTCGCGGTCGACCGGTCATCAGCGGGTGGTCTTCAGGATGTCGACGACGAACACGATGGTGTCCGTGCCCTTGATGTCGCCGTTGCCCGCGTCGCCGTAGCCGTCCGCCGGCGGGATGACGACGAGCACCTGCGAGCCGACCTTCTGGCCCTCGAGGGCCTTCTTGAAGCCGACCACGACACCGGTGGTGGCGAACGACGTGGGCGCTCCGCGGCTCCAGCTGGAGTCGAACATCTCGCCGGTTCGCCAGATCACGCCCTTGTACTGCACGGTGACGGTGTCGCCGGGCTGGACCGTCTCGCCGTCGCCCTGCTTGAGCACCTCGAGCTCGGTCTGGGCCGGCGGGTCGGTCTTCGGGATGGTGATCGTCGGCTCGCCGGTCTTCGAGAGCTTCACGGTCGGGAACCCGGCCTTGGGCTCGACCGGGGTGCCGTTGGCGCGCGTCGGGAGCACGTCGACGAGGTCGGCGACGAAGACGACCGTGTCGGCCTCCTTGAGGCCGAGCTGGCTGATGTCGGCGTTACCGAAGGCCTCTTTGGCCGTCGCCGTGAGCACGACGCGGGAGCCGACCTTGAGGCACTCGACGGCGCGCACGAGACCGGGGACGAACTTGGTGTCGTCGACGGTGATGGTCTGAGCGGCCTGCCCGTCGAAACCGGCGGACGTCGTCAGCTCCTTGCCGGTCGCGCCGTTGTAGGCGGCGAGGGCGATATCGACGCTCGAGCCCGCCTTCGCCTCTGCGCCGTCGCCCGTGATGACGACGCTGCGCTGGACATCGGTGGCCTTGAGCGGGGTCGTGAAGGTCACGGTCGGCGTCTTGCGGAAGTCGCCCTCCACCTTCACCGACTTCGAGGCGTCGCCCGCCTTCGTGTTCTGGCAGGTGGCCGCGGCCGCCGTGCTCGTGGCGGACGGCTCCGGAGCGGAGGAACTGCAGGCGGCCAGCCCGGCGACGACGAGGGCGGCGGTGAGAAGGGAGAGTGATCTGCGCACGATCGAACAGTCTGCCGCATCCGCCTAGGCCTCCGCTGACAGTCGGCTCCGTGCCGGGCCGACGCGTCGAGGCGGCGGCCGGTCGCCGCCTACGATGGAAGGCATGACCCGCGAATTCTCGGTCCCCCAGTCCCGCCACGTCGTCACGGCCCTCCCCGGCCCGCGCTCGCAGGAGTTGCAGCGCCGGCGCGAAGCCACAGTGAGCCGCGGCGCGGGGACGCTCGCGAACATCTACATGGAGTCGGGGTCCGGAGCGATCCTCGTCGACGTCGACGGCAACCGCCTGATCGACCTCGGCTGCGGGATCGGCGTCACCACGATCGGCCACGCGCACCCCGCCGTCGCGGCGGCCGCGGCGGAGCAGGCCGCGAAGCTGACCCACACGCTCTTCACCGTCACGCCGTACGAGAACTACGTCCGTGTCGCCGAGAAGCTCGCGGAGATCACGCCGGGCGACTTCGAGAAGCGCAGCATCCTCGTCAACTCCGGGGCGGAGGCCGTCGAGAACGCGGTGAAGATCGCCCGCAAGTTCACCGGCCGCCGCGCCATCGCGACGCTCGACCACGCGTTCCACGGCCGCACCAACCTCACGATGGCGATGACCTACCGCCCCTGGCCGGAGCGTGCGGGCATGGGACCGTTCCCCGGCGAGATCTACAGCCTCCCGATCAGCTACCCGTTCCGCGATCCCGAGGAAATGACGGGCGAGCAAGCGGCCGAGCGCACGATCGACTACATCCGCACCCACATCGGGGCGACGGAACTCGCCGCCCTGTTCGTCGAGCCGATCCAGGGCGACGGCGGCATCGTCATCCCGGCGCCGGGCTACTTCGCACGCCTCTCCGAGTTCTGCACCGAGAACGGCATCGTGTTCGTCGCCGACGAGATCCAGGCCGGCATCGGGCGCACGGGCACCTGGTATTCGATCGAGCACCACGGCGTCGTCCCCGACCTCGTGACCAGCGCCAAGGGCATCGCGGGAGGCTTCCCGCTCGCGGCGGTCACCGGCCGAGCGGACATCATGGACTCCGTGCAGCCCGGCGGGATCGGCGGCACCTTCGGCGGCAACCCGGTCTCGACCGCGGCCGCGCTGGCGGTGTTCGAGGCCTTCGAGAAGGAGGACCTGCTCGCCGAGGCGCGACGCGTCGAGAAAGCGCTCTGGGCGCGGATCGGCGACTGGGCCGAGCGTTTCCCCGTCGTGGGCGAGGTGCGCGGCAAGGGCGCGATGTTCGGCATCGAGCTGGTCGTGCCCGGCACGACGACGCCGAACCCCGAGGCGCTGAAGGCGGTGCTCGCGCACGCCACCGCCAACGGCGTGATCCCGCTCGACGCCGGGAGCTGGGACAGCGTCCTGCGTCTGCTTCCGTCCGTCGTCATCAGCGAGGAGCTGATCGACGACGCGGCCACCGTTCTCGAAGAAGCCCTGGCACAGCTCGGCTGACCGGAGATGCGGATCAGGCGCTGGCGGACGGCCGCCGCGGTCGTCATCGCGGCCGTCACGCTCGCCCTCGTGCCCGCGACCGGGGTGCTGGGGGCGGAACGCGCCGCCTTCGACCCCGGCGACATCATCAGCGACGACAGCTTCTTCAACCCGGACGCCATGACGACGGGCCAGATCCAGTCGTTCCTCGAGGCGCGCAGCTGCACGCCGAAGGACGGCGTGCCGTGCCTCGCCGACTACCGCGTCGACACGCCGCGCATCCCGGCGTCGGCCGACCGGTGCTCGGCGATCCCGGCGATGAAGGGCGAGCGCGCCAGCAGCGTCATCGCGCGCGTGGCGCAGGCGTGCACGATCAGCCCGCGTGTGCTCCTCGTTCTGCTCCAGAAGGAGCAGTCCCTGCTCACCGTGCCGAGCGCCTCCGGCTATCAGAAGGCGACCGGATACGCCTGCCCGGACACTGCGGAGTGCGATAAGCGTTACTTCGGCTTCGTCAACCAGGTGTACCGGGCCGCCTGGCAGTTCCGCGAGTACACGGTGCACCCGGGCGACTGGCGGTACCGCATCGGGAGGAACGACATCCAGTTCCATCCCGACGCCTCCTGCGGGTCGAGCAGCGTGCGCATCGTGAACCAGGCGACGGCGAACCTCTACAACTACACGCCGTATCAGCCGAACGACGAGACGCTGGCCGCTCCGACCGGGCCGGCCGGCAGCTGCTCGACGTACGGCAACCTCAACTTCTCGCGTCTCTACACGCTGTGGTTCGGCGACCCGACGGCCGTGCGGTATCCGAGGTTCATGCTCCCGTGCCTCGACTACGTCGGCGGCTTCGGCTGCGCCCCCGTTCCCGGTCTGCGCGGCTGACGCCCGGTCTGCGCCGGTGACGCCCGGTCAGCGCAGGATGCCGCGCTCGCGGGCGGCGGCGACGGCGGCGGTGCGGGAGGTCACGTCGAGCTTGGTGAAGATGTGCGCCAGGTGCGACTTCACGGTCGTCTCGCTCACGAACAGCGCACCGGCCACCTCGGTGTTCGTCCGGCCCGCGGCCACCAGGCCCAGCACCTCGATCTCCCGGGCGCTGAGACTGACCCGCGGTGCGCGCAGCCGGTCCAGGAGGCGGGACGCGATCACGGGGGCGAGCGCGCTCTCGCCGGCCGCCGCCGCGCGGATCGCGGCCGTCAGCTCGTGCGGCGGCGCGTCCTTGAGTAGGTATCCGCTGGCCCCGGCCTCGACCGCGCCCAGGATGTCGGCGTCCGAATCGTAGTTGGTCAGCACCAGCACGTAGGGTGCGGCGTCCAGCGCCCGGATGCGTCGCGTCGCGTCGGCTCCCCCGCCCTCCGCCCCCGGACCGAACTGCAGGTCCATCAGCACGACATCGGGGTTCTCGCGCTCGGCCGCTGTCACCGCCTCGTCGGGGGTGGCGGCCTCCGCGACGACCGCGAGGTCGGGCTCGGCGGCGACGAGGGCGACCAGTCCCGCGCGAACGATGGGATGGTCGTCGGCCACGACGAGCCGGATCACGCGGAATCCTCGCTCGCGAGGAGGACCGTGAGAGTCGTTCCGCGCCCGGGTGCCGAATCGACCACCAGGGTGCCACCCAGCTGCTGGACCCGCTCGCGCGTCGCGCGCAGCCCGAACGAGTCGGAGATGCCGGTCGGCTCGCCGGCGACCGCCACCGGGTCGAACCCGGCGCCGTCGTCCGACACCGTGAACCGGAGGCCGTCGGCGTCCGTGACGAGGTCGATCCTCGCCGACCGCGTGTGCGCGTGCTGCACGACATTGGCGACCGCCCCCTGGGCGATGCGCAAGAGCGCGGTCTGCACGTGCATCGGCAGCGGGACGGCGTCCGCGACCCGCACGGCGACGTCCAGCCCCTGGGACGCCCACTGCCCGTCGGCCAGCCGGCGCAGCGCACCGCCCAGGCCGCGGCCCTCCAGCTCCGGCGGAGCCAGCTCGCGGATGAAGCGCCGGGTGTCGGCGAGGGCGGTCGCCGCGGTCTCGCGGGCGAGGAGGACATGCTCCACCCCGGCGCCGTCGGGGTCGGCGCGCTCGGCGGCGTGCAGCAGCAGCTGGATGCTCGAGAGCCCCTGCGCCACCGTGTCGTGGATCTCGCGCGCGAGGCGAGCCCGTTCGGCGAGCACCCCGGACTCGTGCTCGGTCGCGGCGAGCTGGTCGCGCGTGTCGAGCAGTTCGCGCATCAGCGCCTCGCGCTCGGCGGCCTCCCGCGCCAACGCCTGGTAACCGAGCCCGATGAGGAGGGCGACGCCCGCCCCGACCAGCGGTCCGACGACACCGCCGACGGTCCACCCGCCGTGGACGCCCAGCGCGCAGACTGCGGCCGCCGTCGCCACCACGACGGCGACGGTCCCCCAGCGTGCTCCGAGCAGGTGCAGGAAGAGGAAGAACAGCGGGAAGACGAGGTACGCCGCCTCGGTGCTGAACCAGAGCAGGAGCGCCCATTCGAGGGTGAGCACGGTCAGCCACAGCTGGCCGGCGGCGTCGCGTCGTCTCGGCGCCGTGCGCGCGACCACGCCGCCCGCCGCATACGTCGCGGCCAGGACGAGCGCGACGGCGACGATCACACCGCTCGACGCGGACGGCGCGACGAGGGCGCGCACCACCACGAGGCCGTCGAGCACGACGAAGAGCACGTGCAGACCGGTGCGCAGGCCCACGAAGACCGGGGTGAGCGCGGTGTGGGCCATGCGGCGACTCTACGCGGGAGCGGCTCCCGCGGCATCGTCCGAAAGATGGAGCGCGCGGTCCATCGCGCGGTCGCCGACGGCCGTGCTGCCGGTCGATGTCCGTTCGCGGCGCCGCGGGAAGGCTGGAGGACGTCCCCGTCCCTGTCCGAAAGGCGCCTCATGTTCGTCGCACTGCGCGACCTCCGCTTCGCCCGCGGCCGCTTCCTCCTCATCGGCTCCGTCGTGGCCCTGATCACGCTGCTCGTCGGCTTTCTGAGCGGTCTGACCGGGGGCCTCGCCACCCAGAACGTCTCCGCGGTGCTCTCGCTCCCCGGTGATCGGCTGGTGTTCTCGGCACCGGGCTCCGGGGACTCCGGCGCGACGTTCGCCGACTCCGCCGTCACGGCGGACCAGCAGCGGGCCTGGTCCGCGCGAGAGGGGGTGCGCTCTGTCGCGCCGATCGGCATCAGCCAGTCGCGGGCCGAGAGGGGGAACACGCGGGCCGCGGTCGCCCTGTTCGGGCAGACCGCGAACGGCGCCACCTCCGCGCCCGATCGGGACGGAACGGTCACGCTCTCGACCGGAGCGGCCGCCGCGCTCGACGCAAGGGTCGGCGAGCGGCTCCGCATCGGTGGCCGCGACTACACGGTCGCCGAGGTCGGCGGAGACGATTGGTACAGCCACACCCCTGTCGTGCGGATGACGCTTGCGGATTGGCAGTCGTCCGCCGCCGCGACCGGAGCACCGGACGCATACGCCACCGTGCTCGCCGTGTCGGGGAACCCCGACTGGGCCGCCTCCGACGCGGCGACCGGCACCGTGTCCGAGAGCATCATCGGCTCCCTCACCGCCCTGAGCTCGTTCCGGTCGGAGATCGGCTCGCTCCTGCTGATGATCGCCCTGCTCTTCGGTATCTCGGGACTCGTCGTCGGCGCGTTCTTCACTGTGTGGACGCTCCAGCGCGCGGGCGACATCGCCGTGCTCAAGGCCCTCGGCGCCGGCACCGGCACGCTGATCCGGGATGCGCTCGGCCAGGCGCTGGTCGTGCTCGCCCTCGGCATCGGCGTCGGCCTCGCACTGGTGGCGGGCCTCGGAGCCCTGGCCGGCGGCGCACTCCCCTTCCTCCTCAGTCCGCTCACCACTCTCGTCCCGGGCGCGATCCTCCTCGTCCTCGGGCTCGCCGGAGCGGCGTTCGCGCTCCGGTCCGTCACCTCCGCCGACCCCCTCACCGCACTCGGGAGCAACCGATGATCCGCCTCGACGACGTCACCCTCACCTTCCCCGACGGTGACACGCGCGTCACCGCCGTCGACCACGTCAGCCTGACCGCCCGCCCCGGCACCGTGACCGGGATCACCGGACCGAGCGGGTCGGGCAAGTCCAGTCTGCTCGCCGTCGCCTCCACCCTCATCCGGCCCGACTCCGGCACCGTCGTCGTCGGCGAGGTCGACGCCACCCGGCTCGACGCGGCGGAGGCGACCGAGCTCCGGAGGACGAGCATCGGGATCGTCTTCCAGCAGTCGAACCTCCTTCCCGCGCTCACCGCGCGCGAGCAGCTGAGGCTGATGGCCGAGCTCGGCGGACGTCGAAGCGCGCGCCGCCGCGCCCGCCTCGACGCTGCGCAGCGAGCGGACGACCTGCTCGGCGCCGTCGGTCTCGGCGCACTGCGGGACAAGCGTCCGCACCAGCTCTCGGGAGGCCAACGCCAGCGGGTCAACATCGCGCGCGCCCTCATGAACGAGCCGGTCGCCCTCCTCGTCGACGAGCCGACCAGCGCCCTCGATCAGGAGCGCGGCGCCGAGATCATCGAGCTGCTGCTGCGGCTCACGGCCGAGCGCGACGCCGCCACCCTCCTGGTGACCCACGACGTCGTCCACCTCCCGAGGATGCATCGCGTGGTGCGGCTCGTGGACGGCCGGTTCGAGCAGGTGCCGGCCGTCGCCGGGTGACGGCCGGGGCGTCCCGGCCCCGATCCGCCCGATCGCGGCGCGCATGCTCGCGGTGGAATATGCGCCGGACTACCCTCGAATGGTGACGATCCACGAACCCGACGACGGGCAGGCCCCGGTGCAGCGGCCCGGTGCGCTCTACTACGTCGGCCGGTGGATCCTCGCCCCCATCGCCAAGCTGATCTACCGGCCCCGGGTGGTCGGCCGCAAGAACGTCCCGCGGCATGGCAAGGTCATCCTGGCGAGCAACCACCTGTCGTTCATCGACTCGATCCTCATCCCCGTCACCTCGCCGCGTCGCGTGCAGTTCCTGGCGAAGTCCCACTACTTCGAGGGGACCGGCGTGAAGGGCCGCATCTCCCGCGCCTTCTTCACCGCCATCGGCGCGGTCGGTGTGAAGCGCGGCGCCGGTCAGGCGGCGCAGGAGGCGCTCGAGCAGTCCCGACGGATCATCGACACCGGGTCCGCGTTCGCGCTCTACCCGGAGGGCACCCGCTCCCTCGACGGCCGCCTCTACAAGGGCCGGACCGGTATCGGCTGGCTGGCCCTCACCACCGGCGCCAAGGTCGTGCCGGTCGGACTCATCGGCACCGACGAGATGCAACCGGTCGGAGCAAAGTTCCCGCGCGTCCGCCGCGTCACCGTCGCCTTCGGCGAGCCGCTCGACCTGGCCCACTACGGCCCGCCGGAGTCGGGGCGCGCCCGACGTCAGGCGACCGACGAGATCATGGCCGCCATCCACGCCCTCACCGGGCAGGAGCTCGCCGGCGCCTACAACGAGGCGCCGCCGGCCAACCCGGTCGAGCGCGTGAAGCGGGTCCTGCACCCCGAGCGCCTCTGAGCCGCACGAGATTCGTGACGAATGTCGCCTCCGCCGCGCGCATTCCCGCGATTCGTGACGAATGTGTGCCGGAGTTCGGCGCTCAGGCCAGGGTCAGCAGCTCCGGATCGTGGCGCACCGGGAAGTTCACGCTCGCGGCGATGAAGCACTTCTCCGACGCGGGCTTGTGCAGTGCCGCCGCCAGTTCGCGCTGAGCGGGGTCCGCGACCGTCACCCGCGGGTGCAGCGTCGCCTCGGTGAAGTGTCCTCCCCCGTTCGCCGTCTGCTCCATCGTCCCCGTCGCGGCATCCGTGTAGCCGACGATCACGACGCCCGCTCGGGCGGCCTCCGCGAGATAGCTCAGCATGTGGCACTGGGCCAGCGCGGCGAGCAGCAGCTCCTCCGGGTTCCAGCGGTCGCGGTCTCCGAAGAACGCACGGTCCGCCGAGCCCTCGAGCGGGTGCTTGCCTTCGGCGCTGATCACGTGGTCGCGGCCGTAGTCCTTGTAGCCGCTGGTGCCGCTCCCCCGGTTGCCCGTCCACTGCAGGTCGATCGCGTAGCTGTGCTCGAGTCTCATGGTTCGATTCTGGCACCGCGGCTAGAATCGGAGCATCATGACTGACACCCTGAACGCGCCCGTCTTCACCGTTCCGCAGGAACGCCGCATCGTCACAGCCGTGCCCGGCCCCGCCTCCGTGGCGCTGCACGAGCGACGTCTCGCCGTGGTGCCGACGGGTGTCTCCTCTGCGCTGCCTGTGTACATCGCCCGCGCCAACGGCGCCATCCTGGTCGACGTCGACGGCAATCAGTTCGTCGACTTCGGCGCGGGTATCGGCGTCACCACGGTCGGTCACACCGAGACGGCCGTCGTGTCCGCCGCTGCGGAGCAGCTGCAGGATGTCATCCACACGCTCTTCACGATCACGCCGTACGAGGAGTACGTGCGGGTGGCGGAGCTGCTCGCGGCGCACACGCCCGGCGACCACGCCAAGAAGACCGTGCTCGTCAACTCCGGCGCGGAGGCCGTGGAGAACGGCGTCAAGATCGCCCGCAAGCACACCGGCCGCCGCGCCGTCGCCGTGCTCGACCACGCGTACCACGGCCGCACCAACCTCACGATGGCCATGAACTACAAGGCCGCACCGTACGCCACCGGCTTCGGCCCGTTCGCGGGCGACGTCTACCACGCCCCGAACTCCTACCCCTACCACGACGGTCTGACCGGCGCGGAGGCCGCGGCCCGCACCATCGCCTACCTGGAGAAGGTCGTCGGCGCGTCGGACCTCGCCTGCCTCGTGGCGGAGCCGATCCAGGGCGAGGGCGGCTTCATGGTCCCGGCGGACGGCTACCTCCCGGCGCTGCAAGAGTGGTGCACGGCCAACGGCGTCGTCTTCATCGCCGACGAGATCCAGAGCGGAATGGCGCGCACCGGCGCGTACTTCGCGAGCGAGCACTTCGGCCTCGTGCCCGACCTCGTGCTCAGCGCCAAGGGCATCGCGGGAGGCCTCCCTCTCGCCGCCGTCACGGGCCGCGCCGAGATCATGGACTCCGCCCAGCCCGGCGGGCTCGGGGGCACGTTCGGCGGCAACCCGGTCGCCGCTGCCGCTGCCGTCGCCGTCTTCGACGAGATCGAGAAGAACGACCTCCTCGCCGAGGGGCGCCGCATCGAGGCCTCCCTCACCGCGGGCCTGCGCGGCCTGCAGGAGAAGTACGACATCATCGGCGACGTGCGCGGCATCGGCGCGATGATCGCGATCGAACTCGTCCAGCCGGGGACGGCCCAGACCACGAAGCTGCCCAACGCGGACGCGGTCTCGAAGATCGTGGCGTACGCCGCGCAGCAGGGCGTGCTCCTGCTCAATGCGGGCACCTACGGCAACGTGCTTCGCTTCCTGCCGAGCCTCGCCGTGTCCGACGAACTCATCGCCGACGCGATCTCCGTGATCGACGACGCCTTCGCCGCCCTGTGAGCCCCGTCGTGGACGCCGCCGTCTTCTCGGGGGCCGAGGCCGTCGAGCTCGCCGTGGTCGAGCGCAGCGGGTTCGTCGAGTCGCGGCACGTCGGCTCGGCCGTCGTTCTCGGGCCTGACGGCGCCGTGGCCCGTCGACTCGGGGCCCCGGAGAGGCCGGTCTTCCCGCGCTCGACGATGAAGCCGTTCCAGGCCGTCGCCATCCTCGGCGCGGGAGTGCCGCTGGAGGGCGCGCGGGCCGTGCTCGCAACCGCCAGCCACGCGGGGACCCCCGCGCACCTCTCCGTCGTGCGCAGCATCCTCGCGCAGGCCCAGCTCACCGAGGATGCCCTGCTCTGCCCGCCGGACTGGCCGCTCGACTCCGCTGCGCGCGACGACGCCATCCGCGCCGGCGAGCAGAAGCAGCCCCTGTTCATGAACTGCTCCGGCAAGCACGCCGCCATGCTCGTCGCGTGCCGGGTCAACGGCTGGCCGCTCGAGAGCTACCTCGACCCGCAGCACCCGCTGCAGCACCACATCCGCGACACCATCGAGCGCCTCACCGGGGAGAAAGTCGTGGCGACGGGCGTGGACGGCTGCGGCGCCCCGGTGCACGCCATGTCGCTCGTGGCCCTCGCGCGCGGAATCCAGCGCATCGCCACGGCCTCCGACGGCTCACCGTTCGCGCTCTACCGCAACGCCGCGCTCCTCACGAACGCCGTGCTCGCGGACGGCTGGGCGATCGACGGCCCCGGACGGTCGAACACCGTGGTCATCGACGAGCTCGGCGTCTTCGCGAAGGGCGGGGCGGAGGGCGTCATGGTCATGGCGGCCCCCGACGGCACGACCGTCACACTCAAGATGCTGGACGGCAGCCTCCGCGCGGCGACCGTCGTGGCGCTCTCCCTCCTGGCGGACGCCGGAGCGATCGACCGAGCTGCGGTCGACGCGCTCGCCCCGAAGCTCGACCTGGCCGTCCTCGGCCGCGGCGAGCCGGTCGGCGAGATCCGCGCCGCCTACGTCTGACCTCACGCACGCACTGTTCGGGCCCGGCAGCGTCCGCTGTCGGGTCCGAACGGCTGTGGGGGGCGCGTCCGCGTCTACTGCGATGAGCGCGCCAGGCGCCGCGCCCGGGCGGCCGCGCTCAGCTGCGAGATCAGCACCACCAGGATGGTGATGATGAAGACGGCCGACGCGATCACGTTCGCCTGGGCCGGGATGCCCCGGGATGCGGCGATGTAGATGTACATCGGGAACGTCGTCACCGCGCCCGCGTTGAAGTTCGTGATGATGAAGTCATCGAAGCTCAAGGAGAACGAGAGCAGCGCGGCGGAGAGGATGCCCGGCAGGAGCAGTGGGAAGGTGATCCGCCAGAACACGGCGTTGGGCGATCCGTAGAGGTCGCGCCCCGCCTCCTCCAGCGCCGGGTCCAGGCTCGCGACGCGCGCCTTCACCGTCACGACCACGAAACTGATGCAGAACATCACGTGGGCGATGATGATCGTGCCGAAGCCCTTGTTCACGCCGAGGCTGAGGAACTGGGCCGCCAGCCCCGCGCCGAGCACGACCTCCGGACTCGCCATCGGCAGGAACAGCAGCAGACTGGTCTGCGACCGGAACCGGAACCGGTAGCGCATGAGCGCGATCGCGATCATGGTCCCGAGCGCCGTGGCGATCACCGTCGAGACGAGACCGATGACGATGCTCGCCATGAACGCGTCGCAGATGCCGGCGGCGTCGCACACGTTGGTCCAGTTGCGGAGGGTGAACCCGCGCCACGCGATGTTGTTCTTGATCGCGTCGTTGAACGAGAAGACGAACGTGTACACGATCGGGATGAGCAGGAAAGCGAGCGCGAGGAAGGCGTACGCTCCGAGCCCGAGGCCCTGGAAGCGGAACCGACGCCCGCGGGATCCCCGCTGCCCGGCGGTGGAGGCGCCCGCGGCGGGCGCCGTCGGTGCGGTCGTCGTCACAGCAGGTCCTCCGTTCCGCTCCGCCGCACGTAGACGCCGACGATGACGAGGATGACGGCCATGAGGATGACCGACATCGCGGCAGCGGCGGGGTAGTTCTGCAGCACGAGGAAGTTGCTCTCGATGACGTTGCCCATCATCGAGGTGTCCGCTGCGCCGAGGAAGTCCTGCGACGCGTTGATGTAATCGCCCGCCGCCGGGATGAACGTCAGGAGCGTGCCCGAGACGATGCCCGGCATCGAGAGCGGCACGGTCACCTTCCGGAACGTCGTCCACGCGTTCGCGTAGAGGTCCTGCCCCGCCTCCAGCAGCCGGACATCGAGACGCTCCAGCGTGGAGTAGAGCGGCAGCGTCATGAACGGGATGAAGTTGTACGTCAGACCGAAGATGACCGAGAACGGCGTCCCCGTGATGTGCGCGTCCGGCGGGAGGATCGAGAGGGCCTTCAGCGAACTCGCGATCCACGCGTCGTCACTCAGGATCGACTTCCACGCCAACGTCCGCAGCAGGAAGCTGATGAAGAAGGGGGCGATCACGAGCGTCATCAGGAGATTCTGCAGCACCGCCCTCCCCCGCATCTTCACTCCGATGAAGTAGGCGAGCGGGTAGCTGATCACCAGCGCCGCCGCCGTCGCGATGAGCGCGTAGACGAATGAGCGGATGATCTGCGGCCAGTACTCCGAGATCGCGTCCGTGTAGTTGCTCCACTGGAACGCGGCCTGGTACTGCCCGATGTCGCCGTCGGGCACCGGGGCCTGGAAGGAGGTGATGATGAGCGACACGAGCGGCGTCAGGAAGAACAGCACGAGGTACAGCACGCCCGGCAGCAGCAGCACGAGTGCGATGCCGCTGCGCCGGCGGACGGCGGGCTCGGCGTCCTGGGTGGGCGGCGGCCCGGTGAAGGCGGCGAGGGCCATCTACGCCTCCTCCAGCTCCGTGAGCATCCGCTCGCGCGCCTGGGCGGCCATCGCCTGCGTGTCCGTGTCGTCCACGAAACGGCCGTCGGCCGGCGGCTCGTCGCCGAGGACGAAGGTGTGCGCCGCGTCCCAGGCGACCCAGGCGGTGGCGCCGAGCGCGGCGACCGGGCCGGCGTGCATGTTCTGCGCGAACACGATCACCGTGCCGAGGCCCGGGATGTCGACCAGATACTGCGTGCTGACGCCGCTGAACGAGACGTCCGTGACGCGACCCGGCCCGAGGGCGTTCGCGCCGGAGGGGATGGTGTCCGGGGTCTCGTGCAGGGTGAGCTTCTCCGGACGCACCCCCACGGTGACCAGGCCGCTCTCCCGCTGGGCCCGCGAGCGCGGGACGCGCACGCGATGACCGCCGACCTCCACGCCGACCGTGTCGGCCGTCGACTCCTGCACCCGCCCGACGAACAGGTTCGACTGCCCGAGGAAGTTGGCGACGAAGACCGTCGCGGGCAGCTCGTAGAGCACTTCGGGCGCACCCATCTGCTCGATGCGACCCTTGTTCATCACGGCGACGGTGTCGGCCATGGTCATGGCCTCCTCCTGGTCGTGGGTCACGTGAACGAACGTCAGGCCCACCTCGGTCTGGATGGACTTCAACTCCAGCTGCATCTGCCGGCGCAGCTTGAGGTCCAGCGCGCCGAGCGGTTCGTCGAGCAGGAGGAGCGCCGGTCGGTTGACCACGGCGCGGGCCAGGGCGACACGCTGCTGCTGACCTCCCGAGAGCTGCGCGGGCCGACGCGCGGCGAGGTGGTCGAGCTCCACCAGCCGCAGGGCTTCGTGCGCCTTCGCGACCGGGTCGCCGATCTTGCGGCGGCGCAGCCCGAACGCCACGTTCTCGAGGATGGTCATGTGCGGGAAGAGGGCGTAGCTCTGGAACACCGTGTTGACCGGTCGCTGGAACGGCTTGGTCTTGGTGACGTCCTTTCCGCCGATCAGGATCTGACCCGCCGTCGGCTCCTCCAGGCCCGCGACCAGGCGGAGCGTCGTGGTCTTGCCGCAGCCGCTCGGTCCCAGGAGGGCGAAGAACGACCCGGCAGGAATGGTGAGGTCGAGCTCCTTGATAGCGGTGAAGCCCGGGAAGCGCTTGGTGATGCCGGCGAGGCGCAGGTCGGCTCCCGACTCGGCGAAGACTCCCTTCGGCATCAGGCCCCCAGGATCACTTTCTGGAACGCCGCCTGGTACTTCTGCTCCTCCGCCGTGCTGAGCGAGCGGAAGATGTGCGCCTTCGACAGCGTGGAGGCGTCCGGGAAGATCAGCTGGTTGTCGGCCAGATCGGGGTCGATGGCGACCGCGGCCTCCTTGGCGCCCTCGACCGGGGTGATGTAGTTGACCCACGCGGCCACCTCGGCGGCGACCTCCGGCTGGTAGTAGTAGTCGATCAGCTTCTCGGCGTTGGCCTTGCGGGGCGACCCGATCGGGATGACGAAGTTGTCGCTCCAGAGGGTGCCGCCCGCTTCCGGGAGCACGAACTCCCAGTTGTCCCCCGCCTCGGCGTTCAGCTGCGTGATGTCGCCCGACCAGCAGATCGCGGCCAGCGTGTCGCCGCTCTTGAGGTCGTTCAGGTACGAATTGCCCTTGATGTTGCGGATCTGGCCGTCGCTCACCTTCGTGGTGAGCGTGTCGATCGCCTTCTCGAACTCCGTGTCCGAGAAGTCCTTGGAGATGTCCACCCCCTGCTGCAGGAGGATCAGGCCGACGGTGTCGCGCATCTCGCTGAGGACGCCGACCTTGCCCTTGAGCTCCGGCTTCCACAGGTCGTCCACTGACTTCAGGCCCTGCGGGAGCTTCTCCTTGTTCCAGCAGATGCCGGCGAAACCGCTCTGCCACGGGAGGGACTTCTTGCGTCCCGGGTCGAAGTCGATGTCCTGCAGGTTGCTGACGAGGTTCTTCTTGTTCGGGATGGCGCTCTCGTCGAACGTCTGCACGTAGCCGAGGCGGATCCAGCGCGCGATCATCCAGTCCGTGAGGCAGACGGTGTCGGCACCGATGTCCTTCCCGAGCGCGAGCTGGTCCTTGACCTTGGCGTAGTACGTGTTGTTGTCGTCGACGGCGACGTCGTACTTCACCGTGATGCCGCTCTGCTTCTCGAACGCCTGAAGGGTCGGGTACCCGCCGTTCTCGTCCTGGTCGAGGTAGGCCTGCCAGTTGGCCCACGTCATCGACTTGTCCGACGACGACTGGTCCTTCGCCGCGGTCGGCTTGCTGGAGGCTCCGCCGGTCGAGCAGGCCGCGAGGGCCAGAGTGGCGGCGCCGGCGCCGAGCCCGGCGAGGAGTCCGCGGCGCGAGAGCTGCGACGCGCGGGCGGACTGCACGAGCTGACGGATCATCGGGTCTTGCGGGAGGGGCCTGGGATTCACTGCGGGTGCTCCTTCGGGGCTCGAACACGGACCACTGGGCGATGCCTGAGACGAGTCACATCGGCGTGCCGTCGCGGTGGGGTCGATACTGGCACAGGACGCAGCGATCCGCACCAGAAAGGGGCCGAATCGTCGGATCGGAAACACAAACTTTACGAAATCCGTTCCGATCCGGTCGATTCGCCCGGGAAACCGTCGTCCGCGGCTCCCCACGTCATCACTGTCGCCGCGCACAGACGAAATCCACTCAATGAATGCCATGCCTGTACGGAATCAGCGTCCTGTCTCCGAGATTTATGTCGAAATCCTCCGTCGAGACGACTATGGTGAGAGCGAACACCACGTCGAAGTGAGAGGAATCCCATGAAGGTCGCGATCCCCCGCGAGATCAAGAACAATGAGTTCCGGGTGGCGATCACTCCGGCCGGCGTGCACGACCTGGTCGGCGCCGGGCACGAGGTGTTCGTCGAGGCCGGGGCGGGCGTCGGCTCCTCCATCCCGGACGAGCTCTACGCAGGCGCGGGCGCGACGATCGTCCCCGACGCCGCCGCGACCTGGGCCGCCGGCGATCTGATCCTCAAGGTCAAGGAGCCCATCGCCTCCGAGTACGGCTACTTCCGCGACGGCCTCGTGCTCTTCACCTACCTGCACCTCGCCGCCGACGAGGCCCTCACCCGAGCGCTCATCGACGCGGGTGTGACCGCCATCGCGTATGAGACGGTGCAGCTGCCCAACCGGTCCCTTCCGCTTCTCGCGCCGATGAGCGAGGTCGCGGGCCGGCTCGCCCCCATCGTGGGCGCGAACACCATGCTCAAGCCCAACGGCGGCCCGGGCCTCCTCGTCCCCGGCGTCCCCGGCACCCACCCCGCCGTCGTCACCGTGCTCGGCGGCGGCGTCGCCGGCACCAATGCCATCTCGGTCGCGGTCGGCCTCGGCGCCGAGGTGACGGTCCTCGACACGAACATCGCCCGGCTCCGCGAGCTCGACGCGCTCTACGCCGGCCGCATCAAGACGATCGCCTCCAACAGCTTCGAGATCGAGAAGGCGGTCATCGCCTCCGACCTCGTCATCGGCTCGGTGCTCGTGCCGGGCGCGAAGGCTCCGAAGCTGGTCAGTAACGACCTGGTCTCGCGCATGAAGTCCGGCAGCGTGCTCGTGGACATCGCGGTCGACCAGGGCGGCTGCTTCGCCGACTCCCACCCGACCACGCACGCCGACCCGACCTTCACGGTGCACCAGTCGCTGTTTTACTGTGTGGCGAACATGCCGGGTGCGGTGCCGCACACCTCGACCTACGCGCTGACCAACGCGACCCTCCCCTACGCCCGCGCGATCGCGAACCGCGGCTGGCAGGACGCTCTCCGCGCCGATGCCTCGCTGGGTCTCGGCCTCAACGTGCACGCTGGGCGGGTCGTCAACGCCGGCGTCGCCGAGGCGCACGGCCTCCAGGCGGGCGAGATCGCGGAGGCGCTCGTCTGACTACATCCAGCGGGCGAGGCGGGTCAGCTGACGTCGAACCACTGGTCGCCGATCTCCACGCGCGTGCCGCGCGTGACGCGATAGCGACGACCCGCCTCGCACTGGCGCGCGTCCGAGCCCAGCGGCCGGGCGACCGTCCCGTTGCCGGAGTAGCGGTCGCAGATCCAGAGGTCGTCGCCTTCGAGCCCGAACTCGAGGTGGGTCTTCGAGACGCTGCGCGCCGGGTCTGAGACGACGACCAGCTGGTCCACTTCTTCGCCCGGCTGGGTGATGGGCCGGCGGCCGATGAGTCCGGAACCCGTCACCACGACGCTCTCCCCGGTCGAAAAGCTCAGGGTGTACGCGTGGGCCGCCGACGGGATGCGCGACGCCGCCTCGAGCGGGAGCACCGCGACCGCTTCCGTCGGCGGCAGGCCGTCCTCATCGACGAATGGGCCGGCGACCGCCGGCTTCGGGAGACGTTCGACGATGGTGGTGTCCGACGGCCGCGGGTCGGCGACCTCGGGCTCGCGGACACGCGCCGCGGTCACCGAGCTCCCGCACCGGCCGCAGAACAGCGTCCCCTCGCTCAGCTCAGCACCGCATACCCGACAGTTCATCGCCCGTCTCTCCTCTCACGCCTCCCTCCACGGTATCCGAGGGAGCGCAGCGACACGGCCGCGAGCAGCCTCTTCCAGCGCGTGTCGCGCCGATCGAGCTGGCCGCGCAGTTCGTCGACGGTCTTCCAGACGGAATCCGCCTCGGCCGGCGTCGGTGCGGTGGGGCTGTAGACGGCACGATCCGCGACCTTCGCGAGCGCCGCAGCCCGGGCGCCTCCGATGGTCTGCGCGAACTCGACGCGGGTGGCGGCCGGCGGAGGTTCGTACCCGTGGTCCACCGCGGCATCGGCGAACTCGCGCCAACCGCCCACGATCCGGTCCACCGCCGTCGGCGCCGATCGCCGCAGCGTGCGCCGCCTCCACTTGGCCGCGACCACCGCGAGGAACGGCGCGGCGAGGACGGCGAGCACCAGGAGGGTCCAGCCCACCGCGACGAGGATGGCGAGGAGGGTCTCCACGACCGGGTCCGGCGGGCGCTGATCGGTGCTGTCGACCTGGGCCTGCGGCGGCTCGTCGTTCCGCTGCGGGCTCTCGTCGACGGGCGGCTGGACGTTCGTCTGGGGGCGAGAGATCTCCGTCGGCTGGTCGGGCTGCTTCGGCGGCACCGGGCGCAGCGGCGGCGTCGGGTCGACCGTCACCCAGCCCTCGGTGGTCTGGACCTCGATCCAGGCCGAGACGTCTGCGCCCGTCAGCGTGACGGTGCCGGAGGAGGCCGTGCCCGCGGGAACGGCGAAGCCGAACACGACGCGGGCGGGGAACCCGAGCTGCCGTGCCATCAGGGCGGCCGTGACGGCGTACTGCTCCTGGTCCCCGAGCATCGGGACGTCCGTCAGCAGTTCGGTGATGCGGTCGGCGCCGTGGCCGGAGCGGCTGGCGGGCTCGTCGGGACCCACGCCGTGGCTGACGTAGCCGTCCGCGGCGAGACCGCGCAGCGCGGCGGCGAGCTTGGGACCGGCACCGGAGACGCCCGCGGTGTACTTCTGCAGCACGGAGGTCAACTCGTCCGGCACCACGGTCGGCTTCGGGACGACGTCGGATCCGGGCTCCACCTTCTCGATCGCCGCCGCCGTGAGCGTCGGCCCCACGACCGAGTCGGCCGTGTACGAGTCGCCCGAGCGCAGTCCTGTCGTCACAGCGCCCGTCCCGGTCACGTCGTTGTAGAAGAAGGCTCCGGCCAGGGTGGCGGAGCCGGTCCCGGTGAAGTCGATCTGCTGGAGCTGTCCGGAGCCCGGCACCCACGGACCCCGGTAGTCGCGCACCGTGACCGAGATGGCGTGCTCCTCTCCACGCACTCGCGATTGGTCGAGACGATAGGGCACGCGGGTGAACGAACCGGACGCGCTCGTCACTCCGTCGCTGCCGACCGAGTAGGTCACGCCGTCGTACGTGTCCAGGGTGGCGATCCGCAGCCGTCCATCCTCGGGCAGCCCCTGGACGGTCAGCATCGGCTCATCGGCGCGCGGGGACTCCTGGTACGAACGGAAGGCGCTGAGCGGGCTCGGATAGGCGCGCGGGTCGAAGGGCTGCTCCACCGCCGTGCGGACGACCTGGCGCGACGGCGCGGGCGGCACGACCGCCGCGGCGGCGATGCCGACCACCGAGGCTCCCAGGAGCATGACGAGAGCGCCCACCCCGGTCAGCAGTGCCGTCGACCGGCGCTCCCGCGGCGTCTCCATGGAGAGCCCGCTCTGCTGCCCCAGCGCGCGCAAGGCGGCCGATCGCCGCCGGAGCCGGAACCGGATCAGCCAGACGAGCAGGAGCGCGAGCAGTCCGAGTACGACCCAGAGCGGGACCGCGGTCGTGCCGGAACCGAGCGCGATGCCGCACACCAGCAGCACGGCGGGAGGGAGGGCCGCCGACTCGGGAATACGGGCGCGCAGCGCGACACTCACGGTGACCACCGCCGCCAGCAGGATCAGGACGAAGGCCGGGACGAGGAGCGCCTGGTAGGAGCCGACCGGAACCGAGATCGTCACGAGCTGCTTCCAGCTGAGCCAGGTGGCCCGGATCAGGTCGACGAAGCCCGCGCCGCTCGGCAGGAGGCCCCCCGCGGTGGCGGCCGTCGGCACGGCGAGCTGCACACCGGCGCCGAGGTAGACCAGCGCCGCCGCGCCCGCGATCACGATGCTCGGCCAGCGGAACACCGCTCCGAGCACGCCGATCGCCCCGCCGAGCAGCAGCGTCGCGATGAGCAGGACGACGAACGGCCCCGACTGGTACACCGGCCAGAACGACCAGGCCGCGAGAGCGACGGCCGCCAGCGCGAACGCGGTGTCGACGGCGGCACTGCTCGCGCGCACACGCGCTGTCATGTCGCGAGCCGTTTCGCGAGGCTGCGCTGCAGGTCTTCGAGGAAACCGATGGTGAGGACGGTGAGGTCGGCGACGCGGCGGAGGGAGGGGACGGCGCCGGCGTCGCAGACGATGGCCACGACATCCACCCCCAGCGGGAAGTGCGCGGCCGCAGCCCGCAACTGCGCCGCCGTCGGCGGAGACCCCGCCACGAGGAAGGCGATCGAGGTCCCGCCCGCGTCATCCGCCGCCACCCGGGCGAGCTCGGGGAGCCGGAGGGTGGCTGCCGCCGTCTCGACGCCCGCGAGGTCGTCGAGGAGCCGGCCGCGGTTGACCGTGCTCAGGTGCCGGGCGCTCAGCACCATCCGCCTCGCGAACTCGGGCGTCTCCGCGCTCGCCACGACGGACACCGTGCGGGAGTCGAGCATGGCGCGGACCCCCAGCGATCCGGTCGCGCCGACCGCGAGCTCGAACTCCTCGTCCGAGGCGTAGTCGGCCGCGGCGAGGCTGAGCGCGACCAGCAGGTGACTGCGGCGCGTCTCCTCGAACTGCCTCACCATGTAGTCGCCGGTCTTGGCGGTGCTCTTCCAGTGGATGTAGCGGCGCTCGTCACCCGGCTGATACTCGCGGAGGGCGTGGAATGCGATGTCGCTCGACGTCAGGTCGCGCGTCGGAGCGCCCTCCAGATCGCGCACGAAGCCCGTGCTCATGCTCGGTATCGCGACGGTGCGGGGATGCACGAACAAGTCGAGCGCTTCCGCCCGGACCACCTCGCGGCGCAGCAGACCGAGCGGGTCGGCGCGTACGGTGCGGACCGGTCCGATCGGCACGATCCCGCGCCGGGCGGTGGGCACCACGAACACGTCCGAGTGCTCCTCACCGGCCGCGAGCGCCGGCGACGCGAACTCCGCCAGCCCCGCTCCGATCGGGACCTCGATGTGCACCCCCGACAGCCGGCGGCGACCCGGATTGCGAACCACGACCTCGCCCGGGGCGCGGTCACCGACGACGACGCGGTTCGACGGCAGCGAGATCCCGACATCGAACGCGATCCGTCCGGCGAGGTATCCTGTCGCGATCACGAGGAGGGCCAGCACCGTCCACCCGGCCACGACCGCCTCGCTCCAGCCGAGCACATAGCCCGACACCAGCGCGACGACCACGACCGCCGCCAGCGACCACCCCAGCGGGGTCACGACCGAGCCCGCACGGCGGGCCAGCCGGGCGACCGCCTGACGCCCGGTCGCCGTCGAGCGGACGATCCAGACGATCGCATCCGCCAGCATCCCCTCGCGTTCGCCGACGATACGGGACCGGGCGTTGGTGAGCTCGGCCGGCGTACGGGTGACGGTGCCGGTCACACGGTGGCCCGGTCGCTGGGAGGCGGCACCTCGATGAGCAGCTGCCCGACCACGCTCGAGGCGGACACGCCCTCGAACTCCGCCTCCGGGTCGAGCACGAGACGGTGGGCGAGGACGGGCTCGGCCAGCGCCTTCACGTCGTCCGGTGTCACGTAGTAGCGTCCGGCCGAGGCCGCCAGCGTCTTCGCGGTCCGCAGCAGGGCGAGCGCGCCGCGGACGCTGACCCCGAGTCGGATCTCCTCCGCCGACCGCGTCGCGTCGACCAGTCGTGCCACGTAGTCACTGATCGTCGCATCCACGTGCACGCCGCGCGCCATCGTCGCCATCTCGACAACGGTCGCCGCCGACACCACCTCGGGCACCACGACCTCGTGGGCGCGGTGCTCCGCCCCTTCGAGGATGCGCAGCGTCGCCTCGTGATCGGGGTAGCCGATGGACGCCTTCATCAGAAAGCGGTCGAGCTGTGCCTCCGGCAGCCGGTAGGTCCCGGCCTGCTCGATCGGGTTCTGCGTCGCGATGACCATGAACGGCGCACCCACGGCGTGGCGCACGCCGTCCACCGTCACCTGCTGCTCCTCCATCACCTCCAGCAGCGCCGACTGGGTCTTCGGACTCGCACGGTTGATCTCGTCGGCGAGGACGATGTTGGCGAAGATGGGTCCCCGGTGGAACTCGAACGCGCCGGTGCGCTGGTCGTAGATGTTCACGCCGGTGATGTCGCCGGGCAGCAGATCGGGGGTGAACTGGACGCGGTTGGTCGACCCGCGCACGCTTTCGGCGATCGCCCGGGCGAGGGACGTCTTGCCCGTCCCCGGGTAGTCCTCGAGCAGCAGGTGGCCCTCGCTGAGCATCGCGGTGAGCGCGAGCCGGATGACGTGAGACTTGCCCAGCAGGACGCGGTCGATGTTCGCCACGAGGCGGTCGAACACGCTGGAGAACCAGGTCGCCTGCTCAGGGGTCATCGTCATGCGCGGGCCTCTCTGGATGGGATTCGGCGGGTCGGCCGCAGCCACGCGGTCCGGAGATCAGTATGCCTGTCGCGGCTCATTGCATCCCCGAAGACCGATAGGGCGTGCTGTACGTGTCGCCTGCCGTGCGGGTGACCGCGATCACGAGCTGCGGGTCGGGGTCGCCCTCCGGTGCGACGCAGCTCGCCGTCTGGCCGGCCGCCGGCATGTCGGTGGCGGCCCCTCCGCAGCTGTACTGCACCGCCGCGTAGCCCGGGCCCGTCGGCCAGGAGGTCCAGGTGAACGTGCGGGTCGTGGCGTCGTAGCGCTGGCCGCCGATCACCGTGCTCACGGCGACGCCGAGCGGGAAGCTGTTCGGATCCTGGGTGGTGCAGAGCTGGGAGCCGTCCGGGTACGTCTCGCAGATCCGTGTGATGGTGATCGCGAGATCCATGCCGTAATGCTGTCCGTTGCCGCCCGCGACGATGCCGCTCGTCGGGTTCGAGCCGCTCAGCGTCCCGCTGTCGACGGCGCTCCCGCCCGACGTCAGCGTGTACGTCACCGACGAAGTCGATCCGCTTCCCGCGCTGTAGGAGACGCCGTTCACCGAGAAATCGAAGAGGCCCTGCGCGCTCGGCTGGAGCGTCGCATCCACCGAGACCCCCGAGACCTGCCCCGGAGCGCGCCGCGGGGTCGCGGAGACGACCGCGCTCGCCGTGCAGCCTTGTCCGTTGTACGCGTACACGACGAAGTCGTATGGCTGATTCGGCTGCAGGTTGGAGAAGGTCGCGCTGCCCCCCTGCACCCGCTGGAAGGATCCGGAGAGCGGATCGGTCTTCAGGACCGGGTTGCCGTTCTCCACGCCGCTGACGGAGCACGACGGCTGGGCTCCGCCCTGGAATACCCCCGCGAAGTACGACGTGATGGCTTTGCCGTTGTCCCCGAACACGCTCGGCCAGCTCAGCGTCGCGGTGCGGCCGTCCGAGGTGTCCGGGGAGGCCACGGGCGCCGCTCCGGTGGTCACCGGCGCGCCGGCGGGCACACCGCTCGACTGTGTCTGATTCCAGGTGGTGCGGCCCTGGTAGAACTCGTTGCGCGACGCCACGGTGAAGCCGACGGAGACCCCGTTGGCGAGCGTCGCGTCCGAGACGTTGATCGAGTACGCGGTGCCGACAGGGTCGGCGCCGGCGACGAGCAGCGAGCTCGTGACTCCCCCGACGGTCACCAGATACGACGTGATCGGACTCGCCCCCGCGGCGTTCGCCGGCTTGGTCCAGGTGACGCGGAGCCCTCTGTCGAGCGGGGTCGATGCGACGGAGGCCGGCGCATTCGGGACGACGTCCGACCAGGTCGCCTCCGCGTACGGTGTCGGGTCGGAGAGACCGAGCGCGTTGCGCGCCCTGACGCTGAGCCGCACCGCATTGTCCGGGCCGTTGCCCGGGGTCTGGATCGCGCAGGAGGTCGTGGTGCAGCTCGTCGTGGAGAGCGTCGTCCCACTCGCGGCCGCTGTCATCGCGACGTCGAATCCGGTGATCGGCGAGTTGTTGAACGCTCCCGGGATCCAGCTCAGCGTGAGGCTGCGATCACCGATCGCCGCGATCTGCACGTTCGCCACCGGCGCGGGGCGGTCCTGCACCGAGATCGTGATGGTTCCCCAGGTGTACCGATCGGGATCGCCCGTCGCGTCCGCGACCTCGTACTGGAGGGTCGTGTCCGCCGGGGCCGCCGTCGCCGAGACGCTGACGGAGAGGGTCGAGCTGTCGGCGCTCGGTGTGATGCTCACGCCGTCGGGAAGGCTCCCCCCGAGTCCGCGCACGGCGAGCACACGCAGCGGCTTGCCCGGGAACGGGTTCGTCGCGGCGTCGTTGGCCAGCACGTCGACCTGCGTGGTCTGCCCGCGCGGGGCGACGACGCGATCGGCCTGCGGGCTCGCGAGCGGGCGCGTCGACGGCACGACGTTGATGTCGACCCTGCCCGCCTGGCCGGCGTTCACCGCGTCCTTGACTCCGATGGCGAGCGACGGGGTCGCTCCCTTCTGCGTCCCCGCCGAGACGGTGATCGTGAGCTTCTGCCCCGAGAGCGACGTCGAGACTCCGGCGGGCTGAGGATCCTGCACCCGGTAGACGAGCTCGCCCTGGTCCTTCGCGTAGGGATATCTGGTGAGCTTGGTGAGGTCGATCGTCTTGCTCTGGCCGGGCTCGAAGTCGATGAGCGCGCCGGTGAAGACCGGCGGCTGGTTCTCGCGCGGTGTCACCTCGATCGGGAGCACGATGGTGGCGACGTTGCCCGACGGATCGGTGGCGCTCGACCCGTCCGTCACCTGGAACGAGATGGAGGCGGGCCCGAAGTAGCGCGACGTCGATGTGTACTGCAGCGTGTCCCCGCTCACGACCAGGTCATCGCCGTTGGCGTGAGTGGCGCGGACGGTCGCGGCGTCCGTCAGACGGACCTTCCGGCCGCCGACCGCGACGATGTAGTCGTTGAGGTGGATGGTGAGCGTCTTCTCGCTGACCACCGAGAGCTTCGCCGCGCCGCGCTTCACCTGCGGCAGGGCGTCGTCGTAGCCCGGCACGTGCACGAAGCCGTAGGCCACGATGGAGGGGTCCTCCGGGTTCGCGACCGCGAACGGCACGATCTGGCTCTTCGCGCCGATCGTCACCCGCACCCGCTTCGCCGCCGTTATCTGAGCGCTGTCGCCGTATCCGGGCACCACGGACAGCCGGAGACTGGAGACGGCTCCGTCGGCGAAGAAGACGTTGGCGAGCACGTTCACGTCGACGTGGTCTTTGCCGAGGATGTCGGAGAGGCCGAGCGTCGTGTCCTCGACGATCGGACGGGCGGGCGGCGCGTTCGCGTCGACGGTGACCCGCAGGAAGGCCTGGCTCGTGCCGCCGCGCTCGTTCTGGATCGTGTAGAGGAAGCCGTACACGCCTTGCTTCTGCGGTGCGGTCACGACGACGATGTCTCCGCTGACTTTCGCTTTGGCGCCGCCGTCGAGGGACGAGACCCCCGTGACGGAGAGCGGGCTGCCGTCCGGGTCGCTGTCGTTCGCCAGGACCTGCACGCTGAGCGTCTTCCCCGGTCGGGTCGTGACGTCGTCCTCGACGGCCACGGGGTTGCGCGCGCCCTCGGCCCGCGCGGCGATACCGACGCGGACCGTGCCCGTCGCCCGCGCGCCGAGCGCATCGACGACGGCATACGTGAAGGTGTCGGTCCCGGCCGCATAGTCCCCCGCCTGGAAGTCCATCCAGTCGGCGCCGGAGGCGATCACCGCGCCCTTCTGCGGGTTCGTCTCCTGCCCCACGAACTGCACAGAGTCGCCGTCGGGGTCGATCCCCGAGAGCGGGATGGTGATGCGCACCACGTCCCCCGCGAGCACCCGGGCCGTGACCGTCTTGGGCACGGGTGGGTTGTTGGTCGCGGCATCGCGCTCGCGCACCGCGATCGTGACGTCGGCCGTCGCCCACTGGCCGTCTTCGCCGACCACCTTGTACGCGGCGGTGTAGTTGCCGGGACGCGTCGGAGCCAGGTAGCGCAGGTGGTCGCCGCTCGCGAACAGCAGACCGGCGCCCGCAGGCAGTGGCGAGGCGAGCGCAGGATCGAGGGTCAGCTTGTCCCCGTCCGGCTGCACGTCGTTCGCGAGCACCGGGATGTCGACCACGTCGCCGACGCGCACCGAGACGGAGTCCGGCGCGGCGATGGGCGGCTGGTGGACCGTGAGCGGCGGGAGCTGCACGACGGTGACCGTCCCCGACGTCTCGGCGAGGCCGTTGCTCAGCCGGTAGTGGAAGTCCACGGGGCCGCCCAGCGGCCGCCCGAGGGTGACCCGCAGGGTCCGCTGCTGCAGCACCTGCACGTGCACGCCCGTGGAGGCGTCCGGCTCCGTGACGCCCGTGACGAGCAGCACGCCGCCGGACGGGTCGATGTCGGTGGACAGCACGTCCACATCCTGGGTCGACTGCTCCCGGATGAACGCGGTGTGCGGTACGGCGATGGGCGCCGTCTTCGCACCGGGGGGAGCCTTGACCTCGACGCGCACGACGCCGGTCGTGGTGACCACGCCGTCCGTCACCGAATACTCGATGTTGTGCGTTCCCGGCTGATCGGACTCGAAGCGGAAGGTCCCGCCCTGGTAGTCCGGCGTGATGGTCGCGTCGGCCTTCGTCGGCACCGTGGCGAGCCGGACGGTGCCGTTGCCCCCGCGCACGTGGTCGAGCGGCCGGATGGCGACCTCCTGGCCTTCGTAGGTCAGCACGGCGAAGGGGTCGGCGATGATGGGCACCTGCCCGGGCGGGCGCACGGTCACCGCGAGCAGGCCGGTTCCCTCGGACCGGCCGTCGGAGAGAGTCAGGGCGACGTCTGTGAGGTCCCCGCCGTCGCCGTGGTCCGAGAAGGCCACCTGGCCCTGCGGGGTGAACGTGACCGTATCGGGCAGGGGCACGGCGGCCCCGGCGAGATAGAACGAGTCGCCGTCGGGGTCGTAGCAGTCGCCCAGGACGCCCGTCGTCACGCGGCCTCCGCTCTGCACCACGGCCTTCGCCGTGCGCACGCACACCGGCGGCGAGTTCTCCTGCGGTTGACGCACCGTCACCACGACATGGGCCGTCGCCGTGCCTCCGCGACCGTCCGAGATCGTGTAGTCGAAGGCGATCGACCCGGTCGCCGTCTCGGGCAACGAGATCTGCAGCTGCTGGTCGGCGTTGGTCAGCTCGATGGTGCCCTGCTCGTCCGGGATGGCCGTGAAGGAGTCGATCGTCAGCACGTCGCCGTTGGGGTCGTAGTCGTTGAGCAGCACCGGCAGCGACGTCACCCGGCCCGGGCGCGCGCCGAACTGGTCGTCGACCGCGACGGGAGGCTGCTCCTGCTTCTCGTACTGGGGGGTCGTGTCCTGCTTCGACTGGTCGACGAGCTCCTTCGTGGTCTTCGTGGCGACCAGCTCGTCCCAGTTGTCGATGCGGGTGTTGCCGCTCTGCACCGCCCACGAGACGCCGGACCGTGTGTCGTTCAGGACGACTCGGTCGCGGTTGGTGCGGAAAGCCAGGGTCGCGCCCGCCGGAACCGTGGCCAGCGACGACCGCTCGCCCGAACCCCCCGCATCGCAGGAGCGCCAGGCGATGCCGCTGTTCCAGCCCGCGTACGTGCAGCCCGCGACGGTCACCGGCGCGGCGGCCGCGCCCGAGGCGGTCCGGAACGGCGTCGTCGTCGCGCTTCCGTCGAGCGGCACCCGGACGACGCCGCTGGTCGTCCCGATCCATACGGCGGTCCCGCTCGGCGACGGCTGCTGCAGCACGGGGTCGGAGCCGTCGCCGAGCTCCGGCAACAGACCGACAGACCGCCCGTCGAGCCACAGGCGGCGCTCGTCCGGGTCCAGCAGCGCCCAGTGCCCGGCCACAGTCGTGAGGGAGACGTTCACCCCGTCCCCGCGCGTGGCGACCTTCGTCGTGGTGGTCGAGGGCTCGCTGCCGCTCAGCGCGATCCGCACCACGGAGCGCGTCGACGGCTGGTAGGTCACGAGCGCGCCGTCGGGGTCCATCGCGGCGACGGTCCGGCCGCCCAGATCGACCGTCGCCGCCGATCCCGAATTGAACTGGTCCAACTGCCCGACCGTCGTCAGCCACAGCTGGCCGGTGGTCTGCGAGAGGAGCGCCACCCGGTCTCCGGCGAGGAAGACCTCGGGGGCTCGCGGCGGGAGCGCGACCGACTTGCCGGCTTCCGCGGTCGCGGGGTCGACGACCGCGACCGTGTTGGCCTCGCGGTCGATGAGGAGCACGTTCTCGCCGTCCTGCACCACCTCCAGCGCCTCGCCCGTGCCGGCCACGACCGAGTTGAGCTTGTCGATCTCGGTGTTCGCGCGCCCGATCGACTTCTTCGCGTCGCTCGCGACCCACACCGACGCGTCGTCGAGCCGCAGCTGCTGTGCGCTGTACCCGCCGGAGACGACGGCGAGGGTGGTGACGAGCGCGGCGACCGCTGTGCCGCTCACCGCGGTCGCGGCGATCGACTTGTGGGTCGCGACCCACGCCCAGACGGCCCCGAGCCTACTCACGGACCGTCGCTCCGCTCCACGCACTTACGGCCGCTCGGCGCTCCGGTCTTCCCGTCGCGGTTCACGGTCACCGTGGCGCACACGGTCTGGCCGGCGCGCGCATCCACCCGGAACTCGGTCGAGCGCTGGCTCGCCGGCGGCGCGTCGTCGACCGCCACCTGATAGACGTCACCGGACTGCACGCCCGGGTCCGACCAACGGAAGACGATCGTGCTCCCGGCGACCTGGCCGCTGAGATCGCGGACGACCGGGATGTCGTCCGGCGCGCCGGCCCGCACGAGGACGATCGAGGCCGTCACGCCCAGAACGACGACGAGCACCGCGCACGCCACCAGGGAGTAGACGAGTGCGCGCGGGGCGCGCGCGGGCGCCACGGGCCCGGTCCCGGGCGCGCTCCCGCTCTCGCGCACGATCGTGCGCGTCGGGGCACGGCCCGGAGCGGGCGGAGCGGGGACGCGGCGCCTGCGGCGCATCGACCCGGCCGGATCGACGGCGACGACGCCCGTCACGCGGGTGCGATCCTCCGTGTCGGCGGCGGCCGCGACCGCCCACTCGTCCGTCGCGACCTCGATCGGCGTCTGCGGGAGCCCGAGCTCCGCCTCCACCGCCTGCAGCTCGCGGATGAACTCGAGCACCGACCGCTGGCGCTGTGACGGCCGCCGCGCCATCGAGCGGAGGAGGACCTGCTCCAGCCGGGGCGGGATGTCGGCTCGCTCGAGGGGCTGAGGGCGGCCCTTGGTGATGCGGTGGATCAGCTCGGCGGAGGTGTTCTCCTTGCCCGCCACCTCGAACGGGGACCGCCCGGCGATCAACGAGTACACAGTCGCCCCGAGTGACCAGACCTCGCTCGCGATCGTGCCGCTGGTCTCGTCAAGCAGCACCTCGGGCGCCGACCACGGGACCGAGAGACCGACGGCCTCGGTGACGTCGGCCTCGCTGAGCGTGGCGGCGATCCCGAAGTCGCTCAGCACGGGATGGCCGTACGCCGTCGTCAGGATGTTCGACGGCTTGATGTCGCGGTGCAGCACTCCGGCACGGTGTGCCGTCTCGACCGCGCTCGCGATGCGCACGCCGACGCTCAGCGCTTCCGCCACGGACAGCGGCTCCATGCGGTACCGCTGACCGATGGCCGACGAGCAGAGCTCCATGACCAGGTACGGGCGGCCGTCCCCCGACACCCCGGCCTGGTACACGGTCAGGATGGACGGGTGGGTGCTGAGCTGCGCCATCAGGTTCGCCTCGGCCTGGAACATCTGCTTGACCTGGCTGGTGACGACCTCGGCGAGCATGACCTTCACGGCGACCTGGCGGCGCGGAAGGTTCTGCTCGTACATGAACACGTCCGCGAAACCGCCGGACCCGAGCACCCGGACGTAGGAGAAGCCGGGGAGGTTCGGCGGCTGGGACGGCAAGCGCCGGGCCACGAGGCTCCTCCGTTCCGCGTCGACTGCGCCCGCCGCGCGCGAGCGTTTCCCAATTGTAGGCAGCGGGACAGGGCCGTCTACGGGCCTCGAACGACGCCGCGGGCGCCACAGGCACCCCCACTCCGGGGGTCATGCCAGCGCGCACGTGGCGGCCGGATGGCGGGGGTGCCCGCCGGGCTCAGTGCCGACGGGCGGCGCGGCGCGACACGCCCTCGCGGTGCGCGCCGCTCTCGGGGGTGGCCAGCACGTCGACGACGACCACCGTCACGTTGTCGCGGCCCCCGTTGCCCAGTGCCGCGTCCATGAGCTGCTGGGCCGCATCGAGCGGCGACGAGCCCTCGCCGAGGAAGTACCGGATCCCGTGCTCGGTGAGTTCCTTCGTGAGCCCGTCGGAGCACACCAGCAGTCGGGAGCCCGCGACGATCGGGAAGAGGAAGAAGTCGGGAACCGGGTCCTCGTTGAAGCCGACCGCCCGCGTGATGACGTTGCTGTGCGGGTGGACCTCGGCCTCCGCGGGCGTGATCGCTCCCGCGTCGAGCAGCTCCTGCACGATGGAGTGGTCGACGGTGAGCTGCTCCAGCGTGCCGTCACGGTAGCTGTACACGCGCGAGTCGCCGATGTTGAACACGAGCCAGTAGGGTGCTCCGTCGACCAGGGTGAGGGCGACCCCGGTGACGGTCGTCCCGGTGCCCAGATCGGTGTGCCCCACGCCGCGGCCCATGTCGTCCACGGCCGATCGGAGCGCGCCGGTGAGCGCGGCCTCGCCCACGAACGCGGTGGACACCTGCTCGGCGAGCCGCGTCACCACCGCCGTCGAGGCGAAGTCCCCCGCGGTGTGGCCGCCCATCCCGTCGGCCACGGCGAAGATCGGCGACCGGGCGAGGAGGCTGTCCTCGTTGACGCTCCTCCGGTACCCCTTGTCGCTGAGCGCCGCCCAGGCGAGGCTGATCCGCGCGTCCGGCGTGCCGGGCACGGCCACGGTGTGGCGCCTGTTGCTGCGACCGATCTGGGTCACTCGCGTCCTTCTTCGTCTCGGTGCCGGTCCGTCTCCCCGGTGCCGCCCGGCGCGGCGGTGATCTCGATGATATTACCGTCGCCGATCTCGACGGTCGCCCCTGCCAGCGCCACCGTCGACTCGCCGGGCCGCAGACGCAGACGGGCGCCGCCGGGGGCGGTGACCCGCGTGCCGTTCGTCGAGCGCAGGTCGGTGACGACCACCGCGCCGCCGGACTGCTCGATGCGCACATGCGTCCCGGAGACCTCCTGAGTGGCCGACACGACGGCGACGAGCCGCGGAGGGACGCCACTCCCCACGCGGGGAGCCGCCGGGTGCCTGCCGAACACGATCGGGGTGTCGAGCGTCAGCGTGTCCCCCGCCCCCAGCCGGACGGCGAAGGTCGCCGGCGCAGGCGGGACCAGCCGCGGCCCGGTGAGAGGCTGGGCGTCCTCCCCCGCGGGCACGGTGAGCAGATCTGGCGTGTCGAGGGCGACGCCGGGCTCGTCGATGTCGACGGCACCCGGGAGCTCGTGTGCGACGGGCCGCTCGGCGGCCGGCGGGATCTCGCCGCCGGTGGCCGCGAACGGCATCGCGGGCGCGAGCACGGGCGCCGCCGCATGCCCGAAGAGACCCGCGCCGCGCTGCGGAATGATCGTCTCGCCGTCGGCGGGGTCGGCTTCGCCGCCGGCGGTGCCTGCTCCGCCGGGCGTCACGCTCCGCTCGGGAGCGGCGCTGCGTTCGACCCGTTCGATCGGCGAGAGCGACCAGGTGAGCAGCTCGCCGTCCACGACCCCCAGCCCGACCGGCAGCGAGCCGATCGACAGCCGCGCGACCGGACCGGTGGGGGCGTCGTCGCCCAGCAGGACGAGCCCGGTCACACTGCGGAACTCGGCGAGGACCCACGGCTGCACCCCGGCGGCTGAGAACCGGCGGGATCCGCCGACCGAGAAGACGTCGATCGCGGCGGACCCGCGCACGACCGCCGTGACGACGACGTCGCCGGTCGATCCGGGCCGGCCGATCTCGGCGACGGCGAACGACCGGACGCTGTCGGGTCCGGCGAGCGGGAAGGCGCCGACGACGGACTCGATGGTGGCGAGCTCGGACCCGGCCAGCCACCAGACGGCGTCGACGATGGCGTCCGAGACGGTGCTCTCGACCGCGGCGACGAAGCGGCGGCCGGCGATCAGCAGCCAGCGCGAGGGACCGGCGGTGGGCGCGTAGCGGACGTACCCGGTGGGGGCGTCGGCACCGCGGGCGTCGGCCGACGTCGGATCCGGACTCACGCGTGGCACCCTTCTTCGTCGTCGCGACGGCCCGCTGCCGCGGCGACCTATCCGAGTGTAGCCGCCGGGAGGAGCCGGAACGGGGTCCCAGGGCAGACCGCAGTGGTGGCGCCCGCAGGTTCCGTAGCGACGGCGGCCCCGGCGAGCACCGACGGCTCGGTCGAGACGAGGACGCGCCCGTCGGCGTTCACCAGGACGAGAGGGACGCCGGTGGCGAGGAGGTCCGGCAGCAGGTCGCGCTCGAGGCGCTTGACGAACACGTCGACGCCGACGACCCCGATCATGCGTCCGTCCCGCTCGACCGGGGCGGTGACGGTGACGATGTAGTCGCACGTGCAGAGGTGGTCGACGTACGGACCGGTGACATGCGTCCGATGCGTCGACTGAGGGACGCGGTACCACTCGAGGGACCGGAAGTCGCGCAGGTAATCGGTGTAGGAGCGTGTGGTGAGATCCAGACGGGTCGGGCCCGTCGTGGCGCCGTACACCGGGTTCTCCTCCAGAGGGCCGAGCCACCAGGAGAAGTGGACGGAGTCCGTGCCGGTCAACTCGGGTGCGGCGATGAATCCTGCGCCGACGAAGAGCGCGTCGGCCGCGTCCAGTTCCGGAAGCACGAGCGCTCCGATCGCGGCGTCCAGGGCCGTCGTCGTCGGCCGGTCGGGAGTGACGGCGAGCACTGCATCGCGCCAGCCCGCGAGGGTCACCTGGATGCGGGAGAAAAGGGCACCGACGCGCTCGGCCGCTTCGCCCGGGGTGAGCGTCGGCTCAGCCATCGAGCCCCCCGCCCCGCTCCAGGCGCGCCTTGGCGCCGAGGAGCCACTCCGTCACCGCTCCGATGAGGTCCGTCACGGCCTCCCGCGCGCGGGAGCGCTCGCGGCTCGCCACCGCCTCCGCCGCCGCACGAAGGCTGCCGACCACGCGCGATCGGAGCGCGGTGTCCTGCAGCCCGATCCAGAGCAGCGGGCCGTACTCGGCCTGGAGGCGGATCTGCTCGCGCACGAGCCGCGCCGACTGGCTGAGCACCGCCAGCTCCAGCAGGAAGCCTCCGGCGTTCCGGCGCGCGTCGGCGGCGGTGTCGAAGGACGCGGCGTCGACCCACGCGACCAGGCGCTCCCCATCCGCCGAGGTCGCGCGTTCGGCCGCGCGGTCTGCGCAGCCCGCCGCGATCGTCATGATGTACACACCCAGATCCGCCAGCTCCACTTGCGAGAGGCCGCGCAGGCGGGACGCGAGCAGGACGTCCTCGCCGCCGCGGGGTGCGACCACGAAGCTCCCGCCGTCCCGGCCGCGCCGGGTGTCGACCAGCCCCGCCTCCCGCAGCATCCCGAGGCCCTCGCGCGCCGTGACGAGGGCGACCCCGAACCGCCTGGCCAGTTCGGCCTCGCTCGGGAGGCGCTCCCCCGGCACGAGCACGCCCAGCACGATCGCGTCCGCGATGCGCCGAGACACCTGCTCGGCGCGCCCGGCGTCCGCCAGCTGGGCGAAGACCGCATCGCGTGCCCCGGGCGAGACGCGGGCGGGTGCCGCGGCCGCGGCCGGTCCGGTGGTGCTGGTCATCCGCCCACGATATCCCGATCGAATCATCCGGTATAGAATGAATACGCGATCGTGGCGCGCGGAGGCGCCCGGAGGGAACGGAGCGCTGATGGCCGACGGAGTCCTCGCCGGGCTGCGTGTCGCGGACTTCTCCCGCGTTCTCGCCGGCCCGTACGCCACGATGATGCTCGCCGACTTCGGGGCGGACGTCGTGAAGATCGAGAGCCCCGCCGGCGACGACACGCGCGCCTGGCGGCCGCCCGTCGACGACGCCGGCGAGTCCACGTATTTCGCGTCGGTCAACCGCAACAAGCGGTCGGTCGTCTGCGACCTGCGCACCGAGGGCGGCCTCGCCGACGCCCGCCGGCTGGCCTCGACCGCCGACGTCGTGGTCGAGAACTTCCGGCCGGGGGTGATGGAGGCCTTCGGGCTCGACGAGGCATCCCTCCGCGCAGACAACCCGGGGCTCGTCTACTGCTCCATCACGGGATTCGGTCGCGAGGCGGGTGCCGCCCTCCCGGGCTACGACCTGCTGGTCCAGGCCGTCGGCGGGCTGATGTCGATCACCGGCGCGCCGGAGGGTGAGCCGAGCAAGGTCGGCGTCGCCCTGGTCGACATCCTGACCGGCCAGAACGCACTCGCGGGGATCCTGCTCGCCCTCCGCTCGCGCGACGAGACCGGCCGGGGGTCACGCGTGGACGTTGACCTGCTCGGCTCACTGCTGGCCGCCCTCAGCAATCAAGCCTCCAGCACCCTGGCGACCGGGCGCGCGCCCGCGCGGCTCGGCAACGCGCATCCCAGCATCGCCCCGTACGAGCTCTTCCACGCGCGCGACCGAGCGCTCGTCGTGGCGGTCGGCACGGACCGACAGTTCGCGGCGTTCGCGGAGGTCGTCGGGCTGCCCGCTCTCGCCGCGGACGACCGCTTCGCCACCAACGAGGCCAGAGTGGGCGAACGAGCGGCGCTCCGGGCACTGCTCGAACCCGCGCTGGCCACCCGGCCCGCCGCCGACTGGGTCGACGCTCTCGCACGCGCTCGGGTTCCGGCCGGGCTCGTCAACTCGGTGGCGGAGGCGTTCGCCTTCGCCGAGGAGCTCGGGCTCGCCCCCGTCGTCGAGACGCGGGATCCCGCGACCGGGCGCACGAACCGGCAGCCCGCGACTCCGATCCGGCTCGACACCGCGCCGGCGGCCCACCGCACGCCGCCGCCCCTCCTCGGCGCCGACGAGCCCCACTGGCGCGACGAGCAGCCTCCCGTAGCCACGACACCCGAATCCGCAATCGACGACAAGGACCGACCGTGACAATATCCCCCCTCGACGAGGCCTTCAGCATCGACCACCTGCTCTCCGACGAGGAGCGCTCCTGGGCCGCGAAGGCGCGTGCCTTCGCGGCCGACCGCATCCGCCCGGTCATCGAGCAGGACTTCGAGGACAAGCACTTCCGGCGGGAGCTCGTCGCCGAGCTGGGCGCCCTCGGCTTCCTGGGCATGCACTTGACCGACGACGGGTGCGCGGGAGCCGGCGCCGTCAGCTACGGTCTCGTCTGCCACGAGCTCGAAGCCGCCGACAGCGGCTGGCGCACGTTCGTCTCGGTGCAGGGCTCGCTCGCCATGAGCGCCATCTCGAAGTTCGGCTCCGCCGAGCAGAAGGCGGAGTGGCTGCCCCCGATGGCGCGGGGCGAGCGCATCGGCTGCTTCGCCCTGACCGAGCCGGACGGCGGCAGCGACCCCGCCGCGATGAGCACCCGGGCACGGCGCGACGGCGGAGACTGGGTCATCACCGGCACCAAGCGCTGGATCGGTCTCGCCGCCCTCGCCGACGTCGCCGTGGTCTGGGCCGCGACCGATGACGGCGTACGCGGCTTCCTCGTCACCACCGCGACTCCGGGGTTCTCGGCGGTCGCGATCGACGGCAAGCTCTCGATGAGGGCCTCCGTGCAGTGCGACGTCGTGCTCGACGAGGTGCGCGTGCCCGCGACGGCGCAGCTTCCCGGGGCGCGCGGGCTGTCAGGCCCCTTCTCGTGCCTCAACGAGGCCCGCTACGGGATCGTGTGGGGCGCGATGGGCGCGGCGCGCGACTGTCTCGAGGTCTCGGTCGCCCGCGCTACCACCCGGGAGGTGTTCGGCCGGCCGATCGGAGCGACCCAGCTCATCCAGGAGAAGCTGGCGAACATGCTGGTCGAGTACGAGAAGGGGATGCTGCTCGCCCTGCACCTGGGGCGGCTGAAGGAGGCAGGTCGCCTCACGCCGACACAGATCAGCGTCGGCAAGCTCAACAGCGTGCGGGAGGCCCTGGCGATCGCACGGGAGGCGCGCACCATCCTCGGCGGAGACGGCATCACCAGCGCGTTCCCGGTGATGCGCCACATGGCCAACCTCGAGTCGGTACGCACCTATGAGGGCACCGACGAGATCCACACGCTCGTGCTCGGCCGCGCCCTCACCGGGCTGGCGGCGTTCGCGTGAGCGGCGTCGTGGACACGGCCGCCGTTGCCGCGGCCGCCGCGATGCGCACCGGCAGCACCCGCGACGAGCGCGCGGGATGGCTCGATGCCCTTGCGGACGCTCTCGAGGCCGACAGGGAGGGGCTCGTCGCCCTCGCCGCCGAGGAGACCGCGCTCGCCTCCTCCCGCCTCGACGGCGAGGTGAGCCGCACCGCTGCGCAGCTCCGGTTCTTCGCCGGGGTCGCACGCGAGGGCTCCTACCTCGAGGCCACGCTCGACTCCCCCGACCCCGAGCTGATCCCGCCGCGCCCCGATCTGCGCCGCATGCTGCGCCCGATCGGCCCGGTGGCGGTCTACACCGCGTCGAACTTCCCGTTCGCCTTCTCTGTTCTCGGCAACGACACCGCTTCGGCCCTGGCGGCCGGCTGCGCGGTCGTGGTGAAAGCCCATCCCGGCCACCCCCGCCTCTCGCGCCGGACGACGGAGCTCGCACTGTCCGTGCTCCCCGCCGGGATGCTCTCGCTCGTCGAGGGGCTCGACGCCGGCGTTGAGCTGGTCCGTCATCCCGCCGTCGCCGCCGCCGGCTTCACCGGCTCCGCGCGCGGCGGGCGCGCACTGTTCGACCTCGCGGCCGCCCGGCCGGCGCCGATCCCGTTCTACGGCGAGCTGGGCAGCATCAATCCGGTGGTCGTGACCGAGGCCGCGGCCGAGGCGCGCGGGGCGGAGATCGGCGCGGGCCTCGTCGCCTCCTTCACCCGCGACGCCGGGCAGTACTGCACCAAGCCCGGGCTGGTGTTCCTCCCGGAGGGCGGCGAGGTCGCGCGCGCGGCGCGGGAGGCGCTCGGCACCGCCCCCGCGTCACGCCAGCTCACCGCCGGCATGAGCACGGCGTTCGCGGCCGGGGTCGCGGGCTATGGGGCCCTCCCCGGCGTCGAGCTCGTGCGAGCCGCCCCGGCCGACGGCAGCCTGTCCGCACCGACGCTCGCGCTGGTGGACGGCGCGGCCTTCCTCGCGCATCGGGAGGCCCTGCTCACCGAGTGCTTCGGGCCGGTCAGCGTGCTCGTGCGCTACCGCGCCGGGCAGCTCGATACCCTTCTCGGCGCTCTCGAGCCATCCCTCACGGCGACGATCCATCGCGCGGCGGGCGAGGACGTCGCCGCGCTGTCCGCCCGGCTCGCGGAGATCGCCGGGCGGCTGCTCTTCGACGGCTGGCCCACCGGGGTCGCCATCGGCTGGGCGCAGCATCACGGCGGTGCGTGGCCCGCCACCACGGCGTCCGTGCACACGTCCGTCGGCGCGACCGCGATCCGCCGCTGGCTGACCCCGATCGCCTATCAGGATGCACCGCAGGAGGTCCTCCCTCCCGAGCTGCGCGACGGCAACCCGCTCCGCATCCCGCGCCGCGAGTCCTGATCCGCCCGGAGGCGCAGGGGTCACATCCTGCCGCTACCGCTAGCGTGGAGCGGCAGGATGTGACCCCGGTGCACGTCGGGCTCCGGCGTCACTCCCCGATGTAGCTCATGACGTGCTTGATGCGCGTGTAGTCGTCGAAGCCGTACTGCGAGAGATCCTTGCCGTAGCCGGAGTGCTTGAAGCCGCCGTGCGGCATCTCCGCGACGATCGGGATGTGGGTGTTGATCCACACGCAGCCGAAGTCGAGCCCCTTGGCGAACCGCATGGCACGGCCGTGATCCTTCGTCCAGACGGAGGAGGCGAGCCCGTACTGCACGCCGTTCGCCCAGCGCAGGGCCTCCGCCTCGTCGGCGAAGCGCTGCACGGTCTGCACGGGGCCGAAGATCTCGTTCTGCACCGCCTCGTCGTCCTGCCGCAGGCCCGACACGATGGTCGCCTCCCAGAAGTAGCCGCGGTCACCCTGGCGGCGTCCGCCCGTCTCGACCGTCGCGTGGTCCGGGAGCCGGTCCACGAAGCCGCTGACCTGCGCCAGCTGGTTCGCGTTGTTGAGCGGGCCGTAGAGCACGCCGTCCTCCCGGGGCCCGCCGGTCACGGCGTTGGCGCGGGCGTACTCGGTCAGCGCAGCGACGAACTCGTCGTGGATGCCCGTCTGCACGAGGAGCCGCGTCGCGGCGGTGCAGTCCTGGCCGGCGTTGAAGTAGCCCGCCGCGACGATCCCCTCGACCGCCTTCGGGATGTCGGCGTCGTCGAACACGATCACCGGCGCCTTGCCGCCGAGCTCCAGGTGCACACGCTTGAGATCGAACGAGGCTGCCCGCGCGACCTCCATTCCGGCGCGCACCGACCCCGTGATCGAGATCAGCTGCGGGATGGGGTCGGCCGTCATCGCCGCCCCCGTGGTGCGGTCCCCCAGAACGACGTTGAGCACTCCGGCCGGGAGGAACTCGGCGGCGACCTCGGCCAGCAGCAGGGTCGACAGGGGCGTCGTGTCCGACGGTTTCAGCACCGTCGTGTTGCCGGCCGCCAGTGCGGGGGCGAACTTCCACACCGCCATGTTGAGCGGGTAGTTCCACGGCGTCACCTGCCCGACGACGCCGATCGGCTCACGCCGGATGAACGACGTGTGATCGCGCAGGTACTCGCCGGCCGAGCGGCCCTCCAGGTTGCGCGCTGCACCGGCGAAGAAGCGGATCTGGTCGATCGAGAGCAGGATCTCGTCGTCGACCAGGGTCGAGCGCGGCTTGCCGGTGTCCTGCGACTCCGCGTCGGCGAACTCCTCGGCGCGCTCCTCCATCGCGTCCGCGATCCGGAAGAGCGCCAGCTGGCGTTCCGCGGGAGTCGTGTCCCCCCACGTCTCGAACGCGGTCTGCGCCGCACGGTAGGCGTCGGCGACGTCGTCGGCGGTGGAGATCGGCGCGTTCGCGTAGACCTCCTCCGTCGCCGGGTCGATCAGAGTGAGGGTCGCGTCCCCGCGCGCCTCGACGTGGGTGCCGTTCACGAAGTTCCTGAGCTCGGTCATGGCCGGGAGTCTACTGATTTCGTCACCGAATGCACCAGGAACGTGCGGAATCGCTTGCCAGAGAGCAGTTCCACTGACAGAATCGCTCCATGAGTACCCCTCGGGCAACGAACGGCGCGAAGGCTCCGCAGATCGATGACGTCTCCAAGGCGATCATCGAGCAGCTCCAGGTGGACGGCCGCAAGTCGTACGCCGAGATCGGCAAGGCCGTCGGTCTGAGCGAAGCTGCGGTCCGCCAGCGCGTGCAGAAGCTGACCGAGTCGGGCGTGATGCAGATCGTGGCCGTGACCGACCCGATGCAACTCGGGTTCTATCGCCAGGCGATGATCGGGATCCGCGTCACCGGGGACACCCGCGTGGTCGCCGACAAGCTGGCTGCGATGCCGGCCGTCGACTACGTCGTCCTCACGGCCGGGACCTACGACATCCTGGCCGAGGTGGTGTGCGAGAACGACCTCGACCTCATCACGATGCTCAACTCCGAGATCCGATCCCTCGACGGCGTGCTGTCGACCGAGACGTTCGTCTATCTCAAACTCCACAAACAGTTCTACAACTGGGGAACACGATAACCATGACAACCGTAGAAACGTTCGGCGAGCCGATCACCTCCGACGAGGCGACGCTCCAGGCCAAGGCCAAGGACCACCTCTGGATGCACTTCGCGCGCCAGTCGGTGATGGAGGACGGCGCAGGCGTGCCGATCATCACCCGCGGCGAAGGCCATCACATCTGGGACTCGCACGGCAAGCGCTACATCGACGGGCTCTCCGGGCTGTTCGTGGTCAACGCCGGCCACGGTCGCAGGCGTCTCGCCGAGGCCGCCGCTAAGCAGGCCGAGCAGCTCGCGTTCTTCCCGATCTGGTCGTACGCCCACCCGAACGCCATCGAGCTCGCGGACCGGCTCGCGCACTACGCGCCCGGCGACCTTAACCGCGTCTTCTTCTCCACCGGCGGCGGCGAGGCCGTCGAGACCGCCTTCAAGCTGGCCAAGTACTACTGGAAACTGCAGGGGCGCCCGACCAAGCACAAGGTGCTCTCGCGCTCCGTCGCTTACCACGGCACCCCGCAGGGTGCGCTCGCGATCACCGGCATCCCGGCTATGAAGGAGATGTTCGAGCCGCTCACCCCCGGCGGGTTCCGCGTCCCGAACACGAACTTCTATCGCGCGGGCGAGATGGGCGCCCCGACCGACAACATCGAGGACTTCGGGGTGTGGGCGGCCAATCGCATCGAGGAGATGATCCAGTTCGAGGGCCCTGAGACCGTCGCAGCGATCTTCCTCGAGCCGGTGCAGAACTCCGGCGGCTGCTTCCCGCCGCCTCCCGGGTACTTCCAGCGCGTGCGCGAGATCTGCGACAAGTACGACGTGCTGCTGGTCAGCGACGAGGTCATCTGCGCCTTCGGCCGCATCGGCCACATGTTCGCCTGCGACCAGTACGGCTACGTGCCCGACATGATCACCTGTGCCAAGGCGATGACCTCCGGGTACTCCCCGATCGGCGCGACGATCATCAGCGACAAGATCTACGAGCCGTTCAAGCACGGCAACACGTCGTTCTACCATGGCTACACGTTCGGCGGGCACCCGGTCTCGGCCGCGGTCGCGATGGAGAACCTCGACATCTTCGAGGAGGAGGGCCTGAACGACCGCGTGCGCGAGAACTCGCCGCTCTTCCGCGCCGAGCTCGAGAAGCTGCTCGATCTCCCGATCGTCGGCGACGTGCGCGGCGACGGCTACTTCTTCGGCATCGAGCTGGTGAAGGACAAGGCCACGAAGGAGACCTTCGACGACGACGAGTCCGAGCGGCTCCTGCGCGGGTTCCTCTCCAAGGCGCTGTACGACGCGGGCCTGTACTGCCGCGCCGACGACCGCGGAGACCCCGTCGTCCAGCTCGCACCGCCGCTGACCATCGGTCCCGACGAGTTCGTCGAGATCCGCCAGATCCTCGAGTCCGTGCTGACCGAGGCGAGCAACCACCTGTAAGACCGCAGTACCCGACTGCACGAGGCGGGTCCGGCCTCCGCGCGAGCGGCGACCGGGCCCGCCTTCCGTATCCGCACCTCCCCCGACACCCGGAGATCCCATGGACTATCGCAGCACCGGCTTCTGGTTCGACTCCATCGCCGACACCGAGGGCGGCTTCGCGCCCCGGCCCGGTCTCACCGCGGACGTGGAGGCGGACGTCGCCATCGTCGGCGCCGGGCTGACCGGGCTCTGGACCGCGTACTACCTCCTGCGCTCCGACCCGGCCCTGCGGGTGGTCCTGCTCGAGAAGGAGGTCGCCGGGTTCGGCGCATCCGGCCGCAACGGCGGATGGTGCTCGGCGCTCTTCCCGTGGTCGGCGACGAAACTGGAGGCGCGTTACGGCTTCGACGCCGCCGTCGCGCAGCGCCGCGCGATGATCGACACCGTGCACGAGGTCGGTCGCGTGACCGACGTCGAGGGCATCGACTGCGACTACCGCCGCGGCGGCACGGTGACCTTCGCCCGCTCCCGTCCGCAACTGGACGCCGCGCGCGCGGAGTTCGCCGAATCGGAGCGCTTCGGCGTCGACCGGGTGGCGCTGTGGGGCACGGCGACCGTGCGCGAGCGATTCGGTGTCCCCGACGCGGTCGCCGCCACGTACACGCCCGACTGCGCGCGCGTCCACCCCGGCAAGCTCGTCCGGGGGCTGGCGCGTGTCGTGGAGGAGGCGGGGGCGACCATCGCCGAGGGAACCGAAGTGCTCTCGTGGCGCGACGGCGTCGTCCAGACCCGCTCGGGCGGCGCGGAGCGTACGGTCCGCGCGGGAGTCGTCGTCAACGCGACGGAGGGCTACGGCTCCCAGGTGCCGCAGGTCGGCCGCCGCATCCTTCCGCTCTACTCGCTCATGATCGCCACCGAGCCGCTCTCCGAGGAGACGTGGGACCGCATCGGGATCGCGCACGGGCAGACGTTCACCGACTTCCGTAACCTCATCGTCTACGGACAGCGCACCGCGGACGATCGGTTCGCGTTCGGCGGGCGCGGCGCACGCTACCACCTGGGCAGCGCCGTCCATCCGGCGTACGACCGCTCGCAGACGGTGCGCGACCACCTGGTGCGCACCCTCTTCGACCTCTTTCCCGATGCCGCGGGCGCGCGCATCACCCACCACTGGGGCGGTCCGCTCGGCGTCCCGCGCGACTGGCACGCCGGCGTCGGCCTCGACGCCGCGCGCAAGGAGGCCTGGGCGGGTGGCTATGTCGGCGACGGACTGAGCACCACCAATCTCGCGGGCCGCACACTCGCCGACCTCATCGCCGGGCGGGCCACCGCTCTGACGGCCCTTCCCTGGGTGGGCCACCGCTCACGACCCTGGGAGCCCGAGCCGCTCCGGTTCGCGGGCGCCAACGCCGGCCTCCTGGCGATGGAGGGCGCCGACCTGGAGGAGTCCCTCACCGGCCGCGCCTCCCTCATCGCCCGCGCCCTCGGCCCCCTCATCGGTCACTGACACCCCGCGATTCGTCACGAACGTCGCGAGAGCGGCGGGCGGCTTCCCCGCATTCGTGCCGAGTCTTCGCCCCCCGAAACACGAAGAACCGCCGAGGACGCAGAGGATCTGCGTGCTCGGCGGTTCCGTTCCGCGCGGGAGAGGTCAGGCCTGCTGGAGGACCGCCTGCAGCTCGAGCGTGATGGTGACGTCCTCTCCGAGGAGCACGCCACCGGTCTCGAGCGCCGCGTTGTAGGTGAGGCCGAAGTCCTCGCGGTTGATCTTCGTCTTCGCGGTCGCGCCGGCCTTGTAGTTGCCGTACGGGTCCTGGCCGAAGCCGCCGAAGTCGAACTCGAACGTGACCGGCTTGGTCACGCCCTTGATCGTCAGGTCGCCGTCGACGAGGAAGTCGCCGTCCTCGTGGCGCACACCGGTCGACACGAAGTCGATGGTCGGGTACTCCTCGGCGAGGAAGAAGTCGCCGGTGCGCAGGTGCGCGTCGCGGTCGGGGTTCTTGGTGTTGACGGACGCGACCTCGGCCTTCGCCGTGACGGTCGACTCGAGCGGGTTCTCGGCGGTCACGAAGGTCGCGTCGAAGTTCTCGAACGTGCCCTTGACCTTGCTGATCATGAGGTGACGGATGCTGAAGCCGACCTCGCTGTGCACGGGGTCGATGGTCCAGGTGCCCGCCTTGTAGCCGGGGATGTCGATGGTCATGCGGTGATCTCCTTGAGAATCGGTGGTCTCGCTTGCGGAGCGGGCGGACGATGCTTCGCCCCGCTCGAGTACATGCAAGCGTATGTATCGTCGGTCTATTCCGATTCTGCCAAAAAAGTTGACGCGTCACTCTTCCTTCGTCATCGAATGACGCAGGACGATCAGCGCGCGTGCGTCCGCGTCGATCTGCTCGACCGGGATCCGACCGTCCCCGACCGCGGCGACGACCGCATCGATCAGAGCAGCGGGATCGGTGTCGGCGCCCTGCACCATGAGCACCATCGTGTTGCCCGCGGCGATCGCCGCGACCGCGTTCGCCCCGGCGTCCTGGTACTGCGGGAGTCCCGTGTCCTGCAGCATCCGCAGGTCGTCGGTGATCGTGATGCCGTGGAACCCCACCTCGTCTCGCAGGATGCGGTGCCAGGTCGGCGAGAGGGACGCGGGAGCGGCGTCGACCTGGCTGTAGACGAGATGTCCGAACATCACGACCTCGGCCCCCGCATCCACCCCCGCGCGGAACGGCGGCAGATCTCGCGCCTCCCACTGCGCCCGCGAGACCGTGGTCGTCGGAACGGTGAGATGCGAGTCGGCATCGGTCTCCCCGTGGCCCGGGAAGTGCTTGAGGGTGCTCAGCACGCTGCCGCGCTCCCCCGCCACCGCCGCCGCGACGCGGTCGGCCGCGCCGGCCGGGTCGGTCCCGAGCACGCGGTCGGAGATGAACGAGGACGGATCGGCCGTCATGTCCGCGACCACACCGAAGTTGAGGCTCACGCCCGCCTGCTTCAGCAGGGCCGCTCGGGCGGAGAACGCAGCACGTGTCGCGTCCGGGCTCCCGCCACGCAGCTCCTCCCCGCCGGGCTGGCCGTCCCACGGGAGCCGCGTGACGTCGCCGCCCTCCTCATCGATGCCGATGAGCGGCGGCATCGTCGGGTCGGATGCCCGCATCGCGGCCGTCTGGCCGGCCAGCGCCTCCGGCGACGCCGGGATGTTGTCGCCCATCAGGATCAGCCCGCCCAGCCCGTACCGATCGGAGAAGCCACGCAGCGCCGCACCGTCCGTCCCTCCAGCGTGGAGCATGAAGAGGCTGGCGACCTTCTGGCGGAGCGTCATGTTCGCCAGCCGCTGGTCCGCGAACGCCTCCGCGGGATCGCGGGTCGGGGCCGGCGACGGCGTCGCCGAGTCACGGACCGGAGCATGCGGAGCGGAGGCGGCAGGGCGAGCGGGACCAGGTGCGGTGCAGCCCACGAGGCCGGCCGCCGTCACCGCGAGCGCGGCCGCGACGCCTGCCGTCGCCCACCGCCTCGTCCTCCGCATCAGACGATGCTAGCCCTCACCCCTTGACGGCGCCTCCGAGCCCGGCGCTGCGCAGGAAGAGTCCCTGGAACACCAGGAACAGCACGATCGGGATGAGGGTCGAGATCGCGAGCGCCGCGAGGTACACGTCCAGCTGGATCGCCGCCTGCAGCGTGGGCAGGCGCACCGAGAGGGGCTGGAGGGCCGGATCGCGCAGCACGAGCAGGGGCCAGAGGTAGTCCTTCCACGCCGCGATGATCGCGAACACCGAGACCACGCCGAGGATCGGCTTGGACATCGGCAGCACGATCGACCAGAACAGGCGGAACGGTCCCGCCCCGTCGGTCCGCGCCGCCTCGAACACCTCGCGCGGCAGGTTGTCGAAGAACCGCTTCACGAGGACCACGTTGAACGCGCTCGCCCCCGCCGGGAGCCAGACCGCCCAGAAGGTGTTGATGAGCGACTGACCGAGCAGCGGCGGGTTCAGGATGGTCAGGTACAGCGGGACCAGCAGCACGACCGACGGCACGAACAGCGTCGTGAGGATGAGGCCGTAGAGCACTTTCCCGTACCTCGGCCGCAGCACGCTCAGCGCGTACCCGGCGGTGGTCGCGACGAGGATCTGCGCGGCCCACGACCCCGCGGCGACCCAGATCGTGTTCACGAACTGCACGTCGATGTGCACGGTGGACCACGCGGTCGACAGGTTGGCCCAGTCGACGCCGTTCGGGAACAGCGCCATCGGGGTCTTGAGCGTGTCCGCCGTGGGCGTGATGGCCGACTTGGCGAGCCAGAGCAACGGCCCGAGCCCGACCACGATCAGGAGCACGAGGAGCACGGCATTGATCACCCGCGAGCTCCACCGCACCCCCGGGCGACGGCGGTCCGAGAGCGAGAGGATGCCCCGGTCGCCGGTGTCCGCGGCCCGGCGGCGACGACGACGCCGGGGCGGCTCCGGGCTCGCGCCTTCCTCGACGACGGCGGTCACGACCGTCGTGACCTCGGGCGGAAGCTGGGTGGACGTGCTCAATTCTGGCTCCAGGACTTGGTGAGGCGGAAGTACACGAGGGACAGCACGGCCAGGAACGCGGCGAGCATGAGACTGAGCGCCGTCGCGGCGCCGTAGTCGCCGCCGAGGGAGTTCTGGAACGCGTAGCGGTAGATCAGCAGCAGGATCGTCACGGTCGAGTTGACCGGGCCGCCGCTGGTGAACAGGAACGGCTCCAGGAAGACCTGGGCCGTGCCGATGATCTGCAGGATCAGGGTGATCAGCAGCACGCCCCGGAGCTGCGGCAGCGTCACGTGCCAGATCTTGCGCCAGATGCTCGCACCGTCGACCTCGGCGGCGTCGTACAGCTCGGGAGCGACACCGGTGATGGCGGCGAGATAGATGATGATCGTGCCGCCGGCGGCCGCCCAGGTCGCCTCGACGACCAGCGACGGCATCGCCTGCGTCGCATCCTGGATCCACGGCTGCGGCGGGATGCCCGCCCAGCCCAGGATGGTGTTGAAGACACCCGTGGGACGCGCGTCGTAGAAGAACTTCCAGAGCAGCACGGCGACGACCGGCGGAACGACCACCGGCAGGTACGCGAGGGCGCTGTAGAGTCCCTTCGCGCGCTTCACCTCGCTCATCAGCACGGCGGCGATCAGCGGGATGGGATACCCCAGGATCAGCGCGAGCAGCGCGAACCAGGCGGTGTTCCCCACGGCCGTCCAGAACAGCGGGTCATTGACCACCTGGACGAAGTTGTCCCAGCCCACCCAGACGGGCGGACTCACCAGATTGGTGTGCTGGAAGCTCATCACCACGCTGCGCACGATGGGCCACCAGGAGAAGACGCCGAAGATCAGGAGCATCGGCAGCAGGAACAGCAGGTTGCTGAGTCCGCCGCCGCGCAGCCAGGTCAGGGGCGTGCGTCGGGCCCGGCGCGCGGCCGGGCGGGTGCGGTCGATCGCGGTCATGCGCGGATCACCCTCTCGGATCGAGCCGGCCGGCCGGCGACGCACGTGGCGCCACCGGCCGGCCGGGTGGTCACTTGTCGGCGTCGACGAGCTTCTGGATGTCGGAGTCGACCTTCGTCAGCAGCTGATCGATGTCGGCGTTCTGGTCCGTCAACACGGCCTGCACGACGGTGTCGAGCGCTCCGTACAGCTCCTGGGTGTGCTTGTTCGGCTCAGGCACCAGGTTCGCGTCGAAAATCTTGTCCGTGAACGGCGCCACGTTCTGCTGCGGCACGTTGATCTCGTCCGTGATCCACTCCATGTTCTGGTCGTACGTCGCCTTGTCGAACACCGGCAAGGTGGGGACGCCCACCGGCTGGCCCGACTTCACCAGTACCTTCGCGTCAGCCACGGCCTGGTCCTGGTTCAGCAGCTTCTGCATGTAGTAGAAGTCGATCCACTTGACCGCGGCGTCCTTCTGCTCCTGGGTCGACTTCGGGCTGACGGCCGCGACGTTGCCGCCGGCGAGCACGCCGGCGTCCGTGTTGCTGTCGTCGATCGGCAGCATGGTCAGCCCGTAGTTCTTCGGGTCGACCGCGTTCTGCTGCACGAGGGAGGTGAGCACATCAGAGCCGGACGGGTACATCGCGATCTGGCCGGCGCCGAAGGCCTGGTTGATGCCTGACCAGTCCAGCAGGAAGTTGCTCCCGACCGAGTTGTCCTTCCACCGCAGGTCCTTCAGCCACTGCAGGGCTTCCTTGGTGACGGGGTTGTTGGTCGTGACCTTCGTCTTCCCGCCCTCGGTGGTCTCCATGCGGCCGCCCCGCGCGTAGACGGTGGTGGTGAGCTCCCAGCCGCCGGTGTTGCCCTGGGTCATCTGCATGTAGCCCGCGACGCCGGGGACCTTCTCGGAGATGGTCTTGGCGTCGGCGCGGACCTCGTCCCAGGTCGTCGGCGGCTTGTCGGGGTCGAGCCCGGCCTTGGTGAAGATCTCGCGGTTGTACGAGAGCCCCATCGCGTACGGGCCGTACGGGATCCCGTAGATCTTGTCGCCGTCCTTGGCGACCGCGAGCACGTTCTCGTTGAACTTCGACGCGTAGGGCAGCTTGTTCACCTCGGCCGTGATGTCGGCCAGCTGACCCGCCTGGATGAGCGACTGGGAGTCGGTGAACGGCACGTTGAAGACGTCGGGGAGGGTGCCGCCCGCGAGCTGCGTCGCGAACGTCGGGCCCGTCCACTGGTACTCCTCCGACTTCACGACGATGTCGGGGTTGGCCTTCTCGAATTCCTTGACCCGGTCGTCGAACGCCTTGAAGGCGGCCTTGTCGCTGCCCGGGATGAGGCTGGCGACGGTGATGTGGACTTTGCCGTCGTTGGCGTCGCCTCCGGATGACGAGCAGCCGGCGAGGATGCCGACTCCGGCGAGGGCGACCGCGGTGACGGCCGCGATCGTGCGTGGTGACTTCATTGTCGGTGTTTCCTTCCAGTGATGTGGTGAGGGTCTCTCAGTGGTGCGGGTCGTGCGGGTGTGGCGGTCGGCGGCAGTCAGGGCTGCGGGCGCAGCCAGACCGTCGCGTCGGGAGGCAGCAGGCCGTCGACCAGCGGGCTGCTGCTGAGCAGGATGGCGGTGCTGTCCGGCAGGGGGACGGCATCCGGAGAGAGGTTCGTGACGGAGGCGAAGCGGTCGCCGCGCGCGAACGCCAGCACCCCGTCAGGGGCGTCCAGCCAGGCGAAGGGGCCGTCGCCGAGACCGGCCTCCTCATGCCGGATGCGCAGCGCCTGGCGATAGAGCCAGAGCATCGACGCCGGGTCGCTCTGCTGCGCCTCGACGGTGAGCGCCGCCCAGGCCGACGGCTGGGGCAGCCACGGCTCGGAGGTCGCTCCGGCCGGGCTGAATCCGAACGGGGCGGTCGCGCCGCGCCAGGGCAGAGGCACCCGGCAGCCGTCGCGCCCCGGGTCCACACCGCCCGAGCGGAAGTGCATCGGGTCCTCGAGGCGGTCGGCGGGCAGGTCCTCGACCTCCGGCAGCCCGAGCTCGTCGCCCTGGTACAGATACAGTGATCCCGGCAGGGCCACCGTGAGCAGCGCGGCGGCGCGGGCGCGGCGTCGCCCCAGCTCCAGATCGGTCGGCGTGCCCGACCGCTTCTTCGCGAAGGCGAACGAGGAGTCCTCCCGCCCGTAGCGCGTGACGGGCCGGGTGACGTCGTGGTTCGAGAGCACCCAGGTGCTCGGCGCGCCGACCGGAGCGTGCGCCGCGAGCGTCTCGTCGATGGAGGTGCGCAGTTCGCGGGCATCCCACGGCCGCGCGAGGAAGTCGAAATTGAACGCCGTGTGCAGCTCGTCGGGGCGGAGGTACAGGGCGAACCGGTCGATGTCGGGCAGCCAGATCTCCCCCACCAGCACCCGGGTGCCCGGGTAGGAGTCGGCGATCGCCCGCCACGAGCGGTAGATGTCGTGGAGTTCGTCGCGGTCCTGGGTGGGGTGCTCGCCCGCGACCGGCGCCTCCGGGACCTCAGGCAAGGCCGGGTCCTTCACGAGGAGCGCGGCGGAGTCGATGCGCACCCCGGCCACACCACGGTCGAACCAGAACCGCAGGATGTCCTCGTGCTCGCGGCGCACGTCGGGGTGGTTCCAGTTGAGATCGGGCTGCTCCGGGCTGAACAGGTGGAGGTACCACTCGCCGGGCGTGCCGTCGGCCTCGCTCGTGCGCGTCCAGGTGTCCCCGGAGAAGTTGGACTCCCAGTTCGTGGGCATCGCGTCCCCGTGCTCGCCGCGTCCGGGGCGGAACCAGAACCGCTCCCGCTCGGGCGAGCCGGGGCCGGCCGCCAGCGCCGCCCGGAACCAGGGGTGCCGGTCGGAGACGTGATTGGGGACGATGTCGACGATGGTCCGGATGCCGAGGGCGAGCGCCTCCGCGATGAGGGCCTCCGCTTCGGCCAGGTCGCCGAAAGCGGGATGGATGCGGCGGTAGTCGGCGACGTCGTAGCCGCCGTCCGCGAGCGGGGAGTCGTACCAGGGCGTGAACCAGATCGCGTCGACGCCGAGCGCCTTCAGGTGGTCCAGGTGCTGCCGCACACCCGCGAGATCGCCCACCCCGTCACCGTCGCCGTCCGCGAAGCTCCGCGGGTAGATCTGGTAGATGACCGCGCTGCGCCACCAGGCGGAGTCGTCGTCCCTCGGAGTCGCGCCGGTCGGGTGCGCGGCGGCGCCGGGGGCCGCCGCCTCGGCGGTGTCATGCCCGGCGGTGTCGCCGGTCAGCAGGGAGAGATCCACGGTGAGCCCATCGCATCGGGCGGCCCTTCGGAGCGGGCCGCGGCTGTCGCGACGCGCTCTCGGCGCCGTCGCTGCTACCGAAATGTAGCGAAGGCGACAAGATGATGCAAGAACTCAACAATACGCAATTCACTTGCGTACATTTGCGCCGAATTGCGCTCCGCCGCCGCCTCAGGCGGGCCCGGTGGACCCCCGCACCACTAGCTCCGGCTCGAAGAACAGCTCGTCCCGGATGGCGGAGTCGCTCGAGATCTGGCGCAGCAGCAGCTCGATCACGGTGCGCCCCATGGGCTCGATGGGCTGACGGATGGTCGTCAACGGCGGCTCGGTGCAGTTCATCAGCGCGGAGTCGTCGTAACCCACGATCGAGACGTCCCGCGGGACGGACAGCCCCGCCCTGCGCGCCGCACGGATGGCGCCCAGCGCCATCGGGTCGCTCGCGCAGACGATGGCGCTGACACCGGCGGCGAGCAGGCGGGCCGCCGCCGCCTGCCCCGCCTCCAACGAATACAGCGAATGGACGACGAGCCCCTCATCCAGGGGCGTGCCCCATTCGGCGCTGATCCGGCGCGCCGCCTCCAGCTTCCGCATCGAGGGGACGTGGTCGCGCGGCCCCAGGAGCAGTCCGATCCGTTCGTGCCCGAGGGAGCGGAGGTGGCCGAGCGCCTGCCCCGTCGCGACGGAGTCGTCGCACGAGACGGTAGCGAAGTGCAGCTCGTCGACCGGCGCGTTCACCAGCACCGTGGGGAGGTTGAGGTCGCGCAACCGGTCGTAGTGCTCGTGCGACGCGTCGACCTGGGCGTAGGCGCCGCCGACGAAGACGACGCCCGACACCTGCTGCTGCAGGAGCAGCTCGACGTAGTCGGCCTCCGAGATCCCGCCGGCCGTCTGGGTGCACAGCACAGGGGTGTATCCGTTCTGCGCGAGGGCGCCGCCGATGATCTCGGCGAAGGCCGGGAAGATCGGATTCTGCAGTTCGGGGAGGACGAGGCCGACCAGGCGCGCGCGCTCCCCGCGCAGCTTGGTGGGGCGCTCGTAGCCGAGGACGTCGAGGGCGGTCAGGACGGCCTCCCTGGTCGCCGCGGACACTCCCGGCTTATCGTTCAGCACTCGGCTGACGGTCGCTTCGCTGACCCCGACCTTGCGCGCGACCTCGGCGAGACGTTTCGACATACCGGACAGTGTACGCAAGTGCTTGCAGAATCACGCAAGTCTCTTGCATTGCGCGCGCCCGGGTCTAGCATGGCGGGCATGGCGACCCGCGTGACCTCCCTGCTGCTCGCCTCGCATCCCGGGCCGACGCTCGTGGTCACCGCCGTCGCGGCCGGTCTCGGAATCGGTCTGGGATACTCCCCCGGACGCCTCGCCCTGCTCGCGCTGGCCATCCTGCTCGGCCAGCTCTCCATCGGGTGGTCGAACGACTGGCTGGACGCCGCCCGCGACCGCGCCGTCGACCGGGCGGACAAGCCGGCCGCTCGCGGTGACATCTCCCCCACCGCCGTCCGCGCGGCCGCCTTCTCCGCCCTCGGGCTCGCTCTGGTCGCGACCGCTCCGCTGGGCCCCGGCGCACTGGCTGCACACGCGGTCGCCATCGCCGGCGGCTGGGCCTACAACCTCGGCCTGAAGTCGACCGTCCTGTCGTTCGTGCCGTTCGCCGTCAGCTTCGGCCTCCTGCCGGCGATCGCGACACTCGGGCAGGAACGCCCGCTGGTCCCGGCGGGCTGGGTGCTCCTCGCAGGGGCGCTGCTCGGCGTGGCCGCCCACATCACGAACGTGCTGCCCGACCTGGCGGACGATGAGCGCACCGGCATCCGCGGCCTCCCGCACCGTCTGGGTGCCACGGTCAGCGGTCTCCTCGCGTTCGGCTGCCTTGCCGTGGCGACCGCGCTCGTCGCGCTGGGACCGGGCTGGCCGATGCGTCCCGCGCTCACCGTCGGTCTGGTGCTCGGACTCGCCGCGGCCGCGCTCGGCGTCGTGCTCCTGCTGCGCAGCAGTCCCACCCGACTGCTCATGCAGCTCATCATGACGTGCGCACTGATCGATGTGCTGATGCTGGCGATCGCGGGTCAGTCTGTCGTCGCGGCCTGAACCGGTTCCGCCACCGGCGCCTTGTTGCGGATGCCGATCGCCGAGACGATGCCGCCCGCGAGCAGGAGTGCGGCGGTCGTGATCATCGCCCGGTGGAGGCCGTCGACATCCAGCTGCTGCCCGATCACGAGGCCCGCCATCGCGACCGTGATCAACCCGGCGATACGGGACACGGCGTTGTTGACCGCCGACGCGATCCCCGCCTCCGCCGGATGGATCGCGCCGAGGATGGCGCTGGTGAGCGGCGCGACCGTCATCGAGAGTCCGATGCCGAAGAGCAGCACCGCCGGCAGCAGGCTGATCCAGTAGTCGACGTGCGCGTCCGCCAGGAGCAGCCACAGGAAGCCGACCGACGCCACCATCGGCCCGACCGCCATGAACAGCCGCGGGCCGTACCGCCCCGCCAGGCCGCCGAAGAATCCCGACAACAGCAGCATGCAGAGCGTCGAGGGGATGAAGACGAACCCGGCCGCGATCGCCGAGAAGCCGGCGACCTGCTGGAGGAACAGTGTGACGATCAGCGGGCCGAAGGAGAGTGCGCCGTACACGAACGCGGTGGCGATGTTGCCGACCCAGAAGTTGTGCACGCGGAACAGTGCGAGCGGCAGCATCGGCTGCTTCACCCGCGTCTCCACGATGAAGAAGGACGCGAGCGAGAGCAGACCGACGGCCAGCGGTATCCAGACCCGCGGACTCGCCCAGCCGTAGGCGCCTTGCTCGATCAGCGCGAAGACGGTGCCCGCCAGCCCGACCGATCCGAAGACCGCGCCGAGCACGTCGACCCGGCCCCCGGTGCCGTGGTCCGTCTCGCCGAGGGTGAGCATCAGCACCAGGGTGATCACGATCGGCACGACGTTGATCACGAACACCCACCGCCAGGAGAGAGTGTCCACGAAGACCCCGCCGATCACCGGCCCGGCGATCATCGCGATTCCCGTCCACGCCGTCCACCGGCCGATCGCCTTCGCCTGCGCGGCGCCGTCGAAGCGGGAGATGATGATCGCCAGCGAGCTCGGGACCAGGAGCGCGCCCGCGATCCCCTGCAGGGCGCGCGCGATCACGAGGAAGACGCCGTCGGGGGCGAAGGCGCAGAGCAGGGAGGTGATCCCGAAGCCGATGAGCCCGATGTAGAGCGCGCGCTTGCGGCCGAAGACATCGGACAGCGAGCCCGCCAGCAGGATGAACGACCCGAGGGTCACGAGATACCCGTCGACCACCCACTGCTGCAGCGGCAATCCCCCGCCGAGCTCCTTGTCGATCGCCGGGAGGGCGACGTTGATGACCGCGCCGTCGAGGAAGGCCACGAAGCTGGCGAGGATCGCGATGATCAGCACGCGCAGCTGCAGCGAAGTCATGCGTTCGGACGCCATGGACTCATTCAACGGCCACCGGGCCGCCGGTGCAAGCGCTCTCCCGCGCGGCTAGTTGTTGCCCTTGGTGCACGTGACCTGCGCGGCGGTCTGCCCGGTGATGCTGGAGGGCAGCTCGACCGCCGCTCCCGTGTCCGTCGGCGCGGGCGTGGCCGGGGCATCCGCCGGGGGCGACCCCGCATCCGTCGCGGCGCCCGGATCGGTCGCCGCTCCCGTGTCCGTCGGGGCGGGCGTCGATGTCGCGCTCGGGTCCTCCGCCGCCCGGCCCGTCGTCCCGGTGAGCTTCACCGGGACGTCGTTGACGAGCGCCTCGTTGAGGGCCTTCGCCGCCGAGGACTGCGGGATGACCCGGTTGACGTTGTCCGGGTCCGTCACCGTCGGGTACTGCACGAACACCATGTTCTCGAGACCCGTGTCCTTGACGGCGAGGGCGATCTGCACGAGCGTCGTGGGGTTGCTCAGCGACTCCGAGGGCGTGACGTTCTGCACGGTGGCCTTGGCGAGCCCGTAGAGCTGCACCGGGTTGGAGAGCACGCCGCCGCTGACGACCTTCCGCGCCAGAGCCGAGAGGAACACCTGCTGGTTCGAGATGCGGCCGAGGTCGCTGCCGTCGCCGACGCCGTGCCTGCTGCGGAGGAACGAGAGCGCCTCGTCGCCGACGAGCTCGTTGTCCCCGGCCGGGAGGTCCAGCGGCGGGTTCGTGTACTTGTCCTCCACCGGCGTCGCGAGGCACACGGAGACGCCGCCGACAGCGGTCGACATCGCGCTCACGCCCGCGAAGTTGATGATCGCGCCGAACGGGATGGTCAACCCCGTCAGCTTCTCGACCGTCAGGACGACGCACGGAAGGCCGCCGCGGGAGAGCGCGGTGTTGAACTGTGCGTACGAGCTCCCGTCGATGGTCCCGTCGCCGTTCTGGGCCGGGCAGTCCGGGATGGCGATCATCAGGTCGCGCGGGAAGCTGACCACCATCATGCTCTTGTGGTCCTGTGCGATGTGCAGCAGCATCGTGACGTCGTTGTTGCCCTCGCCGCTGCTCGCGTCCTGCTCGTCCGCCGACTCGTAGATCCCGCCGAGGCCGGAACGGCTGTCGGTGCCGGCGATGAGGAGGTTGATCCCACCCTCCATCGCGGCGACATCCGGGATGGCCTGCTGGGTGTGGCCGGGGAGCGAGACGAGCTTCACCCCGGTCTTCACCGAACGGGCGACGTCCCACACCGCATACGCCGCGACACCGCCGACGCTCACGAGCACGACCGCCATCGCCGCGGCGAGCAACCCGAACACGTACCCGACGGCACCGCGGCGGCGGAGTCGGCCGTGGCGCACGGGCTGCGGGCCACGGGCGCGCTGGTGGCGGCGCGGCAGGTCCGTCATGGCGTGCCTTTCCGGGATCGGGAGCGGTGGGATGCCGGAAAGCCTACCGACGTTTCCTTTCCGAGTGCTGCGAGACGCGCCTGCCGGGCCACGCGGGCCACCCCCGGTCCTGGGGTCATCGCCGCGCGCCAGAATGGGGGCATGCAGAACCCGAAGCCGCGATACGCCGCCCAGCTGGAGCAGCTCACCCTGCTCGGGATGCGCTCCACCGGTTCCGCCGCGCACAGCGAGCTCGTCGACACGATCGCCGACGAGCTGGCCGCGCTCGGGCTCGAGGTGCACCGCGACGGGCACGTCCTCGACCGGTGGGAGGCCCCCGAGTCCGCGGTCTCGCTGGAGGTGGGCGGCGAGCCGATCCCACTCGCGTCCGCGTGGCCGTACTCCGGAGCCACCCCCGCCGACGGCGTCACGGGACGCCTCGTCCGGCTGGGCGGTCGCCGGCCGCGCTGGGCCGACGCGGCGGGAGCCATCGCCGTCGTCGAGGTGCCCCACCTCCGCGTCCCCTCGCGTTTCCTCGTCGACAGCTGGGACGGGTCGACGGCGCTGGGACCGACCGTGAGCAACCCGGTCCTGAGTGCCGAACTCGGCGGTCTCGACCTCGCCGCCGCACGAGCCGCGGGGGTGCTCGGCGTCGTCGCCGTCTGGCGCGGCCTCCCCGACGCGATCGCCGCCGGCCAGTACGTTCCGTTCACCCAGCCCTACCACGACCTACCGGCGGTGTGGGCGCCCGAGAGCGTCTCCGGTCGGCTCCGCGCCGGTGCGAGCCGCGGGGCGACCGCACGCCTCCGCCTCGTCGCCGCGCTCACGCCCGCTGCCCCCACCGACACCGTCTGGGCTGTCTCCCCTGGCGCCGTGCCCGGCGAGTCCGTCCTCGTGATCACCCACACGGACGGCTCCAACGAGGTCGAGGAGAACGGCCACATCGGCCTCCTCGCGCTCGCCAGAGACGCAGCGGGGACCGCGCACGACCGCACGATCGTCTTCGCCGCGGTCACGGGTCACCTGCGGATCCCGGCCATGACCGACCACGGCCAGGCCACCACCGCCTGGCTGCGCGACCACCCCGAGCTCTGGGACGGCCGCATCGGACATCTGCGCGCCGTCGCCGGACTCGCGATCGAGCACCTGGGGGCACGTGCATTCGCCGTCGACCCCGCCACCGGCGATTACGGCCCGACAGGTGCGGCAGAGCCCGAGCTGCTGTACGCCACGACGCGCGAGCTCGCCAGCCTCGTCCGGCTGGTCTGGCCGGAGCGCGACGGGGCTTCCGCCACGGTCGCCAAACCGGCGCCACTCATCCACTTCGGCGAGGGAGAGCCGCTCTTCGAGCACCGCATCCCGGCCATCGCCCTCGTCACCGCGCCCGAGTACCTCCTCGCAGAGCTGGATGCGCCCACAGTGGACCTGGAGACCCTCGCGCTGCAGATCGACGGGTTCCGCGAACTGCAACGCAGGCTCGCTTCGACATCGCTCCCCGCCGACGCCCTCGGCACCGTCCGTCCGCCGTCCCGGCTTCGCCGGGCCGTCGCCGCCGTGTGTGCGCTGACGGCCGTGCGCTCGCAGTTGCGGCGGGACTGAGAACCGCGAGGCGAGCTGTGCCGGACCCGCCCGGCCCATCCGTCGGGGACAGTCGCATCCGTGAACGAAAGAAGCCCGACTCCGCGAATTCTCGCGGAAGCCGGGCTTCCCGTGGTGGATCTGAGGGGACTCGAACCCCTGACCCCCTGCATGCCATGCAGGTGCGCTACCAGCTGCGCCACAGACCCGTTGTTGACTTCTCGTTGCCGTCCCGGTCTCCCGCGACAACTCATCCAGCGTACTACACCGACGCGCCCAGGAAAAAATCCGGGCCTCCCCGGGCGCGTCGTCGTCGCAGGCTCAGTCGAACAGCTCGCTGAGCCAGTTCTCGCGCTTCTTCTTGTACGGGCGCTGCTGCTCGTAGCCCTGCTGCGGGTACGACGGCTGCCGGTACTGCGGTTCGCGAAACTGCGCCTCCTGGTATGCCGGCGCTGGCGGCGCCGCCGGCGCTGGGGACGCGCTCGCACCTGCCCGCTCGATGATCTTGTCGAGCTCTCCGCGATCGAGCCAGACGCCGCGGCACTCGGGGCAGTAGTCGATCTCGATGCCGCTGCGCTCGCTCATGACCAGGGTCGCACTGTCGGTAGGACACTTCATGTCCACAGTAGAACCTGCGCGCATGAGAGAACTCTCAGGCGAAGCCGGGAAAACGCCGTGACGGCGCGGGCGGCCTACTGCGCGGTGTCGTGGACCGGCAGTTCGATCGGGAGGACGGGGCAGTCCTTCCAGAGGCGCTCGAGCGAGTAGTACATCCGGTCCTCCTCGTGGAAGACGTGCACCACGAGGTCGCCGAAGTCGAGCAGCACCCAGCGGCCTTCGGCGCGGCCTTCGCGGCGCAGGGTCTTCACCCCGGCCTCGTTGAGGCGGTCCTCGACCTCGCCGGCGATGGCCAGCACGTTGCGCTCGACGCGCCCGGTCGCCAGCAGGAAGGCGTCGGTCAGCGGCAGCGGACCGGAGACGTCGAGGGCGACGAGGTCCTCCCCGCCCTTCGCGTCGGCGGCGGCCGCCGCGATCTGCAGGATCTCTCGGGCGTGCGGGGATGCGGTCACTGTCGTGCCTCCGGTGCGGTGACGATGGCGGGTGTCGAGATGGCGGAGCGGAGGATCAGAACACCTTCAGCCAGTACGCCGCGACGAGCAGTCCGATGACGCCCACGGCGAGGACGCCCGCCGTGATGATGAGCACGGTCGGCAGGGCGTTGCCGCGCTTCTTCGGCGGAGTGATGACCCCGCGCGTGGACGTGTGGGTGCTGATCGCACGGGAGGCGCGCACAGGCGCCACCTCCGAGGTGTTGAACTCGTTCTCCTCGCCGTCGAGCAGGTTGTCGATGTCGGACGAGTCGAGGTGCTCCGGGTTGAGTCCGGTCGCCCCGACGCCGCGCGGCAGGTCGATCGATCCGGTCACGAGGATCTCCCCCGTGCTGGTCAGCGGCGCCGTGGCGTCGGGACGTGGGATGGCCGGGAGGATGAGGGCGTTCGTCGTCGTCGCGGCCGTCGACTGGCCGACGTTGCGCGAGATGATCGGCTCGCTCTCGTCTTCGACGTCGGCTGCCGTCGACCAGTGCCCGGTCGGCGGGGTGAAGGGGCGTCGCTCCTGTGCGGTCTCGGCGGGATCCGCAGCCGGCGCGGGCGCTTGCGCTCCGGTCGTCGCACCCGCAGCCGGCGCGGGCGCTTGCGCTCCAGCCGTCGCGCCCGACGCCGGCGCCAGACCGAGCGAGGCGAAGGGGGACGCCGCCGCGGACGTGCGGACGGGCGGAACGGCGGTGGCCGACGAACCGTCGGCCTCCGGCGCCTCCGCCTGCGCACCGCTCGACGGCGTCAGCGGTGCGAACGGCCAGGCCGTCTTGGCGCCGTCTGCCGGGGTCCCCTCCGCCGCCGGCGGCTTCGCGTCGGCCGGAGCGGCCGGAGGCGTGAACGTGACGGGGACGATCGGCTCGGCGGGCTGCGGCGTGTGGTTCGCCTGCTGGTTCGCCTCCTGCGCCTGCATCATGGCCCGCAGTTCACGGCGCGTGAGCGTGCGCTCGGGGGCGACGCCGGCCGGAGCGGACGGATCCGCCGGGATGGGCCCGGCGGCGGACCCGGGCACGGCGACCGACCCGGGCGTGGCTGTGGCGGATCCGGGCGTGGCGGATGCGGATGCGCCGGCAGGCGCGGGCGGGCCGTCCACCACGGCGAGGGGCTGGGTGACCGCCTGCGGCTTCGCTGGGTCGGCCGCCTGGCGGAAGAGCCCGGAGGCGTCGTCGCCGGCATCGACGGGGCTCTCCTGCGACGCCGGGGCTCCCGCGAAGAGGAGCGCGTCGAAGTCGTCGCCGCCCGCCGTGTGCGGACGCGTCGGCGGCAGCACACCCGGCTCGGCGAACGCCGTCGCCGGGATGGTCGGGCGGTCGGACGCGGTGTCTGCGGGCCGGCCGGCAGCGGATGCCGCCGTCGCGGTCAGGTCGGGGATCTCCCCGCCCGGCGTCGGCTCGGTCGTTCCTGCGCGGCGGGCGTCCCGACGCCCTGCGGCGCGCTCGCTCTCGCGGGCCTGTCGCCGAGTCTGGGGCGGCTGGCCTCCCGCTGGCTGGTCAGGCCACGAAGTCATGCAACACTCCGATACAAGTGGTGTTTCGAGATGTACTGGACGACACCGTCCGGCACGAGGTACCAGACCGGGAATCCCCTGCTCACCCGGCTCCGGCAATCGGTGGACGAGATCGCCAGTGCCGGAACTTCCAACAAGCTTACGTCGCTCGACGGCAATCCAGAAATACTCAAGTCATGTCCCGGGCGACTCACAGCGACGAAGTGGGCCAGCTTCCAGAGCTCCTCGACGTCGCGCCAACTGAGGATCTGGGCGACCGCGTCGGCGCCCGTGATGAAGAACAGCTCGGCGTCCGGCCGCTGCTCGTGCAGATCGCGGAGGGTGTCGATCGTGTAGGTCGGGCCGGCGCGGTCCACATCCACGCGGCTCACGGTGAACCGCGGATTGGAGGCCGTCGCGATCACCGTCATCAGGTAGCGGTGCTCCGCCTCCGTGACTGCGCCCTTCTGCCAGGGCTGCCCGGTGGGGACGAACACGACCTCGTCGAGGTCGAACGACTGCGCCACCTCGCTGGCGGCGACCAGGTGGCCGTGGTGGATCGGGTCGAACGTCCCGCCCATCACGCCGATGCGCGGCCGGCTGTTCTCCGAGAGCTCCATGCCCGGAAGGGTCAGTGTCCCTGGTTCGGGTGCCCGCTGCCGTGGTGCGTCGCGCCCGGGGCGCCCGCGTGCGACGCGGCGTCGGGAGCGGCCTTGTGGCTGTGCCGGTTGGCGACGTCCTTGTAGCTGAACACCACGATCGCGAGCACCGCGAAGACGGCGAGGGCGATGGCGCCATAAGCCCAGGTGGGCATCGGCAGCTCGACGTGGGTCTCGGCCTCCGCGAGGACGGTCGTCAGAAATGACATCGGGGTTCTTCCTTTCCGGTGGGCGCTGGCCCGCCGATCAGTCTAGCGGGCGGTCAGCCGCGGATCTGCCCGGACCCGCGGACGATCCACTTGGTGCTCGTCAGCTCCGGGAGACCCATGGGGCCGCGGGCGTGCAGCTTCTGGGTCGAGATGCCGACCTCGGCGCCGAAGCCGAACTCCCCGCCATCGGTGAAGCGGGTGGAGGCGTTCACCATCACGACGGCGGAGTCCACCTCGCCCAGGAACCGCTCGGCGTTCGCGAGGTCGTTCGTGATGATCGATTCCGTGTGCTGCGTCGAGTAGCGACGGATGTGGTCGATCGCCTCGTCGAGGTCGTCGACGACCTTCACGGAGATGTCGAGGCTCATGTGCTCGGTCGCCCAGTCCTCCTCCGTGACGGGGACGCCGGCGACCGCGTACGGAAGCGCCCGCTCGTCGGCGTGCACGGTGACCCCGGACTCCGCGAGGGCGGTGAGCACGGGAGGGAGCAGCCGTTCGGCGGCCCCTCGGTGCACGAGCAGTGTCTCGACGGCGTTGCAGACGCTCGGCCGCTGCACCTTGGCGTTGAGGACGATGTCGACCGCCCAGTCCTCTCGCGCGCTCTCGTCGAGCACGATGTGCACGACGCCGGCCCCGGTCTCGATGACGGGCACGGTGGACTCGGTCACCACGGTGCGGATGAGATCGGCACTGCCCCGCGGGATGAGCACGTCGACGTAGCCGCGCGCCCGCATCAGCTCGCCTGCGCCCGCCCGGCCGAACTCGTCGACGGTCTGGACCGCCGCGGCAGGCAGCCCGGCGGTCGCAAGGGCCGACTGGATGACCTCCACCAGCACGCGGTTGGTCTCGATGGCCGCACTCCCGCCGCGCAGCACGACGGCGTTGCCGCTCTTGATCGCGAGCGCCGCGATGTCGACGGTGACGTTGGGGCGCGCCTCGTAGATCGCACCGACCACGCCGAAGGGCACGCGGACCTGGGAGATCGCGACGCCGTTCGGCAGGGTGCTCCCGCGCACGGCCTGTCCGACGGGGTCGGTCAGGCCGACCACCTCGAGCACCGCGTCCGCGAGCCCCTGCAGGCGGGCGGGAGAGAGCGTCAGACGGTCGAGCAGTCCCGTCGAGAGACCGTTCTCCCGGCCGTTCGCGAGGTCGAGCTCGTTGGCCGCCAGGATGTCGGCGGACGAGGAGAGCACGCCCTCCGCGATCGCCGTCAGGGCGGCGTTCTTCTGCAGCGTGTTCGCCGTCGAGAGCGCGAGCGAGGCGTGCTTGGCCGCGGCGAGCTTGTCGATGAGCGCGACGGGTGCGGCGGTGGTCTGAGACATGCTCTCAGTCTAGGACGCGACGGTCCCGGGAGTGACGGCCGAGAGAGCTCCCGTGACGCTCGGCACGCCGTCCGGCGCGGGGGCGAACCAGGTGCCGACGGGCTCGCCGCGCAGCGCCTCCGCCACGAGGGCCGTGGAGGTGAGCACGACGGCGGTCCCCCGTTCCGCGGCCTGACGCGCGGCGGACACCTTCGTGAGAGCTCCCCCGGTGCCGACACCGGACGTGCCCGTGGCGCCGATCTCGACACCGGCCAGCTCGTCGTCGTAGTCGACCCGCTCGATCCGCTCGGCACCGGGCTCCTGCGGGGGCTTCGTGTAGAGCGCGTCGACATCGGACAGCAGGACGAGCACGTCCGCCTCCACCAGCAGCGCGACGAGGGCGGCGAGCCGGTCGTTGTCCCCGAAGCGGATCTCGTGGGTCGCGACGGTGTCGTTCTCGTTCACGATGGGCAGGATGCGGAGGTCGAGGAGCCGCTCCATCGCCCGCTTGGCGTTGGTGCGGTGCGTCGGGGTCTCCATGTCCCCCGCCGTCAGCAGCACCTGTCCCGCGACGATCCCGTAGCGGTCCAGGCTGTCCTGGTACCGGTAGATGAGGACGTTCTGCCCCACCGCCGCCGCCGCCTGCTGCGTCGCGAGATCGGTGGGGCGCTCGGCGAGCGACAGGTAAGGGATGCCCGTCGCGATGGCGCCGGAGGAGACCAGGACGACCTGCGTGCCGCGCCCGTGCGCCTCGGCCAGGGCGTCGACGAGCGGCTGGATCTGCCCGGCGTTGTCGCCGCTGATCGAGGACGAGCCGACCTTGACGACGATGCGTCTGGCCGTGCGGATCCGGCTGCGGTCGTCGATGATCATTCCCGGCCCGTCTCCTCGCTGCCGCCCTCCGCGGCGTCGTCGTAGTCGTCGTCCTGCCAGAGGCCCGCTTCGCGCTCGCGGATCAGCTCGGCGCGCGCCTCGGCCTTGGCGTCCATCCGGTCGAAGTAGTCTTCGCGTCGCTGGTTGCGCGTGGGGCGCGCGTTCCCGTCGAGGCGGGTGTCCGTGCCGCGCGGGGAGGTGATCAGCTCGGCCGTGGAGGTGAGCGTCGGTTCCCAGTCGAACACCACGCCGTTGTTGCGGCCGATGACGACGGTCGAGCCCGCCACCGCGCCCGCCTTGAACAGAGCCTCCTCGACGCCCACCTTCGCCAGCCGGTCGGCCAGGAAGCCGACCGCTTCGTCGTTGGCGAAGTCGGTCTGCTGCACCCAGCGCTCCGGCTTGCCGCCGAGCACGCGGAAGACGGGACCGTCGGACCCGCCCTCGACCTTGACGGTGAACGGCATCTCGTCGACGGCGCGCGGGCGGATGACGATGCGCGGGCGCTCGGCCTCGAGCTGCGCCTGCTCGCGTCGTGCGTACTCGACGAGCTCGGCGAGGGCGAACGAGAGGGGGCGCAGGCCCTCGTGGCTGACGGAGGAGATCTCGAAGACCCGGTAGCCACGCGCTTCGAGCTCCGGCTTCACGAAGTCGGCCAGCTCGCGGCCGTCGGGGACGTCGATCTTGTTGAGGGCGACCAGCTGGGGGCGCTCGAGCAGCGGCAGCTGCCCGTCGGGCACCGGATACGCGGCGAGCTCGCCGAGGATGACGTCGAGATCGCTCAGCGGGTCCCGCCCGGGGTCGAGCGTGGCGCAGTCGAGCACGTGCAGCAGCGCCGAGCACCGCTCGACGTGGCGGAGGAACTCGAGCCCCAGGCCCTTGCCCTCGCTCGCGCCCTCGATGAGGCCGGGGACGTCGGCGATGGTGTAGCGCACGTCACCCGCCTGCACGACCCCGAGGTTCGGGTGCAGGGTGGTGAAGGGATAGTCGGCGATCTTCGGCTTGGCGGCCGACAGCGCCGCCACGAGGCTCGACTTGCCCGCCGAGGGGAACCCGACCAGCGCGACGTCGGCGACGGTCTTCAGCTCGAGGAGGATGTCGCCCTCCCACCCGGGCGTGCCGAGCAGGGCGAAGCCGGGCGCCTTGCGCTTCGGGTTCGCGAGGGCGGCGTTGCCCAGTCCGCCGATGCCGCCGGGCGCCACGACGTACCGGGTGCCCGGCTCGGTGAGGTCGATCAGCTCCTCGCCGTCGGCGCTCTTGACGACCGTGCCGACCGGCACGGCCAGCTCGAGGTCCTCGCCCTGGTGGCCGCTGCGATGGTCGCCCATCCCGAAGCCGCCGTTCTCGCTCGAGCGGTGCGGCGCGCGGTGGAACCCGAGCAGCGTGGTGACCTGCGGGTCGGCGACCAGCACGATGTCGCCGCCGTTGCCGCCGTTGCCGCCGTCCGGGCCGGCCAGCGGCTTGAACTTCTCCCGCCGGACCGAGACGCACCCGTTGCCGCCGTTGCCGGCGCGCAGATGCAACGTCACGCGATCAACGAACGTCGCCATGTGGTGCTCCCTTGTTCTGTCCTCAACGACGGATGGGCGGGCCGAAGCCCGCCCATCCGGAAAGTGGTGCTGGTGGTGGAGGCTACGCCTCGACCGCCACGATGTTGACGACCTTGCGGCCGCCCTTGCTGCCGAACTCGACCGAGCCCGCCGCCAGGGCGAACAGCGTGTCGTCGCCGCCACGGCCGACGTTCACGCCGGGGTGGAAGTGGGTGCCGCGCTGGCGGACCAGGATCTCACCCGCGCTGACGGTCTGGCCGCCGAAGCGCTTGACGCCGAGGCGCTGCGCGTTCGAGTCGCGGCCGTTGCGAGTGGAGCTCGCTCCCTTTTTGTGTGCCATGTCTTCTTCTCCTCGGGAGGTCCGGGTCGACTACTTGATGCCGGTGATCTTGACGCGCGTGAGCTCCTGGCGGTGGCCCTGGCGCTTCTTGTAGCCGGTCTTGTTCTTGAACTTCTGGATGACGATCTTCGGACCGCGCAGGTCGCCGAGGACCTCCGCCGTGACCTTCACCTTGGCGAGGGACTTGGCGTCCGAGGTGATCTTGTCACCGTCGACAAGCAGGACCGCAGCCAGCTCGACGTTGCCGTCCTTGTCGGCCTTGATGCGGTCCATCGTGACGATGGTGCCGACCTCGACCTTCTCCTGCCGGCCACCGGCGCGCACAACTGCGTAAACCACTTTCAGTACCTTTTCGTCGGGGAACAGCTCCCGGCGACCTGACGGCCCGGACCTGGTCCTACTCTTACTGTTCTCGGAAGTCACTGGCGAGTCCGGCGCCCCGTGGATCGGGGGCGGCTCTCAGAAAACCATGGTGTCGATCAGGGCGACGCCCAACACACACCAGCGGTCAACTTTACCCGAGGCCACTCTTCTCGTCAATTCAGCGAGGGGGCTCCGGGGCCGTGCAGCACCGTCGATGGCGCCGTTCCTAGAATCATTCTATGACGGTCTTGATCGATCCCCCGGCATGGCCCGCCCACGGCATGTTGTGGTCGCATCTGGTCAGCGACGCGTCGCTCGAGGAGCTCCACGCCTTCGCCGCCGCCAACGACATCCCCGCGCGCGCCTTCGACCGCGACCACTACGACGTCCCCGACCGCCGTCACGACGAGCTGGTGGCCGCCGGCGCCCTCGCCGTCCCCGGCAAAGAGCTCGTCACCCGGCTCATCGCGAGCGGACTGCGCGTCAAAGCACGCGACCGCGCCCGGAGGCACTGAGCCGGTCAGCGTCTCGGGACGCGGTCGCGTGTCTGCGTCGCGCGCTACTCGCCCGGGTGGGCGATCTCGCCACCGGCGATGACCGCCGTGCTGGCGCGCCGGCTGCGGCTGCGGCCCTGGCCCGGCTCCTTCGGCGCCGGAAGAGCGTCGAGCACCGAGTCGAGCAGTAGCGCGGCCTCCTGGGCGGAGGGGCGCTCGGCGGGCGCGGGCGCATCGTGCGGCTCGGGCAGGTCGATCAGCGGCACCAGCGTGCCGTCCTCCTCCGCGGCGGGAGCCGGCTCGAGGTCCGGGACGGCCGGTGCCTCTCCGGGGCGGACGTCGGCCGGAGCCTCGGCGTCCGGAGCCTCTGCAGCGGGAGCCTCTGCAGCGGGAGCCTCTGCAACAGGAGCCTGCTCGCCCGACGCGCCGCCCTTTCCCTTGCGGCGGCGCTTCTTCGGCGCCGGAGCGGCCTCCGCCGGTGCGGGCGCCGGTGCCTCCTCGTCGTGCGGATGGGCGTGGATGGTGGAGGCGGCGATCTGCGCGAGCGCGTTCTTCGCGTCGTCCGTGATGGCGTGCGTGCCGCCGTTCCCGGTGCCGTTCTGGGTCACGCCGGACACCGTCTGCGATCCGGACACGCCCCCGTTGCCGCGGCCTCGGCGGCGCTCGCCCTGGGGTGCCTGCTGCTGGGGCTGGCGGTGCTTCACGACCGGGTCGTGGTGCACGACGACGCCACGGCCCGCGCAGACCTCGCACGCCTCGCTGAATGTCTCCAGCAGACCGAGGCCGAGCTTCTTGCGGGTCATCTGGACCAGGCCGAGCGAGGTGACCTCGGCCACCTGGTGCTTGGTGCGGTCGCGGCTGAGGCACTCGATCAGGCGCCGCAGCACGAGATCGCGGTTCGACTCGAGCACCATGTCGATGAAGTCGACGACGATGATGCCGCCGATGTCGCGCAGCCGCAGCTGGCGCACGATCTCCTCCGCGGCCTCCAGGTTGTTCTTGGTGACCGTCTCCTCCAGGTTGCCGCCGGAGCCCACGAACTTGCCGGTGTTGACGTCCACCACCGTCATCGCTTCGGTGCGGTCGATGACGAGCGAGCCGCCGGAGGGCAGCCACACCTTGCGCTCGAGCGCCTTCTCGATCTGCTCCGTGATGCGGAACTCGTCGAACGCGTCGCGCTCTCCCGTGTAGGCCTCGACCCGGTCGAGGAGGTCCGGGGCGACCTGGCGCAGGTAGCTCTCGATCGTCTGGCGCGCGTCGTCCCCCGCGATCACGAGCTTCTGGAAGTCCTCGTTGAAGACGTCACGGATGATCTTGATCAGCAGGTCGGGCTCACTGTGGAGCAGGGCGGGAGCCTGCTGCCGCTCGACCTGCGCACTGATGTCGGCCCACTGCGCGGTGAGGCGGTTGACGTCGAGCGTCAGCTGCTCCTCGGTTGCCCCCTCCGCGGCGGTGCGCACGATCACGCCCGCACTCTCGGGGAGCACCTCCTTGAGGATCTTCTTGAGGCGCGAGCGCTCGGTGTCCGGGAGCTTGCGGCTGATGCCGTTCATCGAGCCGTTGGGCACGTAGACGAGGTAGCGGCCGGGAAGCGAGATCTGGCTGGTCAGTCGAGCGCCCTTGTGGCCGACCGGGTCCTTGGTCACCTGGACGAGCACGCGGTCGCCCGGCTTCAGCGCCAGTTCGATGCGGCGCGGCTGGTTGCCGGTCTCCACGGCGTCCCAGTCGACCTCGCCCGAATACAGCACCGCGTTGCGGCCGCGACCGATGTCGACGAACGCCGCTTCCATGCTGGGAAGGACGTTCTGCACACGACCCAGGTAGACATTGCCGATCAGCGACGCCTCCTGCGAGCGGGCGACGTAGTGCTCCACGAGCACCTTGTCCTCCAACACGCCGATCTGGATGCGGCCGCCCTTGGAGCGCACGATCATCTGGCGGTCGACGGACTCGCGGCGGGCGAGGAACTCGGCCTCGGTGATGACCGGGCGGCGGCGACCGGCGTCGCGACCGTCGCGGCGACGCTGCTTCTTGGCCTCGAGACGGGTCGATCCCTTGACTTTCTGCGGCTCGGTGATGAGCTCCGGCTCGCGCGGCGTGCGCACCTTGACTACGGTGTTCGCCGGGTCGTTCGCCCCCTCACGGCCCGACTCGCCGGCGCGTCGGCGCGACCGGCGGCGCACGGAGCCCGCCTGCTCCTCATCGTCGCCCGGGAGCGGTGGGAGGGGGACGATGTCCGGCGCCTGGAACAGCAGCGTCGTGGGCGGGAGGCCCGGGACGGCGGCAGCGACGGGCGCCTCCTCGTTGCCGTGCGGCTCCGGGAGCGCCGGCGGCTCGTGCGCACCGCGCTCGACCACCGCGTCGGCCTTCGCCCCCGTCGAAGTCTGAGCCTGCGTCGGCGTCGCCGCCTCCGCGATGGTCTCCGACTGCGTCACCGTCGTCGCCGAGGCGGTCACCACGTCGTCCTGCACCGTGGCGGAGGTCGGCCGCGCTGCGCGGGCTTCCGCCACGGTGTCCTGCTGTACCGAGGCCTGCTGCACGGGGGAATCGGTGGTGCGCTTCACCGCGCGCCGCGCTCCGAAGAGCCCCTTACGCTTGCGCCCTCCCGTCTCCGTGTCGTTGCCATTGCTGTCGATATTCTCGTTTTCCACCATCGCTGGTGCACTCCTCGACCGGTGCGGTTCCCCGCTCACCGGGTACTCTCCGTCGGAGCCGACACTCGGCCTGCCCCGTAATCCTTGCTCGGACACCGCCGGCTCGTGGCGCGGCGCGCATCCGGCTCTGTCTCCGCCGACCTCTTCGGCCGACCCTCACCGGGCGCCGGGGGCGCCCTCAAGCCTTCATTCGCACGTCTCCGGCCGGGCCGGTTCGACGTCCACAGACGATTATCGCATGACGCGCGCGCCGATGACCGTAGCTCCCAGGACGACGCGCGTGGCGCATGCCATAATCCGAGGGTGTCTGAACCTGCCGTCGCGGCCCCCTACCGGCGCCCCACCGTTCTTGCGGTCTTCCTGATCGCCGCCGGAGTCATCGGTCTGTGGGCCGCGTTCATGCTGACCGTGGACAAGTTCCACCTCCTCGAGAACCCGGACGCCCAGCTGTCCTGCAACTTCAGCGTGCTCGTGGGCTGCTCGAAGAACCTCAACTCCTGGCAGGGTTCGCTCCTCGGCTTCCCGAACCCGGTGCTCGGACTCGGCGGCTGGACGGCCACGATCGCTGTCGGCGTCGGGCTGTTCGCGGTCCGCGGTCGGTTCGCGCGCTGGTACTGGATCGCCTTCAATGTGGGCGTCGTGCTCGCGCTGGCGCTGGTCGTCTTCCTGATCACCCAGTCGCTCACCGTGTTGAACGTGCTGTGCCCGTGGTGCATGGTCACCTGGGCGGTCACCATCCCGACCTTCTGGGCGGTGACCCTCTACAACCTCAAAGAGGGGAACATCCCCGTCCCGGAGCGCGCCCGGCGCTTCTTCGCGGCCGCCTACTCCTGGGTGCCGCTCATCACGATCGTCTGCTATGCGATCGTCGCCATCCTGGCGCAGATCCAGCTCGACTGGATCCACCGCGCGTTCGTCTGAGCACCCGCTCGTCGCACGGCGAAGGGCCGCGGCATGCCGCGGCCCTTCGTTCGTCGTCGGCCCGTGCAGCCGACCCGCCGGCTCAGCCGAACCAGAGCGCGAGCTCGCGCTGCGCGGACTCGGGCGAGTCGGAGCCGTGCACGAGGTTCTGCTGCACCGCGAGGCCCCAGTCGCGAGCGAGGTCGCCGCGGATGGTGCCGGGAGCCGCGGTGGTCGGGTCGGTGGTGCCGGCGAGCGAGCGGAAGCCCTCGATCACGCGGTTGCCCGCGACGCGGAGGGCCACGATCGGGCCGGACTCCATGAACTCGACGAGCGGCTCGTAGAACGGCTTGCCCTCGTGCTCGGCGTAGTGCTTCGCCAGCAGCTCGCGGTCGGCCTGCAGCATCCGGAGGTCGACGAGCGAGTATCCCTTCGCCTCGATGCGTCGCAGGATCTCACCCGTCAGGCTGCGGGCGACCCCGTCGGGCTTCACGAGGACGAGGGTCTCTTCGACGGCGGTGGTCATGTGTTCTCCGTTCCGTTGTGGGCCGAGGCGGCCCGTTGGTTGCGGTCGATGCGGGCGGCCGCGATCATGCAGTAGGTCCACATGGCGGTGAAGATCGCCCCGACGATGAAGAAGGCGGGCACCAGGAATCCGGCGGCGACGACGGTGAGCTGCACGATCCAGCCGAGCACGACGCCCACCGGCCAGCGGAGGGTGCCGACCGCGAGGATCATGAGCACGATCACCGCCGCTCCCCCGCCCAGGGCGACCGCAGGCGGCAGTGCGCCCAGCCCGAACAGCACGAGGGCGCCGAGGAACACGATCACAAGCTCGAAGGCGAGCACGATCGAGCCGAGGCTCTCGCGGAGGCTGCGCGTGCGGCGGGCGCGGGGCGGCGGCCCGCCGGCCGCAGTGGACTCCGGAGGGGCGTCGCTCACGCGCCGTTCCCCTTCCACTCCTGGTCGCCCGCGTAGGCGATGGCGGCGCCCACCAGGACGATCGACCCGGTCACGACCACGGCGCGCCGGCCCGACTCGCCGGCCCAGTCGCGGGCGGACTCGAGCGCGTCGATCGCATCGCTGTAGACGATCGTCGCCTCGTCACCGACCTCGTCCCGCACGATGTCGCCGAGGTCCTCCGCGTCGAGCGCGCGCTCGCTGGCGGGCGCGGTGACGAAGAACCGGGTGGCGACGGGCGCCAGAGCGCGCACCACCCCCCGGGCGTCCTTGTCGGCGAGGCTGCCGATCACGAACGTCAGCTCGTCGAAGTCGAAGTACCGTCGCAGGGCCTCGGCGAGGGTGGAGGCGCCCGCCGGGTTGTGCGCGGCGTCGACGAGGACGGTCGGCTCGATGCCGATGAGCTGCAGGCGGCCGGGCGACGTCGCCGTCGCGAAGCCCTCCTCGACCAGGTCGGCCTTCAACGGCTGCGAACCGCGGCCGAGGAAGGTCTCGACGGCGGCCACCGCCACGGCGGCGTTCTGCGCCTGGTGATCGCCGTAGAGCGGCAGGAAGACGTCCTCGTAGGTCGCCGCGCGGCCGCGCACGGTCACGAGCTGGCCGCCGACCGCGACCTTGGTCGACGCGACGTCGAAGTCGCGCGGCTGCACGGCGAGGCTCGACTCGGTGAGAGCCGCGGCCTCCCGCAGTACGTCGAGCGCCTCGGGCACCTGCGCCGAGCTGACCACGTCGGCCGATGGCTTGATGATGCCGGACTTCGTGCGCGCGATCTCCTCGACCGTGTCGCCGAGCGCCATGGTGTGGTCGAGGGAGATCGGCGTGAAGACGGCCACCTGGCCGTCCCCGACATTGGTCGAGTCCCACTCGCCGCCCATGCCGACCTCGATCACCGCGACGTCGACCGGGGAGTCGGCGAAGATCGCGTAGGCGAGCGCCGTGAGCGCCTCGAAGAACGTGAGCGGCGCCTTGCCCTGCTCCTCCAGCTCGGCGTCGACGATCTCGAGGTAGGGCCGGATGTCCTCCCAGTTGCGCACCAGCTCCTCGTCGGAGACCGGCTGCCCGTCGATGACGATGCGTTCGGTGAAGGACACCAGGTGCGGACTGGTCAGCAGACCGGTGCGCAGCCCGTAGGCGCGCAGGAGGCTCTCGATGATGCGGCTCGTCGAGGTCTTGCCGTTGGTGCCGGTGATGTGCACGATCGGGTAGGCGCGCTGCGGGTCGCCCAGCAGTTCGACCGCCCGGCGGGTCGCGTCGAGCCGGCGCTCCGGGGCGCCCTCACCGACCCGCGCCAGCAGCGCCTGGTAGACCGCCTCCGCCTGCTCGTGCCAGTTCTCGGCCGAGATCTCGTCGCTCACGATTCCTCCATCTTCGTCACGCCGACGGTGAACGCGCCGGCGTTCGCGAACTGCCCGGCGGTGAAGCCCTTCTCGAACGCGGACGACGCGGAGCCCACGACGAGCTCGAGCGCCAGCGTCTCGGTCGCGATGTCCACATCGGCGGCGAGGTCGAGCGCGCGGGCGTCGTCCTCGTGATCGAAGGTGAGCACCAGCCGGATGCGGTCGCTCACATCGAGACCGGCCGCCTTGCGGGTGTCCTGCACGGCGCGGATGACATCGCGCGCGAGCCCTTCGGCCTCCAGCTCCGGGGTGGTGCGCGTGTCGAGCAGCACGAAACCGCCGCCGGGCAGGAGGGCGAGGGCGCTCGTGGCGTCGCCGTCGGTCTGGGCCGTCTCGAGCACCAGTTCGTACTCCCCCTCGACCAGCAGGATGCCACCGACCGTGACGACGCGGTCTTGCTCGCTCCAGTCGCCGGCTCGAGCGGCGCCGATCACCTGCTGCACCTGCTTGCCGAGACGGGGCCCGGCCGCGCGTGCGTTGACCGTCAGCTTGCGGGTGATGCCGTATGCGGTCGCGCTGTCGTCGTGCAGCTCGACCAGCTCCACCGCCTTCACATTGAGCTCGTCGCGCAGGATCGCCTCGAACGGCTGCAGGGCCGCGGAGTTCTCGACGACCACGGTGAGCGACGCGAGCGGGAGGCGGACGCGGAGTCCGGCCTGCTTGCGCAGCGACAGCGTGGTCGAGCTGATCGCGCGGATTCGGTCCATCGCATCGACCAGCGCGTCGTCCGCCGGGAACTCGGCGGCCTCCGGCCAGTCGGTGAGGTGCACGCTGCGGCCTCCGGTGAGGCCCTTCCAGATCCGCTCGGTGACGAGCGGCAGGAGGGGCGCCGCGACGCGCGTCAGCGTCTCGAGCACGGTGTAGAGGGTGTCGAACGCCTCGGCGCCGGAGCCGTCCTCTCCGACGCCCGTCCAGAACCGATCGCGGGATCGCCGGACGTACCAGTTGGTGAGCACGTCGGCGAAGTCGCGCAGCTTCGCCGCCGCGAGCGTCGAGTCGAGCCCTTCCAGGTCGTCGGTCACGGCCTCCACGAGGTCGCGCGTCTTGGCCAGCAGGTAGCGGTCGAGCACGTCGGTCGACTGCACCGAGCGCTTCGCCTCGTAGCCCGTCGCGTTCGCGTACAGGGAGAAGAAGTACCAGGTGCTCCACAGCGGCAGCAGCACCTGGCGGACGCCCTCGCGGATGCCTTCCTCGGTCACGACGAGGTTGCCGCCGCGCAGGACTGGGCTCGACATCAGGAACCAGCGCATCGCGTCCGAGCCGTCACGGTCGAAGACCTCGTTGACGTCGGGGTAGTTGCGCAGCGACTTCGACATCTTCTGCCCGTCGCTGCCCAGCACGATGCCGTGGCTGATGACGTTCGAGAACGCCTGCCGGTCGAAGAGCGCCGTCGAGAGGGTGTGCAGCAGGTAGAACCAGCCACGTGTCTGGCCGATGTACTCGACGATGAAGTCGGCCGGGTGGTGCGAGTCGAACCACTCCCGGTTCTCGAACGGGTAGTGCACCTGCGCGAACGGCATCGAGCCGGAGTCGAACCACACGTCGAGCACGTCGGAGATGCGGCGCATCGTCGAGCGGCCGGTCGGGTCGTCCGGGTTCGGGCGGGTGAGGTCGTCGATGAACGGGCGGTGCAAGTCGGGCTCGCCCGCGGCGTTGAGCGGCAGCCGGCCGAAGTCGCGCTCGAGCTCCTCCAGCGACCCGTACACATCGGTGCGTGGGTAGGCGGGGTCGTCGCTCTTCCACACCGGGATCGGCGAGCCGAAGTAGCGGTTGCGGGAGATCGACCAGTCGCGCGCCCCCGCGACCCACTTGCCGAACTGGCCGTCCTTCACGTTCTCCGGCACCCAGTTGATCTCCTGGTTGAGCTCGCTCATCCGGTCGCGGAACTCCGTGACGCGCACGAACCAGCTCGAGACGGCCTTGTAGATCAGCGGGTTCCGGCACCGCCAGCAGTGCGGGTACGAGTGCTCGTAGCTCGCCTGGCGCAGCAGTCGGCCCTGCTGCTTCAGGAGGGCCGTGAGCGGCTTGTTCGCGTCGAACACCTGCAGACCCGCGACGTCGGAGACCGCGGGCAGGAAGCGGGCGCCGTCGTCGACGGAGATGATCATGGGAATTCCGGCAGCCTCGGTCACCCGCTGGTCGTCCTCGCCGTAGGCAGGGGCCTGGTGGACGATGCCGGTGCCGTCCTCGGTGGTGACGTAGTCGTCGACCAGGATGCGCCAGGCGTCCTGCGTGCCATACGTCTCCGCGTCGGCGTAGTAGTCCCAGAGGCGGTCGTAGTGCACATCCTCCAGCTCGGCGCCGAGCAGGGTGCGCGAGACCGCGGCCTGGGCGTCGGCCGCGGATTCGTAGCCGAGGTCCTTCGCATAGTTGCCGAGCAGGTCGATCGCGATCAGGTACTCGCCGCTCAGCACCTCGTCGTCGGTCGCGCCGTGCGTGTCGGCGGCGCCGTGGGGGCCGGCCGGCACCACCGCATACGTGATCGCGGGGCCGACGGCGAGCGCCAGGTTCGTGGGAAGCGTCCACGGCGTCGTCGTCCACGCCAGCGCCCGCACACCCGTGAGGCCGAGCGCCTCGGCCTTCGCGCCGACCAGCGGGAAGGTGACCGTGACCGTCTGGTCCTGTCGCATCTTGTAGACGTCGTCGTCCATCCGCAGCTCATGGTTGGAGAGCGGCGTCTGGTCGCGCCAGCAGTACGGGAGGACGCGGTATCCCTCGTAGGCGAGGCCCTTCTCGTACAGCTGCTTGAACGCCCAGATCACGGACTCCATGTACGTGACGTCGAGCGTCTTGTAGTCGTTGTCGAAGTCGACCCAGCGCGCCTGGCGGGTGACGTACTCCTGCCACTCCTTCGTGTAGCGGAGGACGGAGTCCTTCGCCGCCTGGTTGAAGGCGGCGATGCCCATCTCCTCGATCTGGCTCTTGTCGGTCAGCCCGAGCTGGCGCTCCGCCTCCAGCTCCGCCGGCAGGCCGTGCGTGTCCCAGCCGAAGCGGCGGTGCACCTGCTTGCCGCGCATGGTCTGGAAGCGAGGGAAGACGTCCTTGGCGTAGCCGGTCAGCAGGTGGCCGTAGTGCGGGAGGCCGTTGGCGAAGGGCGGCCCGTCGTAGAACACCCACTCCGGCGCGCCCTCGCGGTTGGCGACGGAGGCGCGGAAGGTGTCGTCCTTCTTCCAGAAGGCGAGGATGCCGGTCTCGATCTCGGGCAGGACCGGGCTGGCGGGCACGTCCGAGCGCTGAGCGGCGTCGGCCGAGGCTCCGTCCGATGAGGGCTTGGGGTACGGCATCTCTCTCCTGGCAGGTTCACTGGTCTGCACGAGGACGCCGGCCGCTCGCGCGCCCGTCGCGGTACCACCCCGCTTGCCCCACCCGCCGGCTGCGCCGGGTACGGCCTCTCATTCTGCGGCTGTGACGGGCCGGCCCCGTTCGGTTCTACTGCGCACGGACGGGCCGCACGGTTCTTCCGAAGACTCGCCGGTGATGGCCGGGTCGTAGTCGATGCGTCGATTCTACCCGTTCACGAACGCGGCCGCGTAGCCCCGGCAGACGGGCTCGACCGCTGCCCGCACGAGCGGGGAGAGCGGCCCGCGCGCGACTCCCGCACGCGCCCACACCGTCGCGGCCGAGACCATGGCGCCGACGACGGCGGTCGCCGCGCTGCGTGGCAGCAGGTCGTCGGGGTCGAGACCGGTGCGCGCGGCGACGGCGCCGGCGACCGCGCGCACCAGGGCCAGGAAGCGCGGGAGGCCGGACGCCTGCAGCTCGGCGTCGGTGCCCATCAGCTCCACCTGCGTGACCGCGAGAGGCAGGCGCGACGGACCGAACCCGTCGGCGAGCGCGACCACGGCTGCGAGGACCGCATCCATCGGTGCGACACCGTCGTCGACGGCGGCGAGCGCGTCCGCGAATCCGGCGAGCGACTGGTCGACCTCCAGCCACAGCAGGTCGCTCTTGGATCCGAAGTAGTTGAAGAACGTACCGCGGCTCACACCGGCGCGGCGCGCGATGTCGTCGATCGTCGTGCCCGCGTAGGTCTGCTCCAGGAACAGTTCGCCCGCCGCCTCGGCGATCATCTGCCGGGAGGACGCGCGGGGCCTGCCCGATGCGGAATGCGCTCTGGCCATCTCGTGTTCTCCCTGACGCCTATTATTGGACCCGGTCCACTTATCAACGATTGCGAAGGACGCCCGTGACAACCACCCCCACCGCCGTGCGCAGCGAGACGGATCGGCCCGGCATCACGCCCGGCACGGCACGCCGCGTCACGATCGCCTCGTTCGTCGGGACCGCCCTCGAATCGTACGACTTCTACCTCTTCGCGTACTTCAGCGCCTTCTTCGTCGGCCCGCTGTTCTTCCAGCCGCTCGGTGCGTTCGGGGGTGTCCTCGCCGGCTTCCTGACCATCGCGGCCGGATTCGTCATCCGCCCGATCGGCGCGATCGTCTTCGGCCATCTGGGCGACCGCATCGGCCGCCGCCCGACCCTCCTGATCACCATCGCGATGATGGGGATCGGGACGGGCCTGGTCGGCGTCCTGCCCACCTACGCGCAGGCCGGCTGGTTCGGCGCCGTCGCGCTCGTGATCCTGCGCCTGGTGCAGGGGCTGTCGCTCGGCGGCGAATGGGGAGGCTCGATCCTTCTCGCGACGGAGTACGCGAACCCGAAGCGCCGCGGCTTCTACGCCGCGCTCCCCCAGCTCGGCTCCCCGGTCGGCTCCATCCTGAGCGCCGTGGTGTTCATCGCGACGACCGCGCTGATCCCGACCGACCAGATCGCGGCGTGGGGCTGGCGCCTGCCCTTCCTGACCGCCATCCCGCTCCTGCTGGTCTCCCTGTACCTCCGCTGGTCGATCGACGAGACCCCTGTCTTCCGACAGCTGCTCGAGACGGGGACGCGGGACCGCTTCCCCGTGCTCGACGTCTTCCGCAAGGCGCCCTCCGGGTTCGTCATCGCGATCGGCGCGGCCGTGCTGGGCATCGGCTCCTACTCGCTGATGAACACCTACATGGTCGACTACGGCACCACGACGCTCGGCTTCAGCTTCCAGGACCTGCTGATCGCGACCACCGTCGGCGGCCTCCTCCAGCTCGTCACCATCCCCTTGTTCGGAGTCTGGGCGACACGGATCGGGTCGGCCAGGGTCGTCATGATCGGTGCGATCGGGACGCTGATCATCGCCTTCCCGATGTACTTCCTCCTGCAGTACGCGACGTTCCCGATCCTCGTCGGCAGCATGATCGTCGGCGGCATCCTCCCGACGCTCGCCTGGGCGGGTCTCGGCGGCCTGATGTCCGACCTGTTCCCGAGCGAGGTGCGCTACAGCGGGCTCTCGGTCGCGTACAGCCTCGCGGCGCTCCTGACCGCGTTCGTCCCAGCGCTGACACTGCTCCTCGGCGGCGCGACGGGCAACGCCTGGTGGCACCCCGGCATCGTCCTCGGCCTGATGAGCGTCATCACCCTGGTCGCCGCGCTGATCGCCTCCCGACGGACCCCGATCGTCGACGAGGTCTGAGCGGCGGTGCGGTCCTCCGGTACGCTTGTACGGTCGCACACTCAGGCACCCCGATGACACGGTGCCGCACATATCGAACCGGAGGACCATGAGCGCCGCGAACCCCGTGCCCGAGAAGCCCGCACTGGAGGGCCTGGAAGCCAAATGGGGCGACCGCTGGCAGCAGCAGGGCACCTTCCGCTTCGATCGCGACTCCGCCCTCGCCGCCGGCCGCGACGGCGTGTACTCGATCGACACCCCGCCGCCGACCGCGTCCGGCTCCCTGCACATCGGCCACGTCTTCAGCTACACCCACACCGATGTCGTCGCGCGCTACCAGCGCATGCGCGGCAAGCACGTCTTCTACCCGATGGGCTGGGACGACAACGGCCTGCCCACCGAGCGCCGCGTGCAGAACTACTACGGCGTGCGCTGCGACCCCACCCTCCCCTACGAGGCGGACTTCGTGCCGCCGTTCGAGGGCGGGGACAACAAGAGCACCAAGGCGGCCGACCAGAAGCCGATCTCGCGCCGCAACTTCATCGAACTCTGCGAGCGCCTCACCGTCGAGGACGAGAAGCAGTTCGAGGCGCTCTGGCGCTCGCTCGGTCTCTCGGTCGACTGGTCGCAGACCTACCGCACGATCGGCCACGAGTCGCTCAAGACCTCCCAGCTCGCGTTCCTCCGCAACATCCACCGCGGTGAGGCGTACCAGGCCCTCGCGCCGACGCTGTGGGACATCACGTTCCGCACCGCGGTCGCCCAGGCCGAGCTCGAGGACCGCGAGCAGCCGAGCGCGTACCATCGCGTCGCGTTCCACGGCGCCGACGGCCCCGTGTACATCGAGACCACTCGCCCGGAGCTCCTGCCGGCCTGCGTCGCCCTGGTCGCCCACCCGGACGACGAGCGCTATCAGCCTCTGTTCGGCACCACCGTCCGCACCCCGGTCTTCGGCGTCGAGGTCCCCGTCGTCGCCCACCACCTCGCCCAGCCCGACAAGGGCAGCGGTATCGCGATGATCTGCACGTTCGGCGACATCACCGACGTGGTCTGGTGGCGCGAGCTCGACCTGCCGAACCGCGCCATCATCGGCTTCGACGGCCGCATCGTCAGCGAGCCGCCCGCGGCGATCGAGAGCGCCGAGGGTCGGGCGGCGTACGCCGAGCTCGCCGGCAAGACCACCTTCTCGGCCAAGCAGGCGGTGGTGGAGCTGCTGCGCGCCTCGGGCGACCTGATCGGCGATCCGAAGCCCATCCAGCACCCGGTGAAGTTCTTCGAGAAGGGCGACAAGCCGCTCGAGATCGTGTCCACCCGGCAGTGGTACGTGAAGAACGGGGCGCGCGACGAGCAGCTGCGGCAGCGTCTCATCGAGCTCGGGCGCGAGATCGACTGGCACCCCGAGTTCATGCGGGTGCGCTACGAGAACTGGGTGAACGGCCTCACCGGCGACTGGCTGATCTCACGCCAGCGCTTCTTCGGCGTTCCCATCCCCGTCTGGTACCCGCTCGACGCGGAGGGCAACCCGGTGTTCGACCAGCCGATCCTGCCGACCGAGGAGCAGCTCCCCGTCGACCCGTCGTCCGATCCGGCCCCCGGTCACGATGAGTCGCAGCGCGGCCAGGCGGGCGGCTTCATCGGCGAGCTCGACGTCATGGACACCTGGATGACCTCCTCCCTCACCCCGCAGCTCGCGGGCGGCTGGGAGCGCGACGGCGCCCTGTTCGACGCCGTCTACCCGTTCGACCTGCGTCCGCAGGGACAGGACATCATCCGCACCTGGCTGTTCTCGACCCTCCTGCGCTCACAGCTCGAGAGCGACGTCGTCCCGTGGCGCAACGCTGCGATCTCCGGCTTCATCGTCGACCCCGACCGCAAGAAGATGTCGAAGTCGAAGGGCAACGTCGTGACGCCCGCCGACATCCTGGAGCGCCACGGCTCGGATGCCGTCCGCTACTGGGCCGCCTCGTCGCGCCTCGGCACGGATGCCGCCTTCGACCCGCAGAACCCGACGCAGATCAAGATCGGCCGCCGCCTGGCCATCAAGCTGCTCAACGCGGCCAAGTTCATCCTGGGCTTCGAGGCGCCCGCCTCCCTCGACCTCGCCCAGGTCACCAGCCCGCTCGACATCGGGATGCTGCAGAACCTTGCCGACGTGATCGCCGACGCGACCGCCGCGCTCGACGGCTACGATCACGCGCGGGCGCTCGAGATCGTCGAGACGTTCTTCTGGACCTTCTGCGACGACTACCTCGAGCTCGTCAAGGAGCGCGCCTACGGCGAGGCGAACGCCGAGCAGGTCTCGGCCGTCGTCGCCCTCCGTGTCGCCCTCTCGGCGTTCCTGCGACTGCTCGCGCCCGTGCTGCCGTTCGCGGCGGAGGAGGCCTGGAGCTGGTCGGCGGAGGACTCCGTGCACGTCGCGCCCTGGCCGACGGCCTCCGATGTCGCCCCCGAGGGCGCCGACCAGCGTCCCGTCCTGGCCGTCGTCGGCCGCGCTCTCACGGGCATCCGCGGAGCGAAGACGGCGGCGAAGGCCTCGCAGCGCACGCCGGTCGACTCCGCCGTGATCTCGGGCCCCGCGGACGAGATCGCCGCGATCGAGTCGGCGGCCGCCGATCTGCGCTCGGTGGGCAGAATCGCCGAACTGCGTTTCGCAGCCGCGGAGGAGCTGGCCGTCACCGATATTCTGCTTGCTCAGGCACCGACCGAGGAGGAACGATGACGGCGACCGTCCGGAAGGTGGAGGACAACGAGTTCTTCACCTGGCTCGACCTCTACGTCGGCTACGGGGAGTTCTACGAGAGCCCCGTCACGGACGAGAAGGCCCTTCTCGTCTGGAGTTGGATCACCGACCCCGAGAACGAGCTCGAGGCCTACTTCGCCATCGACGACGAGGGGGCGCCCATCGGCGTCGCCCACGTGCGCGAGTTCGTGCGCCCGCTCGACGGCAGCAAGGGCCTCTACCTCGATGACCTGTTCGTGTCTCCGGACGCGCGCGGCGCGGGGGCGGGCACGCAGCTGCTCGAGTTCCTGCGCGACGCCGCCCGCGAGCGCGGTCTCTCCGTCGTGCGCTGGATCACGGCGAAGGACAACGACACGGCGCGGCGGCTCTACGACGCCGTCGCGCAGAAGACGAAGTGGGTGACCTACGATCTCGTCCCCTGAACCGGATCGGGATATGGTCAGAACACGCACGCGGCCCGCGCGGCCGTATGGGGAAGGCGAACGGAGTAACCCATGACGATCGAGGTCCGACCGGTCAGGGACGGCGATTTCTTCGCCTGGCTCGACTTGTACACGAAGTACGCGGAATTCTACGAGACGGAGCTCACCGACCAGCGCGCCCTGCTGCTGTGGTCGTGGCTCACGGCTCCGGAGCACGAGGAGCTCGGCTTCGTCGCGGTGGACGGGGAGCGCATCGTCGGCCTCGCCCACGTGCGCGAGTTCGCCCGGCCGCTCGAGGGCGACCGCGGCCTCTTCCTCGACGATCTGTTCGTCGCGGAAGACTCTCGCGGCGCCGGAGTGGGGCGCACGCTCATCGAGCATGTCCGCTCGCTCGCGCAGGAGCGCGGCCTCGGCGTCGTGCAGTGGATCACCGCCCAGGACAATGCAACGGCCCAGCGCGTCTACGATGCCGTGGCCGAGCGCACCTCCTGGGTGACGTACGAGATCGATCTGTCGGGCCGGGGCTGATGCAGCTCGGCACCCGCTGGGCCATCGGCGCGACTCCTCCGGAGAGCCTCCCCGAGGTCGTCGCGTTCGCGCTCTCGACCGTCGAGGAGGAGCTGGTCGCCACCGACGTCGAGACCGATGGATGGCGCTGGACCCTCACCTGGCTGGAGGGGCGCCCCGTCGTGGAGCTCGACGACGGCACCGTGGTGCGGTACAACCCGCAGGAGGACTCCGCCACGATCACGCAGCCGGTGGAGCAGCAGCCCACCGACTACGACGAGGCCTGATCGGCTCTACCGCGGGAGCTGCGGCAGCTGGCGCGCGGCGCGATCCCGCGTCGCCTCCAGCTGGTCGACGAGGTCGGCGTGCGCAGCGGACCGGCGAACGGGGCGGTCCCCCCACGCGGTGAGCGCGTGGCCGAGACGGACGGCGGTGCGGTGGGTCCACGGCCGGCGGGCCGAGAGGGCGTAGGCGGTCATGAGGCGGATCCTTCCGAGATGGGCTGGAGTGCCGGCTCGGTCGAGCCGGCGTCGTAGCTGCGCGCGCTGAGCAGCAGGCGCGTGCAGACGAAGGTCAGGACGACCACGACGCCGCCGCCGATGACGAACGGCAGGCGCAGGTCGATGCGGGCGACGAACCCGCCGAGCACGGTCGCGACCGGAGTCAGTCCCCACCCGATGGTGCGGACGATGCCCATCGCACGGCCGAGCATGTCGCCCGGGATGAGTGCCTGGCGGAGCGCACCCCACGGCACGTTCCAGACCGCCACACCGAAGGCGCCGACGGCGTAGCTCAGCACGGCGACCGCGACGTTCGCGGTGAGTCCGACACCGGCGAGACCGACTCCACTCACGAGGATCGACCAGAACATCACCCGGCCGCGACCGAATCGGGCGACGAGCGAGCTGGAGATCAGGGCGCCCACGAGCGCCCCCACCCCGACGCCCGCCGTCACCACACCGACAAGCGCCTCCGGCACCGCGAAGGTCTGCAGGAGGAGGAGCACCACGCTTCCCTGTGCGAAGGCCAGGGCCGACGCGGTGAGCGATGTCAGCACGATCATCTTGCGCAGGAACCGGTGCCCGACCAGGAAGCGCACGACGGCGCCCATCCCCGGGCGGGCGGCCGCCTCTCCGTCGGTGTCTGCGCCCCGCGCGTGGGAACGCGCGGCCGCCGCCGGGATGCTCAGCGCCAGCAGACCGGCGACAAGGAATCCGGACCCCGTGAGCCAGACCGGCAGCACGAGGGCGACCGCGAACAGGAAGCCCGCGATGGGCGTCGCGATGAAGTTCTGCACGACGATTTCGGCGGATTGCATACGGCCGTTCGCGCGGTCGAGCTGGGTGCGGCCGACCAGGCTCGGCACGACCGTGGTCGTGGCGTTGTCGAAGACGGTCTCGCCCAGCCCGAACAGGAGCACGCAGCCGTAGAGCCACCAGATGGTGAGCGCGTCCGCCGCGATGAGTCCGGCGAGCAGCGCTGCGACGGCGAACCGGAGGCTGTTGGCCACGGCCATCGCGACGCGACGGTCGACACGGTCGAGCAGCATCCCGGCCGGGATGCCGAAGAGCAGCCACGGGAGGAAGGTGACCGCCGTGAGCCCGGCAATGAGAGCCGGGTCGCGGGTCAGCGTCGTCGCGATCAGCGGCACCGCCGTGCGGCCGATGCCGTCCGCGAGGTTGCTCGCGATCGCGGCGGTCCAGAGGCGCGCGAACCCGGCGCCGAGCGGCGTCGTCATCGGTCTTCCTGTTCGACCAGCGGGAAGGCGTTGAACTGCACCTGGGCCCGCAGCTTGCCCTCGACATCGTCGGACTTCCACTGCTCGCGCAGACGGTCCAGGAGGCGGTAGTACTCGCGCCCGAGCTCGGCCAGCTGGTCGATCGTGAGCTCGAGGTGGGAGGTCGAGAGTGTGCTCGCCTGCATCCACTCCGTACCGAAGACGTCGAGTCCACGGCGGACGAACGCGGTGAGGCGGCGCTCGTTGTTCTGCTGCCATTCGCGCGAGATGAGCTCGTTGGCCTCACGGCCGGCCGGAGTGGCCAGCGTCTCGGGCGAGCCGATCGTCACGCCGCCCGGCGCCATGCGCCACCAGCGCTCGCGCCCCGAGCCGCGCTCAGCGTCCTCGACGATGATGTTGTGCTTGGCGAGCTGGCGCAGGTGGTAGCTCGTGGAGCCGCTCGACTCCCCCAGCCGTTCCGCCAGTCCGCTCGCGGTCGCCGGCCCGAAGTCGGAGAGCTCGTTCATGATCTCGACGCGCAACGGGTGCGCCAGCGCGCGGAGCGCCTCCATGCCGAGGGCGTCGTCCATGGGGTGGGAGATCGGCGCCGGCTTCTGCGGGGCGTCCGTCTCGCGGGGGTCTTCGTGGGCCATGCATCGAGCGTAGCAATGCAAAGACGTCTTTGCAATTGTCTCTTTGCACTGATTCGTTTGCAATTATTTCTTTGCAGCGCACCCTTTGCGAGCGTGAATGGGGCCGTAGGCTGGACGAATGGCAGACACCGCGAATCCGTTCTTCTCCCCCAGCACCCTCCCCTACCAGTTGCCGCCGTTCGCCGAGATCCGGGACGAGCACTATCGTCCGGCCTTCGAGCGCGGATTCGCGGAGCAGCTCGCCGAGATCGACGCGATCACGGCCGCTCCCGGACCGGCGACGTTCGAGAACACGTTCCTGCCGCTCGAGCGCTCCGGACAGGTGCTCCAGCGCGTCGCCGAGGTCTTCTTCAACAAGAGCTCCTCCGACAGCACCGACTTCACCAACGCGCTGGAGGAGGAGATCGCGCCGCGGCTCGCCGCGCACCAGGATGCGATCCTCCTGAACCCGGACCTCTACGCCCGTATCGACGCGATCCACGCCGCACTCGACGAGCTGGACCTCGACGCCGAGTCCCGCTACCTGGTGGAGCGATACCACACCGAGTTCACCCTGGCGGGTGCCGGTCTCGACGAGGCGGACAAGGAGCGGCTGCGGGAGTACAACCAGCGGCTCTCGACCCTCACCACCCGCTTCGAGAAGAACCTCCTCGCCGACACGAACGACCTCGCGGTCGTACTCGACTCGGCCGACGAGCTCGCGGGACTGGGCGACGGAGAGATCTCCGCCGCCGCCGAGGCGGCGCGGGAGCGCGGGCTCGACGGCACGTACGTGGTGACTCTGGTGCTCCCCACCGGCCACCCGTGGCTGTCCTCCCTCACCCGCCGCGATGTGCGCGAGCGGATCATGACGGCTTCCCGCTCGCGCGGCATCCGCGGTGGCGAGCACGACAACCGTGAGCTGGTGCTCGAGATCACCCGCCTGCGCGCCGAACGCGCCCGTCTGCTCGGCTTCGACACGCACGCGGCCTTCGTGACGGCCGACCAGACCGCACGCACCCCGCAGGCCGTGGCCGATATGCTCGGCCGGCTCGCCCCTCCCGCGGCCCGCAACGCGCGCGCCGAACAGGAGGACCTCCAGCAGCGGCTCCCCGATGGCGACACCGTGCAGAGCTGGGACTGGCCGCTGCTGACCGAGAAGGTGCGGCAGCAGAAGTACGACGTCGACTTCGCCGGCATGCGCCCGTACTTCGAGGCCGAGCGGGTGCTGCGCGACGGCGTCTTCCACGCCGCGACCCGTCTCTACGGCATCACGTTCGAGGAGCGCCCCGACCTGGTCGCCTACCACCCGGAAGCCCGCGTCTTCGAGGTCCGCAACGAGGACGGCAGCGAACTCGGCCTCTACATCCTCGACCTCTACACCCGCGACTCGAAGCGCGGCGGCGCCTGGATGAACCCGCTCATCTCCCAGTCCGAGCTCCTCGCCACCCCGACGGTCGTCGTGAACAACCTCAACGTCCCGAAGCCCGCGGCGGGCGAGCCGACGCTGCTCACCTACGACGAGACGAACACACTGTTCCACGAGTTCGGGCATGCGCTGCACGGACTGTTCGCCCGCGTCACCTACCCCAAGTTCGCGGGAACCAACGTCTTCCGCGACTTCGTCGAGTTCCCGAGCCAGGTGAACGAGATGTGGATGCTGTGGCCGGAGATCGTCGAGAACTACGCGGTGCACCACGTCACCGGCGAGCGGATGCCGCAGGATCTCATCGACCGCCTCCACGCCTCGGAGTCGTTCAACGAGGGCTTCGCGACGAGCGAGTACCTCGCCGCCGCGCTCCTCGACCAGGCCTGGCACGCCATCACGGCCGACGACACCGTCGAGGACGTCGCGGCGTTCGAGGCGGAGGCTCTGGCCGCGGTCGGCCTCGACAACCCGGCGGTCCCTCCGCGCTACGCGAGCACCTACTTCGCGCACACGTTCTCCGGCGGCTATGACGCGGGCTACTACTCCTACATCTGGAGCGAGGTGCTCGACGCCGACACCGTCGAGTGGTTCCGGGAGAACGGCGGCCTCACCCGCGAGAACGGCGACCGGTTCCGTTCCCGCCTGCTCGGCGTGGGAGGCTCGAAGGACCCGCTGGAGGCGTACCGCGACTTCCGCGGGCGCGACGCCGTGATCGAGCCGCTGCTGGAACGGCGCGGGCTGACCGGCTGACCGCCGGCGGGCGGAGGCCGTCTCGGTCGCCGCCCGCCGCCGGCCGTCAGGCCGACTTCTCCTCGCGGCGTGGGCGATGCGGGACGATGGTGGGCGCGGCGTTCTCGAGCACGGCCTCCCGGGTGACGACGACGCGGGCGACCTCGGAGCTGGACGGCACCTCGAACATGATCGGCCCGAGCACCTCCTCCATGATCGCGCGAAGGCCGCGGGCACCCGTCTTGCGGAGCACGGCGAGATCGGCGATGGCCTCGAGCGCGGTGTGCTCGAACTCGAGCTGTACGCCGTCGAGCTCGAACATGCGCTGGTACTGACGCACCAGGGCGTTCTTCGGCTCGGTGAGGATCTGCATCAGGGCGCTCTGGTCGAGCTGCGTCACGGTGGTGACGACGGGCAGACGGCCGATGAACTCCGGGATGAGCCCGAACTTGTGGAGGTCCTCGGGGAGCACCTCGCTGAAGAGGTTGATGTCGTCGCCCTTGGAGTGCAGCGGGGCGCCGAAGCCGATGCCCTTCTTGCCCGCGCGGGACGAGATGATCTCCTCCAGCCCCGCGAAGGCGCCGGCCACGATGAACAGGACGTTCGTCGTATCGATCTGGATGAACTCCTGATGCGGGTGCTTGCGACCGCCCTGCGGGGGGACCGACGCGACCGTGCCCTCGAGGATCTTGAGCAGCGCCTGCTGCACGCCCTCGCCCGAGACGTCGCGGGTGATCGACGGGTTCTCGGCCTTGCGGGCGATCTTGTCGACCTCGTCGATGTAGATGATGCCGGTCTCGGCGCGCTTGACGTCGTAGTCGGCGGCCTGGATCAGCTTGAGCAGGATGTTCTCGACGTCTTCGCCGACGTAGCCCGCCTCGGTGAGGGCGGTGGCGTCCGCGACGGCGAACGGAACGTTGAGGCGGCGGGCGAGCGTCTGCGCCAGATAGGTCTTGCCGCAGCCGGTGGGGCCGATCAGCAGGATGTTGCTCTTGGCGATCTCGACGTCGTCCATGGCGTCGGCCGCCGTGATGGTCTGCTTGGCGCGCACCCGCTTGTAGTGGTTGTAGACGGCCACGGCGAGCGAGCGCTTGGCCTGCTCCTGGCCGATCACGTACTCCTCGAGGAACCCGAAGATCTCCTTCGGCTTCGGCAGATCGAACTCGCTCGCGGCTTCCTCGCCGGCCTCGGCGAGACGCTCTTCGATGATCTCGTTGCACAGCTCGACGCACTCGTCGCAGATGTACACGCCCGGCCCGGCGATCAGCTGCTGGACCTGCTTCTGGCTCTTGCCGCAGAAGGAACACTTGAGCAGATCGGCGCTCTCCCCGATTCGAGCCATCCCTCATCCCCTCCTACAACACGGGTGTCTTCGTCCGAGCCTAACCTGTGCGAGCGACAATGGCGCGCACCGGCGGGTCGAACGCGTCATCCGCCGTTATGCCGACAGCAGAAGACCGCCGGACGTGCGAGGAGGACGCGATCGCATCGACCGCGTCCTCCCCTTCTACCGCTGCTGCTACTTGACGAGCGCCGGCAGCGTCTTGCGACTGGTGAGCACCTGGTCGATCAGACCGTACTCCAGAGCCTCCTGCGCACCGAGGATCTTGTCGCGGTCGATGTCCTTGTTGACCTGCTCGACCGACCGGTTGGAGTGCTTCGCGAGCGTCTCCTCCAGCCAGCTGCGCATGCGCATGATCTCGTTGGCCTGGATCTCGATGTCCGACGCCTGACCCTGGCCCGCCTGGCCGACGGCCGGCTGGTGGATGAGGATGCGGGCGTTCGGCAGCGCGAGACGCTTGCCGGGGGTGCCCGCGGCGGTCAGCACGGCCGCGGCGGAGGCCGCCTGGCCGAGCACGACCGTCTGGATGTGCGGGCGGATGTACTGCATCGTGTCGTAGATCGCCGTCATCGCGGTGAACGAGCCACCGGGCGAGTTGATGTACATGACGATGTCGCGGTCGGGGTCCTGGCTCTCGAGCACGAGGAGCTGGGCCATGATGTCGTCCGCCGAGGCGTCGTCGACCTGCACGCCGAGGAAGATGATGCGGTCCTCGAAGAGCTTCGCGTACGGGTCCTGGCGCTTGTAGCCGTAGGCCGTGCGCTCCTCGAAGCTGGGGAGGATGTAGCGGGAGCCGGGCGCCTGCACGCCGCCGAGGGCCTGGCCGCCGAGAGGCTGGCCGTTGTGGGCGGCTCCGCCGAGCATGGGGGTGTTCATAGTGGTGTCCTTCGTCCTTCCGGCGTCCGCTACTTGGATTCCTGGTCGGTGCCGCCGCCGCCGGCGACATCGAGGGCCGACTCGCGGATGTGGTCCACGAAGCCGTACTCGAGTGCCTCCTGCGCGGTGAACCAGCGGTCGCGGTCGCCGTCGGCGTTGATCTGCTCGACGGACTTGCCCGTGGCCGACGCCGTGATCTCGGCGAGTCGCTTCTTCATGTCCAGGATGAGCTGGGCCTGGGTCTGGATGTCGCTCGCGGTTCCGCCGAAGCCGCCGTGCGGCTGGTGGAGCAGCACGCGGGCGTTCGGGGTGATGTACCGCTTGCCCTTGGTGCCGGCGGTCAGCAGGAGCTGGCCCATCGAGGCCGCCATGCCGATGCCGACGGTGACGATGTCGTTCGGGACGAACTGCATGGTGTCGTAGATCGCCATGCCGGCCGTGATCGAACCGCCGGGAGAGTTGATGTAGAGGTAGATGTCGCGCTTCGGGTCCTCGGCGGCCAGGAGCAGCAGCTTCGCGGCGATCTCGTTCGCGTTCTCGTCCCGGACCTCGGAACCGAGCCAGATGATGCGGTCCTTCAGCAGTCTGTCGAAAACATTGGGCTGGATACCCAGGTCGGCCATGTTCGCTCCGTTTCCTTATCGCTTGGGATCGAATCTATCGGAGCGGTGCGGCCATTTCGGCGCTGTTCGCCCTGGGCAGAGTGGTGTCGCGCCGTGCGACACGACGGCGGGGTCAGGCGTCGTCGAGCTCGGCCGCGTATGCGGAGATCGCACGGCCGTAGCGGGAGGCGTGCGGTGCGAGAGCGGTCAGGGCTTCCCGAAGGGCCTCCGCATTCAGGCCGAGATCGAAGAGCGCGAGCGCGGCGAAGGCGCGCGCGTCGGCGGCGAGCGGAGCGCCGGCGGGCTGGGCGGCGAGCAGGTCGCGGAGCAGCTCGACCGCCTCCTCGGGACGATCCAGGTTGCGGAGCGTGCTTGCGAGCTGGATCGTCGCCCGCGAACGCTCCGGTTCGGCGAGGCCCGCGTCGAGTGCCGCCCGGTAGAGCGGCTCCGCCTCCGCCTCCCGTCCGGCGTAGTCGTACGCACCCGCGCTCTCGTACAGCGCAGTGGCGTCCCCCGCGGGCCGCTCGGCTGCGAGGGCGAGGATCGCGGCGACGGTCGCCGCCTCACCCCGGTCGTCCGCCGCGTCCCACGCCGCGTCGACACGCTGCTGCCAGTCGTCCATTCCGTCTCCCTCGTGCCGGATACGACGAAGGCCGGGCGCGTGCGCACCCGGCCTTCGTCGTCGTGTCGTGTTACTCCGCGTCCGCGGCCTTCTTCTTGGCGGCCGGCTTCTTGGCGGGAGCCTTCTTCTTCGGCTTGTCCTCGGCGGCAGGGGCCTCGGCGGCCTCCTCCGCGGGGGCCTCGGCGTCCTGGGCCTCCGCGTCCTCGTCGTCGCCCGAGGCGACGGCCGTGAACTCGCTGAGGTCGACGGGCTTGCCGTTGCTGTCGACGACCTTCACCTTGCCGAGCACGATCGCGAGCGCCTTGTTGCGGGCGACCTCGCCGACCATCGACGGAATCTGGCCGTTCTCGCTGAGGATCTTGACGAACTCGTTCGGGTCCATGCCGTACTGCGCGGCACCCTGGATGAGGTACTGGGTGAGCTCGTCCTGGCTGACCTTGACGTCCTCGGCCGTCGAGACCTCGTCCAGCAGGATCTGCGTGCGGAAGGTCTTCTCGCTCGACTCCTTCACCTCGGCGCGGTGCACGTCGTCCTCGAGGCGGTTCTCCTGCTCGAGGTGGCGGTGCACCTCGTCCTCGACGAGCTGCTCCGGGACCGGGATCTCGACGAGCTCGAGGAGCGTGTCGACGAGCTGGTCACGGGCGGAGGTGCCCTGGCCGAACGCCTTCGAGCGCTCCACCTGGGTGCGCAGGCTGTCCCGCAGCTCGGCGATGGTGTCGAACTCGCTCGCGATCTGGGCGAAGTCGTCGTCCGCCTCCGGCAGCTCCCGCTCCTTCACGGCGTTGAGCGTGACCGTGATCTGCGCGTTCTCGCCCTCGTGGTCGCCGCCCATGAGCGGAGCCTCGAAGGTCGTGGTCTCCCCCGCGGTCAGCGTGTCGAGCGCCTCGTCGATGCCGTCGATCAGCTCGCCGGAGCCGATCTCGTAGGAGATGTTCGCGGCGGTGTCGACCTCCTCGCCGCCGATCTCGGCGGTCAGATCGATCTGGGCGAAGTCGCCCTTCTTGGCCGGACGGTCGACCGTCACGAGCGTGCCGAAGCGGCTGCGCAGGGTGTCGAGCTCCTCGTCGATGTCGCTCTCCGCGATCTCGGCGGCGTCGACCGTGATGGTGATGTCGTCGAGCTTCGGGAGGGTGATCTCCGGGCGCACGTCGACCTCGATGGTGAGCAGCAGGTCACCGGAGAAGTCCTTCTCGGCCGGCCACTCGGTGATGTCGGCCTGCGGGCGGCCGAGCGGGCGCACGTCGTTCTCCTCGACGGCCGCACGGTAGAAACCGTCCAGGCCCTCGTTGACGGCGTGCTCGAGGACGGCAGCCTTGCCGACCCGCTGGTCGATGATCGCCGGCGGGACCTTGCCCTTGCGGAAGCCGGGGATGCTGACCTGCTCGGCGATGTGCTCGTACGCGTGGGTGATGGAAGGCTTCAGCTCCTCCGGCGTCACCGAGATGGTGAGCTTGGCGCGGGTGGGGCTGAGCTTCTCGACCGTGGTCTTCACGATGTCTGGGTTCTCCTGAATGTTCGAACGATGGTCTTCTCGCAAGGAACGAGGTCCTCGTCGGGGCGACAGGATTCGAACCTGCGACCTCCCGCTCCCAAAGCGGGCGCTCTAGCCAAGCTGAGCTACGCCCCGGCTACAACGGTGCGAAAGACCACGCGCAAGTCTACTGCACACGAGATGACCCCCGCGTGTACTACGATGGTCCCCGGCCGCCGCAGACGCGCGGCTTCGGGGATGTAGCTCAATGGTAGAGCCTCAGTCTTCCAAACTGATTACGCGGGTTCGATTCCCGTCATCCCCTCCGTTGGCATCCCGCCGTACACACATTTGGACCAAATGTGTGGTGAGAGAGCGTCATTCTCGACATTCGGTCCAAATGTCTGCGGCGGGACGTCGCCGCTGTGCCCGAATAGGCTGGCTCCCGTGCCGCTGAACCCCACCTCCGCTCCGCTCCGCCTGGTCGTCGCCGACGACTCCGTCCTGTTGCGGGAGGGGCTGATCCGGCTGTTCGACGAGGCCGGGTTCGAGACGGTCGGGGCGTACGGGGACGCGGAGTCGCTGTTGGCGGAGATCGGCGCGGTGGGGCCGGATGTGGCGGTGCTCGACGTGCGGATGCCGCCGACGTTCCGCGACGAGGGGGTGCGGGCGGCGCTGCGGATCCGGGCCGAGCATCCGGGGGTCGCCGTGCTGCTGCTCAGCCAGTACGTCGAGGGGACCTACGCGCAGGAGCTGCTCGCCAGCGGGGAGGGCGGCACGGGTTACCTGCTGAAGGATCGCATCGCGTCGCTCGACGAGCTGCGGGACGCCGTGACGCGGGTCGCGCAGGGCGGTACGGTGCTCGACCCGGAGGTCGTGCGCGAGCTGCTGACGCGGCGCACGGATCCGCTGGCGACGCTGACGCCGCGTGAGCGGGAGGTCCTGGGGCTGATGGCTGAGGGGCGCACCAACTCGGCGATCGCCGCGCAACTGGTGATCGGGGTGGGCGCCGTCGAGAAGAACGTGACGTCGATCTTCCAGAAGCTGACACTGGAGGACTCCGGCGACGACCACCGCAGGGTGCTCGCGGTACTGGCGTTCCTGCAGCGGTGAGGACAGAATGGCGCGTGAACCGCTCATCGACGACGAAAGCAGGTGCACCGTGGCAGGACTGGACGACATCACCAACAAGGCCAAGGAATTCCTCGACAGCGATACTGTGAAGAACGCGCTGAAGTCCGAGCAGGCCGAGGACATCAGCGACAAGCTGCTCGACGGGGTCGCCGACGCGGCCAACAAGGTCACCGGTGGCAAGTTCGAGAGCCAGATCGACGGCGCTCGCGATGCCGCGGACAAGGCCGTCGGCACCGAGTAGCGACGATCGCTTGATGAAGGGCGGGGAAGGGACAGCCCTCCCCCGCCCTTCGTCGTCTCCGCGCTCAGGAGAGCGGGAGGCGCGCCCCGATCCGCGACGGGCCCCCGGCCGGGCTGTCCACGACGAACTCGCCGCGCAGGCCGCGCACGCGCTCGGCCAGCCCGCTGAGGCCGTGGCCGGCGACCGCGGCCGCACCCCCGGTACCGTTGTCGGTCACCCACACGCTCAGCCACACAGCACCCGACGGATCGACAGTGCGGTCCAGGAACAGCCGCGATTCCGTCGCACCCGAGTGCTTCGCGACGTTCGCCGCCAGCTCGGCGAGCACGTAGTAGGCGTTGCGTTCGGTCTCCGGGCTGAAGCGTTCGCCGGTCGCGAGCGACGACTCCACCCGCATCGGCACGGTGCTGCGCGCGGCGAGCGACTCGGCGGCTGCGGCGAGTCCTCGGTCCTGAAGAAGCGGCGGTGCGAAGCCGCGGGAGAGCGCCCGAAGCTCCTCCAGAGTGTCCCCCGCCTGCTGCCGGGCCTCGGCCAGGAGGGCGGCCGCGGCGTCCGGGTCGTCGGCGAGTTTGCGCTCGGCGGCGGCGATGTCCATCTGCAGCCGGATGAGCCGCTGCTGCGGGCCGTCGTGCAGATCGCGCTCCAGGCGGCGCAGCGCCTGGTCCTCGGCGGCGACGGCAGCACCGCGCGAGGCCGACAGGTCGGCGACCTCCCGCTGCAGCGCCTCGGAGCGCCACGCGCCGAGCAGCCCGCGCGCGATGGCGTCATGGGCGAGGGTCAACCCGCGGGTGACGAACGGCAGCGTCGCGGCGAACACCACCCCGAGGATGAAGTACAGGATGCGGTCGCCGAGCACCGGATCGAAGGTGGAGCTCGTGCGGAAGGCCCAGTCCACGATCACGTGGGAGAGATGGACGTTCTGCCCTTCGTGCGGAATGAATCCGTCCCAGATCCAATCGGTGAGTCCGCCGAGCGCCATGAGCGTCCACACCATCGTGACGGTCCAGGTGACGATGCTGACGATCGGGTTGATCAGGATGCCGTGCAGCAGGTAGAGCCAGTAGTGGCCGTTGACGAACGGCCCGAACGCGACCCGCCAGAACGTGCGCGGCGTGCCCCGGGGCTCCCACGTCGGCCGCGCGATCTCGGGTCGGCGCGCCCAGCGCAGGCGCACGAGCTCGAGGGTGCCGAACCCGCGGGCGGTGTAGAACGCGCCGATGAGGATGAACAGGCCGACGTAGATGACGATCGTGCCGACCCCCGTCCAGAAGAGCGACTGCAGCACCGAGAGGCCGACGATCGCGATCGGCATGGTGAGGAGCAGGAACCCGAGCTCGCGCGGGACGCCCCGCCACAGCGAGCCGTACGTCGTGCGGTCGGTGGGCGGAGCGGGACGTGCGTTCACGGGATCCAGCATGGCGGACGGGACGGCGGTCATGGTTCTTCTCCAGTCGGTGAGGATGCCTCCAGCCTCGCGGGCGCCTGCGGACGAACCCATCCCGCGAGCCTCCCGATCCCAGCGGGGGTTATCCCCCGGGGCGGCGTCCCGCCCACGTTCGGCCGTCGCCCAGGCAAGGCTCAGCTGAGTAAGCCGAGGCTCAGCTTCGTTGCGGAATTCCGGTGCCCGGGTAGCGTTGAAGCAGGCACGAGAAAGGACGCCACAACCATGACGGACATCGCCGCAAGCCAGAGTGTTTCCAACCCGGACGTCGCCGCCGGGGTCGCCCAGTTCCTGAGCCCGGTGGTCGTCGACCTCACCGCGCTCGTCGTCAACGGAAAGCAGGCGCACTGGCATGTGCGCGGCGCCAACTTCATCGGCGTCCACGAGCTGCTCGACACGATCGTCGACCACGCGCAGGAGTGGGCCGACCTGGCCGCCGAGCGCATCGTCGCCCTGGGCCTGCCCGTCGACGGCCGCCTCGGGACCGTGGCCGCCAAGACCACGACCCCGGAGCTGACCGCGGGCTTCCGGCCCGCCAACGACACGATCGCCGAGGTCATCGCGCAGATCGACGCCGCCCTGGCGGCCGTCAACACCGCGGTGAAGGAGCTCGACGAGCTCGATCAGACCAGCCAGGACGTCGCGATCGAGATCGCGCGCGGTCTCGACAAGGACCGCTGGTTCCTGTTCGCCCACATCAGCGAGTAGCGCCCGCCGCACGAGTGCGGCTCTTCGGGACGAACGCGGTGCTGCGCCGAGCAGCACTCGCCCCGGGGAGCCGCACTTGTCGTCTGCGGCTCAGCGGAGCGTGTCGTGGGTGAACCGACCGCCCAGCAGGGTCGCGGCGACGGGCGCGGCGCGCAGCGCCTCCCCTGCGAGCGTCGACGGGTCTGCGTCGAGGACCACGAGGTCGGCAGGCTCCCCCGTGGCCACACGGCTGCGCACCGAGGCATCGAGCGCCGCGGAGAACGGGATGCGCTGCTCGGGATGCCACGGCTCGCGCCCGGCACGCGACCGATCCACCGCGGCGCCGATCGCGACCCACGGATCGAGCGGCGCGACCGGCGCATCCGACCCGAAGGCCAGCCGCACGCCGTGGCGGAGGAAGTCCGCGAGCGGGAAGGCGCGGTCGGTGCGCCCCTCCCACAGTCGCTCGGCGACATCCCGATCGTCCATCGCGTGCTCGGGCTGCACGCTCGCGGTCACCCCGAGCCGCGCGAAACGCGCCACGTCGTCCGGGGCGACCAGCTGCGCATGCTCGATACGGCCCCGGACGCCGATGCGCTCGAAGGCGTCCAGCGCCCGCCGGTTCGCCTCGTCGCCGATGGCGTGAACGGCGGGCTCGATGCCGTTGCGCACGGCGAACCGCATCGCGGCGACCAGCTCGTCCCCGCTGAGGTTGGCGACACCGTGGCTGCCGTCCGGATACGCGTGAGTGCAGAGCGCGGTGCGCGTGTTGAGCGATCCGTCGGAGATGACCTTGAACGGGCCGACGGTCAGCAGCCCGTCGGTGCCCTCCACCGGTGCGCCCGTGCGCAGGCCCAGGCCGGCGGCGCGTTCGAGATCGTCGCCGTAGACGCCGAACTCCACGCGCAGGAGGGGATCGGACGGCGCCATCCGGCGGACCCACGTGTCGAGGTTCCAGCCGTACTCCAGGTCGACGATCCCGACGACGCCGCGGCGCGCCGCGGCCGCAGCGGCCTCGGCCGCCCAGCGGTCCGACGTCGCCTCGTCGGCTGGGCCGAGCTCGCTCGTGACCGCGAAACTCGCGTCCTCTCGCAGCACCGCGTCGTCGGATGCCGGGGCGAACCGTTGCGCCGCAGCAGAGTTCAGCCAGGAGCAGTGCAGGTCCCCCGCCATCAGTACCACCGGCCGCCGCCCCGCCGCGGCGTCCAAGAGGGCACGGGTCGGGAGGTCGGGCCAGAGTGCGTCGTGGAAGCCGAACCCCACCAGCAGCTCCTCCCCCGGCTCGGCCGCGACGCGACGGCGCACCAGGTCCGCCGCCTCCGCTGCGGAGGCTGCGCGCGAGACGTCCAGGCGGCGCGCGGTCTGCGCCCACTGGGTGAAGTGCACGTGGTTGTCCCAGAGCCCGGGCACCAGCCAGCGACCGCCCAGGTCCAGCCGTTCCGCCCCGCGCGGGTCGAGGCGTCCGGCGAGGTCGACGGCGTCGATCCGGCCCTCGACGATCCGCAGGTCCAGCACGCCGTCCGATCCGGGCAGCCGCGCCCCGGCCAGCAGCAGGCTCATCGGGCGGCGCGACGGCGGTCGTGCACGATCGTCATCTCGCGGAGCAACCCGTCGCTCGCGTACGGCCCGTCGCCGGCGAGCTCCCGGAGGATGCGGTCGACGATGTGGTCCGGCCGGTTCTGGCTCATCTTCTGCTTGGCGGTGATCCGGGTCGGTGTGAGGCGCAGACCAACGGTGCCCGACGCGATCCGCTGGGCGTACGCGGCGTCGGCCTCGGTGCCCGCCATCCGCCGCGGCTCCGGGAGCTCGCGCTCGAAGTGGTCGACCAGGCGCGCGAGCACGTCGAGGTTCTCCTCGTCGCTCAGGATCTCCGGCACTCCGGAGAAGTGCGCGGAGATGAAGTTCCAGGTCGGGACGGCGGGCTTGTCGTCGTACCAGCCCGACGAGATGTAGCCGTGCGGGCCCTGCACGATGATCATGAGCTCGTGCTCGCCCAGCTCGTGCAACTGCTCGTCGGGGCGGCCGACATGACTCAGGAGGCAGATCCCGTCCCGGGTGTCGTCGAGGATCACCGGGTAGTGCGACGCCACCAGTCCGGCCTCCGTGTGGCTGACGAACGTCGCCCACGGGTTCTCGCGGATGAGCCGCGCCAGTTCTTCGGCGTCGGTGAGGGTGAAGCTCGGGTTCTGGCGCATGCCGCCTCCTAGGCCTGATCCTTCGGGCACCAGTACAGCTTGCGGCCGCCCAGCTCCTCCATCACGATGTGCGTCCCGCAGACACGGCAGGGCAGACCTTCCCGCTTGTAGACCCAGTGGCGGTCGTCGCGGCTCGCCATCGCCTTGCGGTACGCCTCGTCGTCGAGGTCGTCCATCGTCATCATCTGGCCGGTCGCGACGCCGATGCGCAGCAGCTTCACCCAGTCGCGCCAGAGTGCGCGCACGGTGTCCTCCGGGACCAGCTTGCCGGGCGTGTGCGGGTTCTGGCGCGCGCGGAACAGCAGCTCGGCGCGATAGACGTTGCCGATGCCGCTCACGACGCTCTGGTCCATGAGCAGGAGCGCGATCGCGGTGGGCTTGCGCCGCACCGTCGCGACGAAACGCTCCTCGGCATCCGGCCCGTCGTCGAGCATCGGGTCGGGCCCGAGCTTGGCGATGACCGCATCCACCTGCGCCGGGTCCAGCACCTCGCAGGCCGTGGGGCCTCGGAGGTCCGCCACTGCGGTGTCCGTCAGCAGGCGCACACGCACCTGGCCGACCGGCTCGGGCGGGAACGTCGTGATCTCGGCCTCCAGCTTCTCCGATTCGGCCATGCGCAAGCGGGTGCGGCGCGGTGCGCCGATCGAATGGAGGGAGTTCTCACCCGCGTCGTCGAAGACCCGGGCGTCGTCGGCCACGGTGCCGCGCTGGTTGGTCTGCCCCATGCGCCCGTTGGCCGAGGCGATCGTCGGATCGACGCTGATCTCGCCCGCGAAGTCCCACGCACCGTAGATACCGAGGTGGATGCGCAGCCACAGCCCGTTCTCGAACTCGAGGAACATCTGCTTGCCCACGGCCTTCGCCGCGGTCATGACCTGGCCGTCGATGCGCGCGGCGCCCTCGGCGAACCGCCCCTGGGGCGACGAGACGGCCACCCGGTGACCGACGAAGTTCGTCGCGAACTGCCGGGCGATGCGATGGACGGAGTGGCCCTCGGGCATCAGCGGTCCACGTTCTTGCCCGCGATGTCGCCGGTGGCCTCGAACTCGGCCAGCTGTGCGATCCGGCGCACGTGCCGCTCCTCGAACGAGAACGGCTCCGCGATGAAGAGGTCGATGAAGCGCGTGGCCTCCTCCACGGTGTGCTGCCGCGCGCCGATCGAGATCACGTTGGCATCGTTGTGCTGCCGGGCGAGCTGCGCGGTGCTCTCGTTCCAGACGAGCGCCGCACGCACGCCGAGCACCTTGTTGGCGGCGATCTGCTCGCCGTTGCCCGATCCGCCGAAGACGACCCCGAGCGCCTGCACGCCGGCCTGCTGATCGCGCACCACGGCCTTCGCGGCGTTGATGCAGAACGCCGGGTAGTCGTCGATCGGGTCGTACGCGGCCGGACCGTGGTCCACGACCTCGTGGCCCGCGGCGCTCAGGTGCTCCTGGAGGTGCGTGCTGAAGTCGAGGCCGGCATGGTCGGTGGCGATGTGGATGCGCATGAGGCAAGTCTAGGGAAGGCCGCCGACGGCGGCGCGCGGGTCACTAAGGTGGATCGGGTGGACACGATCCACGCGAATCTCGTCTTCAAGGAGTCACCGTTGCCCGGAGAAAACCTCACCCGCATCGAAGCACAGGAGCGCGCGTCGCTCGTCAGCACCCACGCCTACGAGGTCGCGCTCGACCTGACGACCGGTCCGGAGACCTTCCGCAGCACGACGACCGTGCGCTTCTCCGCGACCGCGGGCGCGTCGACGTTCATCGACGCGATCACCCGCACCGTGCACTCGGTGGTCCTCAACGGCGTCGAGCTCGACCCGGCGGAGGTCGCCGACGGCGTGCGCATCCGGTTGGACGGCCTGCAGGCCGAGAACGTGCTGACCGTCGACGCCGACGCGATCTACACGAACACCGGTGAGGGCCTGCACCGCTTCGTCGACCCGGTCGACGGCGAGGTGTACCTCTACAGCCAGTTCGAGGTGCCCGACTCCCGCCGCATGTTCGCGGTCTTCGAGCAGCCCGATCTGAAGGCGACGTTCGCGTTCACGGTCACCGCTCCCGCGAACTGGGCCGTGGTGAGCAACTCCCCCACCCCCGAGTCCGTGCCCGCGGGCGAGGGCGTCGCGACGTGGACGTTCGCCCCGACCTCTGTCATCTCGTCGTACATCACCGCGCTCATCGCCGGACCGTACGAGTCGGTGCACAGCGAGCTGACGAGCAGCGACGGCCGGACCATCCCGCTCGGCGTCTACGCGCGCAAGAGCCTGGCCGGGTTCCTCGACGCCGATTACATCTTCGAGAAGACCCGCGAGGGGTTCGCCTTCTACGAGGAGCGGTTCGACGTCCCGTACCCGTTCGAGAAGTACGACCAGCTGTTCGTGCCGGAGTTCAACGCCGGCGCGATGGAGAACGCCGGCGCGGTGACATTCACCGAGACCTACGTGTTCCGCTCCAAGGTGACCGACGCCATCAAGGAGCGCCGCGTCGTCACGATCCTGCACGAGCTCGCGCACATGTGGTTCGGCGACCTGGTCACCATGAAGTGGTGGAACGACCTGTGGCTGAACGAGTCGTTCGCCGAGTACGCCTCGACTCTCGCGACGGCCGAGGCGACCGAGTGGCACGAGGCGTGGACGACCTTCGCCGCGATGGAGAAGAGCTGGGCGTACAAGCAGGACCAGCTGCCGTCGACCCACCCCATCGTCGCCACGATCAACGACCTGGAGGACGTGCAGGTCAACTTCGACGGCATCACCTACGCCAAGGGCGCCTCGGTGCTCAAGCAGCTGGTGGCGTGGGTCGGCCAGGACGACTTCCTCGCGGGCGTCTCCGAGTACTTCACGAAGCACGCCCACGGCAACACCGAGCTGAAGGACCTCCTCGTCGAGCTGGAGGCCACCAGCGGCCGCGACCTCACCGACTGGTCGGCGAAGTGGCTCGAGACCGCGGGCGTCAACACGCTTCGTCCCGAGATCGAGGTCGACGCGGACGGCGTCATCACATCGTTCGCCGTGCTGCAGACCGCCGCGGCCGACTACCCGACCATCCGCCCGCACCGCCTCGCGATCGGCTTCTACGAGCTGCGGGACGGCGCGCTCGTACGCGACCACCGTGTCGAGCTGGACGTCGACGGGGAGCGCACCGAGGTCGCCGAACTCGTCGGCCGCACCCGCCCGGCGCTCGTGCTGCTCAACGACGACGACCTGGCCTACGCCAAGATCCGTCTGGACGACGCGTCGCTGGCCGTCGCGATCGAGCACCTCGGCCAGATCGAGAGCCCGCTCGCGCGCTCGCTCGTCTGGGGCGCCGCCTGGGATGCCACGCGCGATGCCGAGAGCAGCGCGAGCGACTACGTGCGCCTCGTGCTCGGCAACATCGCCGCCGAGACGGAGTCGACCACGCTCCGCACGACCCTCACCCAGCTCGGCCTGGCCGCGGGAAGCTACGTCGCGCCCGAGCGTCAGAAGGAGACGATGCAGGCGGTCGCGACCGCGCTCTGGGAGCTGGCGAAGCAGGCCGAGGCCGGCAGCGACGCGCAGTTCCAGTTCGTCAAGTTCTTCGCCGCCTACGCGTCGACCGACGAGCACCTGGCCGAGATCGCCGCGCTGCGCGACGGCTCGCAGACGCTCGAGGGCCTCACAGTCGACACCGACCTGGCCTGGGAGCTGCTGATCGCCCTCGTCGCCGGTGGCGCGGCCGGCACCGCCGAGATCGACGCGGCCCTCGCGGCGGACAACACCGCCAACGGCGGCCAGTTCGCCGCGCAGGCGCGGGCGAGCATCCCGACCGCCGCGGGCAAGCAGGCGGCATGGGACTCGGTGTTCGGCTCCGACGACCTGCCGAACACCATCGTGCGCTTCACCGGGATCGGCTTCCAGCGCGCGGCCGACACGTCGGTGCTCGCGGGCTTCGTCGCGCCGTACTTCGCCGCCCTGCAGGACGTGTGGGAGTCGCGCTCGTACAAGATCGCGGAGTACCTCGTCGCGGGCATGTACCCGGCGGCGCTGGCGAACGCCGAGCTGCGCGACGCGACGCGCACCTGGCTCGACGCCCATCCGGAGCCGGCGGCGCTCCGCCGCCTCGTGGTGGAGAACCTCGCGGGCGTGGAGCGCGCGCTCGCCGCCCAGGAGCGCGACGCGCAGAGCTGACGCACCGCGCGCATCACGCGAGCGAGCTGAGGAGGGGACCCTCGTCCGACCGGCCTGGTACCAGGGGCCGATGGCGGACGAGGGCCCCTCCCTCTACGTTGGAACCATGATTCAACTCGACCGCCTCACGAAGAGGTTCGGCCCCAAGACGGCCGTCGACGGCATCACCGCCACCGTCCAGCCCGGCAAGGTCACCGGCTTCCTCGGGCCGAACGGCGCGGGCAAGTCGACGACCATGCGCATGATCATGGGCCTCGACCGCCCGACCTCGGGAGGCGCGACCGTCAACGGCAAACGCTACGCCGAGCTGAGTTCGCCGCTCACCGAGGTCGGCGCCCTGCTCGACGCCAAGGCCGTGCACACCGGCCGCACCGCCTACGGACACCTGCTTGCGATGGCGGCCACCCACGGCATCCCGAAGCGCCGCGTCCACGAGGTCATCGGGCTCACCGGGCTCGACTCCGTCGCGGGCAAGCGCGTCGGCGGGTTCTCGCTCGGCATGGGCCAGCGGCTCGGCATCGCCGCCGCCATGCTCGGCGACCCCGCCACCCTCATCCTGGACGAGCCGGTCAACGGCCTCGACCCGGAGGGCGTGCTCTGGGTGCGGCAGTTCGCCCGTCACCTGGCCGCACAGGGCCGGACCGTCTTCCTCTCCTCGCACCTGATGAGCGAGATGGCCCAGACCGCCGACCACATCATCGTGCTCGGCCGCGGGCGCATCCTGGCCGACGCCCCCGTCGACCAGATCCTCGCCGGCGCCACCCGCAACGCCGTGCGGGTGCGCACACCGCAGGTCGACGAGCTCGCCCGCGCGATCTCCTCCGCCGACGTCACCGTGACCGGCGTGGAGAACCAGCTCATCGAGGTCACCGGACTCACGGCCGCCCAGGTCGGCGAGGCCGCCGCCCGCTCCGGCGTCGTGCTCCACGAGCTCACGCCGCTGAGCGCTTCGCTCGAGGAGGCCTACCTCGAGCTCACCCACGACGAGGTCGAATACCGCACGGAGGTCGAGAAGTGACCACGACAGCCCCCGCCCGCCCGCACGAGCACTCGACGCTCGGCCGGCTCAGCTTCCCGCGCGTCGTGCGCTCCGAGTGGATCAAGCTGCGCACCCTGCGTTCCACGTTCTGGACGCTCGCGAGCGTCATCGTGCTCGTCATCGGCATCGCCGCCCTCGTCGCGACGGCGATCCCGGAGAAGTCGGTCCTGTTCGGCGAGGTGCCGCAGTCCCAGCGTGCCGGGATCGAGGCCCAGGCGGCGCAGTTCGCCACCAGCGCTTCGACGGCCGGACTCACGTTCGCCGCACTCGTGATCGCCGTCCTCGGCGTGCTGGTGATCAGCGGGGAGTTCTCCACCGGAATGATCCGTTCGTCGTTCGCCGCCGTGCCGCGCCGCTTCCCGGTCTTCCTGGCGAAGGCCCTCGTCCTGTTCGGCGTCTCCTTCGTCGTCGGGCTGGTCTCCTCGGCGGCCTCCTGGGCGGTCGCGCTGCCCATCCTGAACGGCAAGGGCTACCCCGGCGACCTGCTCGCCTCCGACACGCTCTGGGCGATCGTCGGCGCCGGCGCGTACCTCGGGCTGGTCGCGGTCTTCGCCCTGGGCGTGGGCGCCATCCTCAAGTCGACCGCCGGCGGCATCGCTGCGGCCCTCGGCGTGCTGCTGGTGCTGCCGATCATCGCCAACCTCGTCTCGAGCCTGACCAAGACCCAGTGGGTGCAGGATGCCGGGCACTACCTCCTGAGCAGCGCGGGGACCGGACTCGCCGGGGTGACCAACGGCACGCTCGAGCCGTGGGCGAACATCCTCACGGCGATCGCCTGGGCCGTGGTCTCGTTCGTCGTGGGCGCCCTCCTGCTCCAGCGACGGGACGCATGACCCAGTCCCTCCCCGCGGCGGATCCGGCCCCGGGCGCTCTGGAACTCCCCAGACCGCCCGGGGTCATCCGCCGCTTCCTGGCGGATCACCCGCTGCTCGTCGACACGGCGGTCGTCACCGTCTACTTCGTCCCGTCCATCCTGCTGACCGTCGTCACCCTGATCATGACGCCGTCCGTCGCCGGAGCGATCGAGGTCGCCCTCGTGATCGCCGCCGGCGGCTCGCTCTACGTCAGGCGGCAGCACCCGCGGGTGGTGTTCGCGGTCGCCATGGCGGTGCTCGTCGGCAGCACCCTGCTCGGCCACCTCGTGGACTTCGTCCCCGCGTTGTTCGCCCTCTATGCCCTCGCGGTCTACCGCTCCACGTCCTCCGCCTGGATCGGCTTCGCGATCACCGCGGGCGCGTCGCTCGGCTCGCTCGGAATCACCCAGCTGCTCCGCCGCACGGGTGTCTACGCGGCCCAGCCGGAGGACCCGACGAGCACCGGGTTCACGGTCCTCGCGTTCTCGCTGGTCGCCGTGCTGATCGGCAACAACATCGGCGGCCGCCGCCGCTACCTGACGGCCCTCATCGACCGTGCCCGCCAGCTGGCTCGGGAGCGCGACCAGCAAGCGGTCATCGCGGCGTCCGCCGAACGCAGCCGCATCGCGCGCGAGATGCACGACATCGTGTCGCACAGCCTCACGGTCATGATCACTCTCTCGGAGGGATCGGCCCGCCTCGCTCAGACCGCACCCGACCGCTCCGCGGAGACCATGCGGATGGTCGCGGAGACGGGGCGGACCGCGCTCGGAGACATGCGCCGCCTGCTGGGCGTCCTGCGTTCCGACGAACTCGAGGGCGCCGCCCACCAGCCCCAGCCGGGCGTCGGCGACCTCGGCGAGCTCGTGGAGCGGTTCCGCGCCGCCGGCATGTCCGTGCGCATCACCATCACCGGCGAGCCGCCCGCCGACGTCGGCCAACAGCTCACCGTCTACCGGGTGGTGCAGGAGGGCCTCACCAACGCCCTCCGGTACGGTCCGCTGGCCGACACCGTCGAGGTGACCATCCGCTTCCGCCCGGAGCGCATCGCGATCACCGTCGAGGACGACGCCGCCGTGCACACCGACGCCGTCGAGGGCTCCGGTCGCGGCCTGATCGGGCTGCGCGAGCGCGTCGCGCTGTACGGCGGCACGCTCGACGCCGGCCCCAAGAACCCCGCGGGCTGGCGGCTGCACGCCGAGTTCGACGCCATCCGGCCGGCCGCCGCCACCGACACCCCCGCCACCGCAACCGACCTCGAGGAGAAACCGTGACCGACCCGCTCCCCCTCCGCATCCTGCTCGTCGACGACCAGTCGCTCGTGCGCCTGGGCTTCCGCATGGTGCTCGACGCGGAGGACGACTTCCGCGTCGTCGGAGAGGCCGCCGACGGCGCCGAGGCCGTGCGGCTCGCGGTCGAGACGCGCCCCGACGTGATCCTGATGGACGTGCGCATGCCGGCGATGGACGGGATCGAGGCGACCAGGCGCATCGTCGCCGCCAACCCCGACGCGCGCATCATCATCCTCACCACGTTCGACCTCGACGAGTACGCGTTCGGCGGGCTCCGAGCGGGCGCGAGCGGGTTCCTGCTGAAGGATGCCCGCCCCGCCGAGCTGATCGCGGCGATCCGCGCGGTCGCGGCCGGAGATGCCGCCGTCACCGGCCGGGTGACGCGGTCGATGCTCGAGCTGTTCGCCGACCGCCTCCCGGCGTCGGCGACGGACACGGCGGCGGGAGTCGACGTGACGGCGGCCCTGACCCCGCGCGAGCGGGAGATCCTGCTCGCGATGGCGGACGGCCTCACCAACGGCGAGATCGGCGCGAAGTTCTTCCTCACCGAGTCGACCGTCAAGACCCATGTGGGGCGCGTGCTCGCCAAGCTGCACCTGCGCGACCGGGTGCACGCGGTGATCTTCGCCTACGACAACGGCCTCGTCGAGCGCTGAATCCAGGCCGCGCCAAGGCGAGGCTCGGTAGGCTCTGACACGTATGGGAATCATGAAGACCGACTTCTGGGTCGACCTGGGCGGCTGGGCCGTCGCGGCCGGGTGGAAAGTGCTCGCGGCCGCCCTGATCATCGCGGGCGCCTTCGTCCTGAGCTGGCTGCTGCGAGTGCTCATCCGCCGCGTCGTCAAGCAGATCGTCAGCGGGGTGAAGAAGGGCCAGAACGTCACCGACACGCAGGCGCTCGTCGCGTCCCCCTTGGCGGCGGTCCGTGTCGTGCAGCGCACCCGCACCCTCGGCTCCGTGCTCAGCAACATCGTCAACGTCACCGTCGGCGTGATCGCGATCATCCTGGTGCTCAACGTGTTCGCGTCCGAGGTGCTGGGCTCGTTCGCCCTCCTCACCGCCGCGATCGGCGCCGGCCTCGGTTTCGGCGCGCAGAACATCGTCAAAGACGTGCTGAACGGCCTCTTCATGGTCATGGAGGACCAGCTCGGCGTCGGCGACGTCGTCGACCTGGGCTCGGCGACGGGAGTCGTGGAGGCGGTCGGCATCCGGATCACGCAGGTGCGGGACGTGAACGGCACGCTCTGGTTCGTCCGCAACGGCGAGATCGTGCGCGTCGGCAACATGTCGCAGGGCTGGTCGCGGGTCATCATCGACCTCGCCGTGCCGTACGACACCGACATCGAGGCCGTGCAGGAGAAGATGCTCGCCACCGCGACGGCGCTCGCGACGAACCCCAAGTGGCGTTCGCGCATCCTCGAGAAACCCGAGCTGTGGGGTCTGGAGTCGATCTCGGCCGACGCCATCGTCATCCGCATCGTGCTGAAGACGCGCACGACCGCCAAGGACGACGTCTCGCGCGAGTTGCGTGCGCAGCTCAAGCACGCGCTGGACGAGATGGGCGTGACGCTCCCGTCGCTCTCGGCCGTCGTGCTGAGCGGGTTCGACAGCGCCGGCAGTGTGAGCGGAGCCAAGCCTCCGCGCACCCGGCCCGTGCAGGCCCTCCCGGAGAAGCCGCTCACCGGACGCAAAGCGCGGGCCGCCGCGAAGCGCGCAGCGGCGAACCCGAACGCGATCCGCATCACGCCGGGCGCGTCTGCGGCGACGGTCCCGCGCACGCCGACGCAGCCGCACGCCGAGAAGGCCGCGCCGGCCGAGAAGTCCGTCTCGAAGCCGAAGACCGGGCCTGCCCCGAAAGCGGCACCGCCCGAGAAGCCTGCACCGAGCACCTCCTCCCAGCCTCCCACCGAGCCTCCCGCGGAGTGACATGACGAGCATCCCCGTCGGACCGCCCTCCGGCCCGTCCTTCTACGAGCAGGTGGGCGGCCACGAGACCTTCCGCCGTCTCGTGGACGCCTTCTACCGCGGCGTCGCCGACGACCCGGTGCTGAAGCCGATGTACCCCGAGGAAGACCTCGGTCCGGCCGCCGAACGGCTCACCCTGTTCCTCGAGCAGTACTGGGGCGGCCCCGGCACCTACAGTCAGGAGCGCGGCCACCCGCGGCTGCGTATGCGGCACCTGCCGTTCCGGGTCAACCCCGACGCGCGCGACCGCTGGCTCACCCACATGCGCACGGCCGTCGACGAGCTCGACCTCCCGCCGCTGCAGGAGGAGACGCTCTGGAGCTACCTGGAGCGGGCCGCGTTCGCTATGGTCAACACATTCGAGGAGTAGCCCTCGATCCCGACGTGCCGAAGGAGACACGCCATGACGAACGAACCCGATGCCCTCGTCGTGGGAGCCGGTCTGGCCGGTCTCGTCGCCGCCGGTGAGCTGCTCGACGCCGGGAAGCGGGTGACGATCGTCGAGCAGGAGCCACCGGCCTCCCTCGGCGGACAGGCGTGGTGGTCGTTCGGCGGCCTCTTCCTGATCGACTCGCCCGAGCAGCGGCGGATGGGCGTGCACGACTCGCTGGCCCTCGCCCGGCAGGACTGGTTCGGCTCGGCCGGATTCGACCGCGACGAGGACCACTGGCCGAAGCGCTGGGCCGAGGCGTACCTGCAGTTCGCCGCGGGTGAGAAACGCGCCTGGCTGCACGAGAAGGGCGTCCGCTTCTTCCCGGTCGTCGGGTGGGCGGAGCGCGGCAGCGGCGCAGCCGGCGGGCACGGCAACTCCGTCCCCCGGTTCCACATCACCTGGGGAACCGGGCCGGGCGTCGTCGACCCGTTCGTGAAGCGCGTCCAGGCGGGCGTCGCCTCTGGTCGAGCGCGGCTCCTGCACCGGCACCGCGTCGATGAGCTCATCGTCGAGGATGGGCGGGTGACCGGCGTGCGCGGCGCGGTCCTGGAGCCCGACACGGCCGCGCGGGGTGCCGCGAGCAACCGCGACGTGGCGGGGGAGTTCGAACTCCGCGCGCCCGCCGTCATCGTCGCCAGTGGCGGCATCGGCGGCAATCACGACCTGGTGCGGGCCGCCTGGCCGGAGCGCCTGGGCACTCCCCCGGAGCTGATGCTGTCGGGCGTGCCGGCGCACGTCGACGGCCGCATGCTCGGCATCGCGGAGGCGGCCGGTGCACACCTCATCAACGGCGACCGGATGTGGCACTACACCGAGGGCATCCAGAACTGGGACCCGGTGTGGCAGCGACACGGCATCCGCATCCTCCCCGGTCCGTCGTCCCTCTGGCTCGACGCGCGCGGCGACCGGCTGCCCGCTCCCCTGTTCCCCGGCTTCGACACGCTCGGGACACTGGAGCACCTGCGCAGGATCGGCTCGGACTACAGCTGGTTCATCCTCACCCAGAAGATCATCGAGAAGGAGTTCGCGCTCTCGGGCAGCGAGCAGAACCCCGATCTGACCGGCAAGGACCTCCGCCTGCTCGCCTCGCGCGTCGGGCCAGGTGCACCCGGTCCGGTCGAGGCCTTCAAAGAGAAGGGTGCCGACTTCGTCGTCGCCGACACCCTCGACGAGCTGCTCGTCGGGATGCGACGGCTGAGTGACGTGCCACTCGACACCGGGCTGGTGACGCGGCACGTGCAGGAGCGCGACCGTGAACTGGACAACGACTTCGGCAAGGATCTGCAGCTCGCAGCGATCCGGTCCGCCCGTGCCTACCGCGGCGACAAGCTCATCCGCGTGGCGAGCCCGCACCGGCTGCAGGATCCGAAGGCCGGCCCCCTGATCGCGGTGAAGCTGCACATTCTGACTCGGAAGAGCCTGGGCGGGATCGAGACGGACCTCGACGCACGAGTGCTGGGGGCGGACGGAGAGCCGGTGCCCGGCCTGTACGCGGCGGGCGAGGCCAGCGGTTTCGGCGGTGGCGGGGTGCACGGCTACCGCGCGCTGGAGGGGACCTTCCTCGGCGGCTGCCTCTTCTCGGGGCGAACGGCCGGGCGGGCGGCTGCACGGGCGGTCTGAGCGACCGGACCGCGGGCCGCCCCGGTCACATCCGCAGCGACCAGGCCTGCCGGCGGATCAGCGTGTGGCCGCGCTCGGTCGTCAGGCGCGTCCAGGTGCCGGTCTCGAGCACCGACACCGGCTCCGCAGCGTCGAGGAAGCCCAGGCTCTCCGCCGCGAACGCCGCCCCGGCCGGCACGTACTCGAGGCCGTCGATGGGGCGCCCCCACACCTCGGCGCGCACCCGCTGCACCAACTGCTCCCCGGTGCCGGTCGGCACAGCGTCCGCCACCTCGGCGATCCCCGCCTTCGCGGTCGCCTCCAGGAGCTCGTAGCTCGTCTCCCCGACGGGCCGCCAGCCGCCGCGCGGCGGCGAGATGCCCGCCCAGGTGACGGTCGAGACCTCGAGCGGGAGCCGCAACTCGATCGGCCCCTCCGCTGCGCCGTCGGGCCCGGCGGCCTCCCGCGCCCGCGCGAGCCGGTCGAGCAGCGAGCGGATCGGGACGACGGCGTCGAACTCCACGTCGTCCCCGGTCGCGAACGTCCGGAGTCCCAGCACGGTCGGCGTCTGATCGAGCAGTCCCCGCGGATACAGGATGGCGGTGTAGACCGCCAGCACGCCCGATCCTGCGATCAGGCGCACGGAGCCCTCCTCCACACGGGCCGCCCTCGACAGATAGGTCTGGAGGTCGGCGACGGCGAGGCTGTCAACGAGGGAAAACGACTGGTTCATCGGACCTCTAAACTACTAGAGACATCGGACGGAGACACTGTGAGCGAGCCCCTGGCATCCCTTCTGACGGCACTCGATCTCACCGACACCGGCGCCCGCACCAGCGAGGACATCTTCACCGGGCCGTCGCAGTGGATGCCGCTGGGCCGCGTGTTCGGCGGCCAGGTGCTCGCACAGTCGATCGTCGCAGCGACACGCACGGTCGCCGACGACCGCAGCATCCACTCGATGCACGGCTACTTCCTCCGGCCGGGAGACGTGAACCTGCCCATCACCTTCTCCGTCGACCGCATCCACGACGGGCGCTCGTTCTCCACGCGCCGCACCCAGGCCTACCAGAACGGCCTGCCGATCCTCTCGATGATCGCGTCGTTCCAGGACGAGGACGAGGGACTCGAGCACCAGGTGCCGATCCCCCAGGGGCTGCCGGAGCCCGAGTCCCTTCCGTCCTCGGCGGACAGCCTGGAGGACGTCCAGCATCCGGTCGCGCAGTACTGGGCGAGCCAGCGACCGTTCGACATGCGCCATGTCACCTCGCCGGTCTATCTGAGCGTCGACGGGGAGCACGTCGCCCACCAGGCGGTCTGGTTCCGCACGATCGGCGATCTTCCCGACGACCCCTCGCTGCACCGTGCCGCACTCGCCTACGCGAGCGACTACACGATCATGGAGTCGATCATGCGCCGGCACGGTGTGGCCTGGGCGACCCCCGGGCTCAAGGCCGCCAGCCTCGACCACGCGATGTGGTGGCACCGCCCCGCACGGGTCGACGAGTGGCTGCTCTATGTGCAGGAGTCCCCCAGCGCGAGCGGCGGCCGCGGTCTCGCTCTCGGCCGCATCTTCAGCCGCGACGGGCGCCTGGTGGCGAGCGTCGCGCAGGAGGCGATGCTGCGCGTCCCCGACGGCCGGGGCTGAACGCGCAGCCGATCAGCCGAAGGTGCTGCGCAGGAGCACCGTTCCGTCGCCGGCGGCGCGGATGTCGATGGCCGCGATGTCGGCCAGGGCGACACTCGTCGTCGCGGTCGGGACGACGGTCGTCCCCTCCTGGGCCGTCCAGGTGGACACCTGCGTCTGCCGTCCCTCCCGATCGGTCACGACCATCGCGTACGTCCAGGAGCGCGTGCCGTGGCCGCCACCCACGTCCGCATAGCTGCAGCGCGAGTCGATACGGGTCCCCCACGGCTCGGAGGTCAGGCGCAGGTCGGCGCTCAGCGCGCTCGGCTCGACCTGCTCCATCGCGATCGGCTTCGCCTCGGGAGCGGAGGCGCCGATCACGGACGGCAGCACGACGGAGAGCACACCCAGCAGCAGGACCGCGGCGGCGGCCGCCACCCCGGCGGTGAGCCAGCGCGTGCGCAGCCGCTGGCGCCGGACGCGCTTCACCAGGAGCGGCAGCACTTCTGCACCGACTCCGCCCGGCTCAGGCGCGTCGGCGGCCAGCGCCGCCATCCCCTGCTCACGCGGCAGCAGTCCGAGGAGTCCGGGAACACCCGCGAGCTCGGCCACGGCGGCAGAACAGCTCTCGCACGTCCGCAGGTGCTCCTCGAAGGCCCTCCGGTCCGCGGGCGACAGCGCGCCCAGGACGTAGGACGCGTCCCACGTCGCGAACTCGTCGTGCGTCGTCATCGCTCCGTCACCCCTCTCTCCTGCAACGCGAGCCGGAGCGCTCGCAGACCGTAGTGGAGGCGCGATTTGACGGTTCCCTCCGGCACATCCAGCTCGCGCGCGATCTCGGCGATCGATCTGCCGCCGTAGTAGGCGTGGACGATCACCGACCGGTGCTCGGCGGAGAGCTCCGCCAGGGCGTCGGACACGAGCCACGCGTCCAGCACCGCATCGGCCTCATCGGAGGCCGTCGCCCTCTCGGGCAGGACGTCCGTGCCGAACTCGTGCTGGTCGTGCGCGCTGCGCTTCGTGTCGATCACCAGATTGCGCGCCACCGTGAACAGCCAGGCGCGGGCCGAGTGCTGCGATTCGTCGAGCACTGCCGGCCGTCTCCACGCGCGCAGCAGGGTCTCCTGCACGACGTCGTCGGCGAGGGCGCGATCGCCGGTGAGGTGCACGACGTAGCGCCACACGGCCTGCGAGTGCTGTTCGTGCAGTTCCCGCAGCAGACGCGCGTCGTCGTCGGGCATGCCCACCTCCGCTCCTGGTCACGTGATACACGGTGCGGACACTCGGAAAGTTCATCGGAATGCGGCGCAGGATGAACCGAACCAGGCGCTCCTCCGTGCATACGGTGAGGAAGACGCTACGCCGACCGAGAGGATCCTGTCATGACCGACTCCACCCCACTCACCCGTCGCACCCTCGTCCAGCTCGGCGGGGCCACCGCCGCCGGGGCCGGGACCCTGCTGCTCGCCGCCTGCACCTCCGCCGGAGCGGGCGGGTCGGGAGGCACGGGCGGCTCGGGCGGCTCCGGCGGGTCCGGCGGGTCGGGAGGCTCCACCACGGTCACGCTCTCGTCCATCCCGGTCGGCGGAGCGGTCTCCGCGTCGATCGGCTCGGCACCCGTCGTGGTCGCGCAACCCACCGCCGGCACCGTCGTCGCGTTCAGCGCGGTCTGCACGCACCAGGGCTGCACCGTCGCGCCGCAGGGCAAGGAGTTCGACTGCCCGTGCCACGGTTCGACATTCGACGCCGCGACGGGCGACGTGATCAACGGGCCGGCGCGCGACCCCCTCCCCAAGCTCACGGCGACCGTGAGCGGCGACACGGTCACGGTCACGAACTAGCGGGCCGGGAGGCGAGCCGCTCATGGAGGTCAACGGTCTCCCGCTCCACGTGCTGCTGGTGCACGTCGTGGTCGTGCTCGTGCCGCTGACGGCCCTGTGCGCGCTGGTGGTGCCACTCTGGCCCGCCGCACGCCGCCGGCTCGGGATCGTGACGCCCCTGCTCGCACTGGCCAACGTCGTGCTCGTGCCGATCGTGACGGACGCGGGCGAGTGGCTGGAGGCGCGGGTGCCGTCCACCCCGCTGATCCGGGAGCACGCCGCGCTCGGTCAGACCCTGTACCCGTGGGTGATCGCGCTGTTCGTGTTCAGCGCGCTGCAGTGGGCGTGGTTCTTCTTCGTCGATCGGCCCGGCCGTGAGCGGCGGCCGTCGCGCACGGTGCGCATCGTCGTCGTGGTCGCGCTGGCGGTCGTCGCGGCGGTGCTGGCCGCGGGCACCGTCGTCGACGTCGTTCTCATCGGCGAAGCCGGCTCGCGGGCGATCTGGGAGAACTCGTTCTCCCCGACGCCGCTGCCGACAGCGCCGACACCGACACCGTCGCCCTGAGCCCGCGGCGACCGGGCGTCGAGACGAGAGGGATGCTCAGCCGCGCTTGGCGAACTGCACCGGCTCGTCCAGGTAGGGCTCCCAGGCCGCGCGCTCGGTGTCGTTGATGCGCCGCGGGCGCTGGCTCGCGGCGTCCACCAGCACGATCGTCGTCGCCGCCCGCGAGAACAGTGTGCGCGGCTCCAGGCCTTCCGGCGACCACACCTCGTAGCAGACCTCGAGACTCGCGCCGCCCAGGCGGCCGATCCAGAGCTGCACGTCGACCGGCGGCCGCAGGTAAGGGATGGGCGCGAGGTACTCGATCTCCTGACGGGCGATCAGGGTGAGCGTGTCGGCGCCGGGTCGCCCGTCGAGGACGGCGGTCGATCCTCCGACCGCCGCCTCGGCGTCGTCCGTGACCCAGAACGCCTCGATGCGCGCCTCTTCGAGGAGGCGCAGCATCTCGGCGTTGTTCACGTGCCCGTACGCATCCAGGTCGCTCCAGCGGAGCTTGATCGGCACGTGCAGTCGCATGGGTCTCCTCCGGTCGCGACTAGTCGCGCGTCAGCTTGCGGTACGCGGAGCGGTTGGGCTTCGCGGCGTCGGGGCCGAGACGTTCGACCTTGTTCTCCTCGTACGCCTCGAAGTTGCCCTCGAACCAGTACCAGTTGGCCGGGTCCTCCTCGGTGCCCTCGTAGGCGAGGATGTGGGTCGCGATGCGGTCGAGGAACCACCGGTCGTGGGTGATGACCACGGCGCAGCCGGGGAACTCGAGCAGCGCGTTCTCCAGGCTCGACAGGGTCTCCACATCGAGGTCGTTGGTCGGCTCGTCGAGCAGGAGGAGGTTGCCGCCCTGCTTGAGCGTCAGCGCGAGGTTGAGGCGGTTGCGCTCACCGCCCGACAGCACGCCCGACTTCTTCTGCTGGTCCGGCCCCTTGAACCCGAAGGTGGAGACGTAGGCGCGCGACGGCACCTCCGTCTTGCCGACCTGGATGTAGTCCAGGCCGTCGGACACGACCTCCCAGACGTTCTTGTTCGGGTCGATGCCGCCGCGGGTCTGGTCGACGTACGAGATCTGCACGGTCTCGCCGACCTTCAGGTCGCCGCCGTCCAGGGGCTCGAGCCCGACGATGGTCTTGAACAGCGTGGTCTTGCCGACGCCGTTCGGGCCGATCACGCCGACGATGCCGTTGCGCGGGAGCGTGAACGTGAGGCCGTCGATGAGCTTGCGGTCGCCGAAGCCCTTCTCCAGGTTCTTCGCGTCGATCACGATCTGGCCCAGGCGCGGGCCCGGCGGGATCTGGATCTCCTCGAAGTCGAGCTTGCGGGTCCGCTCCGCCTCCGCCGCCATCTCCTCGTAGCGGGCCAGACGCGCCTTCGACTTGGCCTGCCGGCCCTTCGCATTGCTGCGCACCCAGTCCAGCTCCTCCGAGAGGCGCTTGGCGAGCTTGGCGTCTTTCTTGCCCTGCACCGCGAGACGCTCGCGCTTCTTCTCCAGATACGTGGAGTAGTTGCCTTCGTACGGGTAGAGGTGGCCGCGGTCGACCTCGGCGATCCACTCGGCCACGTGGTCGAGGAAGTACCGGTCGTGGGTCACGGCGAGCACGGCGCCGTGGTACTTGGCGAGGTGCTGCTCGAGCCAGAGCACGCTCTCGGCGTCGAGGTGGTTGGTGGGCTCGTCGAGGAGCAGGAGGTCGGGCTTCTGGAGCAGGAGCTTGCAGAGCGCGACGCGGCGCTTCTCACCGCCCGAGAGGGTGTTGACCGGCCAATCCCCCGGCGGGCAGCGCAGGGCGTCCATCGCCTGCTCGAGCTGCGAGTCGAGGTCCCACGCGTCTGCGGCGTCGATCTGCTCCTGCAGCGTGCCCATCTCGGCCAGGAGCGTGTCGAAGTCGGCGTCCGGGTCGGCCAGCAGACCGGAGATCTCGTTGAACCGGTCGACCTTGCCCTTGATCTCGCCGACGCCCTCCTGGACGTTCTCGAGCACGGTCTTGCTCTCGTCGAGCAGCGGCTCCTGCATGAGGATGCCCACGGTGTAGCCGGGGGTCAGCTTCGCCTCGCCGTTGGAGGGGGTGTCGAGCCCGGCCATGATCTTCAGGATCGTGGACTTACCGGCGCCGTTCGGGCCGACCACACCGATCTTGGCACCCGGGAGGAACGCCATGGTGACGTCGTCCAGGATGACCTTGTCGCCGACCGCCTTGCGGGCGCGCACCATCGAGTAAATGTATTCGGCCACGTTTCTTCTCTAACTCCCTGTCGTCCGCTGGCGCACGTCGGAGTCCGTCCGACCGTCGCCCTGTACGAGGATACCGGCTGAGGCGCGCCGGAGCCCCGAGGTCACCAGTCGATGGCGCGCGTCTGCCCGATGAGGCAGGCTCCGGTGGAGAGCACCGGTGTCACCATGCTGTTGTAGCCGCCCGCATCGGCGCCGTTCTGGCCGATGAGGCAGGTGTCGCCCATCTTGACCGAGAACTGGATGCTGTTCGCTTTCAGCCCGATGGTGGTCGTGTCGACGGTCACCTGCATGTCCGCCTTCGTGAACCCGGCCGCGACCAGGGCGTCGATGAAGTCGCGCCCCTTCGCCTCCGGGTTGGCCGCGAGCGTCGCCTTGTTGACCTGGTCGAAGAACGGCAGGTTCTGCGCGGCCGTGCCACCCGGGATCAGCTTCACCTCGGCCGCCGCCGTCGAGGTCGCGGTCGGTGTCGCGCTCGCCGTCGGGGTGGAGGAGGGCGTGGCGCCCGGGACGCAGCCCGTCAGTGCGAGGGCGGCCGAGAACGCCAGAGCGAGGGCGGCGAGAGCAGGGGCAACGGGGCGTCGCGTCATGGGGTCCACGTTATCGATCATTCGCTGGGGAAGCGTCGGGAGCCGCCGATGCAGACGAGAAGCGCCCGGCACCGACTTCGAGCCCGATCGCCTCCGCCTCGACCTCGGCCGTCGATCCGCGAGCGGTACCGGTCCACTCGCGCACGCGCAGCCTCCCTGTCACGAGGACCGCGTCGCCGGGAGCGAGGGAGCGTTCCACGGCATCCGCCAGGCGCCGCAGGGCGGTGACCGTGAACCAGCTGCGGTGGCTCGACCCCGCCGAGCGCACCGACAGGATGCGGAAGGACGCCACCGCCAACCCGTCCGCCGTCCTCAGGTGCCGAGGCCTCGTGGTCACCACCCCGCGCACGGTGATCGATCCGTCCATCCCGCCTCCCTTCGCGCCGACATCGTGTCGACCGTTCCTCCAGCCTCGCGGGTGCGCCGGACCGAGCGGCGCCGACCCGCGAATCCGTGGAGAACTCCCGCCCGGACAGGTCTGTGGACGGATGCGCGACACAGCGCGGCGGCTGCACTCCCCCGGCCGCCCGCGCGGTTAGCATCGGCGCATGCAGTGGTGGAATGATTTCGTCGATTGGCTCCTCGCACCGGCCACACGCCCGGTGATCTTCTCCGGCGCGGTCCTCGCCGTCGCCGTCATCGTGTCCGGCCTGCTCGCCGCATGGATCGCGCGCGGCGCCCTGCGCGGGCTGCTGCGGCGCACCGACCGGCAGCAGAAGGCCTCCGCGATCGCCGCACTCGTCGACGCCGCGACCGAGGCCTCCGTCTGGAACTCCCTCACCCCGGGCGAGCAGGTGCTCTCCGATCGGGCCGTCGGCCAGGCCGACATCCTCGTGCGCCTGCTCCCCATCAAGGGTGCCGGGATCGCCGCCAACTGGGCGGGCCACCAGCTCGCGGAGATGAAGCGCGCCTCGGCCACCTTCGGATACCAGCTCGATCCGGCCGTCGCCGAGTTCCGGGATCGCCTCATCGAGTGGCAGAACAACCCACGGCGCGCCCGCAAGATCTTCCAGAGCGACCTTGAGCGCTGGCGCTTCGAGAACACCGACACCGACCGCACCCTCCTGCAGCAGCAGGATGCGTGGGTCGCCCAGCAGCACCACGAGCAGTTCGTCCCCGCACCGGCGAACGCCGAGACCACCGCCGACAGCGGCCCGCTCGGCGTGCTCACGACGCCGAGCGACTCGGAGGCCGGGAACGACACCGCCCCGACCACGCGCTTGGGCCAGCCCGTCTGATCCTTCCGGAGTTCCGGAGCACACGACCACCTCGCGCGAAAGAGGGGCGCCGACTTCCCGGCCGGCGCCCCTTTTTCGCGCGTCTGAGACGCGCGTCTCAGACGCTGTAGTCGCCGCGCCGGTGCCACCAGTCATCGAACATGCTCGCGGGCACCCGCCGCTTGTGCTCCGTCGCGAGGTACCGCGCCTCGATGGCGGCTGCCGCCTCCTCCGGCACGTCTTTCCCCTCGAGGAAGTCGTCGATGGTCGCGTAGCTGAGACCGAGGTTGTCCTCGTCCGTCTGGCCCGGGTTCTGATCGAGCAGGTCGGCCGTCGGCGCCTTCTCGTACAGGCGGGCCGGGGCCTCCAGGTGCTGGAGGAGCGCCTTGCCCTGCCGCTTCGACAGGCCGGTCAGCGGCAGCACGTCGGTCCCGCCGTCTCCGTACTTCGTGAAGAAGCCCGTCACCGCCTCCGCCGCGTGGTCCGTCCCGACGACCAGCAGGCGTCGCTGACCCGCGATGGCGTACTGCGCGACCATGCGCATGCGGGCCTTCACGTTGCCCTTGTTGAAGTCGGTCAGCTCGTCGCCGACCGCGTCTGCGTACTCGTCCTCGATGCCGTCGGTACCGCGCTGGATGTTGAACGTCACCGTGCGCTGCGGGCGGATGAAGGAGAGGGCGAGCTGCGCGTCGTCCTCGTCGTGCTGCACCGCGTAGGGCAGGCGTACGGCGATGAACTCGGCGTCGACGCCGCGCTCGGCGAGCCGCTCGACAGCCAGCTGGCTGAGCCGTCCGGCGAGGGAGGAGTCCTGGCCGCCGCTGATGCCGAGCACGAACCCGGCGGCGCCGGTCTCCGTGAGGTAGCGGACGAGGAAGTCGACCCGTCTCTCGACCTCCGCCGCGGCGTCGATGACGGGGCTAACATTGAGCTCTTCGATGATCCGTGCCTGCAATTCGCGCATGCGCCAACGATATCCCCGCCGCGTTTCCGCTGTGTGAACGGTCCTTCCGGACCGCGGAGGCCCGCCGTTACCATCGGCCCATGAACGCCTCCATCGCGACGATCGTGATCGTGCCCGTGCTCGCGGTCGTGGCGCCCGTGCTCGCCCGCATCGTCGGCCGCGTCGCCGCCATCCCGCTCGTCGTCTTCGAGATCGTGCTCGGCCTCCTGGTCGGCCCGAGCCTGCTCGGCTGGGTGCCCGAGAGCGACGGGCTGGCCGCCTTCGCGAACATCGGTCTGGCGTTCCTGTTCTTCATGGCGGGCAATGAGATCGACTTCTCGGCGATCCGCGGGCGCCCGTTGCGCCGCGCGTCGCTGGGATGGCTGGTCTCCCTGGTCGCCGGCGTGCTCCTCGCCGCCGTGCTGGCGCCCTCGTTCATCGCGGCGGTCTACATCGGCATCGCGCTGACCTCCACCGCCCTCGGAACGCTCATGCCCGTCCTCCGCGACGCCGGTGAGCTGCGCACCCCGTTCGGCCTCGCCGTGACCGCCGTCGGCGCCGTCGGCGAGTTCGGCCCGCTGCTGGCGATCTCCCTCTTCCTCAGCGGGCGGCGCCCGGTGACCGCCGCGCTCGTCCTGGTGGGGTTCGCGGTCGTCTCGGCCGCGGCCATCTGGTTCGCCTCGCGGGGAGGCCACCGCGGCTTCCACCGCCTCGTGCGGGCCACGCTGCACACCAGCGGGCAGTTCGCCGTACGGTTCGTCGTGCTGGTGATCGCCGCGCTGATCGGCCTCAGCCTGGCGCTGGGCCTCGACATGCTGCTCGGGGCGTTCGCCGCCGGGGTCGTCTGCCGCATCCTCCTGTCCGGCGCCGACGAACCGGACAGGAAGCTCGTCGACGGCAAGCTGGAGGCCGTCGCGTTCGGCGTCTTCGTGCCGATCTTCTTCATCAACACGGGCGTCGGTTTCGACCTCGGCGCCCTCCTCGCCGACCCGCGGTCCCTCCTCCTGCTGCCGATCTTCCTGGTGCTGCTGTTGATCGTCCGGGGCCTGCCGGGCTCCCTCGCCGCTCCCCGCGGCTCCACTCTCGCCGACCGCGCCTCCCTCACCCTGTTCAGCGCGACCGGTCTGCCGATCATCGTGGCCGTCATGTCGATCGGTGTGGAGGACGGCGACGTCCCGTCCGGCACGGCCACCGCGCTCGTGGGCGCAGGGATGCTGTCCGTCCTGCTGTTCCCGCTGCTCGCGCTCCTGCTGCGGCGGGGCTCGTCGGACGGAGGGGCCCGGCCCGCCGACCACGACGAAGTGCCCATTGTCGGGTGAGCGCCGACCGGATCAGGGGACCCGCGTGACCGCCCGGGCCAGGATCGCCGTGGTCAGCGCCTCGACGGGCTCGCGCGCGGCCGCCGGATTCGACAACAGCGTGAAGTCGACGTGCCCGAGCTCCGGGAGCGAGAAGCGGTTGGTGACCTTCACCAGGTCGGTCGGGATGAGCGACCGCGGGAACACGGCGACCCCGATGCCGGCACGAACCGCGGCGAGCACGCCGTTCACCTCGCGCGTGTTGCAGGTGATGCGCCAGGTCCGCCCCGCCTGCTCCAGCGCGTCGATCGCCGCCTGACGGCTGAGACTCGTGCCCTGATAGGCGATCAGCGGCAACGGCTGCGCAGGATCGACCGCCGTCTTCTCCTGGCCCATCCACACCAGCTCGTCCGTCGCGACGACGGTGCCCTCGGTCGTCCCCGGGTTCTGCTTGATGAAGATGAGGTCGAGATGACCCGCCTTCAGCCGCCGGTGCAGCGGCCCCGACTGATCGACCGTGAGCTCGAGATTGATCTGCGGGTGCTGCTGCCGGAAGTGGCGCAGGATGCGAGGCAGAGTCGTGATGGCAAGGTCGTCCGCTGCACCGAACCGCAGGCGCCCGCGCATCGCCGACCCGCTGAAGTAGCGGTCGGCCTCGGCGTGCGCCGCGAGGATCGTGCGCGCGAACCCGGCCATCGCGTCCCCGTTGTCGGTCAGCCGCACCTCGCGGGTGTCCCGCGCGACGAGCTGGCGCTTCGCCGCCTCCTCGAGGCGCCGCACGTGCTGGCTCACCGTCGGCTGGCTGATGCCGAGCGCCCCCGCCGCACGGGTGAAGCTGCGGGTGTCGGCGACGGCGAGGAAGGTGCGGAGCAGTACGGGGTCGAACATCGTCCATCCATTCGGAATGCCAATAGGAGTTATAGCTTCGATTTGGCAGAACAATACCGCGCCGCGACGTACAGTCGAAGGAGCCCGCTCATACGGAACCAGACACTCTCGATACGACACCAAGGAAACACGTGGCGACCTCCACCGCAGCAGCCCCGCCGACCGGCCCCATGCCCGTGCTCAGCACGCGCCCCCCGTGGCGGGAGACCTTCGTCTCACTACGAGTGCGCAACTACCGCATCTTCGCCACGAGCAACCTCGTCGCCAACACCGCCGTCTGGATGCAGCGCATCGCGATGGACTGGCTGGTGCTCCAGCTCTCCGGAAGCGTCGCGGCCGTCGGCATCACGGTCTTCATGCAGTTCACCCCGATGCTGGTCCTCGGCCTCTACGGCGGAGTGCTCACCGACCGGTACTCCAAGCAGAAGCTGCTCATCATCACCCAGTCGACGGCGTCCGCCCTGGCCGCGACACTCGCGGTGCTGACGCTCACCGGGAGCGTACAGGTGTGGCACGTCTACCTGATCTCGTTCCTGCTGGGCCTCGTCACGGTGGTCGACAATCCGGCCAGACAGGTCTTCGTCAACGAGCTCGTCGGTCCGACCTACCTGCGCAACGCCATCAGCCTCAACTCGTCGATCTTCCAGCTCGGCGGGCTGATCGGCCCTGCCGCGGCGGGCCTCCTCATCACGGCCGTCGGAGGGGGATGGTCGTTCGTGATCAACGCCGCCGCCTGCCTCGCCGTCGTCGTCGCCCTGTGCACGCTGCGCCGCGATCAGCTGCACCACTCCCCCGCAGCTCCGCGCACGAAGGGTCAGCTCGCCGAGGGGATACGGTACGTCCGGCGCAAGCCGGTCATCTTCTGGACCGTCGTCATGGTCGCGATCATCGCCGTCTTCGCGTTCAACATGCCCGTGTTCCTCGCCGCGTACGCCAACGACGTCTACGGCGTCGGCGCGCAAGGCTACGGGATGTTCAACGCCCTCGTCGCCGCGGGCGCGCTGGCAGGTGCTCTCGCCTCCACCCGCCGCACCAGCGTGCGCCTCTCCATGGTCGTCGGAGCGGCGGCAGGGCTGGGCATCGTCCAGGCACTCGCCGGCTTCGCCCCCGGCGAGATCGCGTTCAGCGTGCTCCTGATCGGCATCGGCGTCGGCAACCTGCTCTTCATCACCGCCGCGAACTCGCTGGTGCAGATGTCGTCCAACGTGCAGATCCGCGGCCGTGTCATCTCCCTCTACATCCTCGTCCTGCTCGGCGGTCAGGCCATCGGAGGCCCCGTGATGGGCTGGCTCGTCGAGGCCATCGGCCCGCACCTCGCCATGATGATCTCCGGCGCCGTCCCCGCAGCGGCGGCCGTGGTCATCGGTGTCCTCATCGCCCGCCAAGCCAGCCTCCGCCTCCGCTTCGGCCTCCGCGGCCGCCGCCCCACCATCGCCATCGTGAACCGCGCGGGCAAGACCGGCGCGACGCTCTAGGGGCGGCGTACTGCCTGCCTGCCTGCCGCCGCGCCGCCGCGCCGCCGCGCGCCACCGTGGCGCGCCACCTTCGCCGTCTCAGCACGAGCGCGGTCTCGCGGGACGACCGCTACCGCGCGCCGCACCGCGGTCGTCCCGAGACGCAGCGGCCACCTTCCTCACCGGGTGTGTCGTCGCTGAGACGTCGCGACCGGCGCTCGGCGACGCTCGGCGACGTGGAGGACGGGCTGCGGTATCGTGGATGCCGCGCCCCCGTAGCTCAGCGGATAGAGCAGGAGCCTTCTAATCTCTTGGTCGCAGGTTCGATTCCTGCCGGGGGCACCCCCACCCCGGAACAGCGCGACCGTCCCATCGAGGGGTCGCGAAACGCCGGAATGACCGCGCCGAAGCGACAGAATGCGGCCCCGGAGTGGGCGGACGGTCCGCTCAGACCGCCTTCGCCGCCGCCACCAGCACCTGCTGAAGCGTCGGCACCCCTTCGGCGCGGAACACCTCCACGCCCGCGGCGTCGTTCACGATGACGGTCGGCGTGGAGCGGATGCCGTCGCGCTCGGCGCGATCGAGGGCGCGAGTGACGTCGAGCTCGGTGACGGAGAGCGCCGGCACGAGACGCACAGCCTCCGCGAGCACGGCCCGGGTCTGCATGCATGGTTCGCAGAACGCTGACGAGTACAGCGTGAGGGCGATCCCCCCGGTGACGTCCGGGGCAACGGACGGTGACGAATCCACGCTGTCAGTGTACGTCCGGCGAACAGGCGACGACGATCCCGCCCGTCTCGGCGCGATGTCACCCGCACGTCACCCGCGCGGCCGACAATCGCAGCGTGAGCCGGTCCAGCTTCTCTCGGTACGTCGCCCTCGGAGACTCGATCATCGAAGGGCTCTGCGACGCGGTGCCGAACCGGACGGGATCGTGGCTGGGCTGGGCGGACCGGCTGGCCGGGATCCTGGACGGGCACGCGCACCTCGCCGGACGATCCCTCGAATTCGCCAACCTCGCCGTGCGGGGGCGCCGCATCTCCGACGTCGTGACCGATCAGGTTCCGCACGCGGTCGCCATGCGCCCCGACCTCGTCTCCGTCCTCATCGGCGGGAACGACCTCATGAGCCCCACCGCCGACCCGGATGCGCTCGCCAGCCGCCTCGAGACCGGAGTGCGAGCACTGCGCGACGCTGGCGCGACCGTGCTGCTCGCGAACCTGTTCGACCCGCAGTTCGCGTTCTTCCTCAAGCCGTTCCGGGGACGCGCCGCCGTGTTCAACGCCAACATCTGGACCATCGCTCGGGACCAGCAGGCCACCGTGCTCGACGTGTGGGGCGTGCGCGAGTTCCGCGAGCCCGCGATGTGGGCCTCCGACCGCGTGCACCTGAGCTCGCGCGGCCACCGCACGCTCGCCAGCGTCGCCGCCCACACGCTCGGAGTCCCCTATGCGGAGACCGCGCCGATCGCCGGATCCGACACGGGCGGCATCCCGGCGGAGCACCCGTCCGGCGAGATCCCGTTCCGCACCTGGTTGCGCGTGTACGCGCTCCCCTGGGCCGGTCGCCGGCTCCGCCACATCTCCGCTGGCGACGGGATGGACCCCAAACACCCCGTCCCCCGCCCCGTGCCGCGAGCCGTCGGAGGGCCGCACTAGACTCGGGAGCATGTCTAACTCCTCGGATCGACTGGTCTGGATCGACTGCGAGATGACCGGACTCGACCTCGAGGTCGACGAACTGGTCGAGATCGCGGTCGTCATCACCGACTTCGAGCTGAACGTTCTCGACCCCGGACTCAGCATCGTCATCAAGCCCGACACCTCGGCGTTCGAGAACATGAACGATTTCGTCCGCGACATGCACACGACCTCCGGCCTCATCGAGGAGATCCCGAACGGCAAGAGCCTCGGCGAAGCCGAATACGAGGTGCTCGAGTACGTCCTGAAGTTCGTCCCCAACGCCCGCACCGCCCCGCTCGCCGGCAACACGATCGGCACCGACCGCATGTTCCTCGCGAAGTACATGCCGCGCCTCGACAACCACCTCCACTACCGCAACGTCGACGTCTCCTCGATCAAGGAGCTCTCGCGCCGCTGGTTCCCCCGCGTCTACTTCAACGCGCCCGGCAAGAACGGCGGACACCGCGCCCTCGCCGACATCCTCGAATCCATCCGCGAACTCGACTACTACCGCGGCGCGGCCTTCGTCGGCGAGCCAGGACCCACCACGGAGCAGACCCAGGAGGTCGCCGCGGCCGTCGTGGAAAAATGGGCGCCGCGAATGTACTAGAATCGATGAGTTGCCTCGACCGGGTCACCTGAAACGGTCGCGGACATGGTGGGTATAGCTCAGTTGGTAGAGCGCCTGGTTGTGGTCCAGGAGGTCGCGGGTTCAAGCCCCGTTACTCACCCCAGAGGAACGCCCCGGTCAGAGACGGCCGGGGCGTTTCGCATGCGCCGGGGCGTTTCGCATGCGCCGGGGCGTTTCGCATGCGGCCGGGACGGGCGAGCGCGGCGCCTCGGGACGTGTGCGGTGCGGCGCCAGGGCGCGGTCGTCCCGAAGCGCAGCAGTCGTCGCGCGAAGCGCGACGAGGTGGGCCGCTACTCCGCGGAGCGGTGCAGCAGGAAGAGGCCGCCGTGCAGCGGCCGGCCCGTGCGCTCGGCGTCGGTCTCCACGAACTCGTCGATGACGGCGACGATGCGGCGGTCCAGCTCGGCGACATCCTCCGGGGAGAGGTGCAGGGCGAAGCGGGCGTACGTGGCGATCGAGCGCGGGCCGGCGTCGGCGAGTTCCTGCTGAAACGCATCCACCGGTGCTAAGCCCTCACCCCGGTCGAGGTCATCCAGGCCGACGGACAACCACCAGGTGCGCCCGGTGGACCGATACGGCTTCTCGAGCGCGCCGCTCTCCCCCGAGCGCACCCCGACCGGCTCCAGGAAGCCCACGTCGACGAGTTGCCGCACGTGGTAGAGGACTGTGCCAGCGTCGACGCCGAGGCGGTCGGCGAGTTGCTTGTTGGTCAGCTCACGATCCCCGCACAGCCGCAGGATGCGCACCCGCAGCGGATGCGACATCGCTTTGATCTCCTTGACCGTCGCCGGACGGCGCTTGGCCTCCGGGTCGATGGTCGGGTCGCGGTCCATGCGCCCAGTCTACGCGAGTGATAGAGGTTTCTCCTATCGATTGAGTTTCCTCAATCAGTGTGCGATGCTGCACTCGTGACCTCGAGACGACTGGGCGCTCCCTTCTGGACGCTGTGGACGTCGGCGGCGTTCTCCAACCTGGCCGATGGCGTGATGAAGGTGGCGCTGCCGCTCGTAGCCGTCCGCTTCACCGACTCCCCCCTGCTGATCGCCGGACTGGGTTTCGCCTTCTCACTCCCCTGGCTGCTGTTCGCGCTCACGGCCGGGGCCCTCGCCGACCGGCTGGACCGCCGCGCGATCATGATCGGCGCGAACATCGCCCGAGCGACCCTGCTGGCGGCGCTCACGGCTGCGGCTGTCGCCGGTGTCGGATCCATCTGGCTGCTGTACATCGCCGCGGTCTGTGTCGGGACGGCTGAGACGCTGTACGACACCTCCTCGCAGTCGATCCTCCCCCAGCTGGTCGGCCGTGACGCCCTCTCCCGGGCGAACGGGAGGCTGTATGCGGCGGAACTCGCCGCCAACCAGTTCATCGGGCCGCCCCTCGGCGGCTTTCTCGTCGCCGCGGGGGTGGGGCTGGCATTCGGAGCGCCGGTCGCCCTCTGGGTCGCAGCCATCGTGCTGCTGCTCCTGGTGCGCGGGGCGTTCCGCGTCGACCGCCCTGGAACGACGACCATCCGAGCAGACATCGGCGAGGGTCTGCGCTTTCTCTGGAGCAACACCGTCCTGCGCGTGCTGGCCTTCCTGGTGGGCGGCTTCAATTTCGCGAGCAGCGCGGTGTTCAACGTGTTCGTGGTGTACGCCGTCGGATCGAGGTCCGCCATGCGGCTGGACGATCCGGCCTACGGCGCCCTGCTCACCGCCTCGGCCCTCGGCAGCGTGCTCGGCACATTCCTCGCCGAGGGCGCTGAACGCCTGCTCGGTCGCTCGCGCGCGCTCGCCCTCACGATCGCCGGCTCCGTCCTCACCGTCGCAACCCCGGCGTTCACGACCAGCCCGTGGATCATCGGCGCGGCCTTCTTCGTCGGCGGCGTGACCGTCTCCATCTGGAACGTGATCACGGTGTCGCTGCGCCAGCGGGTGACCCCGCACCGCCTGCTCGGCCGCCTCAACAGCGCGTACCGGCTCCTCGCGTGGGGAACCATCCCGCTCGGTACCGCCGCGGGCGGGATCGTCGCGGAAGTGCTCGGCCTCCGGGCCGTGTTCCTCGGCGCCGGGGTCATCGTCCTGTGCCTCCTCACAGGGATGATCTGGGTCACGGATCGACGCATGGACGAGGCGGAACGGGCCGCGGTCGAGGCGGCCGACCCACCGGCAGAACGGTGACACGTACACGACTTTGCCAGGGATCATGCCCCGATCGTCCAGAGTGACGGCCTAACGTAGCTGGTCGACGGCATCGAACGCCGTCCGCGTCACGCCGCGTGCGCCCTCCCCGACCCCCCTCGAACCAGGACGCCGTTCCGTCGTCGTGACGCACCCCGCGCCGCACGTCGCGCGCCCTCGGGACCACGGGTCCACCGGGCGCTTCCGTGCGTGCCGACGCGGGTTCCAGCCCGCCCGCCGCACCCCCTCGCGGCACGGTCGCGCCTGCCCGGAGCCCGGGGAGGCCACCAGGGCGGGGAAGCCCGACCCAGGAACCGAATGCTCAGCACCCTTCGCAACGCCATCCAGAAGACCGACATCCCCTTCGGCCGCATCGTCACCGGCGCCGCCGCCGTCCTCATGTCGGCCAGTCTCATCGGCCCCGCGCTCAGCGCCCAGCAGCAGAGCGAACGCTCGACCCGGGAGCTCTCCGACTCGACCCGGCTGCACCGCGAGCAGCTCTCCATCTACGACAAGATCGTGCGCGACCGCCTCGAGGCGGAGGCGAAGCAGACGCTCGCCAGCGCACAGACCACCGTCGCGGCCAACGAGACCAAGACCGACGCTTCCGCGGCCAAGACCGCGATCGCGGGCCTCGACTCGTACACGAAGCTCGACGACAGCAGGCTGCGCACGACCATCGACGCCACGAAGGCCGCCACCACCGCGCTGGCCGCCGCAGGCGCCGAGGCCGACCGGGTCGCCGCCGAGGCCGCCGCAGCCGCGGCCGCCGCCGCGAACACCCCGGACGGCGCCAAGTCCGCCGCGCGCAGCATCGCCTCCTCGCAGTACGGCTGGGGCGACGACCAGTTCCAGTGCCTCAACAGCCTCTGGCAGAAGGAGTCCGGCTGGAACTACCAGGCCTCCAATGGCAGCAGCGGCGCCACCGGCATCCCGCAGGCACTCCCCGGCAGCAAGATGGCCAGCTTCGGCACCGACTGGGCGACCAACGCCACCACCCAGGTGAAGTGGGGGCTCGACTACATCTCGCGCTCGTACGGCACCCCGTGCTCGGCCTGGTCGCACTCGCAGTCCGTCAACTGGTACTGAGCGGGCGCGCGCCCGCGCGGTGTCGGTAGACTCGCGCGGGTGAGCACCGTTCCCCCGCACTCGTCCGTCGGCGCCACGGAGGTCCGCGGCGCCCACCTCGTCGGCAGCGTCAACCTCCCCGATGCCGAGACCGTCCTCCGCACCGTCGGAGCGCACCTCGGCGACCGGATGCGCCGCATCCCGGACGGCGAGGTCGGCGAACGGTTCTACTGGATCCAGTTCCAGACCCGCCGCTTCGACACCATAGCCGGCCTGTCGCGCCTGCCGATCGAGCCGTTCTTCTTGCGGGACACCTTCGACGGACGGCCGTTCCGCGTGGACGCCGGTGTGCAGGCGGCCGATCTGGTCTTCCCCGACCTCGGCTACGCCTCCGCCGCGCTCGAGTCGTTCGCGACCTTCGCCCGCCTCGTCGACGACGGGGTGCTCGCCCCTGCGACGCGATTCCAGGTCTCCCTCCCGACCCCGGCCGCGATCGCCGGCGCCTTCATCGTCCCCGAGGACCGGGCCGCCTTCGAGGCCGCCTACGAGCGCGCACTCCTCGGTGAGCTCGCCCGCATCGTCGACGGCATCCCGCACGAGCGTCTCGCGATCCAGTGGGACACGGCGGTCGAGTTCGCCCTGCTGGAGGGTCGCATCGAGCCGTGGTTCACCGACGTCCTCGACGGCGTCGTCGAACGGTCGATCCGCCAAGCGCGTGCCGTCCCCGACGACGTCGAGGTGGGCTTCCACCTCTGCTACGGCGACGTCGAGGAGCACCACTTCGTGCAGCCCGCCGACGCGGGCTGGCTCGCCGGCGTCACCCGCGGCATCGTCGAGGGCGCGGGCCGACGCATCAGCTGGGTCCACCTGCCCGTGCCGATCGATCGCGACGACGCGGAGTTCTTCTCTCCCCTGCGCGACGTCGCCTTTCCGGAGACGACCGAGCTCTACCTCGGACTGCTGCACCACGAGGACGGCGAGGAGGGCGCCCGCCGGCGGATCGCGGCGGCGTCCACCGCGCAGGCACGATTCGGCGTCGCGACCGAGTGCGGCTTCGGGCGCGGACCGAGCGAGCGCACCACCGGCCTGCTCGACCTGCACGCCGCCGTCGCGGACGCGTGGTGACCGTGGGCCTCCCGCTCGACGCCGACGCGTTCGAAGCCCTCGTCACCGAGGAGCTCGACCAGCTGCCGGACGAAATGATCGACGGCCTCGACAACGTGGTGTTCGTGGTCGAGGACCGCCCCGAGGACGGCTCACTCGACCTCCTCGGCCTCTACGACGGTGTCGCCCTGACCGAGCGCGACTCCTACGGGTTCGGCGAGATGCCCGACCGCATCATCCTGTACCGCGAGCCGCTGCTCGCGATCTGCGAGACGGTCGACGAGCTGCGGGACGAGATCCACGTCACGCTGGTGCACGAGATCGCGCACTTCTACGGCATCGACGACGAACGCCTGCACGAGCTGGGCTGGGCGTAGCGCGTCCCGACCGGAGCCGCGCTACGGCGCTCGACGGACTCTAGAGGGACTCCTCGTCCTTGTCGGCCTCGACCGGGTCGCTGTCGGGTGCATCGAAGTGGTACGTCACGTGCTTCTCGCCGTTGACCTCCCGCTCCGCGCCGGCCACATACCAGAACAGGGACTCCAGTCCCTCGACCGCGGCGACGGCGCCGATCCGCTCGTCCACCTTGCCGTCGACCAGGTACCGGCGCTCGGCGGTACCGACCAGCGGACCATCGGCGTACTCGACGATGTACTCGGGATCGTGGGCCTGTGATTCGCTCATGGTCTCCAGGTTAGTCCTCCGCGCTCGGCACGCGCGCCGCGCCGAGCGGCCAGTCCGTCACATCCAGACGCAGCGTCGCGGAGTCGCGGGGACGCTCTCGCCGCAGATACTCCTCGAACTCGGCCTGCCAGCGGTCCCAGTTCTGGGCGAAGGTCTCGCCGTCGCGATCGAGTGCCCTCCGTTTGCGGAGCGTGTCGTCGGCATCGAGCCACAGGGCGAGGTCCGCCGCGGAGACGTTCGCCCGGGCCAGCGTCCCGCACCCCTCCACGATCAGCGGCTCCGTGCCGTGCACCGCGACCCGCTCCGCCGGCCGATCGCCCGCCCAGTCCCAGCGCCGCCAGTGGCCGGCACCGGTGGCGCGGAGCGGGAGGAGCAGGTCGCGACCGAGAGCGGCGCTTCCCGCGTCCAGGCCGTCCCATCCCGGATAGAGGTCGTCCATGCGCACCAGCCGGGGCCGTCCGGTTGCCGGCCACGCGCGCAGGAGGTCATCGGCGAGCGAGCTCTTGCCCGCTCCGCTCGGCCCGTCGATCAGCACGACGGGCGCACGACCGTCCGCCGCGGCGACCGCTGCGCGCACGGCGGCGTCCAGCCGCTCCCGCTCAGCGTCCCAGGACATTCCAGCTCCCGACGACGACGGCGACCGCCACCGCCGCTCCTGCGACGGCAGCGGCGACCACGAGGGCCGCCCAGTCCCGCCCGCGGAACACCGACGGCCGCGCCCACGTGCGCGCCGAGGCGGACCCGAATCCCCGCGCCTCCATCGCCGTCGCCAGTTTGCTGCCGCGACGGATGGAGAGCACGAAGAGCGCGAACGATTGGCCGAGCATGCGCCGCAGTGCACCGCTCTCGGCGATCCCGCGGGCGCGCCGGGCGAGGGTCAGCGCCCGCCAGTCCTCGGCGAAGAGACCCACGAGTCGGAGCCCGGCGAGCCCGCCGAGCACGAAACGCGCGGGAAGTCGCAGCAGCTGCGCCAACCCGTCGGCGAGATCGGTCGGATCGATCGTGATGAAGAGCAGGACGGCGGGCAGGCCGATGGCCAGGATGCGGAGCATCGTCGCCAGCCCCAGCAGGAGCGAGCCGTCGCTCACCTCCACCGCCCACCACTGCAGATGGACGGTGCCGGCTGTGCGGCCGTAGAGCGCGGTCGTCAGCCCGGCGAGGGGCGCCGCGATCCAGATCGGTGCCGTGCGCAGCAGCAGCACGCGCGCCGGGATGCCGGAGAACGCGACGAGCACCAGCTCCAGCGCGAGCGCGACGGCGGCCGAGACCGGATCGATGGAGACCAGGAGCACCGCGGTGACGATGAGGGCGGCACCCAGCTTGGCGACGGGGTTGAGCGTCGCGAGCGGTCCGCTGCGGACGGGTTCGAGCAGGGTCACGCCGTCACCTCCCGTGCCGACCCGAGCGGAAGGTCCGTGGCGCCGATCGCGGCGATGAACTCGGTGTCGTGCGTCGCCGTCACGATCGAGTGGCCGGAGCCGCGGAGCTCGGCGATGGTGCGCACCAGCCCGCGCCACGTGTTCGCGTCCTGCCCGAACGTCGGCTCGTCGAGGACGAGCAGCCGCGGCCGGGTCGCCAGCGCTGTGCCGACCGACAGCCGTCGCTTCTGCCCGCCGGAGAGCGTGAACGGGTTGGCGTCCGCGACGGCGCTCAACGCCAGCCGGTCCAGGAGGTCGTCGACGCGGTCGCGGATCTCCCGCTCGGTGAGCCCGAGCGCTCGCGGCCCCGCCGCCAGCTCGTCGCGCACGGTGGAGGCGACCAGCTGGTGCTCCGGGTTCTGGAACACGCTGCCGATCCGGGTCAGCAGGTCACGGGAGCGCCAGCCCTCCGGCGCCGCGCCCGCCCCGGCGGCGAGGGCCGGCTCTGCTCGCAGGGCGCCCCCGAGCACCGGCAGGAGGCCGCCCAAGGTCAAGGCCAGCGTCGACTTGCCCGCGCCGTTGCGCCCGGTGAGGGCGATCGCGGAGCCCTCGGCGAGATCGATGGACACTCGCTCGGGAAGCGCGACGACCGACGGAGAGCGACGCTCGGATCGACGTCTCCGTCGCCGACGGGCGACGGCCGGGCCGCGGCCGAAGGCCAGCTCGCGCGCGGTGAGCAGGGCTTCGCCCAGGGTCACGGTCGGCGCCTTCGGGACGATGTCGTCCGGCAGCCACACGCCCGCGCTCCGCAGAGTGCTCCCCGCGTCCGCGAGCACAGCGTCGGGATGACCGTCCGCAAGCACGCCGCCGTCCGCCGCCAGGACGATGACGCGGTCGACGAGATCGCGCCACACCGCGACGCGGTGCTCGACGACCACCAGGGTCGCGCCCGTCGCGTCCAGCGCAGCGGCGACGGCGTCCCGCACCTCGTGCACCCCGTCGGGGTCCAGGTTCGCGGTCGGCTCGTCCAGCAGGAGCAGACCGGGACGCATCGCCAGCAGTCCGGCCAGGGCGAGACGCTGCTTCTGACCGCCCGAGAGCTGCGACGTGGGGTGGTCGAGCGGCACCGTGAGTCCGACGGCGGCCAGGGCGGCACGCACGCGCGGCCAGATCTGCTCCCGAGGGACGCCGAGGTTCTCGCACGCGAAGGCGACGTCGTCACCGACGCGCGCGAGGATCACCTGCGCGTCCGGATCCTGCAGCAGCAGCCCGGTCGTCCCGCGCGCCCGCGCAGGCGGGCGACCGTCGACCTCCAGCAGCCCTTCGGACTCGCCATCGTCGTCCCCGCCGAGCACACCGGCGAGTCCGGCGAGGACCGTGCTCTTGCCCGCGCCCGAGGCCCCGAGGAGGAGCACCCGCTCACCGGGCTCGATGGTCAGCGCCAGGTCGCGGACGGCCCACGCGGACCGCCCGGAGTAACGCCAGCCCCAGCCGCCGACCCGAACAGCGGCCGGGACCGGCTGTCCCAGGGTGACGGAGGCGATGGTCAGACCCGCCCCGTCGCTTCGCGCCCGGCCGCGAACCGGCTCAGGGCCCCGGTCCTGGCGAGCGCGCGGACGAGCAGCCACGACAGCAGCCCGGCGACGAGCGCTCCGGAGAGCGTCGTCGTGATGGTGTAGACGATCGCGAACTCCGGCTTGGCGCCCGGGTACCAGTACAGGAGGTCGAGGACGGACTCGGCGAGCCCGGCGCCGGCGCCGGCGAGGATGGCCGGGACGAGCTTCCAGTTCGCGTAGAGGAGGATCGCGAAGACGATCTCGGCACCGAGGCCCTGCACGACGCCCGAGAGCAGCGTCGCGAAGCCCCACTGCGTCCCGATCAGCGCCGACACGATGGCCGCGACGAGCTCGCCGTACAGTGCGGCGCCCGGCTTGCGGACGATCAGCGCCGTGAGAACGCCGGCGAACAGCCAGGGGCCGTTGAGAAGGCCCTGGAAGCCCGGCAGCGCGGCGCTGACCGGTCCGGAGATCGGGTTCTGCACCTGCCCCCAGACCCAGAAGACGACGCCGGCGGCGACGGCCACGACGCTGGCGACGACGATGTCGACGACACGCCAGCGGAGGACGCGTGCGGAGCGCGTCGCGGACGGAGTGATGGTTGCGTGCACTGTTCGTGCCCTTTCGCTCGTGGAAAAGAGGGCACGGGATTCAGAGATGGCCTCCCTGCGCTGGCATGATCCAGATCAGGTTCGACGGTCGAAGCTTGGAGAAGCTTCCTCTCAGCCCGGCTCACCGGACTCCCGTGTTCGCGATCAGTCTAGTGCGACGTCACGCCGCCGGTGACGTCACCGCGTCCGCGTCTACTTCTTCAGCGCGCGGATGACGCGCGACCAGGCGTGACCGGCGACCCACACGAACGGGATCGCCACCGCCAGCAGCGTGATGAGGTTCGGCCGGAAACGCACGCCCGCCGCGTCGCTCACATAGGCGCCGAACGGGATCGCGACTCCCCCGCCACCGCCCCCGCCCGGGCCTTCCTCGTCGTCGGTGCCCCCGGCCCCGAATCCGAACTGCACGGCGGCGACGGGCACGATCGTCGTGCCGTCGATGACGACGGGCTCGCCGTACACGGACTTGACGCCCGACGAGCTGACGGTCTCGGCGAGTTTGAGCGAGATGTTGGTCATGCCCTCACCGTACCCGCCGCCCTCCCAGGATGACCAGGGCGCTTCGCAGCCTCTTCCCGGCGTTCGCGGCGGCTTCTCAGCAACGGGGCCGGAATAATCGATCGGGTGCCATCGTCCCGTACCCGCCGCCGCCCCCGAGGCGTCCTCACCGGGATCGCAGCACTGGCGGTCGCCGCACTGCTGCTCTGGCACGGGATGCTCCCCGACATCGGCGGCGCCGCCTCCCTCGTCGAGTCGTTCCTGCCCTGGGCGGCCGCGCTGATCGCCGTGCTCGGCCTCTCCGCACTGTTCCGGCTGTCCCTGTTCGCCGGTCTCGGCGTCGCCACCGCGGCGGCCGTCTGGTGGTCGTTGTTCGGCACCGCGATGCTGCCGGCCGCCTCGGTCGGCGCCCCCGCCTTCACCGTCGTGAGCGAGAACATCCGCGCCGGCAACCCCGAAGCAGCGAGCATCGCCCGCGATCTGGCCGCCCGCTCCCCCGACCTGATCGCGCTCCAGGAACTCGACGCGACCACACGCTCCGCCGTCTCCGACGTGCTCGACCCCGCTTACCCGTATCGGGCCATCGTCGGCACCGTCGGTCTCTGGAGCACCCACCCGCTCTCCGGCGAGCAGCGCCTCGACCTCGGCCTCGGCTGGGACCGCGCCCTCCGCGTCGACGTCGACACCCCGGGAGGGATCACTCGCGTCTACGCTGTGCACCTCGCCTCGGTGCGCCCCGGCGAAAGCGCCACCCGCGACGAGATGCTGAAGGAGCTGAGCGGCACGATCGCCGGCGACGACGCGACCCGCCTGCTCGTGATCGGCGACGTCAACACCGCCACCACCGACCGCACGCTGGCGCCGCTCCTCACCCAACTCGGCGAGAAGCCGGACAGCGAGCTCGGACTCGGCTTCACCTGGCCGGCCGCGTTCCCCGCCGCCCGCCTCGACCACGCCCTGACCCGCGGCCTCGCAACTGTGAGCAGCATCGTGCTCCCGGAGAACGGGAGCGACCACCGCGGCATACAGGTGGGGTTGCGTTAGGGCGTCGACGCTGTGGATTAAATCCTCCAGATCTGACATTCTTGACACACGTCATCAAAGGTGATGACCAAAAGGAATCGTCATGCCGAAACTCAGAAGCTCTGTCACTGTGACCGCAGCGGCGGTGGTCGCGTTCGTCCTGTCATTCGGCCCCACGCTGGCAGCAGCCGCCTCCCCCATGATCGCCACTGATAGAGAAGCCCGCCGACTGCTCGATCAACTCGCAGTCAGCCCCGAACCGCAGTCCACCTTCGACGCGATGTCCTCCGGAGAGCAAGCGCTCGTGCGCGCCGCGAGCGAGGTCGCAACTGTCTCAACGACAAGCGATCAGTTCGAGCGCGAGCGCGACGCTCGTTCCCGTGCGGCCTCAGGGTGCTACTCGTACACTGCCCGATCCGCCTTCTACAATTCGATCGGTCAGACCCTGGGTAGCATGTGGACGACGGGCCAGATCTGTTACAACGGAGCAACCGTCACGAGCGCGCGCTATCTCGATGGAGGCGGGTCGACATCGTTCATCGGATGGTCCTACGTCGGACGTACGAGTTCCGCCGCGGGAGTCAGCGGTGGTGGCGGATACGCGTACGGCGCATACAAGTTCCGATTCGCTCTCGTAGCCGGTTTTCAAGAACCGATCTACTGCGCTCGCGTCGTCGGAACATCCGTCGCAGCGCACGGTGACACCCGCTGTGGAATCGGGTGAGCGATGACCGCCGGCCGGCCGACGGGCAGGACGATGAATCCGCGCACGGAAGGCATCGGTGCCGTCGTGGCGGTGACGCTCCTCGTGGTGGCCGCGCTCGTCGTCCCCGCGATGCTGTTCCCCATCCTCGCGAGCGTGGCTCTCATCAACGTGGTGCGCTACGCGGTGATGCTGCGGACGACAGGGAGAGCGGGGCTCCTGCTGGCACTCGCTGTGGTCAACGGTGTGCTCTTCACCGTGAGCGCGGTGGTGACGCTGTTCGCGCTGCCGCTCTGAGACTCAGTCGCTCACCCAGCGCGGGTTGCGGCCGTCCTTCGACTCGTCCTCGGCCTCACGGGAGCGGCGGACGAGGGAGGCGGGGCCGATGGTGCCGCGTCCGAAGCGGGCGCTGACGGCATCGAGGGCGCGTTCGGTCTCGCGCCACTCCTCGTCCGGGTCCCAGAGGGCGAGCGCGTCGCCGCCGGCGTCGAGGAGCTGCTCGGCGCGGACACCGATGAGACGGATCGGGGTGGCGCGCACGTCGAGGTCGAGGGCCTCGAAGATCTGCCAGGCCTCCTCGAAGAGTCGGCGGCCGACGTTGGTGGGTTCGGCGAGCGTGCGGGACCGGGTGATGGTGCGGAAGTCGGAGAAGCGGACCTTGATCGCGACGGTCCGGCCGACCAGCCCGTGGCGACGCAGACGCTCTCCCACCCGCCCGGAGAGCCGGAGGAACTCCCGGCGCAGCACGTCCGGCTCGTCGACGTCGACGCCGAACGTGTTCTCGTGGCCGACGCTCTTCTCGCGGGTCTCGGTGATGACGCGGCGGGCGTCGCGGCCGTTCGCGAGATCGTGGAGGCGGCGGGCGCCCGCCTGCCCGACGGCGCGCTCGAGCACGCTCAGCGGCGCGTCGGCGAGGTCGGCGACCGTGCGCATCCCCATCCGCTCGAGCGAGGCCTGAGTGCTGGCGCCGACGCCCCAGAGCGCGCCGACCGGCAGCGGGCGCAGGTAGGCGAGGGTATCGGCGGGCGGGATGACCAGGAGCCCGTCGGGCTTGGCGCGACCCGAGGCGAGCTTGGCCATGAACTTGGTTCCGGCGACGCCGACGGAGCAGGTCAGGCCGGTCTCCTCCTGCACGCGCGCCCGGATCAACTCGGCGATGCGGCGCGGGGAGCCGAGCAGACGCCGTGCGCCGGCCACGTCGAGGAACGCCTCGTCGATGCTGAGGGGCTCCACCAGCGGGGTCACCTCGTGGAAGATCTCCATCACCCGGGCCGAGTACTCGGTGTACTTCTCGTAGTGCGGCGGCAGGATGATCGCCGTCGGGCACAGCCGCAGCGCCTGGGACATCGGCATCGCGCTGCGCACGCCGAAGCGCCGGGCCTCGTAGGTCGCGCTCGTGACCACGCCGCGGCCCCCGGCGTGGCCGACGATCGCGGGCTTGCCGCGGGCGTCCGGGCGGTCGAGCAGTTCGACGGAGGCGAAGAAGGCGTCCATGTCGACGTGCAGCACGGTGGCCGTGGAGTCGTCGACCGCCGCGGTCGTCACCCGCCGGTCGCTGCCATCCGCTCGTCCCACACCCTCCAGGATGCCACCTTCCGCCGACAGCGCCGCCGACGAGTAGCGTGACCCGCATGGAATTCAGATACCTCGGCAACTCCGGGCTCAAGATCTCGGAGATCATCTACGGCAACTGGCTGACCCACGCCTCCCAGGTCGAGAACGACACCGCCGCCCGCAGCGTCCGCGCCGCTCTCGACGCCGGCATCACCACCTTCGACACGGCCGACGCCTACGCGAACACCGCGGCGGAGAAGGTGCTCGGCGACGCGCTGAAGGGCGAGCGCCGCGCGTCGCTCGAGATCTTCACCAAGGTCTACTGGCCGACCGGACCCCAGGGGCCCAACGACGTCGGCCTCTCGCGCAAGCACATCCTGGAGTCGATCGACGGATCGCTCGAGCGTCTCGGAACCGACTATGTCGACCTCTACCAGGCTCACCGCTACGACTACGAGACACCGCTCGAGGAGACGATGCAGGCCTTCGCCGACATCGTGCGCGCGGGCAAGGCGCTCTACATCGGCGTGAGCGAGTGGTCCGCGGAGCAGCTGCGTGCCGGCCACGCCCTGGCGAAGCAGCTGGGCTTCTCGTTGATCTCGAACCAGCCGCAGTACTCCATGCTCTGGCGCGTCATCGAGAAGGAGGTCGTGCCGGCCTCGGCGGAGCTCGGCATCTCCCAGATCGTCTGGTCCCCCGTCGCGCAGGGCGTGCTCACCGGCAAGTACACGCCGGGCGAGCAGCCGCCCGCGGGCAGCCGTGCCGCCGACGAGAAGGGCGGGGCGAACGCGATCAAGAGCTTCCTGCGCGACGACGTGCTGACGGCGGTGCAGAGGCTCCGCCCGATCGCCGACGAACTCGGCATCACGATGGCGCAGCTCGCCGTGGCCTGGGTGCTGCAGAACCCCAACGTCGCGGGAGCGATCGTGGGAGCATCCCGCCCGGAACAGGTCGCCTCGAACGCGGCCGCCGCGGGCGTCCGCCTGTCCGGCGACGTGCTCGCCCGCATCGACGAGGCGATCGGAGACGTGGCCGAGACCGACCCCGCGCAGACGATCTCGCCGGCCACGCGCCCCGCCTGAGCGGACCGGCGACCGGATCCGGTCCGGCCGCCGGTGCCCGCCTCAGACGAGCGCGGACACCAGCGGCCGGAACCAGTCGCGGAACGCGTCCGAGTCATCGCGCAGACTGGCGCTGACGACCACCGTGTGCGGTCCGACGATCCAGGCGCCGGAGCTCGACAGGGGCAGCACGTCGATGTCGAGCCGGAAGTACCCGGCCTGGCGCCGCAGCTCGTGCTCGCGCTCCCGCACCACGTCGACGACGTCGGCCGCGCGCCGGGCGTGGTTCAGCAGGCTCGCCTGCACGTACTCGGCGTGGCGTTCGTGAGCCCACGTCGACGCGACGTCGTAGTGCTCGATGACGACGTCCTGCAGCTCGAGAGCGCGGTCGAAGGCCTCGAAGTGCGGCGGGCGGAGCATCCCGCCCGCCGGGCGCCGCTCGCGGTCGACGGCGACCTCGAACCAGGCGCGCCACTGCTCGGCGAGCGGGTCCTCTCCGGGCACTCCCGGTACACGGCGCGCGCTCCGGCCGTGCCCGCCGCCGCCGCCGAGCGACGGGTGCACGGGATGCGAGCCGGTGTTCGCCCGGAGAACCGGCGCGAGGGCCGGGGTCAGCCGCGGCAGCACCGGATCCCCCGCCGCGCCGAGGCCGGCGAGATCGCGCACGGCGAGGGCCATCAGCAGGTCCCAGGGACAGTCCTCGGTGACCTGCCATCGAAGCGTGCCCTCGACGAACATGCCGTCATTGTAGGATCGCCCGCCTCGCCGGAACAGAGGCCGCCTCGGTCTCAGGCCCGCCGATCGAGCTCGGCGAGGAGCCGAGCCACCGTGCGCTGGTTGCGGGTCGTCGCCAGCGGGCCCACCGCTCGCCAGAAGGCTGCGGGGACGACCGACTTCGACACGCCGAGCGGACACCACTGGTACAGCGCGCGGTCGCCCGCGACGATCCGTTCCGGCGCCGTCTCCTTCTCCGAGGGGAGTTCGAGATCGTCCGGGAGGTCGTGGTCGAGGAAGGTCACCACCAACCGCGAGTCGTCGGCGGCGATGCGCGTGAGCGGGTTGGCGGCGGCCACGTCGCGGAAGCCCCGCTCGGTCAGGAGGAGCACGCGCGCCCGGACTCCGGAACGGGCATGCAGCGCCGTCTCGACGGCGGCGGCGGTGTCCGCGGAGGGCGCGGACGTCGTCGAGAACACGACGTTGCCGCTCTGGAGGAGCGTCGTCACGTCGGCGAGCCCCGCGTCCTCGAAAGCCCCCGAGAGCTCACTCTTCGACACACGCGCCGCGCCGCCGACGTTGATCCCCCGGACCAGACCCACACCCAGCATCGCGCTCCTCACCGTCGTCGGTCCCTCCAGCATCGCACGTCGCCTCAGGAGGCCGCGCCCACCGCCGCAGACGCTGCGTGGGCCGAGCGCCCGCGCAGCGCGAACAGGGAACCGGCCGCGACGAGCGCGCTGAGGATGTAGAGCGCACCGACCGGCCACGTCGCGCCGCCCGCTGCGAGCACGAGCCACGCCGCGAAGGCGGGCGCCGGCCCGGCGACGAGGGCCGCAGTGGGCTCGCGCACCAGCACCACGCCGGTCAGACGGTGCTGCGGCTCGAACAACGCGGTCAGGATCGCGCCCTGCACCGCGTACATCGAGGCCAGCCCGAGGCTGATCCCGACGACCATCACCCCCGTGATGACGATCGGGTCGCCGGTGGCGAGGAGGCCGAACACCGCCACCCCGAACAGGACGAACACACCGGCCCCGAAGAGCCAGACCCGGCCGCGGCCGAGGCGGTCGCCGAGCCAGCCGAACAGCGGAACGGTTCCGATCGCGAGCGCCGACGACACGAGGTTCGCCGTGAGCCCGATCCCGGCGGGGAGCCCGAGCGGACCGGTGAGGTACGAGAGCAGGTACACCTGCGTCAACGACGAGAACGCCAGATACGGTCCGTTCAGGCCGAACCCGATCAGGATCTCGCGCCACTGGGTGCGGATCGCCTCCCAGACGGGGAGCCGTGTGGTGCGCTTCTCCGTCGCCAGCCGCTGGAACTCCTCGGTCTCGCGGATGCCGACGCGGATCCACATCCCGATCGCCAGGGTGACGACGCTCGCCAGGAACGGCACCCGCCAGCCCCACGTCAGCAGCGACTCCTCGGGCAGCGTCGCGATGACCGCGAACACCCCGGTCGCCAGCACGATGCCCGCGAAGACGCCCATACCGGGCAGCGACACGCGCAGTCCGTAGCGACGGCGGTCACCGCTCTCCGCCATCATCACCAGGGCGCCGACGTATTCGGCACCGGCCCCCATCCCCTGCAGCACCCGGCAGCCGCCGAGGAGGATCGGCGCCCACACCCCGATCGCACCGTACGTCGGCAGCAGACCGATCGCGACGGTCGCGGCACCCATGAGGATCAGGGTGCCGACGAGCATGGGCTTGCGTCCGAACCGATCGCCGAAGTGGCTGAAGAGCAGGCCCCCGACGGGGCGGCCGAGGTACCCGACGGCGAACGTCAGGAGCGAGCTGATGACCTGGGTGGCCGGGTCCTGCCCGGGGAAGAACAGCGGCCCGAAGACCAGGGCCGCCGCGAGCCCGTAGAGGGTGAAGTCGTAATACTCCACGATGCTGCCGATGATCCCGGCGACGGCGGTGCGGCGGAGGTTGCGGCTCTCCTCGCGCGTGTCGGTGGCGTGGTCGTTCGTCACGTCATCTCCTTCGATGTTGCGTATGCAGGATCATAACGGATCCTATAGGCTACATCCAATATCAATGAGAGATGACGTCCATGGAAGATCAGTCGCCGACGGGTTCGGCCGCGACGAGGCGGGAGGCGGGGATCGTCGCAGTCTCCACGGGGCCGCGTCCGTTGCGCCGATACTGCGGCTCGCCGAACGCGACCACCCACGTCGTCAGGCGGTCGGCGGGGAGGGACACGCTGCGCAGGCTCCGCTCCCCCGGTGCGACGATCACGCCCGTCGGCTCGCCGACCCAGTCGTCGCCGGCGGGCGGATCGCTCTCGCGCACGTAGACCTGCACCCCGACGCCGAGGGATCCCGGTGAGGAGGGGCCGAGCCGATCGCTCTCCGATCGACCTCCCCGCTCGTCGCGATCGTCAGTCCTCCTGCTGCGTCTCCACATCCGACAAGCATCGCATCACGAGCGCGTCGACCCATTCGCCGTCCCAGAGGAGTGCGTCGCCCCGTCGTCAGCTCGGGCACCGGGGTCAGTGCGACGTCGAAGGCGTGGCCGTCCCCTCCGGTCGACGGCGGGCGGGGTCGAGCAGGCGACGCAGCAGCCAGCGCTCCGCGACGGTCCACGCCGTCGAGGTCAGAATGTACACGGCCGCCGCCAGCGGGACGAACGCCGCGAAGACCACCGTGACGTAGGGCAGGAAGGACAGCGCGCGCACCATCCCCGACGGCGCGGCGCTCCCTTCGGGCTGCGGGAGGGCGAGCACGCGGCGGGAGACCGTCGTCACGACCGCGATGAGCGCCAGCACGGCGAGGTAGACCCCCATCGCCGGCCAGACCGGTCCCGCTCCCGTCAGTCCCAGGAAGCTCGTGCCGAGCGGGGCCCCGAACGCGCGTTCCCCCAGCAGTTCGTTCGGGTGTCCGGCGATGGTCGCGTGCGTGAAGACCGCGTACACGAGGGAGATGACCGGGATCTGCGCCAGCAGCGGGAGCATCCCGGCGAAGGGCGACGTGCGCTCCCTCCGATAGAGCTCCACGGTCGCCTGTGCGAGCTTCTCGCGGTCGGCCCCGTGCTTCTTCTGGAGGGCGGCGAGCTGCGGCGCCAACCGGCGGCGCACATACTCCGCGCGCACCTGGCTGACACCGACGGGGAGGAGGATCGCGCGGACGAGCATCGTGAGCACGATGATCGCGACGATGCCGGCCGCAGTGCCGGCGAAGGGTTCGACGGCGTCGGAGACGCCGGTGACGAGGCGGTACGCCCCGTCGAGGAGGGCCGCGACGGGCGGCCAGGAGAAAAGGTCCATGGGTGTGTTTCCCTGCTGTCGGACGGACGTGGAGTCGTCTGGCCGAGTGCAGGGGCAGCACGCCCCGACTACACGGCCGGCAGGAGGGATCCCGGCGCTCGCGGGCGCGGGCGCCCGTCGGTGTCGGGGTGGGAGGCGCTTTCGACGCGCGCGGCCACCTCGGGCTCGGCGGGCCGGGACCAGACCGTGCGCCCGCGCAGCGAGGCGGCGAGGGCCGCGACGGAACGCAGCGACGTGGCGGCGACGGCCGCGACCAGGCCGATGGCGCCCGCCACACCGGCGGCGGCGATGATGCCCGCCGGGCCGCTCGCGCTCCACGAGACGCCCAGGGCCGACGCGACGAGATGCGCGAGGAGCTCCAGGACGGCCGACATGTGACGACGCTAACAAAATCCCGCGCGGATGTCTGTGCACGTTCGCCGTGAGCGCACCCCGCTGGAGAGGGAGCAAGATGGAGTCATGTCTCGAGTAGCGATCGTCGGTGCCCACGGAAAAGTCGCCCAGCAGCTCATGCGGGTGCTCTACGACCAGGGGGACGACTTCGTCGGCGTCGTGCGCAACGACGAACACGCGGAGGACGTGTACCGACTCGGGGGCACCGGCGTGCTGGTCGACATCGAGACCGCCGACGTCGACGCGCTCGCTGCGGCCTTCGAGGGCTGCGACGCGGTCGTGTTCTCGGCCGGCGCGGGAGGCGGCTCGGGCGCCGAGCGCAAGCGCACGGTGGACTACCTCGGCTCCGTGAAGTCGGCGGAGGCCGCGGCGAGGGCGGGCATCCGCCGCTTCGTCCAGGTGTCCGCCTGGGGCGTCGACAACCCGGTGGCCGACGACGCCGCGCCCGACTGGCGCGCCTACGTGGACGCCAAGCGCGACGCGGACGACGCACTGCGGCGCTCGGGGCTCGAGTGGACCATCCTGCGACCCGGCGCCCTCACGTTCGACGAGGGCACCGGCCGGGTGACGCTCGGCGAGTCCGTCGAGCGCGGCAGCATCCCACGCGAGGACGTCGCCCGGCTCATCGCCGCCTGCCTCGCCGAGCCCGGCACGATCGGGAAGGTGTGGGAGGTCGTCTCGGGCGACACCCCGCTGGACGAGGCCGTACGGGCCTTCGCCGCGCCCGCGTAGGCTTGCGCGCGTGAGCATCTACAGCGAACGCCCCTGGGTCGCGAGCTACGCGCCCGGCGTCCCGGCCGACGTCGACGTCCCCGCCGGTTCCCTCGCCCACCTGATCGACGAGTCCGTGAAGACCTACGGCAGCCACGTGGCTCTCGAGTTCTTCGGCGCGACCACGACGTACGCCGAGCTCGGCGAGCAGATCGCGCGCGCCGCCGAGGGTCTCCGCAAGCGCGGCGTCCGCAAGGGCGACCGCGTAGCGCTCGTGCTGCCGAACTGCCCGCAGCACGTCGTCGCCTTCTACGCCGCGCTGCGGCTGGGCGCCGTCGTGATCGAGCACAACCCGCTCTACACGCCGCGCGAACTCCGCCACCAGTTCGAGGACCACGGCGCGACCGTCGCCATCGTCTGGGACAAGGTCGCCGCGACGGTGCAGGACCTCCCCGCCGACCTCGGCGTCAGCACCGTGATCTCGGTCGACATGACGACGGCGATGCCGGCGGGCAAGCGGTTCGCCCTGCGTCTCCCCGTCCGTAAGGCCCGCGAGGCCCGGGAGGCTTTGACAACCAAGGTCTCGGGCACGGTCACCTGGGAGCAGCTGCTCTCCGGCCGCAAGCTGAAGGCCTCGTCGCCGCGGCCGCAGGCGGACGATCTCGCGCTCATCCAGTACACCAGCGGGACGACCGGGCTGCCGAAGGGCGCGATGCTCTCGCACGCCAACCTCACGGTCAACGCGGCGCAGGCCCGCGCCTGGGTCCCCGCCGTCGAGCGCGGTCGATCCGTGGTGTACGCGGTCCTCCCCCTGTTCCACGCCTACGGGCTCACGCTCTGCCTCACGTTCGCGATGAGCATGGGCGCCCGGCTGGTGCTCTTCCCGAAGTTCGACCCGGACCTGGTGCTCGATGTCGTCAAGAAGCGCCCGGCCACGTTCCTCCCGGCCGTCCCGCCGATCTACGACCGCCTCGTCCAGGCCGCCGACAAGCGGAAGGTCTCGCTCGCGGGCATCGACATCGCCATCTCCGGCGCCATGGCCCTGCCCCAGGATGTGGTCGGCGAGTGGGAGAAGCGAACCGGAGGCTACCTCGTGGAGGGCTACGGCCTCTCGGAGTGCTCGCCGGTGCTCATGGCCAACCCTGTGAGCGACGGGCGCAAGGCGGGCACCGTCGGGCTCCCTCTCTCCAGCACCGAGCTGCGCATCGCGGATCCGGAGGACCCGCAGACCGATCGCGCGTTCGGTGAGGAGGGCGAGCTGCTCGCCCGCGGACCGCAGGTGTTCTCGGGCTACTGGCGCAAGCCGGATGAGACCGCCAAGGTGCTCACGGCGGACGGCTGGTTCCGGACCGGGGACATCGCCACCATGGACGAGGACGGCTTCGTCCGCATTGTCGACCGCATCAAGGAGCTCATCATCTCGGGCGGCTTCAACATCGCGCCCACCGAGGTGGAGGACGCCCTCCGCTCGTTCGAGGGCGTCGCCGACGTGGCCGTGGTGGGCCTCCCGGACGCGCACAGCGGCGAGAAGGTCGTCGCGGCCGTGGTGATGGAGCCCGGTGCTTCCTTCGACGAAGCGGCCATCCGCGCCTACGCGCGCGACACTCTGACCGCGTACAAGGTGCCGAAGTCCGTCGTCCAGGTGGACGACCTCCCGCGCTCCATCGTGGGCAAGGTCATCCGCCGCGCGGTGCGGGAGCAGCTGCTGGCGTAGGGGCCGCGCCGAGGTCGTGTACGGTCACCCGATCGGGAACACCAGCAGCGATCCGGTCGCCGTGGCCACCACCTTGCCGGCCCGATCGGTGACGACTCCGTCGGCGAAGGCGACACGGTTGCCGGGTTTGGTCACGGTGCCGACGCAGGTGAGGGGACCGGAGTCGGCCAGCACGGGCCGCAGGTAGTTGACGTTGATCTCGATGGACGTGTAGCCCTGCCCCGGGGCCAGCGTCGACTGCACCGCGCAGCCGAGCACCGAGTCGAGGAGGGTGCACACGAGGCCGCCGTGCACGGTGCCGATGGGGTTGTAGTGCGACTCGTCCGGCTCGCAGACGAACGTCGCCGTTCCGACGTCCGCCTGCGTGAGCGTCATGCGCATCAGCGCCGCGATGGGCGGCGGGGGCAGTTCGCCGGCGATCATCGCCCGGAGGTAGTCGAGTCCCGACATCGTGGGCATCACCGCCACTCCCGGCGCCGGGTCCTCCCATTCGACGATGCGCCGGCGTTCCGTCACGTGCCGTCCTCTCGCGGGGTCGCCGGGCCGTCGGTCGGCTCGACCGGCTCCAGTGTCTCAGCGTTCAGCGGGATCTGCCCAGGGGGCAGATTCGACCGGTCGGGCGCGATGACGGTGCGCGGCGGCGTCGAGTCGGGGAGGCCGAACGTCGGGACCCCCGCCGGCGCGAGCACGAGGGCGTGCGATCGCTTCGGCAAGGTCTTGCCGCGGAAGTAGTCCGGTTTGCGCCACCACCAGATCGCCATGAGCACGAGGCCGATCAGCAGGCCGCCGACGCCGACCACGGCCTCCGCGCCGATGCCGAAGATCGTGACGTTCTTGCCGTTGTCGTCCGTCAGCCAGTCCGGCGCCGAGAAGCTGATGAGGCCGTAGACGAACACCGCCAGCAGCATGACGCCTCCGACGAACGGGAAGACGCCGCGCATGACGACATGGCGGAAGGAGGTGAAGAGCGTCTTGCGGTAGAACCACACGCAGGCGAACCCGGTGAGCCCGTAGTAGAAGGCGATCATCAAGCCGATGGAGCCGATCAGCGCGTTCAGCAGCGACGAGCTGATGAAGGTGAAGATCAGGTAGAAGAGCGCCGAGACGAGTCCCATCCCGATCGTCGCCCAGGTGGGGGTGAGGAACTTCGGGTGGATACGGGCGAACTGCGTCGGGATGGCCTTGTACGCCGCCATCGAGAGCGCGGTGCGCGCGGTCGGCAGGATCGTGGTCTGCGTGGACGCCGAGGCGGAGGTCAGGATCGAGAAGCCCAGGAGGGCCATCAGGATCGAGCCGACGACTCCCCCGCCGAACAGGGTCGGGCCGATGGCCGAGAAGACGTCGCCGGAGTTGGCGGGGTTCGCGAGCCCGATGCCCTTGTCCCCGACGCCCGCGAAGGCCACGGTCGCGACGGTGACGACGGCGTAGGTGCCGAGCAGCAGCAGGGTGCTGATCACCGCTGCGCGGCCGGGGGTCTTGCCCGGGTCCTTCGTCTCCTCGTTGATCGACACCGCCGTGTCCCAGCCCCAGTAGATGAAGATCGCCGTCAGCATCGCCGGGGCGATGGTCTTGGCGAAGTCGAGCGTGAACGGATTGAACCAGTCCCATTGCGGGATGAGCGAGTACGGCTCGGCGGTGCCCGTGTACACCCGAACCAGTGCGAACACCGCGAAGAAGATCAGGATGACGACCTCGAAGCCCAGCAGCACGTACTGCAGCCGGGCGGAGATCTCGATGCCGCGGTAGCAGATCCAGGTCATGAGCGCGATCCAGATCAGGCCGGCGATGGTCGTCGCGACGACGTTGGACGCCAGCGCAGAGACCGCCGGCAGCCCGAAGCTGCCGACGAACGTGAACGAGTAGGAGCCGGCGATCTGGGCCAGGTTGGCCATGACGATCACGTCCGCGACGATGATCCCCCATCCGCCCATCCAGCCGGTCACCGGTCCGAACGCCCGGGTCGCCCAGGTGAAGGTGGTGCCGCAGTCCGGCTCGGCCTTGTTGAGCTCCTGGTAGGCGACGGCGATCAGGTACATCGGCACGAACGCCAGGAGGACGATCCCGGGCGCCTTCACCCCGGCGGCGAGCGTGCCACCGACGACGATGAATCCGAGGCTCGCGGCCAGGCTGTAGGCCGGAGCCGTGGATGCGACGCCGACGACGACGCTGGACACGAGTCCGAGCGCGCCGTCCTTCAACCCCTTCGACTCGATGTCGTCCGGTCTCTGCGGAACGGTCGCGGTCATGTGCACCTCCGGTACATGAGGTCCGCTCACCTCCGAGCGGGCGCAGGAGACAGCGTAACTCCGTTCGGAGCCGACGGGTCGCTACGCGTCGCCGCGATCTTCTGACAGTCTGCTCAGACGGCGGCGGGCGGCGAGCTCCGCCTGGGTCTGCGGACCGAGGAGGCTGCCCGCCCCGCGCAGCACCGCGGCCGTCGCCCGATCGAGCGGGAGCAGGCGCTCGGAGGGTCGCTCTGGGAAGCCGAGGAGCTGCCGGTGACGCGGCTCCAGCGTCGAGACGGCGGCACGGAACAGCACCCGGTACGACGGGCGGAGCATGCGCCGCACCGGAGGACGGCGGATGAAGCGGACGATCTCGTCCACCTCGGGTCCTCCGCGCAGGTTGCCCGCCTCCGTCACGGCGCCGATGGCCGAGCGCAGGCCGGCCGCCGTGCCCGGCGCGTCGTCCACGCCCATCAACCGGGCGGCGCGCGTCCACTCTGCGACGTAGCCGTCGGCACCGCCCGGGATGGGTCCGCCCCACCTCTCATGCGCGGTCAGGAAGGCGTCGGTGAAGGCCAGGTGGACCCACCGGGCCAGTTCGGGGTCCTCTGCCGAATAGGGCCGCGTGATGCCGTGGCCGTCGACGAAGGTGCCCGCCACGCGGCGGTGCAGCGACCGCACCATCTCGGACCCGGCGATCGCCTGCCCGGTGCTGCCGTAGGTCACGGTGTGGATCCATCGGATCGTGCCGGCCAGCCGGCCGAGCGGATCCTCGCGATAGCGGGAGTACTCCCGCACCCCCGCGAGCGCCCCGGGGTGGAGGGCTTGCAGCAGCAACGCGCGGATGCCTGCGACCAGCGTCGGCATCCCGCCGTGCACCACCCAGGCGGCGCTGCCGGGACCGAAGTAGCCGGCGTCGTCGCCGTCCTCCAGCCGGAGGATCCACTCCGGGACGACATCGGAACGGCCCGCGAGCGTCTCGACCAGGCGCGATCGCACCGGAGCGAGGAGGCCGCTCATGCTGCCGGGATCTCCGTCCCGAGCCCGTCGACGATCCGTGCCTGCGGCAGCGCGGCGAGCAGCCGTCCGGGCACGAGGATCTTCGACCGGCGGACGCCCGACCCCACGATCACGACATCCGCCCGCCCGACGCGCGCGTCGACGAGCACCGGCCAGTCTGCCGGGAGCCCGATGGGGGTGATCCCGCCGTACTCCATCCCGGTCAGCTCGACAGCGCGTTCCATCGGCAGGAAGGACGCCTTGCGCACGTCGAGCAGACGCCTCACCGTGCCGTTGACGTCGGCGCGGGTCGTCGACAGGACGACGCACGCCGCGATGCGCTCGGCGCCTTCGCGTCTGCCGCCGACGACCACGCAATTGGCGAGCGTCGCCGCATCCAGGCCGAATCGCTCCCGGGTGGCGGCGGTGTCGGAGACGCCGGGGTCGATCTCGACCACTCCCACGTCGTCGAGCAGGCCGCGCACCGTCAGCGCGTCGAGAACGGCGGGTGCGAGCAGGTCGGTGCGTGAGGCGGCGGGGACCGAGGTCAACCCACCCAGAGTGAAGACGCCCATGCGCCCACTCTGCCGCCCGAACCTGCGCACTGTCCCTGAGCCGGGCACGGCGGAGCCCCGCACACCTGGGCGCGTGCGGGGCTCCGCCGGAGTGGTCCGTGCCTCCTACTGCGCGGAGCGCTCCAGGACGAGCTCACGCACGCGGGCGGCGTCGGCCTGGCCTTTCATGGCCTTCATGACCGCGCCGATGACGGCGCCGGCGGCCTGCACCTTGCCGTCGCGGATCTTCGCGAGCACGTCCGGCTGAGCGGCCAGCGCCTCGTCGATCGCCGCGATGAGCGCGCCGTCGTCGGAGACGACCGCGAGTCCGCGGGCGTCCACGACCTCCTGCGGCCGGCCCTCGCCGGCGACCACACCCTCCAGCACCTGGCGCGCGAGGCGGTCGGTGAGCGTTCCCGCCTCGACGAGGCCGGCCAGCTCGGCGACGTGCTCCGGGCTCACCAGCGTTCCCGCCGGGACGTTCGACGCGTTCGCCAGACGGGCGATCTCGCCGGTCCACCACTTGCGCGCGGCCGCCGCGGTCGCACCTGCGGCGACGGTCGCCTCGACCTCGTCGAGCAGGTCGGCGTTCTCCACGTCCTGGAACTCCAGAGCGGTGAAGCCCCAGTCGGCCGCGAGACGCTTGCGGCGGGCCGCGGGCTGCTCGGGCAGGGTGCCGCGCAGCTCCTCGACCCACTCGCGGCTCGGAGCCACGGGGACCAGATCCGGCTCAGGGAAGTACCGGTAGTCGTCGGCGTCGCTCTTGGGGCGGCCGGCGCTGGTGGTGCCCGTGTCCTCGTGCCAGTGGCGCGTCTCCTGCGTGATCGTGCCACCGGCCTCCAGGATCGCCGCCTGGCGCTGGATCTCGTAACGCACGGCGCGCTCGACGGAACGCAGGGAGTTGACGTTCTTGGTCTCGGTGCGCGTGCCCAGCTGGTCGGAGCCGCGGCGGCGGAGCGACACATTGGCGTCGCAGCGGACGTTGCCCTCCTCCATGCGCGCGTTCGAGACGCCGAGCGCCTTCACGATGTCGCGGATGGCCCGCACGTAGGTGCGGCCGATCTCGGGGGCGTCGTGCTCGGCGCCCTCGATCATCCGTGTGACGATCTCGACCAGCGGCACTCCGCCGCGGTTGTAGTCGACCAGCGAATAGTCGGCGCCCTGGATGCGTCCGGTGGCTCCGCCGACGTGCGTGAGCTTGCCTGCGTCCTCCTCCATGTGCGCGCGCTCGATGAGCACCGTGACCTCGCGGCCCGACTCGAGCTCGATGGTGACCGACCCGTCATGGGCGATCGGCTCGTCGTACTGCGACGTCTGGAAGTTCTTCGCCGTGTCCGGGTAGAAGTAGTTCTTGCGCGCGAAGCGGCTCGACTCGGCGATGTCGCAGCCGAGGGCGAGGCCGAGACGGATGCTCGACTCGATCGCCTTCTCGTTCACCTGCGGCAGTCCGCCGGGCAACCCGAGGCACGTCGGGCAGGTGTTGGTGTTGGCGCCCGAGCCGAATTCGTTCGCGCAGCCGCAGAACATCTTCGTCTTGGTGTTCAGTTCGACGTGCACCTCGAAGCCGAGCACCGGCTCGAACAGCTCGAGGGCTTTGTCGAAGTCCATCAGTTCCGTTCCGGCCATCAGACGGCTCCCTCTTCGCTCGCGAACATCTCGGTGGCGGCCAGGTCCGGGGCCTGGCTCAGCAGGGTGCGCCCCCACTTCTGCTCCAGAAGCCGCTCGAGCGCGGCTCCGATCGTGTAGAGCCGCGCATCGGCACGGGCCGGCGCCATCAGCTGCATACCCACCGGGAGGCCGTCCTCCGGCGCGAGACCGATCGGCAGCCCCATCCCGGGGACGCCGGCGAGGTTGGCAGGGATGGTGGTGATGTCGTTGAGGTACATCGCCATCGGGTCGGCCAGCTTCTCGCCCAGCTTGAAGGCCGTCGTCGGGGCGCTCGGGCTGACGAGCACGTCGACCTTCTCGAACGCGGCGGAGAAGTCGCGCTGGATCAGCGTGCGGACCTTCTGCGCGCTGCCGTAGTAGGCGTCGTAGTATCCCGCGCTGAGGGCATACGTGCCGAGGATGATACGGCGCTTGACCTCGGGGCCGAAGCCGGCCTCGCGAGTGGCCGACATGACGCGCTCGACGGTGACCGGGCCCTCCTGCGGGTCGACACGGAGGCCGAAGCGCACGGAGTCGAAGCGCGCCAGGTTGCTGGACGCCTCGGCCGGGAGGATGAGATAGTACGCGGCGACGGCGTACTCGAAGCTCGGGGCGCTCACCTCGACGACCTCGGCGCCGGCACCCTCCAGGAGCGCGACCGCCTCGTCGAAACGCTGCTTGACGCCGGGCTGGAAGCCCTCGCCGGCGATCTCCGTGATGACGCCGACGCGCACGCCGCGCAGGGCGCCGTCCGCCAGGCCCGCGCGCGCTGCGGCGGCCATGGACGGCCAGGTGTCGGTGAGCGACGTGGAGTCGAGCGGGTCGTGCCCGGCGATGACGTCGTGCAGCAGACCGGCGTCGAGCACGGTGCGCGAGACCGGGCCGACCTGGTCGAGCGAGCTCGCCAGCGCGATCGCGCCGTAACGGCTGACGCCGCCATAGGTCGGCTTGACGCCCACCGAGCCGGTCACCGCCGCGGGCTGGCGGATCGAGCCTCCCGTGTCGGAGCCCAGGGCGAACGGCGCCTCGAAGGCGGCCACGGCCGCGGCCGAGCCTCCACCCGATCCGCCCGGGATCCGCTCGAGATCCCAGGGGTTGCGGGTCGGGCCGTACGCCGAGTGCTCGGTGGAGGAGCCCATCGCGAACTCGTCCATGTTCGTCTTGCCGAGCGGAACCAGGTCGGCCTCGCGCAGCTTGCGGACCACGGTGGCGTCGTACGGCGGCAGCCAGCCCTCGAGGATCTTCGAGCCGGAGGTCGACGGCATGTCGTTGGTGGCGAGCACATCCTTGATCGCGACCGGCACACCGGCGAGCGGCCCGAGGGCGTCGCCGGACGCGCGACGGCCATCGATCTCGGCGGCGGTGCGGAGCGCCTTCTCCCCTGCGACGTGCAGGTAGGCGTGCACGTCCGCGTCGACGGCCTCGATGCGGTCGAGGTGCGCGCGGGTCGCCTCGACGGACGAGACCTCCCCCGCCGTGAGCAGGTCGGCCAGGGCGGCGGCACTGAGCCGGGTCAGATCCGTCATGGTCACTCCTCGTCCAGGATGGCGGCGACCTTGAAGCGGTCGCCGTCGCGTGCGGGGGCGCCGGAGAGCGCCTGGTCGACCGTCAGCGAGGGCCTGACCTCGTCGCGGCGGAACACGTTGGTCAGCGGCAGCGGGTGACTCGTCGCGGGCACGTCCGGCCCGGCGACCTCCTGCACCTTGGCGACCGACTCCACGATCTGGCCGAGCTCGTTCGTGAGGCTCTCGATCTCTTCCTGGCTGAGGTCGATCCTGGCGAGGTTCGCCAGGTGCGCGACTTGTTCTGCGCTGATTTCAGACATGCGTCTCCGTGAGTATCGGTGTGGTGAGGTGCCGCGGGTGCGCCCGGCGGCCCGTATCGATTCTATTGCTCGCCGAAGAGCCCGAGGCCGAGACGGTGCACGGCGTCGTAGGCCTCCTGGTAGGTGACCGGGATGCCGTCCCCCGGCCGACCGTAGCGCGCCGTCAGCAGCCCGACCAGCCCCACCCCCGGCGGGCTCAGCGGACGGTCCTGGTCACCCGGCTGCGGGGCGTCCGACTCCGGATTCGACGGCAGGTACTGCGGGTGCGTATCCGGCCAGGTGCCGGGCTGGCGCGGAGTCGACAGATTGACGGCGTCGCGGAGCGTGCGGGCGCCGCGGTCGCGCTCGGTCAGATTCTCGAGCCCGTACTTCTCGCACAGCGTCGCGATCACGGCCGCGTGGTGCATCTCCTCGTGGAGGATGGACCCGCGCTCGGTGTACGCGGAGATCGCGATGGCGGGGACGCGCAGCCCGAGCCGGTCGAACATGAAGCCGTTCTCGCCCGGTCCGGTCTGGTCGGGCGGGGTCGCCGGCCCGGGAGGAACGTGGTCGTACGTGCCGCCGTGCTCGTCGAACGTGACCAGCAGCATCGTGTTGAGCGCGTTGGAGCCTTTCGCACTGCGCGAAGAACGGATGGCCGAGTACACGTTGTGCAGCAGCAGATCGCCCGCACGCACGTCGGAGATGGCGCCGCCGACGACGATGCCGCCCGCGACGTCCTCCTCCGTCATCGGGCCGCCCGGCGGATGCATGTCGTTGTGGTCGTACAGCAGCCGCGGCTCGACGAACGCGTAGTCGGGCAGGGTGCCCTCCGCCACGTCCTTGTAGAAGTGGGACATCGTGCGGAAATTGGTCCGCCAGTACGGCTCGAGCGCCGGGGCGTGGATGAAGCCGGTGAGCGAGATCAGCTGACGGTCGTCGTAGTAGACCCGCCAGGTACGCCCTGCCTCCTCCAGCCGGTTGAAGATCGTCGGCGCGTCGTTGGCGGGATCGAACCACTTGCGGAGCCCGCCCTCGCCGCCGTTGTCCACGTAGCCGTGGGAGGTGGAGGCGTGGAAGAAGGAGCGGTTGCAGAACGTCTGCGACGGCACCGCGCAATGCCAGTCGTCGTACACGGCGAACTGCCGGGCGAGCGTCGAGAAGACGGGGAGCATGTCGGGCGTGAACGCGCCCATGATGCGCCGGTAGTCGTCGACGCCCGGCTCCTGCCCGGTGTCTTTGCGCAGCACTCCGATGTAGTCCTTCACGAAGCCGGACATCGTCGGCCTCTGGCCCGGCTGCGGCGCGTTGTAGGGCGGCTGCATGTCCTTCACCAGCGCGTCGGCGTTCGACGGCGGGTCGACGATGCCGAACAGCTGGGTGTTGACGTGCGGATAGACCTCGCCCGGGTCCGGGGACGGCTGCCGCATCACGAAGTCGGTGGTGCCGTCGTAGGCGTGCACCGGGATGTCCGGACCGCCGTTCGGATCCGGGTTGCTGTACTCGCCGAACGCCAGACCGTCGAAGCGCTTGCCCTCCGGCAGGGTCTTCTCGTCATAGAGCCAGCCCAGGAGGTTGTCGAACGAGCGGTTCTCGTACATCAGCACCACGAGATGGTCGAAGCCCGGCTTCGCCCGGGGCGGCAGCGGTGGAAACTCCTCGCCCGGCTCCGCACGCGGCGCCTCGCCCGGCACGGCGCGGGAGGCGTACGCTGCTCCGGCCGCCGCTCCCCCGGCGCCGCCGGCGACGGCCCCCGCCGCCACCAGCCCCGCACCTTTGAGGAAGTCGCGGCGCGACGACCCGCGCCTCTCCTGCTGCTCGTCGTCCGATCCCATCCCGTCCATTATGCGGGCGCGGATCGCTCAGAGCACGAGGCGGCCCTGATCGATCCCGATCATCGCGAGGTTGCGCATGCACTCCGTCCCCGCCGTGAAGTACTCGTTGTGGCCGCTGGATCCGGCCAGGGTGCGATGCGTGAGGGGGTCGACGGCGCCGGAGACCCCCATCCGCTTCGCGCCGTACGACGACGATCCGGGGTCGCTGCCGAAGAACGCGCTGTCGACGATCGGGTCCATCGGCGCCTCACCGACGAAGACATTGCCGTCGCGCACCGACAGATCCTTCACGGACTGCGCGTCGCTCCCGGGCGAGCCCATCAGCGCCAGCGCGTCCACCTCGACCGTGCCGCGCTCGAGCGCGAGCAGCGCGGCCGTCGACCCGTAGGAGTGGGCGAACACGCTGAGGTAGGGCGGGTCGGCCGCCCGGAGGCTCGTGATGCCCTCGAGCGTGCGCTCCAGACTGTCGGCGCCCTGCTGTGCGAGCTCCAGCCCGCCGATGTTCGTGAGCACGGGCGTCTGGTAGCCGATCCACGCGACGACCGCGACACCCGGGACGGTCGACCCGGCCCGCGGGCCCAGGAGGCGCGTGAGGAAGCCGGTCTCCTGATCGTGGAGGTCCTGCGCGACCTCCGCCCACGCCTCGATCTGCTCCCCGACCGACATGTACATCCCGGGAACCAGAACGCTGACGTACTTCGCGGTGCTGAGGTCGCCGACGACGATCGCCGCCTTCGCGTTCTCGGAGGTGTCCAGCGAGACGAGCGTGCGCTTCACGCCGTCCTTCTTCGCCAGCGCCGTCTTCACATTGCCGAGCGTGGTCAGCTGACGCTGCAGGGCCAGCCGCTCCGTCTTGCCGCGCTCCGTCTTGAGGTCTGCTGTGGCGGTCGCGATCGTGCGTGAGAGGTCGAGCGCGTTCGCCTTACCGCGGACGCTGTACGGCACGCCCTCCAGGTTGCCGACGAGGTGCGGCGTCTCGGAGAGCAGCACGGCCTGCTGCTTGCTGTCGAGCAGGGACCAGACGCGGCTGACGTCGCTCGCGGCGGGCGGATCCGAGATGAGCTTGTCGATCTCCGCCCGATGGCCGGACAGGTAGGCCGGGAGGGCGGATGCGCTGACAGCGGCGAGGCGGCCGAGCGTGCTCGCCGCCGCGGCGGCAGCGGTCTGGCCCGACGCGGAGGAACCGGAGGTGACGCCGGCTGCGGGGACGGCCGCAACGGTCGAGACGGCGGAGACGGGCGCACTGTCTGCGGACACGACAAAGGCCCCGGTCAGTCCCGAGACTGCCGAGGTAACGATAGAGACAGCTGCAAAGCCGACCAGCACTCCGTCCGGGTCCCTCCGAGAGCGAGCGAGCTAAGCCCTTGCAGTGCGCACCGGGTGAGCGCACTCTTCGATGGTATCGGGGAAAACATGGACGTCGGCAGGACGTTCTACCCCCGATTCAGGGGGAGACTTGAAATCCTGTCCGCGCTTTGGCTGACCGATTCACACGGTTTCGAGGGCGTCCGGACCCTTTTCGACGAGGATCCGGAACTGCGCGGCGTCGAGCACGCGCAATCCGAGCTCCTCGGCCTTCGCGAGTTTCGACCCCGCTCCGGGCCCCGCGGCGACGAAATCGGTCTTCTTCGAGACGCTCGACGCCGCCTTGCCGCCCGCCGCGATGATCGCCTCCTGGGCGCCCTCGCGCGTGTACCCGTCGAGCGAGCCGGTGGCGACGACCGTGAGCCCGGCGAGCACACCACCGGCCTCGGCCGCCGCGCCCGGCCCCGGGTGGCCCGGGGTGGCGAACTGCACACCGGCGCGCGTCCATCGGTCGACGATGTCGACGTGCCAGTCGACGCCGAACCAGTCGATGACGGCGTCGGCGATGATGCCGCCCACTCCGTCGACCTGCGCCAGCTCCTCCCGCGTCGCCGCGCGGATCGCGTCGAGCGAGCCGAAGTAGTCGGCGAGCGCGCGTGCGGCGACCGGGCCGACGTGCCGGATGTTGAGGGAGACGAGGAGGCGCCAGAGCGGCTTGGTCTTGGCGCGCTCGAGCTCGGCGAGCAGCTTCGTCGCGGCCTCCGACGGCAGAACGGGCTGGTAGTCCTTGCGGATGCCGAGCCGACGGCGCTCCGCCGGGTCGAGCTCCTCCGTGCCGGGCGGATAGGTCTTCGCCCCGAGACGCTGGAAGGGGGACCGCCGGATCGGCTCGCCGGTGGCTTCGTCGAGCTTGACCTCACCGGTCTCGGAGTCACGGACGAGCACCTCGACGGGCACGAGTTCGTCGATGTCGAGATCGAACAGCCGGGCCTCGGTCACCAGCGGCGGAGTGGCCGGGACGACCGGCTGCGTGAGCGCTGCCGCCGTGACCTCACCCAGCGCCTCGATGTCGAGGCCGCCCCGGGACCCGATGTGCTCGACCCGACCGCGCACCTGGGCGGGGCACGACTGCGCGTTCGGACAGCGGAGGTCGATGTCGCCCTCCTTCATCGGCCGCAGCGGAGTGCCGCACTCCGGGCAGACCTCCGGCATGTGCCACTCGACCTGCGTGCCGTCGCGCAGCTGCTCGACGGCGCCGAGGATCTCGGGGATGACGTCTCCGGCCTTGCGCAGCACGACGGTGTCGCCGATCATCACGCCCTTCGCCCGCACGACCTGCTGGTTGTGGAGAGTCGCCTGGCGCACCGTCGAGCCGGCGACTTTGACCGGCTCCATCACGGCATACGGCGTCGCGCGACCGGTGCGGCCGACGCCGACGACGATGTCGAGCAGCGTGGTGTGCACCTCCTCGGGCGGGTATTTGTACGCGATCGCCCACCGCGGCGCCCGGCTGGTCGCGCCGAGCTCGACGTGCAGCTCCAGCTCGTCCACCTTGACCACGATCCCGTCGATCTCGTGCTCGACGTCGTGCCGGTGCTCTCCGCGGTCGGCGATGTACCCGGCGACGTCGTCGACGGTGTCGAACACGCGCGAGTGCGGCGAGACGGGGAGGCCCCAGCCGGCGATCAGGTCGTAGATCTCCGACTGCGCGACGACGCCGGGATGCTGCCAGGCGCCGATCCCGTGCAGGTAGAGCGAGAGGCGGCCGAGGCGCTCGCGCATCAGCTCCAGTTCGAAGGGGCTCTTGTTCTCGCGACGTTGGCGGAGGCTGCCCGCCGCCGTGTTGCGCGCGTTCGCGAACTCCGGGTACCGCGTCTTGATCCTGTCCTCCGGTCGGCCCTTGGCGCGCTCCTCGGCCTCGAAGGCGGTCTGCAGCGCGCGCTGACGCTCGTTGAGCGCCTCGAAGTCGGCCGTCGCGAGGAACACCTCGCCCCGCACCTCGAAGAAGGGCGGGAAGCCGGAGCCCGTCAGGCGCCGCGGGATCGCGGGGATCCACTCGACGTTCTCCGTGATGTCCTCGCCGACGCGGCCGTCACCGCGGGTCGTCGCGGTCTCGAGCACCCCGTCGCGGTAGGCGAGGCTGATCGCGAGACCGTCGATCTTGAGCTCGGTCAACCAGCGCACCGGCCGGCCGGCCGCGGCCGCGGTCTTGGCGGCCCACTCGCGGAACTCGTCGATCGAGAAGACGTTGTCGAGGCTGAGCATCCGCTCGGCGTGCTCGTGCTCGGGGAAGCCGACGGAGGCGACGGTCGCGCCGACCTGCTGCGTGGGGCTGTCCTGCCCGGCGAGCTCGGGGAAGGCGCGCTCGATGGCCTCGAGCCGGTGGAAGTCGGCGTCGTACTCGGCGTCGGAGAGCGCTGAATCGCCGTCGCCGTAGTACGCGACGCGCGCCCCCTCGATGCGCTCTGCCAGCCGCTCCGCCTCGGCCCGCGCCGCAGCGAAATCGAGCCCATCGAACTCGACCGGCTCACGGTCGACGGGGGTGTCACTCGTCTCAGAGGTGTCGCTCACCCTGACGATTCTAGAGAGGACCGCCGACAGCGATCGAGCCTCCCGCTCAGGCGGGGACGGCGGAGACCGTGCGGTCGATCGTCGTCTGGCCCAGCACGCGCGTGCCGACGTAGACCACGGCGGTCTGGCCCGGCGCGACGCCATCCAGCGGGATCAGCGGACGCACGACGAGCTCGCCCCCGGCGACCCACGCACGCGCCGGAACGGGATCGGCGTGGGCTCGGATCTGCACGTCGCAGTCGAAGGGGGTGCCGGGGTCGGCGGGCGGGAGGCCCGCCCAGGTGAAGCGCGATCCCGCGATCTCCGCGATGTCGAGCGCCTCCTTCGGGCCGACGACGACGGTGTTGTCCTTCGGGCGCACCTCGAGCACGAACCGGGGTCGCCCGTCCGGCGACGGGTAGCCGATGTTCAGGCCCTTGCGCTGCCCCACGGTGAACGCGTGCGCTCCCTCGTGGGTGCCCAGCCTGTTGCCGTCGCGGTCGAGGATGTCGCCCTGCTCGGCGCCCACGCGCTCGGCGAGCCAGCCGCGCGTGTCTCCGTCGGGGATGAAGCAGATGTCGTGCGAGTCCGGCTTGTTCGCGACGCTCAGACCGCGTGCGGCAGCCTCCGCCCGCACCTCCGCCTTCGACGGGGTGGCGCCGAGCGGGAACATCGCGTGAGCGAGCTGATCGGCCGTCAGCACGCCGAGCACGTACGACTGGTCCTTCGCCCACGCGCTCGCGCGGTGCAGCTCGCGGTTGCCGTCGTCGTCGGTGACGACCGCGGCGTAGTGCCCCGTGCACACGGCGTCGAATCCGAGGTCGAGCGCCTTCTCGAGCAGGGCGGCGAACTTGATCCGCTCGTTGCAGCGCATGCAGGGGTTCGGCGTGCGGCCCGCGGCGTACTCGGCGATGAAGTCGTCGACGACGTCGAGCTTGAAGCGCTCGGAGAAGTCCCACACGTAGTACGGGATCCCGATGATGTTCGCAGCGCGCTGCGCGTCCATCGAGTCCTCGATGGTGCAGCACCCGCGGCTGCCGGTGCGGAGCGTCCCGGGCATCCGGCTGAGCGCCAGGTGCACACCGACCACGTCGTGACCAGCCTCCACCGCGCGCGCCGCCGCCACGGCGGAGTCCACTCCCCCGCTCATCGCTGCCAGAACTTTCACCCGAAGAGTCTACGCCGCCCGGCCTGCGCGTCGCCCGAGGCGGGCACAGGGGTCGCATCCGGCCGGAAACGCCGGCGTATTCCGGCAGAACGCGACCCCTGTCGGCAGGGAGGGAGGGAGGGGGCGTGCTCAGGCGAGGCGAGGGGCGCGGGTCGCGTGGCCGGCACGGGCGGCCTGGGCGTACGCGCCGGGCAGAGCCGCGAGCAGGGCGTCGACGTCGGCGTCCGTCGAGGTGCGACCCAGCGTGAAGCGCAGGGCGCTGCGGGCATCGCGCTCGTCGCGCCCCATGGCCAGGAGCACGTGGGAGGGCTCGGGGATGCCCGCGGTGCACGCGGACCCGGTCGAGACGGAGAGCCCGGCCATGTCGAGCAGGAACAGCAGCGAATCCCCCTGCGCCCCTGGGAAGACGAAGTGGGCGTTGCCCGCCACGCGCTCCCCCGACGCCGGCCACGGACCGCTGAGGACGGCCTCCGGCACGGCGGCGCGCACCCCCGCGATCAGGCGGTCGCGCAGCACCGCGAGCCGCGCGGTCTCGGCGACGCGCTCGCGCTCGACCGCCCGGGCCGCGACGGCGAAGGCGACGGCGGCCGCGACATCCTGCGTTCCGCTGCGCACCTGGCGCTGCTGGCCGCCGCCGTGGATCAGCGGCACGACGGTGGAGGTCCGGCTCAGGACGAGGGCTCCGATGCCGCCCGGGCCGCCGATCTTGTGGGCGGACACGCTGAGCGCGTCGATGCCGAGCCCGGCGAAGTCGATCGGCAGATGCCCGTACGCGGCGACGGCGTCGACGTGGACGGGCACACCCGCCTCCCGCGCCGCTGCGGCGAGCGCCGCCACGGGCTGCACGGTGCCGACCTCGTTGTTGACGGCGAGGAAGGTGAGGAGGGCCGTCGTGTCCGGATCGTCGATCGGGCCGGGGAGGATGCGGCCCTCGTCGTCGAGCCCGAGCCAGGAGGGCGTGGCCCCTTCGGCGCGCTCCAGCCATTCGACGGCTTCCGTGGTCGCGTGGTGCTCGCCTCCGGGGACGAGGATGCGCGGGCGCGACCGGCCTGTGTTGCGTGCCCAATAGAGGCCTTTGATCGCGAGGTTGACGGACTCGGTGCCACCGGAGGTGAAGACGACCTCGATGGCGTCGCAGCCGAGGGTCGCCGCCACGGTCTCGCGCGCCTCCTCGAGCATCCGTTTGGCCTGCTGGCCCTGGCTGTGGATGCTGGAGGGGTTGCCGACGACGCCCATCGCGTCGGCGTAGGCGGCGATGGCCTCGGGGCGCATGGGGGTCGTGGCGGCGTGGTCGAGATAGACCGGCACCGGGCCCTCCTCGGTTCGCTGGGGCGACGCGCGGGCGGGTGCGCGTCGCGTCACTCACTACTCTAGATCGCATGACCTCCCCCGATCCCCTGCGCAATCTGGGTGTCCGTGTCGGGCCGCACGGCGGCGAGCTGCGTGTGTTCTCCGAGCACGCCGACGCGATGGAGCTGTGCCTGTTCGATGAGCGCGACCCGAACTGGCTGGTGAAGACGCGGCCGATGACCAGGGATGCGCACGGGGTGTGGTCGGTGCGCTCGAGGTCGCTGACGGTCGGCAGCCGGTACGCCGTGCGCGTGTCGGGACCGGCGTCTCCGCAGAACGTGTTCAATCCGGAGACGCTGCTGCTCGACCCGTATGCGCGGTCGCTGGTGCGCGCCGGATCGGACAGCTGGCGCGGCGTGGTGATCGAGGACGGATTCGACTGGGGCGAGGCGCGCAAGCCGGCGACGCCGCTGGACCACACGGTGGTCTACGAGACGCACGTGCGCGGGTTCAGCAAGCTCAACCCGGCGGTGCCCGAAGAGCTGCGGGGGACCTATGCCGGGCTCGCGCACGAGTCGTCCATCGGCTATCTGCGCGACCTGGGGGTGACCGCGGTCGAGCTGCTTCCCGTGCACGCGTTCGTTTCGGAGCAGCGGCTGCAGCAGCAGGGGCTCACGAACTACTGGGGGTACAACACCCTGAACTTCTTCAGTCCGCACGCGGCGTACGCCTCCCGTGCGGCGCAGGCGGCCGGGCCGGAGGCCGTGCTGGCCGAGTTCAAGGGCATGGTCAAGCTGCTGCATCTGGCCGGGATCGAGGTGATCCTCGATGTCGTGTACAACCACACCGCCGAGGAGGGCATCGGCGGTCCGCGCACGAGCTTCCGCGGCATCGACAACGCGACGTACTACCGGCAGGACGACCAGGGTGTGTACATCGACGTGACGGGCTGCGGCAACACGGTGGACTTCGGCGACCCGGTCCCCCAGCGGCTGGTGCTCGATTCGCTCCGGTACTGGGCGGAAGAGATGCAGATCGACGGGTTCCGGTTCGATCTCGCCGCCACGCTCGGACGCGGTGCGGATGCGTCGTACTCACGCGAGCATCCTCTGCTGCAGGCGGCGCTGAGCGATCCGGCTCTGCAGGGCGTCACGCTGATCGCGGAGCCGTGGGACGTGGGGCTCGGCGGCTGGCAGACGGGCAACTTCCCGGACGGATGGTCGGAGTGGAACGACCGCTACCGCGATCGGGTGCGCAACTTCTGGCTGGCCGATATCGCCGAGGCGCGACGCAACGGGCAGGCCCCCGTCGGCATCGGCGGGTTCGCGACGCGTCTCGCCGGGTCGTCGAACACCTTCTCCCCGGAGCGGGGGCCGCTCGCCTCGGTGAACTTCGTCACGGCGCACGACGGCTTCACGATGGCGGATCTGACGGCCTACGACGTCAAGCACAACCTCGGCAACGGCGAGGACAACCGTGACGGCACCGACAACAACCGGTCGTTCAACCACGGCGTCGAGGGGCCCACCGTCGACGAGCAGGTGCTGCTCGACCGGCACAAGGCCATGCGCAATCTGATGGGGACGCTCCTGCTGTCGGCCGGGGTCCCGATGATCGCGGCCGGCGACGAGTACGGCCGCACTCAACGCGGCAACAACAACGCCTACTGCCACGACAGCGAGCTCACCTGGTTGAGCTGGCTGCGCACGCGCGAGCAGCGTGAGTTCGAGGAGACCACGAAGCGTCTGCTGGAGCTGCGGCGCAGCAACCCCGCGCTGCGCCCGAGCCGGTACGCCGTCTACGGCCAGACCACTCCGAACGCCAGCCACATGGACTGGTTCGACGCCTCCGGCAGCGGGATGGACGACGTGGACTGGAACTCCCCCGAGAACCGCACGCTGCAGTACCTGGTGGCGTCGACGCCGGACAAGGAGGAGTTCAACCGCGTTCTGCTCATCGTGCACGGGGTGGAGGACGACGTGGAGGTGTCGCTCCCGGTCGCCCCCGGCGTCGAGTCGTACCAGCTGCTCTGGGACAGCGCGACGGAGGTGCCGATCCCGGAGGATCCGACTCTCCTCCCGCCCGGGTCGAAGCGTCTCGTCGGCGGGACCTCGATGCAACTGTTCCGTGCCAACGGGCCGCGCGACGATCGGCCGGCGGACTGATGGCGAAGGCGAAGGCGGCGACGGCCGGGACTCCCGCCACGGTGGCGCTCGGCGCGGCGGGGCTGCCGTTCGCGGTGCACCCGTACACCCACGATCCGGCCGCTCCGTCATACGGGTCGGAGGCGGCGGAGGCTCTGGGCGTGGAACCGGAGCGCGTGTTCAAGACGCTCCTCGCCGACACCGAGCTCGGGCTCGTCGTCGGCGTGGTCCCGGTCACGGGATTGCTCGACCTGAAGGCCCTGGCTGCGGCCGTGGGAGCCAAACGCGCGGCGATGGCGGACCCGGCGGTCGCCGAACGCCGCACCGGATACGTCGTGGGCGGGATCAGCCCGATCGGCCAGAAGACGCGGCACGTCACGGTCGTCGACGAGACGGCGCAGCTGTTCGACACCGTGTTCGTCTCGGGCGGGCGACGCGGTCTCGACATCGAGCTCACCCCCGCCGCACTGCTGACGGCGACGGACGGCGCCTACGCGGCGATCGCGAAGGAGGCCTGATGGCGGGGCGGACGATCGAGGTGCGCCCGGCGACGGTGGCCGACGCGCCGGGGATCGCGCACGTGCACGTCACCGCGTGGCGGGAGGCGTACGCCCGGCAGGTGCCCGCGGAGTACCTCGCAGCGCTCGACAGGGACCGCCGTGCGGCCTCCTGGGCCGCCCTCATCGCGTCCGGGACGACGGGCGTTCAGGTCGCGGAGTCCGGCGGCGCGATCGTCGGCTGGGCGAGCACCGGAACGGGGCGGGACGCCGACGCCCCGGTGCCGCTCGAGCTCGAAGGGCTGTACACCCTCGCGAGCGTGTACGGATCCGGGGCCGGCCAGCGCCTTCTCGACGCGGCGATCGGCAGCGCGGACGCCTACCTGTGGGTGATGGCCGACAACCCGCGCGCGCGTACGTTCTATGCGCGCAACGGATTCCGTTTCGACGGCTCGACGAAGGTCGAGACGATCGGCGCGACGGGTGTCGAGGTCGTGCGCCTCCTGCGCACCGCCTGATCCCGTCTCCCGCCGCTCTCAGACCCGCTGCAGCAACGGGCCCAGCCGCGCCGCGGTGTCGGCCACCAGCGACACCAGCCCGTCGCGGTCGGCCAGTCGGGCGGCGGGGAGCGCGAGCGCGAGTCCGGCGATGAGGCGCTCGTCGCCGCCGCGCACCGGGACCGCGAGACAGCCGAATCCCGGGGTGAGCTCCCCTTCCTGCGTCGTGTACCGGGTCGGGGACGGCACGGTGCGCGCCGCCTGCTCCGCCAGGAGCAGCCGTCCGAGCGCCGAGACGCTGAGATCGGCGCCGATGCGGCGCGGGTCGGAGAGCGGGAAGTCCGGGTCGACGTCGACGGGCACGACGCGCCCCTCGCGATACACCGCCAGGTGGACACCGCCGCGGATGCGCGAGCGCAGCTCGGTGACGGCCGCGCGGGCCGTAGCGGCCGCATCCTGGGCCTGGGCGACGTCCGCCAGCTCGGCCACCTTGCGGCCGAGCGCGAAACCGCGCAGGTCGGGCATGCGCACGAGGTACTCGTCCTGCACCAGGAGGTTGAGCAGCCGATACGCGGTCGCCCGCGGCAGCCCGAGCCGGACCGAGATCTGCTGGGCCGTGATCCCCGGGCCGGAGTGCGCGACCTCCTCCAGCACGGCGAGGGCGCTGTGCACCGCGCCGGGCTGCCGCCCGCTCAGCTCGGGGATGGCGCTCATGCCGACCCGCCGAGCACGTCCCCCGTCGTCGGCTCGTCGTAGAGGCCGATGCGGCCGAGCGCCTCCCGCCTCCTGCGCCGGCAGACCGCGTAGAGGGCGAGCGCGAGCGCAGCCACCGCGGCGAGGAGGAGCACGGCCAGTGGCCGTGTGCCGGTGACCTCGAGCCAGAGGTCCGTGCCGAGGGCCGCGACGAGCCCGAGCGCGGCGATCCCCGCGGCCACGGCGGGCGCGACCGTCAGCTCGCCGATCCGGCGCAGGAAGAACGGTGTGGCGACACAGACGAGCGCGTACGCGGTCATGTAGCCCGCCGCCGCGCACACCACGACGACGCCCATCGCCTCCCAGGCGCCGAGTCCGGCCAGCACCAGCACCGCGGGCACCGCCACCTCGAGCGCCAGCCCCACGGTGAGGGCGACGTGCGGCGTACGGAACCTGCGGTGCGTGCGCCCGAGCGCGGCGGGCGCGATGCCTTCGCGCCCGAGGGAGAACAGCACCCGGGCGAACGCCGTCGTCGAGGCGAGCGCGCAGGCGAGGAAGGAGCAGGCGAGCGCCGCGTCGAGCAGCAGCCCGATCCACTCCACGCCCGCACGCCCGGCCAGATCGTTCACCGGACTGTCGCTCGCCGCGAGCTCTCCGCCGAACGCGTCGAAACCCGCGAGCTGCGTGTACGCGGAGAGCAGGTAGAGAACGCCGGCCGCGATGACGGTCCACCGGATGGTGCGCGGGATGGTCGCGAACGGCCGCCGCGACTCCACCCCGAGCGTCGCCGCGCTCTCGAAGCCCACGAACGCGGTCACGGCCACCGTCGTCCCGGCGGCGAGCTGCGGCAGGCCGACGTCGTGCGGCACGGCGACGCTCCAGAACGACGAGCCCGGCACCCGCACGAGCAGCACGGCGATGAGGACCAGGATGCCCGCGATCGCCAGCAGCTCGATCACCAGAGTGACCCGTGTCGACAGGCGGATCCCGCGCCACAGCACCAGCAGGCAGAGCGCGCCGAACGCGACCAGCAGCACGAGCACGAGCGGGCGCGACCCGGACACGCCGGGAGACGCGTGCGCGAGCAGCATGAGCGAGTAGTACGCCGCTCCCAGCAGGGCGAACATGGCGACGAAACCGTAGCCGACGAGCATTGCCGCACCGGTGGCGAACCCGGCACGCACACCCAGCCCACGCGCGGCGAACGTGTAGAGCGATCCGGTCGCCGCCATGCGCCGGGTGAACTGGTTGACGGCGTACGCCACCAGCGCCATCAGCACGGCGGCGAGCAGGAACGCGGTGAGCGTCCCGGAGCCGGCTCGTGCCGCCACCAGCACCGGACAGGTCGCCGCAGCGGCCGATGGCGCGACGGCCCCGACCGACTGGGCGAGCACGTCGACGAACCCGAGGCTGCGGCGGTCGAGCCCCGCCATCGGCGAGCGCGCAGGGAGGCCGTCGACCGGTCGCGGATCGGCGATCGCCCGGCTCAAGGCCGTCACGGGGGGCTGTGCTGTCACGGGATGCTCCTCTTCCCGCGAGGCTACGACCCGCGTGTTGCGACGGCGTTTCCACGGGGTCACGGCGACGTGACCGTCGAATGCGACACCGGGAATCCCATTCGGCGAGCGCCGACTCTTCACGCGTGCGGAACGACGGTGCAACACCCGCTGACGAGACTGGCGGGACCCCATCCCCTCTCCCCCTAGGAGGAACTCATGACGGCAGCGCAGGAGCCGCAGGCTCTGCTGGGCGGTCCGGTCGCGGTGCGCGGCGCGGGTGCATCTCGTCAGCTCTCGGGCCGGCTCGGTGTCGGTTCGATCGTGTTCATGGTGGTCGCGGCGGCGGCTCCCCTCACGGTGATCGGCGGCGGTTTCCCCGTCGCCGTGCTGCTCGGCAACGGCGCCGGGGTGCCCAGCATGTTCGCGATCGGTGCGATCATCCTGCTCTTCTTCGCGGTGGGGCTGAGCGCGATGAGCCGGTTCATCCCGCGCCCGGGCGCGTTCTTCACCTATGTCGGCTACGGGATGGGGCGGCCGCTCGGTCTCGCGGCCGCCTATCTGGCGCTGCTGACCTACACGACGGTGCAGGTGGCGGTGTACGGCTATCTCGGGGCGACGCTCGAGTCGTCGGTGGTGGCGCTGCACGGACCGGACATCCCCTGGTACGTCTACTCGCTGGCCATGGTCGCTCTGGTCGGCGTGCTGGGATACCGGCACATCGAACTGAGCTCCCGTGTGCTCGGGGTGCTGCTCATCGCCGAAGTCGGCATCGTGGTCGTGCTGAGCCTGGTGATCATCGGCACCGGCGGAGCGGACGGGCTGTCGCTCGCGCCGTTCGAGCCGAGCACGGTGCTCTCCGGTTCGCCGGGCATCGGGCTGATGTTCGCCCTGGCCGGCTTCATCGGGTTCGAGTCGACGGCGATCTTCCGCGACGAGGCGAAGGAGCCGGAGAAGACCATCCCGCGGGCGACGTACATCGCGGTGATCGCGATCGGTGTCTTCTACACGTTCGCGTCGTGGTCGCTGGTGATGGGGTGGGGGCCCGCTCAGATCGTCGACGTCGTGGCGAAGGACACCGGCGGCTTCATCGTCAACACCGCGATCCACTACCTCGGCTCGGTGGGCGGCGTGATCGTCAACGTGCTGCTGATCACGAGCCTGTTCGCCTGCGTCCTGTCGTTCCACAACGTCGTCACGCGATACCAGCACTCGATGTCGAATGCGGCGGTGTTCCCGGCCCGGATCGGCCGCGTGCACGGAAAGCACGCGTCCCCGTACGTCTCGTCGCTCGTGCAGACGGCGACTGCGGCGGTGCTGCTCGTGGTGTTCGCGCTCTTCCGGCTCGACCCGGTGCTGCAGGTGTTCACCTGGTTCAGCGGTATCGCGACGCTGGCGATCGTCGTCCTGATGGCGCTGACCTGCCTCGCGGTGATCGTCTACTTCGCGCGGACGAGGACCGGCGCAGGCCTCTGGCGCACGGTGATCGCCCCCGTGATCGGGCTGATCGGCCTCGTCGGCGTCACGATCATCATCGTCGACAACTTCCCCCTCCTCATCGGCGATGTGGATGCGCAGGGCACCCCGGTGCTCGGCCCGCTCTCCATCGTCTTCTTCGCCGCCATGCTCGCCTTCCCGGTGATCGGCGTGGTGCAGGCCCTCGTCCTGCGCCGCAGCAGACGCGACGCCTACGAGAACATCATCGACACCATCAGCGCCTAGGAGACGTAAGTACCATGACCACCGAGCTTCCCCTGACTCTGCCCGCCGACGACACGGCGGCGCCCGGCCCGCTCTCCAGCCTCACCGCCCCCGAGATCGAGACCGCCGTGCGCACCCTCCGCGACGCCGGCGCGGTGACGGACACCACGCGCTTCGTCTACGTCGGCCTCCTGGAGCCCGACAAGGCGGACGTGCTGGCCGCCCGCGTCGGCGAGGCCCCGGCGCCCGAGCGAGAGGCCCGCCTCCTGCTGCTCGACGTGGCGACCGGTGCCGGCGTCGACGCGGCCGTGTCGCTGACCCGTGAGGAGGTCGTCGCCCTCGTCCCCATCGACGGATCCCGCGGCCAGGTGCCGATCCTCGAGGAGGAGTTCGAGGCGATCGGCGCGATCCTGGTCGCCGACGGCGCCTGGCTGGCGGCGCTCGAGAAGCGCGGCCTGACCGCCGAGCAGGTCGTCTACGCCCCGCTCTCCCCCGGTTCGTACGACATCCCGGGCGAGGAGGGGCGCCGGATCATCCGCGTCTTCGCCTTCCGCATGGACCACGCGGAGGACCACCCGTGGGCGCACCCGGTCGATGGACTCTGCGCCTACGTCGATGTGATCGCCCGCGAGGTCACCCAGGTGGTGGACGCCGTCGAGCTTCCGGTTCCGGACGAGCCGGGCAACTTCCACCTGGAGGCTGAGCGGCCCGCGCCGCTCGACACCCTGAAGCCGATCGCGATCACGCAGCCGGAGGGGCCGAGCTTCTCCGTCGACGGCGACACCGTCACGTGGGCGAACTGGTCGTTCTCTCTCGGCTTCGACGCCCGCGAGGGGCTCATCCTGCGCGACCTCGCCTTCGCCGACCCGGACCAGGGCGGCGAGGTGCGGCCCGTGATCTACCGCGCCTCGATCGCCGAGATGGTCGTGCCGTACGCCGATCCCTCCCCCACGCGGTACTGGCAGAACTATTTCGACACCGGTGAATACCTGTTCGGACGGTTCGCGAACTCCCTCACGCTGGGATGCGACTGCCTGGGCGAGATCCGGTACTTCGACGCGGTGCTCTCCGACGAGTTCGGGCGGCCCAAGACCATCGAGAACGCGATCTGCATGCACGAGGAGGACTACGGGACGCTGTGGAAGCACACCGATCTCTTCACCTCGGCCAACGAGGTGCGGCGGTCGCGGCGCCTGGTGATCTCGTTCTTCACCACGGTCGGCAACTACGACTACGGCTTCTACTGGTACCTCTATCTCGACGGCACGATCGAGTGCGAGGCGAAGCTCACCGGCATCCTGTTCACCTCCGCCTACCTCGAGGGGTCGCCGACGGCGAGCGAAGTCGCCCCGGGCCTCGGGGCCCCCTACCACCAGCACCTGTTCTCGGCCCGCCTGGACATGATGGTGGACGGCCTGGCCAACGCGGTCGATGAAGTGGACGCGGTCCGTCTGCCGGTCAGCGCCACGAACCCGTACGGCAACGCGTTCACGAAGAAAGCGACGCGCATCGCCAGCGAGGCGGAAGGCGCTCGCGACGCCGACGCCTCCGTCGGCCGCACCTGGCACATCGTCAACACGGAGAAGACGAACCGCCTCGGGCAGCCCACCGGGTATGTGCTCCACGCCGAGCAGAACCCGACCCTCCTGGCGGACCCGTCTGCGACGGTCACCGCCCGGGCGGCGTTCACGACCAAGCAGGTGTGGGTGACGCAGTACGCGAGCGACGAGCGCTATCCCGCCGGCGAGTTCGTCAACCAGAACCCCGGCGGCGACGGCCTCCCGGCGTACATGGCGGCGGACCGCCCGCTCGACGGCGAGGACATCGTGCTCTGGCACACGTTCGGCCCCACGCATTTCCCGCGCGTCGAGGACTGGCCGGTCATGCCCGTGGACTACGCGAAGTTCACCCTGAAGCCGTACGGCTTCTTCGGCCGCAACCCCGCGCTCAACGTGCCCGCCGCGGAGCCTGCCCACTGCGCCCCGGGACACCACGCGCACGGCGGCGACACGCACGGCGACCACAGCCACGGCGACCACGGCCACGGCGACCACGCGCACCACGGATGATCGAGGCGCTCCACCTCGGCAGCATGCTCCCGGCGGCGCTGGGAGCATGCTGCGTCGCCGGCGGAGCCGACCGCCGCTCGCCGCTGGCCTGGCTCGGGATGCTGGCCATGCTCGCGGCGATGGCCGACACGATGCTGATGCCACGGCCTCTGCTCGCACCGATCGTCTGGGCCGCGGTTCTCGTGCTGGTGGCGCTCGCGACGGCCGTGCAGGGCCGGCTGCGCGCCGTGCCTCCGGCGGGGAGCCCGACCCATCCGTCCCGCACGATGACCGCGCACCGCTCCCTCCAGGCCGTGCTGATGGCGGGCCTGATCGCGACCGCGGGCTCCCATCACTCCGGCAGCGCCGTGGGAGGGGCTCACGCCTCCCACGGCCTGCCGGTCCTCCTCGTGCTCGGCGTCGCCGCACTCGCGTTCGCGGCGGCCTCGGCGGTCGTCGCGCTCCGCCGCCCGCTGCCGTTGCTGCCGCGCGCGGAGGCCGCACTCGGGGCCGCAGCGACCACCCTCATGGCGCTCCCCCTCCTCGCCTGACCCCCGCGTTGCCGAGGTTCACGTCGTTGCGCTCAATCCTCCCGAATGGGCGCCACGACGTGAACCTCGACGCGCGTCAGGAGGCGACGGCGACCAGTCCGAGCTCCGCCGGGGAGAGCAGGAGGTCGTTCACCGGCACCACGCGGACGGTGTAGCCGAACGAGCCCGCCCGGCCCAGCGTCACGGTGCCCACGTACTCGCGCGCCACCGCCGGGTCCTCCGTGCCGGGCACGCCGTGGTCGAGCTCCAGGCGCTGGTGCTGCACGTCGGTGAGGTCGTCGCCCTCGTGGCTGCGGCCGTACACGACCTGCACCTCCACATCCTCCGGCGCCAGTCCGCCCAGGTGGACGAGCGCGCGCACGTGCAGCTGGTCGCCGACCTGGGGCACCGCGTCGACCCCGCCCGCGTCCACGTGCGCCACGTTCACACCGGGCCAGGCCGCGCGGACCCGGTCCTTCCAGGCCGCGAGACCGCGCGCCGCGGCGTAGCCGTCGGCGCTCAGACGCTCCTCGTACCCGGCCGCGGGGAGGTAGAGCCGCTGCACGTACTCCTGCACCATCCGCTCGGCGCTCAGCGCGGGCGAGAGCGTTGCGAGGGTGTGACGGATCTGCGCCACCCACGCCGTCGGCACGCCGTCGCCGTCGCGGTCGTAGAACCGCGGCGCGATCTGGTGCTCGATGAGGTCGTACATGGCCTCCGCCTCCAGCGCGTCGCGCTCGGCGCCGTCGCCCGCGGCATCGGCGGAGGGGATCGCCCAGCCGTTCTCACCGTCGTAGAACTCGTTCCACCAGCCGTCCAGAATGGACAGGTTGAGGGCGCCGTTGAGCGCCGCCTTCATGCCCGACGTGCCGCACGCCTCCAGCGGCCGCAGCGGGTTGTTCAGCCAGATGTCGGTCCCCGGGTAGAGCAGCTGCGCCATTCCGATGTCGTAGTCGGGCAGGAACACCATCCGGCCCCGGATCTCCGGCTCGGAGGCGAACTGCACCAGCTTCTGGATGAGCCGCTTGCCCTCGTCGTCGGCCGGGTGCGACTTGCCCGCGATCACGAACTGCACCGGCCGCTCGGCGTGCAGCAGGATGTTCTTCAGCCGCTCGGGGTCGTGCAGCATCAGAGTGAGCCGCTTGTAGGTCGGCACGCGCCGTGCGAATCCGATCGTGAGCACGTTCGGGTCGAGGAGGTCGTTCATCCACGCCGGGGCGATCCCGCCGGGGTTCTGCGCCTCCCACGCGGCCTGCAGCCGCTGGCGGGCGTCCTGCACGAGCTGCTCGCGCATCCGGTTGCGCACCGACCAGAGGTCGGCGTCGCCCACGGCGCCGGAGTCGGCCCAGTCGGCGTGGGCCGTGTCGTCCGTGCCGAGGCGCTCCACCGCGAGCGCGCGGAGCATCGGGTCCGTCCAGGTCGGGGCGTGCACGCCGTTGGTGACCGAGTCGATCGGCACCTCCTGCGGGTCGAACCCCGGGTAGAGCCCGTTGAACATCTGCCGGCTGACCTCGCCGTGGAGCCGGGACACCCCGTTCGCGTGCTGCCCGAGGCGCAGGCCCATGACGGCCATGTTGAACACGTCGGGCGACCCGCCCGGGTAGTCCTCCGCGCCGAGCGCCAGCACCTGGGCGGCGTCGACGCCCGGCAGCAGCGACGTGGAGACGTACCGCTCGACCAGCGGACGGTCGAACCGGTCGATGCCGGCCGGCACGGGCGTGTGGGTGGTGAACACCGTTCCGGCGCGCACCACCTGCAGCGCCTCGTCGAAGCTCAATCCCTCGCCGATCAGATTGGCGATCCGCTCGAGGCCGAGGAAGCCGGCGTGGCCCTCGTTCGTGTGGAACACCTCGGCCGCCGGAGCACCCGTGAGCTCCGCCCACGCCTCGATCGCCCGCACGCCGCCGATGCCGAGCAGCAGCTCCTGCAGGAGGCGGTGCTCGCCCCCGCCGCCGTACAGGCGGTCGGTCACCGACCGCAGGCGCTCCTCGTTCTCCGGGATGTCCGTGTCGAGCAGCAGGAGCCGTACCCGGCCCACCGCCGCCTGCCAGACGCGCGCGTGCAGCACGCCGTCCGGGAGCGCGAGCGAGACCTCGACGGGGGTGCCGTCCGGGGTGCGCAGCACGCTCAGGGGCAGCCCGTCCGGGTCGAGGGAGGGGTAGCTCTCCTGCTGCCAGCCGTCGGGCGAGATCGCCTGGGCGAAGTAGCCGGATCGGTAGAACAGGCCGACGCCGACCAGCGGGACGCCCAGGTCGCTCGCGGCCTTGAGGTGGTCTCCCGCGAGGATCCCCAGGCCGCCGGAGTACTGCGGCAGCGCCGCGGCGATGCCGAACTCGGGAGAGAAGTACGCGATGGTGCGCGGCGTGTGCTCCCCCAGGGACTGGTACCAGCGCGGCTCGCTCAGGTACCCGTGCAGCTCGTCGCGGACATGGTTCGCCCAGTCCACGTAGCCCGGATCCGCGGCCAGCTCGGCGAGGCGGTCCGGGTCGACGGCTCCGAGGAGCGCGACGGGATCGTGCTCCACCTGGTGCCACAGCTCCGGTGAGATGCGGGCGAACAGCTCCTTGGTCGGCTCGTGCCATGACCAGCGGAGATTGCCCGCGAGCTCCTCCAGGGCGGACAGGTTCTCGGGCAGGACGGCTCGGACGGTGAATCTACGGATGGCCTTCACTCGCCCCACAATAGGGGAGCCTCATGTCGAGCAGGTTAATGAGTGTACGGTCGGGTCTGTGGGAAAGAGCGCAGCGACCAAGCCGGCAGCCGCAGCGGCACCGGAGGCCACCGTCGACCACCTCCCTGAGGAGGTGACGTCACCGGCGGCGGAGACCCCCGCGGCCGGGACCGGGGACGCCGGACCCGTCCAGGAATACGTGCCCCTGCTGACCCGGCTGCCGATCCTGGGCCTCTCGCCGCAGGTGGACGAGGGCCACTGGGCGGCGACCGCCTTCCGCGGCGAGGTCGTCCCTTTCCGCGCGACCTCGTTCCGCGAGGGGCACGACCGCATCGGCGTCGACCTCCTCCTGCTCGACCCCGCCGGGGTGCAGACCGAGCACCACATGCACCCGATCGCGCCGGGGACCGACCGGTGGGAGGTCGAGGTCCAGCTCGAGACCGAGGGCCTGTGGCGGTACCGGATCCAGGCGTACGCCGACGACTACGCCACCTGGAAGCACAACGCCGAGGTGAAGGTGCCCGCAGCCATCGACGTCGACCTGATGCTCAGGATGGGCCACGACCTGCTCTCCGGCGCGGCCGCGGACAAGCGCCGCAGCCCGGCCGAGCGCCGCCACCTCGGCGAGGCCGCCAAGGTCGTCGCCGACACCGCGCAGCCCGTGGATGCGCGGTTCGCCGCCGCGATCGACGAACGCATCGTCCGCATCCTCGCCGAGCGCCCGATCGTGTCCCTGCCGTCGCTCTCGGAGACGCGCGCCGTGCTCGTCGAGCGGACCCGCGCCGGCGTCGGCAGCTGGTACGAGTTCTTCCCGCGGTCGGAGGGCGCCAAGAAGCTCGCCGACGGCTCGTGGAAGTCGGGCACGTTCCGCACCGCGGCCAAGCGCCTGCCGGAGATCGCTGCGATGGGCTTCGACGTCGTCTACCTCCCGCCGATCCACCCGATCGGGCGCACGTTCCGCAAGGGCCCGAACAACACACTCGACGCCGGACCGAACGATCCCGGCTCCCCGTGGGCGATCGGATCCGCGGAGGGCGGTCACGACGCCATCCACCCGGACCTCGGCACCGAGAAGGACTTCGCCCACTTCCTCGGAAAGGCCAAGCAAGCAGGCCTCGAGGTCGCGCTCGACCTCGCCCTGCAGGCCTCCCCCGACCACCCCTGGGTCACGGAGCACCCGGAGTGGTTCACGACGCTGCCGGACGGCACGATCGCGTACGCGGAGAACCCGCCGAAGAAGTACCAGGACATCTACCCCATCAACTTCGACAACGACTACGACGGCCTCCGGGCCGAGGTGCTGCGCATCGTGCGGCACTGGATGTCGCTGGGCGTACGGATCTTCCGCGTGGACAACCCGCACACCAAACCGCTGCATTTCTGGGAGTGGCTGATCCACACGGTCAACGCCACGGACCCGGACGTCGTGTTCCTCGCGGAGGCGTTCACCCGCCCCGCTCTGCTGCACACACTCGCCAAGGCCGGGTTCCAGCAGTCGTACACCTACTTCACCTGGCGCAACACGAAGGAGGAGCTCGAGGAGTTCCTCGACGGCCTCGCCCACGACACGGCCGACTTCCTGCGCCCCAACCTGTTCGTCAACACCCCCGACATCCTCACGGAGTACCTCCAGTTCGGCGGGCCGGCGGCGTTCAAGGTGCGCGCCGCGATCGCCGCGACGGGCGCGCCGACCTGGGGCGTCTACTCCGGCTACGAGCTGTTCGAGAACGTCGCACGCCCGGGCGCCGAGGAGTACATCGACAACGAGAAGTACGAGTACCGCCCACGTGACTACACCCGCGCGCAGACACTCGGCCGCTCTCTCGCTCCGTACCTGACGATGCTCAACCGCACCCGCAGCGAGCACCCTGCCCTGCGGCAACTGCGCAACCTGCACGTGCACGGCAGCGAGGACGACGCGATCCTCGTCTACTCCAAGCACCTGCCGGGCGCGTTCACCCGCAGCGGCAAGGCGGACACGGTGCTCGTGGTCGCCAACGTCGACCCCCACTCCGTGCGCGAGACCGTCGTCCACCTCGACGTCGCCGCGCTCGGGCTCCCGGTCGGCTCGACGTTCGAGGTCAAGGATGTCGTCACCGGCCAGCGCTGGACCTGGGGGGCCGACAACTACGTCCGCCTCGACGCCTTCACCGAACCCGTGCACATCCTGGTCGTCAAGCCGCTCTGAACCGCGGACCGATCCGCCCAGGCCCGCCGAGAACAGCCCCAGAAGGAGCACCATGAGCCCGATCCCCGAAGGCGCCGCCGCCGTCGACCTGCCCGCTCTCGACGACGGCCTGCTGCTCGCCGTCGCGACCGGCGCCTACCACGACCCGCACGCCGTCCTCGGCCAGCACCAGGTGAACGCAGCGGGCGTGTCCGACCCGGTCACCGTCATCCGCACGCTCCGCCCCCTCGCGACCGAGGTGTTCGCCATCCTCCCGACCGGCGCCCACCTCGAGCTGGCGCACCTCGCCCACGGCATCTGGCAGGGCGTCGACATCGTCGGCCCCGGCGCCTACGAGATCGAGGCGCGCTACGCGGACGGCAGCACGTGGACGGCCGACGACCCGTACCGCTTCGCGCCCACCATCGGCGAGCTCGACCTGCACCTGATCAGGGAGGGGCGCCACGAGCAGCTGTGGACGGCGCTCGGCGCGCACGTCCGCGACCTGGGCGGCGTCGTCGGGACGGCGTTCACGGTCTGGGCGCCCCAAGCCCGTGCCGTGCGTCTCGTCGGCGACTTCAACGGCTGGGACGGCACGCAGCACGCCATGCGCACGATGGGCGTGGCCGGTGTCTGGGAGCTGTTCGTGCCCGGTCTCGGCGAAGGGGAGCTCTACAAGTTCGACATCCTCGGCCGAGACGGCGCGTGGGTGCGCAAGATCGACCCGATGGCGCAGGCGGCGGAGACCCCTCCCGCGACCGCGTCCGTCGTCACGGTCGGCCGTCACGACTGGCAGGACGGCGAGTGGATGCGCTCCCGCGCCGAGCGAGACCCGCACGCGGGGCCGATGAGCGTCTACGAGCTGCATTTCGGCAGCTGGCGGCCGGGGCTCGGTTATGTGGAGGCCGCCGACCAGCTCATCGACTACGTGGTCGCCCTGGGCTACACGCACGTGGAGTTCCTGCCGCTCGCCGAGCATCCCTTCGGCGGGTCGTGGGGCTACCAGGTCACCGGCTACTACGCGCCGACCAGCCGCTTCGGCTCACCCGACGACCTCCGGTTCCTGATCGACCGTCTGCACCAGGCCGGGATCGGCGTGATCATGGACTGGGTGCCCGGCCACTTCCCGAAGGACGACTGGGCGCTCGCGCGTTTCGACGGCGAGGCGGTGTACGAGCACCCCGATCCCCGCCGCGGCGAGCACAAGGACTGGGGCACATACATCTTCGACTACGGCAACTCGCAGGTGCGCAACTTCCTCGTCGCGAACGCGCTCTACTGGCTCGAGGAGTTCCACGTCGACGGGCTCCGTGTCGACGCTGTCGCCTCCATGCTCTACCTGGACTACTCACGCAACGACGGCGAGTGGGAGCCGAACATCCACGGTGGGCGCGAGAACCTCGAGGCCATCGGCTTCCTGCAGGAGGTCACCGCCACGGCGTACAAGCGCAACCCCGGGACCGTGATGATCGCCGAGGAGTCCACCAGCTACCCCGGCGTCACCGCGCCGACCTCCTCGGGGGGCCTCGGCTTCGGGCTCAAGTGGAACATGGGCTGGATGCACGACTCGCTGCAGTACATGCACGAGAACCCGATGTGGCGTTCCTACCACCACGGCGAGCTCACGTTCTCGTTCGTGTACGCCTGGAGCGAGAACTTCCTCCTGCCGATCAGCCACGACGAGGTCGTGCACGGCAAGGGCTCGCTGCTCGGCAAGATGCCGGGAGACCACTGGCAGCAGCTGGCGAACGTGCGGGTCTTCCTCGCGTTCATGTGGGCGCATCCGGGCAAGCAGCTGCTCTTCATGGGGCAGGAGTTCGGCCAGCCGTCGGAGTGGAGCGAGGAGCGCGGACTGGACTGGTGGATCCTGGACCAGCCGGCGCATCAGGGCCTCTGGAACCTGGTCGCTCAGCTCAACGCGCTCTACCGGGCGCAGCCCGCGCTCTGGGCCCTCGACAACGAGCCGGCCGGCTTCGAGTGGATCGACGGCTCGGACGCCGCAGGCAATGTGATCGCGTTCCTCCGGAAGGACCGGGACGGCTCGCCCCTGGTGGCCGTGTTCAACTTCTCCGGCGCCCCGCACGACGGCTACCGGATCGGCCTGCCCTTCGCGGGCGACTGGGAGGAGTTGCTCAACACCGACGCCGACGCGTTCGGAGGCTCGGGCGTGGGCAACCTCGGCGGAGTGACCGCGGCGGACGAGCCGTGGATGGGCCGCCCGGCGTCAGCGGTGCTCACCCTGCCGCCGCTGGGCGCCTTGTGGCTCAGGCCGCGGCGCTGAGCCACGCGGCGTAGTCGACGCCGTCGATGGCGTGTTCGGGCGCGAGGTTGCGCCCGGCCCGCCAGGTCGCGCCCAGGCCGCCGCCCAGGCGCACCGGGACGATGGGACGACGGGATCCGCGCGCTGCCTTCAACTGCTCCGCGAGGGAGCGGGCCGATTCGATCGCCGGACCGCCGATCGTGCGCTCGGTGTCCGCCGGAGCGGTGAGCTCGGCGGCGTCCACCAGAGCGTCCGCGACATCCTCCACCGCGATGGGCTGGAACCGCGTCCCCGTCGGCGCGAGCAGCGCGCCGAACGGGCGCCCGCGCTCGAAGACCGCGGTCACGAAGTCGTGGAACTGGGTCGCCCGCACGATGCGGGTCGCCAGGGGCGACTCGCGATACACCTGCTCCTGGGCGAGCTTGGCGCGGTAGTACGGGTAGCGCGATCCGTCGATGCCGGCGATCGACAGCTGCACCGCGCGCCCCACACCGAAGCGCGCCGCGGTGTGCAGGAGATTGCGGGAACCGTGCAGGAAGACGCGCGCCGCCTGCTTGCCTGAGCCGTTGCTCGCGTCGATCAGTACATCGACCCCGTCGACCGCCTCCTCGAGGCCGCCCCCGCCGACGAGATCGGCCGTGACGTACTGCGCGCCGTCGACGTACGCCGGTGCGTCGTCGTCCGGCGCCCGTCGCGCAGCCACGACCACCTCGTGCCCGCGTTCCACAGCGGCGGCGGTCACCGCGCGTCCGGCGAGACCTGTCCCGCCGACGACGAGCACACGGGGCATACGCTGCCTTTCGGGAGGGGTTCGGGGGTCCGCCGCCTCACCGCGTCCGCGACGTCAGTAGAGCAGCGACGTCAGCCTAGCCCGCGCCTTGGCGACGCGCGAGTCCTCCACACCGACGATCTCGAAATAGTCGAGCAGCCGGGTGCGGACCGTCTCTTTGCCGGCCGCGTCCAGCGTCGGGAACAGCGTGAGCAGGCGGTCGAACGCGTCCTCCACGTGACCGCCGGAGAGGTCGAGGTCGGCGACGTCGAGCTGCGCGGACGGGTCCGCCGGGTCGGCCGCGGCGGCGGAGCGGATCGCGTCGAGCGTCTTGCCCGCCAGGCGGGCCAGCAGACTGACCTGCGCCAGCCCGGCCACGGCCATGGCGTCGCGCGGATCCTGCGCGATGGCCGTCTTGTACTCCTGGATCGCCGTGGCGTAGTCGCCGCGCTCGATCGCCTCGTACGCCTCGGCGTGGTGCGGCGGCAGCGGCTCGGGTGCGGCTTCGGCCTGCTCCCCCTCGGCGGCCGGGCCGGCCTCACCGTCGACGGCCACCGTTCCGGTCACGCCGTTCTGCGCTGCGAGCTGCAGCAGCTGGTCGAGGACGTCGCGGATCTGCTCCTCGGGTAGAGCGCCGGCGAAGAGCTGGACGGGGCGGCCGCCGACCAGCGCGGCCGCCGCGGGGACGGACTGCGCCTGGAACGCCTGGGCCAGCTGCGGGTTCGCGTCGACATCGACCTTCACCAGCACGACGCGACCGGCGAGCTGGGCGACGACGCGCTCCAGCACCGGACTGAGCTGCGCGGACGGTTCCGCCCACGCGGCGGCCAGGTCCACCACGACGGGGACGCGCATCGACAGATCGATGAAGTCGTTGAAGTTCGCGTCGGTGCCCTCGAAGAACAGGCTCGGCAGCGCGAGCGCCTCACCCGCGTCCGCCGGCGCCCCCGCACCGCCCGCGGCAGGCGTGGCGGGCCGGTTGACGAGCGAACTCAAATCGACGGCGCCGCGCAGGTTGGTGGGCGGGGGCGGGATCTGACTCATGACTCCTCCAGAGGGCGGACCGGGTCCGCGTCGGCACAACTCTCAACCTTACGCGGCGGGCGCCGCGCGATCACTGGATCTCTTTGGCCCCGATCATGCCCTGAGCGAAACCGAGGAGCGTGATCTTCGCGTCCGACCCGGCCGGGGGCACATAGAAGGCCAACTGGTAGCCGAAGGTGGTCTCGACACCGGTCTTGGAGCTCGCGACGCCGAGCGCGGCGGCGGTCGGGCCGGCGTTGACCTCGGCCCCGGCCTCGACCACCTTCAGCTGCTGCGTCTCCTGCAGGTCCACCCACACGAGCGCGCCCGAGTCGTTGGTGGCCATCGCGACGTCCGGGTTCGGGCCGACCGCGCTGGTGAAGGTCAGCGAGGCGGTGGCCGGCACGGCCGCCTTCTGCTGCGCCTTCCATTCGGCGCCCACCGCCGTGCGCAAAGTGTCGCCGTCCGCGCTGAACAGGCTCGCGTACTTGCTCTGGTCGCCGTTCATCAGCACGTCGCCGTACGCGGCGGCGACCTGGTTCGGCGGCAGGGCGAGCAGCTTCGAGTCCGGACGGACGGCGGCGGCGCCGATGCTCGCCGGTGCCAGGTTCGGAACCTTGGCCTTGGGCTCGAGGGAGATCGCGTACTCGACCATGTAGTTGTCGCGCGGCGAGTCCTGCACCAGGGTGAGCGCTTGCGGCGCCTGGTCCTTGCCCTCCGCGTCCTTGGGCATCTCGATCACCGCGACGACCGTGCGGGGCCAGGAATCGGTCGCCTGCGGGAGCGAGAGCACGATCGGGTCGGAGGGGATCGCCGGGAGCGCCGGCTGGTCCGCCTTCTTCGCCCGGATGGCGTAGTTGGCCTCACGCAGCTGCAGGGCGGCGCCGGTGAAGCGCTGCTTGGCGAGGTTCGGGTCGGCCTTCGCATCGGCATTGGCCGCGGAGACCGAGATGCGCTTGACGATCCGCTCGAGCTGGGGCACGGTGACCGCCGGTGGCAGCTGATTCGCCGGCTTCGGCACCGCGGTCGTCGTCGACGTCGGCGTCGGAGTGGGAGTGGGCGTCTCGTCGGCGAAGGCGGCGCCGGCGCCCGACAGGGTCAGGGCTCCGACGAGCACGGCGGGCGCGATCACCCGGGCGCGCCGCGTGGATCGACGCCCGCGCGGGGTGGTCTCGACCTCGGAGGTCGGCTTGTACTTGGGGGCCTTGGGGAGTTTGGGCATCTTGGGTCCGCTCTTCCGGCGCGGTCCGCGCGATCTGCGGTGGGTGTAGAGCCCCCAGAGGTAGAGGGCGATTCCGATGACGAGCAGGACCAGGCCGCCGATGATCAGCGGGAACGCCCACGGCGTGCTCGAGTCGACCGGCCAGGTGACGGTGATCGTGGAGGGCGCGGGCTTCGTGCCGTCCGAGGCGACGAGGACGCTCACCCCGTCGGGGATGTTCATGCGGGTGACCTGGGCGTCCTGGCCGTCGTACTCCTCGAGCCAGAGGTCGGACCCCGTGGGATTCGGACCCGCCGCGGACGACGACGTCCCCTCGGTGGCACCCGCCGTCGCGCCGGGCGACGGGGTCGAGGTGGAGCCGGAGGCCGCCTTCGGGGTGACCATGCGTGTCGTGAGCGCGCCCGTGGTCGAGTCGTATCCGACGGCGACGTACTTCTCCGTGCCCAGCCACGCCGTCACGTCGTCCGTCCGCCCGATCGCGACGACCTGCGCCGCGGGGTCTTCGGCACCGGTCACGGAGAGCGTCTGCTGACCGGTGTGCGCGTTGAGCGCCGAGCCGGCGATCACCACGTACCGGGCATCCCCCGGCACGTTCGCGGTCGCCGTGAGCTGCGATGGGGGTGCGAACACCGTCCGCTGGGCGATGCCGGCGACGATCATGACGGCGGCCACGACGAACGCGACGATGGCGAGTACGAAACGCAAGCAGATCTCCTCGTGTGCCGGAGGGGGACGGGCACAGACAGGCGGGCAAGACACTCCACGATAGTCCAGCACCCTGAAAGGCATCTAACCGTTCCCTGCGGGAGGATGCAGTCCCCCATGCGGGTACCCGGCGCCAAATGTAAGATCGTTGCGGCGTGCGAGCAGCTCGCGACCAGCAGACTTCAGGAGTAACACACGTGGCCACCGATGAATCCAACTTCACGCAGGTCTTCCGCGGGTACGACAAGGACGAGGTCGACAAGGCCGTGCAGGAGCTGCGGCGCGAGCTCATCAAGTCGAACACGCAGTCGGCCGACTCGGCCAAGGAGATCAAGCGTCTCCAGCTGCGCATCGATGAGCTGAACGCCGAGATCGAAGAGGTCGGAAGCCCGACGTACTCGGGCCTCGGGACGAAGCTGGAGAACACCCTCCGCGTCGCCGAGGAGCAGTCGACCCGCCTCATCGCGCAGGCCGACATCGACGCGGAGAAGCTGCGCGCCGGGGTCTCCGGTGAGATCGAGAAGGTGAAGAAGGCTGCAGCCCAGCAGGCCGAGCGGGTGATCGCGGACGCGACCGCCCGCGCGACGACCATGCTGGAGGACGCGCAGATCGAGTCGCGTGAGCTCCTCGCCAAGACTCGTGCCGACAAGGAGACCCTCCTCACCGACGCGATGCGAGAGGCGGCGGGTATCCGCGGTGCCGTCGCCACCGAGGCCGCCGAGCTGCGGGCGACGAGCAAGCGCGAGGCCGCGGCGGTGCGCGCCGAAGCCGACCGCGAGGCCGCCGAGCTGAAGGCCGTCGCCTCGCGGGAGGCGGAGTCGGCCCGTGCGGAGGCCGCAGAGCTCGAGCGCACGATCGAGGCCCGCACCGCAGAGCTCGAAGGGGCGTTCGCACAGGACCGTGCCGCCTTCGAGCGGGAGGCCGCGCAGATCCGCCTCGACCTCGACCGCCGTGTGGCCGAGACCGCCGATCGGCTGGCGGCGGATGAGTCACGCCTGCGGGCCGAGCTCGCGGCGGAGGCCGCCCAGACCCGCGCCGACCTCGCCGCCGAGGTCGAACAGGAGCGCGCGGCCCTCGCCGCCGAGGCTGCCCAGACCCGCGCCGACCTCGCCGATGAAGACGCCACCACGCGACTCTCGTTGAAGACCGAGGTGGAGCAGACCACCAAGGCGCTGGCGGTCGAGGTCGAGCAGACCAAGGCCGCGCTGGCGGCGGAGGTCGAGCAGACCAAGGCCGGGCTCGCCGCCGAGGTGACGACGACCCGATCCGCGCTCACCGAGGAGGTCGACCGCACCCGCACCGAGCTCGCCGACGAGGTCACCCGCACGAAGTCCGCTCTGGCCGACGAGGTCACCCGCACGAAGTCCGCTCTGGCCGACGAAGTCGCCACCACGAAGGCGGCCCTCGCCGACGAGGTCACCCGCACGAAGTCCGCTCTGGCCGACGAGGTGACCAGCACGAAGGCACGACTGGCGGACGACGTCGAACGGACCACGCGGGAGCTGGCCGACCAGACCCTCCAGACGCGCACCGCCCTGGATAAGGAGTCGACCGAGACGCGGTCGGCCCTCGAGGCCGATCGCACGGCCACGGCCGCCGCCCTCGCCGCCGACCGCGAGCGGGCGGCGAGCGAGATCGCGACGGCTGCGGAGACCTCCCGCGCCGAGCTGGAGGCGGAGACCGAGCGGCGCCGCCGCGAGCTGGACGCCGAAGCGACGCAGCTCCGCGCGGATCTCGCGGCCGAGGTCGACGCGGCACGCACGGCGCTGGCCGACGAGCTGGCCGGCGGCCGGGCTGCTCTGCAGGCCGAGGTCACCTCGACCCGCGCCCAGTTGGCGTCCGAGGTGGAGACCACCCGCGCCGCCCTCGCCGCCGAAGTCGAACAGACGAAGTCCGCCCTCGAGACGGAGGTCTCGACCACGAAGTCCGCGCTCGCCGCCGAAGTCGAACAGACGAAGTCCGCCCTCGCCGCCGAGGTCGAACAGACCAGATCCGCCCTCGAGACAGAAGTCACCACGACGAAATCCGCCCTCGCCGCCGAAGTCGAGCAGACCACGACGACGCTCGCGGCCGACACCGAGCAGGCCCGCTCGGCGCTGGAGACCGAGGTCGCGACCACGAAGGCCGCACTCGCCGCCGAGGTCGAGCAGACGACGGCCACGCTGGCCGCCGAGGCGGAGCAGACCCGCTCCCGCCTCGCGGAAGAGACCGAGCGGGTGCGCACGACCCTCGCGGAAGACGCACGCCGCACCGCGGTCGAGCTCGCCGATCAGCGTCAATCCACGGCGAACGAGCTCGCGAACGACCGGGAGCAGCAGCGGCTCTCGCTCGAGAGCGAAGCGGAGACCGTCCGTCGTGCGCTCGCGGACGAGACCCAGCAGGCTCGGGTCGCGCTCGAGAAGGAGTCCGGCGAGGCGCGTCAGGAGCTCGCGGCGGAGATCGCCCAGGCACGCACCGCGCTCGCCGCCGAGATCGCCGAGCGCACCGCGCAGTTCGAGCACGAGGCGGCGGAGGCCCGCACGGCGCTCGAGACCGAGCTGTCGACGCTGCGCACGACGACGCTCGCCGAGCTCGACGCGCGCACGCACGAAGTGCAGCAGGCCCGCATCGACCTCGACGTCGAGCTCAAGGCGCGCCGCGACGAGGCGGAGAAGGAGTACCTGGCCCGGCACCAGGAGGCCGTCGCGCAGACGCAGAAGTACCTCGACGACGCCAACGCCCAGCTGCAGGACGCCACCAAGCGCACCGCGCAGGCGCGCTCCGAGAGCGAGGCCTTCGAGACCAAGGCCCGCGAGACGGTCAAGAAGGCTCGCACCGAGGCCGAGCAGACGGCCGCCCGGATCGTGCGGGACGCCGAGGAGCGCGCCGCCGCTCAGCTCGAGGAGGCCGAGGAGCGCACCGCGCGGCTCGTGGCCGACGCCGAGGAGCGCCTGGCCCAGATCAAGATCGAGCGGGAGGCTGTGGCCGGCTACTTCGAGAACCTCCGCGGTATGCTGCAGCAGGCCGAGGGCGTCACGGCAGACCGAGACTGACCGGAAGGGCCGGGGGAACATGAAGATCCAGAACGCATTCCGGGTCGGGCTCATCGGGACGCTGGGTGTCGGTCTCGGCATCCTGATCCTGACGTCGATCGTCAGCCTCGCCACGATCATCACCTACATCGGCGCCGCGCTCTTCCTGGCGCTCGGCATCGAGCCCCTCATCTCGTTCCTCGAGCGCCGTCGTTTCCCGCGCTGGCTGGCGCTGGTCATCACGCTGGTCGTGATCATCGGCGCGTTCGTCGGCCTGATCTGGTCCATCGTGCCGGTCGCGATCTCGCAGGCGACGCAGCTCGTCAACAACACGATCACGTGGGTCAACAGCGGAGGCGCGGAGGACTGGTTCCAGAGTCTGCAGCACCAGTTCCCGTCGGTGATCAACGACACCAACATCAATGCCGTCACACAGTGGTTGCAGCAGAACCTCCCGGACATCACGTCGAAGATCCTGCAGACCGCCTCCGGCATCGTCCAGGGCGCGTTCGGCGTGATCATCGTGATCATCCTCACGATCTACTTCACGGCGTCGCTGCCGAGCATCAAGCGCGCGGCCTACCAGCTGGTCCCGGCCTCGAAGCGATCCCGCTTCGCCGACCTCGGCGACCAGATCACCGACTCCGTGGGCAAGTACGTCATGGGCCAGGTCTCCCTCGCCCTCGTCAACGGAGTGCTGAGCGCGATCTTCCTGACGATCATCGGCGCGAAGTTCCCGGTGCTGCTGGCGTTCATCGCGTTCTTCTTCTCCCTGATCCCGCTCGTGGGCACGATCACCGGTTCGGTCATCATCGTCGCGGTGTGCATCCTGTCCGGTCCTCCGACGGCGATCGCCGCCGCGATCTACTACATCGTGTACATGCAGGTCGAGGCGTACGTCCTGAGCCCACGCATCATGAACCGCGCCGTCTCCGTGCCCGGGGCGCTCGTCGTCGTCGCCGCGCTCGCCGGCGGCACACTGCTCGGCATCCTCGGCGCGCTCGTGGCCATCCCCTTCGCGGCCGCCCTGCTGCTGATCATCAAGCAGGTCGTCATCCCCCGCCAGAACGAGCTGTAGGCGCGTCCGCTGCGGATCACACCGCGGCGGGCTCACTCCACTCGGTAGGCAGTGGGGCCGCGGCCGGGTTGATCCGGGCGACGATCTCGTCCAGAACGCGGCGCGTCTGATTCTCGCCCACCCACAGGTGCTTTCCTCCCGCGACGTCGACCAGCTCGATCTGGGGCAGCGGCGCGAATCGCCGCACCGCCTCGGCAGGCTGGAGGTAGTCGTCGTGCTCGGGGATGAGGGCGACGATAGGCCGGGAGTCCCCCGCCCATGCCGCGAGGTGCTCGGGCTTGGCCCGATGCAGCGGCGGCGAGAGCAGGATGACGCCGTCCACCGGGCACTCGCGCCCGTACATCAGCGCCAACTCCGTGCCGAACGACCAACCGAGAAGCCACGGGTGCGGGAGGCCCCGCTCGGCGACGAACGCCATCGCGGCCTCCACATCGTAGCGCTCGTCGACCCCGTGGCCGAACCGTCCCTCGCTGCGGCCGCGCGGCGACGCGGTGCCGCGCGTGTTGAATCGCAGCACGGCGATGTCGGCCAGAGCGGGCAGACGCCCGGCGGCCTTGCGGAGGATGTGCGAGTCCATGAAACCGCCGCCGGTCGGCAGCGGATGCAGCGTCACGAGCGTCGCGACCGGCTCGCGGTCGAGAGGGCTCGCCAGTTCACCGACGAGGGTGAGGCCGTCGCGCGTGTGCAGCTCGATGTCCTCACGGCGCGCAGGCAGCTCGACGCCGCCGCGGATCTCGATGGTGCTCACGTGGGTCCTTCTCTTCTCGGTGGTCGAAGATCGCCGCGGGACTGCGCTCAGGCGATCTTCCAACAGGATTCGTGCCAGTGCCGTCGTGCCGCCAGGTCGGCGCCGTCGCCCAGCACGCCGTCCGCTCGCCACGCTACGAGGTGCGCGACTCCCGGGGCGATGTCGCGCCCGCATCCCGGGCACACGTAGCTCTTCTGCGCCTGGGCGGCCGAGACCGGCTGGACGTTCCAGGTCGTCCCGCGGCGCGTCTCTGTGCGCCGCCAACCGGAGAGCAGTCGGTCGAGCCCGGTGTCCTGCTGGTCCTCAAAGCGGTCACGCCCCGGGCCGTGGCGGCCTCGGGGACGGTTGCTGCGCGGCATTGGACCAGTCTAAACCGGCCGGCCAGGCCGCGCCGGACGCCGGTCCGCGCCGCCGATCAGTACCAACCGGAGGACTGCGAGTGCCCCCAGGCACCGCACGGGTCGCCATAGCGGCCGGTGATGTAGCCGAGGCCCCAGGTGATCTGCGTCGCCGGGTTGGTCTCCCAGTCGGACCCGGCCGATGCCATCTTGCTGCCGGGAAGCGCCTGCGGGATGCCGTACGCGCCGCTGCTGGTATTGTGCGCGTACACGTTCCAGTGCGACTCCTTGTTCCAGAGCGCGACCAGGCAGCTGAACTGGTCGTCCCCCATGCCACGGGCCTGGAGCATCTCGTAGGCGATCGCCTGGGCCGTCCCGGGGTCGGGCGTTCCGACAGCCGGAGCGGAGGACGATCCGGACGACTTGCTCGTCGCGGTGGGAGTCGGAGTGGGCGTCGGCTTGGCCTTCACGCTCACCGTGTCGCGCTGCACCTGGGTGGTGTACGAGTCCGGAGCGGTGAGCGACTGCGTGGGCGCCCCGCCGAAGCGCGACGTGGTGGGGGCGGTCGGGATCGTGTCCGCATACGCCGGAGTCGCCGCCGAACCGGAGTACGGGTCCACCACGTTCACCAGGGCGAAGCCTACGGCGGCGGTGAAGGCGAAACCCCAGAGCAGGGCTCGCGACCGGATGTGCGGTCGTCGGGATCGCTTGAAGGCGACTCCGACCGGGTTGGCCGGGGTCAGCGGAACGATCTCTGCTGCTTCTCGTCTACCCACGATCACAAGACCATAACGGACTTCCGCGGACAATCCAAGAAACCGCGCACGCGTTCAGGCAACAGCCAGGGTCACCGGACGGCAAGCATGACGTCCGTGACGCTGTCCAGGAGCAGGTCGACCTGCACCTCCCGGTAGCCGCCGCGCTGCTCGCGGAACGTCACCGTGCGGACCTCCTCGACGCTCATCGGGCGGCCGTCCTGGAAGTACTTGACCAGACGGTTCGCGAAGCGATCGACGTCCTGCCGGTGGTAGCCCAGGGTGAGGAAGCTGACCCGGTCGAAGCGGTGGCCCACCGGCCGGTCGAGCCGGTTCAGCACGACCTGCGCGGTGCTGCGCGCGTCGGCGAACCAGGCCTCGTCACCGATCCTCTGCCGTGCGCCCTCGCGCTCGCGCTGCGCGAAGGCGTCCTCGAGCCGCTCCAGGGCCGCGTCGACGTGTGTGGTCGAATAGCCGCCCTTCTGCATCGAGAAGGCCGTGCGCCGGATGTCGGCCGACGTCAGCGGAGCCGAGGCGTCGTCGTCGTACGCGCGCCGGGCGGTCTGCAGGAACGCGTCGACCTGCTCGACGTCGTAGCCCTGCTTCTTCGGGGTGCGGGGGAAGGTGCTCACGTCCCCCATTGTGTCATCGGAAGATGAGGAACAGCACGTAGGTGGCGGCGGCGGACGGCAGGATCGAGTCGAGACGGTCGAGGAAGCCGCCATGACCCGGCAGCCATGAGCTCATGTCCTTGATGCCGAGATCGCGCTTGATGAGCGACTCGGAGAGATCCCCCGCGGTCGCGGTCAGCAGCAGCACCACGCCGAACACGATGCCGAACCACCACGGCCGGTCGATCATGAACACCGACACGAGCACACCGGCCACGATGGCTGCGGCCGTCGCACCGGCGAAACCCTCCCAGGTCTTCTTCGGGCTGATGGTCGGCGCCATCGGGTGCTTGCCCCACGCGAGACCGGCCGCGTACGCGCCCGTGTCGACCGCGACGACCACGATGACGAACGCCAGCACCCACCACTCGCCACCCGGCTCCGCGAGCAGCAGCAGCACGAAGCTCGCGAGAAGCCCGACGTAGAGCTGCACCAGGATGCTCCAGGTGAGGTCGCGGACGAGCGCCGCTCCCCCGGCGCGTCGTACCGGAAGCGCGGCCTCCTCGATCAGCCGCCACACGACGACGAGGACGATACCCGCCGCAAGGGCGACGAGCTGCCCGCCGGCGTGGAACCAGAAGGCGGCGGGGATGATCGCCACCGCGGCCAGCAGGGTCGGGACGCGCGGAACGCGACGACCGGCGCCGCGGAACGCCTGCGTGAGCTCGAAGGCCGCGAACCCGGCCATCGCCATCCCGAACGGGATGAAGAGCTCTTTGATGAAGATGAGGCTGACGACCACGATCGCTCCGACGCCCAGCCCGATCAGGATCGCCAGGATCAGGTTGCGCCCGGCGCGCTGCTCGATCAGCTCGTTCGTCGCGTCGAGCTGTGCCTTGCGGGCCTGAACCTGACGCTCGAAGTCCGCGCGTGTGGCCTGCACCTGCGCGCGGAGCTCCTCGCGTGAACGCGGCTTCCCCCGCCTGCCCGTCACCGGCGCGTGGGGCGCGCCGGGGTCGCTCCCCTCGCTCATGCCTAGACCTCGAGGAGCTCGGCTTCCTTGCGCTTCAAGGCCTCGTCGACCGCGTCGACGTTGGTGCGCGTGAGGGACTCCAGCTCCTTCTCGCCGCGCGCCACCTCGTCGTCGCCGACCTCGCCCTTGAGCGCGTCCAGGTCGTCCTTCGCCTTGCGGCGGATGTTGCGGATGGCGACCTTGGCGTCCTCGCCCTTTCCGCGGACGATCTTCACGAACTCCTTGCGGCGGTCCTCGGTGAGCTCGGGAAGCGTCACGCGGACGATCTCGCCATCGTTGCCGACGTTCGCCGAGAGGTTCGGCATGTTGACGATGGCCTTCTCGATCTCCTTCAGCGCCGACTTGTCGTAGGGAGTGACGAGCAGTACCCGGGCCTCGGGGTTCTGGAGGCCGGCCAGCTGGGCCAGCGGCGTCGGCGAACCGTAGTAGTCCACGAGCACCTTCTGGAAGAGGGCCGGGTTGGCGCGGCCCGCGCTCACGGTGCCGAAGTCCTCTCTCGCCGCATCAACGGTCTTGCTCATGCGCTGGCGGGCATCGGAAATCACATCCGCGATCACGGTTTCTCCTTCAGATCGGTGAATCGGTGTCTAGTCTAGAGCCCACGCGTCGCACCCGGCGGCGGGGCCAGGCGGCGCTCAGCCGAGCAGGGTGCCGATCTCGGCGCCGAGCAGCGCCGCGGTGACGTTACCGGCCGGCTCCATCCCGAAGATGCGCATCGGCATGCCGTTGTCCATGCAGAGGCTCAGCGCGGTGGAGTCCACGGCCTTGAGATTCTGCTGCAGCGCCTCCTGGTGGCTGATGTGCTCGATCTTGCGCGCCCCCGGATTGGTGCGGGGGTCGGAGTCGTACATGGCATCCACGCCGTTCTTGGCGACGAGCACGACGTCGGCGCTGATCTCCAGCGCGCGCTGCGCGGCGACCGTGTCGGTCGAGAAGTACGGCAGTCCGGCGCCGGCGCCGAAGATGACGACGCGGCCCTTCTCGAGATGGCGCTCCGCGCGGCGCGGGATGTACGGCTCGGCGACCTGGGTCATCGAGATGGCCGACTGCACGCGCGTTTCCGCGCCCGCCTGCTCGAGGAAGTCCTGCAGGGCGAGCGAGTTCATCACCGTTCCGAGCATGCCCATGTAGTCGGCGCGCCCGCGGTCCATCCCGCGCTGCGAAAGCTCGGCGCCGCGGAAGAAGTTGCCGCCACCGACGACGATCGCGATCTCGACGTCCTCCGCCGCCTGCGCGATCTCGCGGGCGATGCTGCTCACGATGTCGGGGTTGACGCCGAGCTGCCCCCCGCCGAACGCCTCGCCGGAAAGCTTGAGAAGGACCCTGCGTCTCGTGTTGGCTGCCGACATGTCGTGTGTGGTCCTTCCGTGGTTTTCGTTCTAACGCTAGTGCGTGTCTTTTCGTGCGCCTATGGGTGGGCGCACAGAAAAGGAGTCCGGATCGCTCACGGCGATCCGGACTCCTTCATCGGTGCTTTAGGCGCCGACCTTGAACCGGGCGAAGCCGGACACGGTCAGGCCCGAGTCCTTCAGCACCTGGGCGATGGTCAGCTTGTTGTCGCGGGCGTACTCCTGCTCCAGCAGGGCGACCTGCTTGAAGAACGCGCCGAGGCGACCCTCGATGATCTTCGGGAGGGCGGCCTCCGGCTTGCCCTCGTTGCGCGAGATCTCCTCGACGATGCGACGCTCGTTCTCGACCTCGGCGGCCGGAACGTCCTCACGGGTGAGGTAGGTCGGGTTCGCGAACGAGATGTGCTGCGCGATGCTGCGGGCGGTCTCCGCGTCGGAGCCGGTGTAGCCGACGACGACACCGACCTGCGGCGGCAGGTCCTTGGAGGTCTTGTGCAGGTAGATCGCGAAGTTCTCACCCGAGACGGACGCGACGCGACGGAGCTCGACCTTCTCGCCCAGGATGGCGGCCTCGTCGCCGATGAGCTCGGCGACGGTCTGAGTGCCGGCGGGGGCGGCCAGGGCCTCCTCCACCGTGGTCGCACCCGCGGCGGCGGCCGCGTCGAGGACCTTGTCGGCCAGGGCGATGAACTTCTCGCCCTTCGCCACGAAGTCGGTCTCGCAAGCGAGCTCGATCATGGTGGCGGAGCCGTTTCCGTTCTCCTTGGCCGCGACGAGGCCTTCGCTGGTGGAGCGGTCGGCACGCTTCGCGTTGCCCTTCGCACCCTTCAGGCGGAGGATCTCGGTCGCCTTCTCGATGTCGCCACCGGCCTCTTCGAGCGCCTTCTTGGTGTCGACCATGCCCGTGCCGAGCTGCTCGCGCAGGGCCTTGATGTCAGCGATGCTGATGTTTGCCATGTTCTGACTGGAACCTTCTTGTCGAAAGCGGGTTTGTGGGGTGACTACTTGGCCTCGGGCTCGGCGTCCGCCGCAGCCTCGGCGTCGGCCTCGCCCTCGGCGATGACCTCGGCGGAGTCCGCCTCGGCCTCGGCGAGGTCGGCGTCAGCGGCCTTCTCGGTCTCGGCGCTCGACTGCACCTCGGCCTGGCCCTGCAGCAGCTCCTGCTCCCACTCGGCGAGCGGCTCGGCCTGCTCGGTGCCCTCCTCGGGCTTCTGGTGACGCTGAATGAGGCCCTCGGCCGCGGCGTCGGCGACGATGCGGGTCAGGAGGCCGACCGAGCGGATGGCGTCGTCGTTGCCCGGGATCGGGTACTGGACCTCGTCCGGGTCGCAGTTGGTGTCGAGGATGGCGATGACCGGGATGCCCAGCTTCTTCGCCTCGTCGATCGCGAGGTGCTCCTTCTTGGTGTCGACGACCCAGAGCGCGCTCGGGGTCTTCGACAGGTTGCGGATGCCGCCGAGCGACTTGTGGAGCTTGTCCAGCTCGCGCTTCTTGATCAGCAGCTCCTTCTTGGTGAAGCCGCTGGTGGTGCCCTCGAAGTCGAGCTCCTCGAGCTCCTTCATGCGGGCGAGGCGCTTGGAGACGGTCTGGAAGTTGGTCAGCAGACCACCGAGCCAGCGCTGGTTGACGTAGGGCTGGCCCACGCGGGTCGCCTGCTCGGCGATCGCCTGCTGCGCCTGCTTCTTGGTGCCGACGAAGAGGATGGTGCCGCCGTGGGCGACCGTCTCGCGGACGAAGTCGTAGGTCTTGTCGATGTAGGTGAGCGACTGCTGCAGGTCGATGATGTAGCTGCCCGAGCGCTCGGTGAGGATGAATCGCTTCATCTTCGGGTTCCAGCGGCGGGTCTGGTGTCCGAAGTGGACGCCGCTGTCGAGCAGCTGGCGCATGGTGACGACGGCCATTTGCCGTTTCTCCTTGTGTTGGGCGCGCCCGCTCGGCCATGCCGGGACGGGTGCGATGTGCGGTTGTCCACGGCGGCCGGCGGCCGCCGTTCCTGGTGCCCCGCGCACCTCCGCTCCTCGTCCGCCCGCGCGGAAAACCGCTCGGGATGTGTGGAGGAGACCGGTGGAAGTGCGCCCCACCCTGCGGGTGTCCGGGCACGCGTAGTCACTCCGACGAGCGGAGTGCTTCGCACATCCTATCAGGAACGGGGCCTCACGCGTTGTCGCCGGTGGAGCGCACCTGCGGTCCGCGCTGGCGCCCACGGGCGTTCGTGAACAGCGTCTCCGCCTGCTCCAGCGCCATGCCCTTCGTCTCCGGCACCTTGAAGAACACGAAGAAGAACGACAGGGCCGCGAACACGGCGTACATGCCGTAGGTGAACGGCAGTGAGAAGTCCGACATCGGCGGGAACGAGACCGTGACGAGGAAGTTCGCGATCCACTGGGCCGAGGCGGCGACACCGAGCGCGACGCCGCGGATGCGCGACGGGAAGATCTCCCCCAGCAGCACCCAGACGAGCGGACCCCACGATGCGCCGAAGAAGATCACGAACGCGTTGGCGGCGATGAGCGCGATCGGCCCCCACGGGTTCGGCAGCGACACCGCGTCGCCCGACTTCGTCGCGAACGTGAACGAGAGCGCCATCAGCCCGAGCGAGATCGCCATGCCGACCGACCCGGTCAGCAGGATCGGGCGACGGCCGATCCGGTCGACCAGGAGGATGGCGACGACCGTCACCACCACGTTCGTGACCGACGTGATCACCGTGATGAGAAGCGAGTTGCTCTCGGTGAAACCGACCGCCTGCCAGAGCGAGGTGGAGTAGTAGAAGATCACGTTGATGCCGACGAACTGCTGGAACACCGACAGGATGATGCCGATCCAGACGATCGGCTTCAGGCCGAACCGGTCGCCGCGCAGCGAGGCCTTCGCTCCCTGCTTGTCCTCGGCGATCGCGCGCTCGATGTCGGCGATCTGCTGGTCGACGTGGTCTGCCGGGACGAGGGTCGCGAAGATCTTCTTCGCCTCGTCGCGCTTGCCTGTCGCGAGCAGGTGGCGCGGCGACTCCGGAAGGCTCAGGGCCAGGATGCCGTACACGACCGACGGGACGACGCCGACGAGGAACATCCACCGCCACGCCTCCAGCCCGAACCACAGCTGGCTCGACGCCGAGCCGGCCACACCCGCGAGGAGTGCGTCGGAGAGGAGGGCGACGAAGATACCGATCGTGATCGCGAGCTGCTGGAGCGACGCGAGCCCGCCGCGCGAACGCTTCGGCGAGATCTCGGCGATGTAGGCCGGGGCGACGACCGAGGCGATGCCGATCCCGAGTCCGCCGACGACACGCCACAGCCCGAGATCCCACACCGAGAACGCCAGTCCCGCGCCGATGGAGCTCACCAGGAAGAGGCCGGCGCCGAGCAGCATCACCTTGATGCGGCCCCAGTGGTCGGCGAGCCGACCGGCGATGTATGCGCCGAGCGCGCAGCCCAGCAGTGCGATGGCCACCACGAAGCCCTTGACGAACGCGTTGAGCGCGAAGTGCTCCTGGATCGAGTCCACCGCGCCGTTGATCACCGACGAGTCGAAACCGAAGAGGAACCCGCCGACCGCGGCCGACACGGCCAGCCCCACCACCCGTCGCTTCATCGCGGACGTGGGTTCGTACCCGACCTCGTCCTCTGCGGCGCTGCTGCGCTCTCCAGACATCTCGTTATCCCCTTGTTCGGTTGTGGGCCGTCCGTGCGTGAGCCGTCGGATCACGGGCCCTTCCGGCACCGACCCCGTGCGCGATCCGCATCAGGAGCCTCACCGGCGCTGTTCACCGTACGCCCGGAATCGCGGTCGGCAAAAGCGACAGGCGAACGGATGTGCATAATCGGCGTTCTCCACCGGAACCGCAGAAGCGCTCCCGGCGAGTCATGCCTGCGCGAGGGTGAAGGCGGAGGGAACGGGCCGGCCGATACGAGGACGAGGCGAGGAGGGGTCGCGTGAGCGGGTGGAGTGAGAGGGGACAGCGGCTGTGGGTGGTCGGCGCCGGGGTCGTCGGCGCCGGAGTGGTGATCCTCGTGGCCGTCCAGGGTTCGGTGGCGAAGGCGGAGACGACGGCGATACCGACTACCGTCGTCGGAGAGCCGGCATCGGCCGCATCGGCGGCGGCCTCTGCTGCGGCGCAGGAGCGGCCCCGGTGGGAGTGGCCGTTCGCTCCCTCGCATCTGTCGCGCGGGTTCGAGTCTCCGGTCGATCGTTACTCGGCGGGGCATCGCGGCATCGACATTGCGTCGACGACGGCGAGCGCGGTTCGCTCCCCCAACACCGCGATCGTCCGCTTCGTCGGGCGGGTGGTCGACCGTTCCGTGGTGACACTCGACCACGGCGACGGGGTGCTCTCGAGCTACGAGCCTCTCGACTCGTCTCTGGTGGCCGGGGACACGGTCACGCGCGGTCACCCTCTCGGTGTCGTGGCCACGGGCGGTCACTGCGCGGACGCCTGCCTGCATGTCGGCCTCCGGGTCGACGGCGAGTACGTCTCACCGCTGCTCTTCTTCGAGCGCGTCCCCCCGTCGATCCTGCTCCCACTCGGCCGATGAGCGCACTCAGAACCGGCCGGCACCGATCCCGCTCCCGCTCAGCCGATGGGCTCTGCTCGGCCGGTGTGACGTGTGTGGCGACCGCCTCCAGCGTTCAGGCGCGCGGGTGGGCGATGCGGTAGCTCTCTCTGAGTCTTTCGGTCGAGACGTGGGTGTAGATCTGGGTGGTGCCGAGGCTGGCGTGGCCGAGGATCTCCTGCACCGCCCGCAGGTCGGCGCCGCCGTCGAGGAGATGCGTCGCGGCCGTGTGCCGGAGGGCGTGCGGCCCCGCCGGACCCGCACCCGGGATCTCTGCGAGCAGCCCGGCGACCAGCTCGTACACCGCACGCGGACCGAGCCGGCCGCCGCGGGCGCCCAACAGCAGGGCCGGGCCGGAGCGCTCGGCGGCGAGCCGGGGTCGCGCGTCGGCGAGGTAGCGGCGGACGGTGATCGACGCGGGCACCCCGAACGGCACCACACGCTCCTTCGCTCCCTTGCCGAGCACGCGGACGGTCAGCCGGTCCAGGTCGACGTCGTCGACGTCGAGCCCGGTCAGCTCCGACACCCGGATACCTGTCGCGTACAGCAGCTCGATCACCGTCAGGTCGCGCAGGGCAGCCGGCTCGCCCTCGTCCGCCCGCGCGGCGAGCCCGCCGAGGAGGTCGTCCATCTGGGCGCGTGTGATCACGCGCGGCAAGGTCTTGTCCGGCCGCGGCGCACGCAACCGCGCGGCGGGATCGACTGGCGCCCCGCTCCTTCGCGTCAGCCACGCGCTGAACCCGCGCGCCGCCGCCGACCGCCGCGCAAGCGTCGCCTTCGCGAGCTCCCGCTGCGCCCCGTCCCAGAGCCAGTCCCGCAAGAGTTCGAGAGTCACGGCCTCGGTGCCGACCGATGCGACCGCCGCCGACGTCTTCGCGACCGTCTCCGTTCCGCGCGCCGCAGCCGCACGGGCGGCGGCGAACGCGGCGAGCGCGGTCAGGTCGGAGCGGTACGCGCGCACGGTCTGCGCGGAGTATCCGCGCTCGACCTCGAGGTGGCGGGCGTAGCCGTCGATCGCGTCCGTGAAGTGCACCCCTCCAGCATCCCCCTCGCCGACGGCCGACTCGTGCAGCGACCCTCGGCGGACCCCGGGATCGGCCGCCTGAGCGGAGCCGCGCTTTCGTCACCATGCCGGTCCCACGGTCCGTTCCCTCGACCCATGGGTCCGCTCCCTCGACCCATGGGTCGACCGCCTCGCCTCCTGCCCCCTCTCGCCACCCGTTCGCGCTGCTGCCTCATCGCACCGCCTCCCATCCACGCCCGGTGAGACGGACGGTGCCGGAGAGCTCGAGGCGGCCCAGAGCGGCGCTCACGTCGCGGACGGGGCGTCCGGTCGCTCGCGCGAGGTCGCCCGGTTCGAGCCCGCAGGCGTCGCTCAGGGCGGCGAGCACGGTGAGGTCGTCGCCGTCCGCGCCATTCCTCACGGAGGCGTCGGCGGACGCGTCGCCCGCCGTTCCGCCCGGGGCGCCGATCGGACCGGCGAGCTCGGCCATCTCCTCGACCGTCGTCACGCAGGTGGCGGCGTACTCGCGGATGAGCCGGTGGCAGCCCGCGGAGGCGGGTGATGTCACCGGACCCGGCACCGCGCCCAATGGGCGTCCGATCTCGGCGGCGTGACCGGCCGTGTTGAGGGAGCCGGAGCGCTGCCCGGCCTCGACGACGACGGTCGCCGCACTGGATGCCGCGATGAGGCGGTTGCGCATGAGGAACCGCCAGCGCGTGGGCGTCGACCCGCAGGGCAGCTCGCCGAGGAGGAGGCCGGTGTCGGCGACACGGCGGAGGAGGTCGGAGTGACCGGCGGGATAGAGGCGGTCGACACCGCCGGCGAGGAATGCGACCGTCACGTGTCCGCTCGCGAGGGCGGCACGGTGGGCGGCTCCGTCGATGCCGTACGCCCCGCCGGAGACGATGGCGAAGCCGCGATCGCCGAGCCCGGCGGAGCTCTCCATCGCGACGTGCTCCCCGTAGCCGGTTGCTGCCCGTGCGCCGACCAGAGCGATCGAACGACGCAACCCCGCGAGTCGTCCCGGATCGCCGCGCACCCAGAGCGCGAGAGGTTCGCCGGCACCGAGTGAGGGGAGGCCGTCGGGCCATGCGGCATCCTCCGGGGTCAGGAGGCGCGCCCCCACGTGCGCGGCCATCTCCAGGGCCCGCACTCCCGACTCGAGCGTCCCGCGAGCGCGCCAGCGCTTCAGCGCCTCATCCAGCCGCGCACGTTGGCGCGCGCTCGACGAGGTGCCGCCGATGCGCTGCAGCAGGCGGGAGGCGTCTTCGTCGTCCACGATCGCGGTCAGCGCTTCGACCGGGCCGAGCGCCGCGACGAGCGCCCCGGCGTCCAGATCACCGGGCTCGCACATCGTCCCCAGCGCCGCGCGGGCCATGCGGATACGCACAGTCTCCCTGGCATCGCCCGCGTCCGCCACCACGGGCGCACCCACGGCGACCGGATCGAGGAGCGCCGCCAGCCGTGCATAGGGGACGCCGAGGAATCCTCTGTCTGCGGTCATGCGCCGATCCCCCGCCGGAGGAAGAGTGCGCGCCCGAGATGGTCCGCCGTCGGCGCACCCGCACCGTCGAGGTCGGCCAGAGTCCACGCCAGACGGAGCGCCCGATCGTAGCCGCGCATGGTGATCGCGCCGCGCTCGAGCGCCCGGTCGAGGGGTCCGAGGGTGGCGGGGCCGATGCGCCGCGATCCCGACCGCAGCCAGACGCCCGCCACGTCGGCGTTGCGGAGCCAGCCGGTGCCCTCCAGCCGTGCCGCCGCCGCCGAGCGCGCGGCGTGCACGCGCTCCCGGAGCGCCGCACTGGTGCGACCTGTCGGCTCCCCGTCCCGCCCCGATCGCAGCGCGGCGAGTCCGAGCCTGCGCACGGTGAGGTGGATGTCGACGCGGTCGAGCAGCGGTCCGGACATACGCGCGAGATACCGACGGCGCGCGATCGGCGTGCACGTGCACTCCTCGTCGACCGAGCCGTAACGCCCGCACGGGCAGGGGTTGGAGGCCAGGACCAGCTGGAACCGCGCGGGGAAGGTCGCCGCACCGCTCGCGCGGTGGATGCTGACGGACCCCGACTCGAGCGGCTGCCGCAGGGCGTCGAGCACCGAGGGCGGGAACTCGGCGGCCTCGTCGAGGAAGAGGACCCCGTTGGTCGCGCGCACGATGGCTCCGGGAACGATGCGGCCGCTGCCGCCGCCCACCAGAGAGACCGCGCTCGCGGTGTGATGCGGCGCCTCGAACGGCGGCCGGCGCACGAGGCCGCCGCCGACCCCGAGCCCCGCGAGCGAGCGGATCGACGTCGACTCCAAGGCTTCCTCCCCGTTCAGATCGGGCAGCAACGACGGCAGCCGCCGAGCCAGCATGGTCTTGCCTGCGCCGGGAGGTCCGACCATCGCGACGTGATGGCCGCCCGCCGCTGCCGCGACGAGGGCGTCCACTGCCTCGTCGTTGCCGGCGACGTCCGCGAGGTCCGGCTCCTCTGCCGGACCGAGGTCGAGCCGAGGCCCCTCCACGGGATCGAGGTCCACCGGGTCGAGGTCGGCACCGTGGGCGATCGCCGCTGCCCGGAGTCCCACGACGGCCACGACCTCCATCCCCTCCACGAGCTCGGCCTCCGCGGCGTTGGCGGTCGGGACGAACACGCGCCGGAAGCCGGCCTCCCGGGCCGCGACGACCGCCGGTAGCACCCCGGGGACGGGCCGGAGCCGCCCGTCGAGCCCCAGCTCACCGAGGTGGACCGCGCGGGCGGCCGACTCCGCCGGAACGTCGCCGGCCGCGGCCAGCGCCGCGATCGCGATGGCCAGGTCGAAAGCGCTCCCCTGCTTGCGCAGTGACGCCGGGGAGAGGTTGACCGTGAGCTTGCGCTGGGTGAGGGGGCTGCCCGCGTTGACGGCGGCCGCACTGACACGCTTGCGCGACTCGCCGAGCGCGGCGTCCGGCAGGCCGATGAGCACGAAGGCCGGGAGCCCGGCGGAGATGTCGGCCTCCACTTCGACGATGTCACCCCGTACGCCCGTCAAGGCGACGGCGAACGCGCGTGCCAGCGCCATCACGCGATCCCGGCGAGGTGCTCGACCGCCGGCGCGGGACCCCACGCGTCGATCACCGCGACCGCATCGATCCGGATGTCGCCCGGCAGAGGACCGTTCTCGCGGCACCACTCCGCCGCCAGTCGCCGCAACCGGGCGCTCTTCGCGGAGGTGATGGCCTCGAAGGGATGCCCGAACGCGAGCGAGCTGCGCGTCTTCACCTCGACGAAGACGGTCGTCGTGCCCTCTCGCAGGATGAGGTCGATCTCCCCGATCGCGCAACGCCAGTTGCGGTCGAGCACGATACGGCCCGACGCCTCCAGCCGCTCCGCCGCCACCGCTTCGCCACGACGGCCCAATTCGTCTTTCTCTGCCATGTGTTCCTCCTGCCACCAGACTGGGCGGAGGAGGCCCCGCAGCGGGCGGATCCGGAAGATCGGTGGAGAGGAGGCGGAGAGAGAGCCGCTGTGGAGGAGAACGTGCTACTCGTCGAGAGCGAGCTCCTTCGGGAGCTCGAACTCCTTGCTCGAGAGCTCCTCGATGTTGACGTCCTTGAACGTGAGCACGCGCACCGACTTCACGAATCGGTCGGCGCGGTAGACGTCCCACACCCACACATCGTTCATCGTGAGCTCGAAGTAGAAGTCGTGCTCGGTGTCCCGGCGCACGAACTCCACCTCGTTGGCGAGGTAGAAGCGGCGCTCCGTCTCGATCACGTACTTGAACTGCGAGACGACGTCCCGGTACTCGCGATACAAAGCCAACTCGACCTCGCGGTCGTAGTCGTCGAACTCGTCTTCATCCATCGTCCGTCAAGTCTATGCCGGTTCGGAGCTCAGAGCGGAATGTCGAGGGTGGCGGTGTCCTTCAGCCAGGTGAGACGGTGCAGCGCGCTCGGGCCGAGCGCGTCCAGCGCGGCGAAATGCTCGCGGGAGGAGTACCCCTTGTTGCTCGCCCAGCCATAGCCCGGGTACTCGGCGTCGTGCTGGATCATCAACCGGTCCCGGTGCACCTTCGCGATCACCGAAGCAGCCGCCACCGACGCGCAGTCGCGGTCAGCTTTGACGCGGGTCACCACACGCGCGGGGCGCATCAGCGACGGGTTGAGATAGTCGTAGTTGCCGTCGAGGATGAGCGTGCTGTCGTGCACGGGTGCCCCCTCCTCCTCGAGAGCGGCCAGAGCCCGGGCTCCGGCGAGACCGAGGCAGCGCATGATTCCGAGGGAGTCGACCTCGGCGGCGGTGGCCAGGCCGACCGCGTGGAACAGTGACCAGCGTCGGCACGCCGGCTCCAGCGCCTCGCGCGCCGCCTCCGGCAGCAGCTTGGAGTCGCGCAGCCCGACCGGGATGCGCCTCACCGCCGTGTCGATCACGACCATGCCCACCGCCACCGGGCCGGCGAGGGCGCCGCGCCCGACTTCATCGACGGCGACGATGGACGTCACCCCGTCGCGGTACAGCGCCTTCTCGAAGCGCAGCGTCGGCGTCACCGGGGCCATCATCCTGAGCTCTCCTCCACACGTGCGAAGACTTCAGGATAGTCGTCCAGCCAGGTCCACCGGCTGGACGGCCAGCTGATCACGAACGCCCGGCCGACGACGTTCGAGACCGGGACGAAACCGTGCCCCGACAGCGCCTGATTGCGGGACGAGTCCTGCGACGCGTACCGGTTGTCCCCCATCACCCAGAGCTCGCCCGCGGGGACCGTGACGTCGAACGCGACGGTCGCAGCGTCGACCTGCCCGGAGGGGACGACGACGTACGGCTCCACGATGGGGACCCCGTTCACTGTCAGGCGCCCGCCGGCCGTGCAGCAGGTGACGTGGTCGCCGGGCAGGCCGATGACGCGCTTGACCAGGTGGTCGTCGCTGTCGGACGCCGACAGGCCGACGAAGGTGAGCGCGGTGTCGACCACCTGGCCGAGAGGGTCCTGCCGCGTCGGGGCGGCGCGCGGCAGCCAGCCTCCGGGATCCCGGAACACGACCACATCGCCGCGGGCGAGCGGGAGGAGCGACGGCTGCAGCTCGTTGACGATGATCTTGTCCTGGATCTGGAGCGTGTTCTCCATCGAGCCGGAGGGGATGTAGAACGAGCGGACGACGAATGTCTTGACCAGGAACGACACCAGGAGGGCCACGACGACGATGATCGCGGCATCGCGGGCGAACCTCAGCGCCGTGCGCCGCTTCTCGCGCTCGCCACCCGCCGCGCGCCCCGCGCCTGCGGGAACCGTGTCTTCCGTCATTTAACCGTCTGAGCTCCCGGTCCAGTGTAGGACCGGGAGCTCAGGACGACTGCGGCGCAGGGCCGCGCGACACGCTGCGGGAAGCGGCTCAGTTGTCGCGCTTCTCCTTGATCTTCGCCTTCTTGCCGCGCAGTTCGCGCAGGTAGTAGAGCTTGGCGCGACGGACGTCACCGCGGGTGACGACCTCGATCTTGTCGATGACCGGCGAGTGGACCGGGAAGGTGCGCTCGACGCCCACCTGGAAGCTGATCTTGCGGACCGTGAAGGTCTCGCGGACGCTCTCGCCCGAGCGGCCGATCACGACGCCCTGGAACACCTGGACGCGCGCGCGCGAGCCCTCGATGATGTTCACGTGCACCTTGACGGTGTCTCCGGCGCGGAACTCGGGGATGTCCGACTTGAGGGACGCTGCGTCCACCTGGTCGAGGATGTGCATTGCTGTTCGCTCTCTGTACCCGCCGACAGGTCGGGGACGGATTCGGGGCCGCGATCACGCGAGGCGCGGGCGGCCGTTCATTCGGTTGGGGTGTGCACGAGTCGATGCTGGCTCCCCTGTGGCAGAGCCGGGCCGCGGCACAAGCATCCATTCTGCCATGCCGGGGGTCTGATCGCCAAAGCGGTCAGCGGTCGTCGTGCCGCTCCTCGACCACGATGTACTCGATGCTCTCGTCGGCCGGGCCGGGGCGACGCACCTGCTGCGGCTGGGCGGCGCGCTCGTACGCCTCGAAGGTCTGCTGCACCCGCGCTCGCATGTCGGTGACGAGCTCCCAGAGCACGAGCCAGAACGTGCCGAGGAAGAAGAGGACCGCGAGCACCGCGAGCCAGCCCGTCGCACCGGCAGGGAAGAACCCGAAGGCGATCACCGACGCGTGCCACCCGGTGAGGAGGGCGGCGTCGGCCCACGAGACGGCGCGGACGTCGCGTGCGCTGCGCCGGGCGACCGTGATGCCGCCGACGGCGAGCTGGGCGAGGAAGAGGATCGGGCACAGGATGAGGAGGCCGAGGAAGCTCCAGCCGCTCCCCTGGCTGAACGCCGCCCAGCCGATCAGCAGCCACACCGGGAGCACCACGGCGGACGGGAAGAGCCACCAGTAGAACGCCTTGCGGATGATCACGCGACCAGCGTAGCCGCGCCCGCCTGTGCTCCGGCTGCGGGTTCGCCGAGGGCCGAACGTCCGTGGAAGACTGGGATGCGCCGCCGTGCGCAGCGCGCGGACGGCGTCAGGAGAGGAACGCACCCGTGATCGAGCTGAGGACCCCCGCCGAGATCGAGCAGATGCGGCCGGCCGGCCGCTTCGTCGCCGAGGTGCTGGGCGAGACCGCCGCCGCGGCGAAGGTGGGCGTCAACCTCCTGGAGCTCGACCGCATCGCGCACGACCTCATCCGGTCGCGCGGCGCCGAATCCTGCTACATCGACTACCACCCGTCGTTCGGAGCGAGCCCGTTCGGCAAGGTCATCTGCACGTCCGTCAACGATGCCGTGCTCCACGGCCTCCCACACGACTACCGGCTGCGCGACGGCGACCTCCTCAGCCTCGACTTCGCCGCGAGCGTGGACGGGTGGGTGGCCGATTCCGCGGTGTCGATCGTCGTCGGATCCGCGCGCGACGAGGACCTGCGCCTGATCGACACGACCAGGCGCGCCCTGGCCGCGGGGATCGCCGCCGCGCAGCCAGGCGGGCGGATCGGGGACATCTCCGCCGCCATCGCGGCGGTCGCGCACGCCGAGGGTTACTCGATCAACACGCAGTTCGGTGGCCACGGGGTCGGGCGCACCATGCACGGCGACCCGCACGTCCCGAACGACGGTCGCGCCGGCCGCGGCTTCCCGCTCAAGCCCGGACTCGTCATCGCGATCGAGCCGTGGTTCCTCGAGACCACGGACCAGATCCTCACGGACCCGGATGGCTGGACGCTGCGCAGCGCGGACGGCTCCCGCGGAGCGCACTCGGAGCACACGGTCGCGATCACGCCGGACGGCCCCCTCGTCCTCTCCGCGCCGTAGCCCCGCGGCGACGCTGCCGGCTCCCGCGCGCTTCAGTCTCCGGGAAGCAGATCCGGACGCACGCGCCGGGTGCGCTCGAGCTGCTGCTCGTGCCGCCAGGTCGCGATCGCGCCGTGGTTGCCCGAAAGCAGCACCGGCGGCACCTCGTGCCCGCGCCACTGCGCCGGCTTGGTGTAGCTCGGGTACTCCAGGAGACCGTCCTCGTGCGACTCCTGCACCAGGCTCTCCGGATTGCCGACGACGCCGGGGATGAGACGTCCCACCGCCTCGATCATCGCCATCGTCGCGACCTCCCCGCCGTTGAGCACGTAGTCGCCGATGCTCATCAGCCGCACGCGTGCCCGCGTCGCCGTGTCGTCGAACACCCGCTGGTCGATCCCCTCGTAGCGGCCGCAGCCGAAGACGAGGTGCTCCTCCTCGGCCAGCTCGCGCGCGAGGGACTGGGTGAAGACCTCGCCGGCCGGCGACGGGAAGATCACCACGGGATCGCGCGCTCCCTCGCCCAGCACGGCGTCGAGGGCCTCCCCCCAGGGCTCTGGCTTCATCACCATGCCTGCTCCCCCGCCGTACGGGGTGTCGTCGACGGTGCGATGCCGGTCGTGGGTGTGGTCTCGCAGGTCGTGCACGCCCAGCTCGATGATCCCCGACTGCCGCGCCTTGCCCAGCAGGGAGATGTCCAGCACATCGAAGAACGTCGGGAAGATCGTGACGATGTCGATGCGCATGCAGACGAGTCTATTCGGGGACGACGGCCAGCTCCCGGTCGCGCGGGACGAGCGGAGTCGCGACGGCCGGGCAGAGGGCGACCACCGCGAAGGCGACGGGATAGCCGAGCCAGCCGATGAGGCCGCCCACAGCGGGCCCGACGACCGACGCCGCCAGGAACTGACCGGTGTTCTGCGCACCGAGGGCACGGCCCGACCAGAACGGCCCGGCGATCTCGGCGACCGACGTGTAGGCGAGGCCGTTGTCGGCGACCGTGACGATCGCCGCGACGATCAGGATGACCGCGGCGGCCACCGAGCCGAAGGCCGAGGCGGCCGCCATCAGGAGCATGACCACGACGGCCGCGAGCGACACCCAGCGCAGTGGCCGCAGGTGGCTGCCGACCCGGTCGCTGAGCACGCCCACCCCGATGCGCCCGATCGCACCCGCGAACTGGCTCACGCCGATCACGATGCCGGCCGCCAGCGACGAGAAGCGCAGCTCGGTGACGAGCCACACCAGGCCGAAGGTCGACACGGTGAACTGAGGGACGACCAGCAGCATCGACACCGAGTGGATGCGCCACAGCAGCGAGGTCTCGCGATAGGGGCGCCAGGTCGCTTGTCGGTGCTCGGCCTCCCCCGGCGACGCCTTCCGCGGCGGTCGCGGCGGGTCGACGATCCCGACGGCGCACAAGACGGCCGAGACGGCGCAGAGGGCCGTCGGAACGATCAGCGCGGCGGCGACACCGCCCGCATTCGCCAGCAACGGGATGGAGATCGCGGCGATCGCGACGCCAAGCGGCTGGCACATCTGGCGGATGCCCATGGCGAGTCCCCGCCGCTCCTTCGGGAACCAACCGATCACGACGCGCCCGCTGGCGGCGTTGGGGCTGGCCGCGGCCATGCCGCCCAGGAGGAAGAACGCGCCGAGCAGCACGTACGACGACACGAACATCGCTGCGAGCCCCGCGATCGCGGTCAGGGCGAGCCCGGAGGCGATCACCCAGCGCTCCCCGATCCTGTCGCTCAGCGCGCCCCACGCGATCAGCGTGAGGACGAGCCCGAGCGTGGGCGCCGACGCGAGCAGTCCCGCCTGGGCGAGGCTCAGTCCCCTCTCGGTGTGGAGCAACGGGATGAGGAACGCCGGGGTCGAGACGAACACCGTCGAGCTCGCCTGGGCGAGCACGCCGAACCCCAGCATCATCCACGGGCGGGGCCGTCGCGAGTCGGATCGTTGAAGGACGGGCATCATGCGGTATACCCTAATGGTATACCAGCCCGGTGCACCACATCGAGAGGACCCCATGAGCGAGCAGTCCACTGTCTACGAGCGCCTGCGCGCCGAGATCCTCGACCTCGACCGTGTGCCCGGCTCCCGCCTGACGGAGCGAGGGCTCGAGACCGACCTGGGAGTCTCTCGCACACCGCTGCGGGCCGCCCTGATGCGTCTGGAGGGCGAGGGCCTCGTCTCGCGCGACGGTCGCGCGTGGCAAGTCTCCCCCATCGACCTCGGCGAGATCGCCCGGCTCAGCGAGCTGCGCGACGCCCTGGAGACGGCCGCCGTGCGCCTCACCTGCGAGCGCGCCACCGATGACGACATCGCTGCCCTGGTGACCCGGCTGGGCGCATACGACCTCGGCCGCACGCACGAGGACGCCATCGGAGCGGGCACCGGTTTCCATATGCGGCTCGCCGCCCTCAGCGGCAACCACTTCTTCGCGGACTCCGTCGACGCCGCGATGACCCGCCTCGCCCGCACCCGCTGGCTGGAGGTGCGGAGTGAGGAGTCACGGCGGACCGCCTGGGAGGAGCACCGGCGGATCCTCGACCTCGTCGCGGCGCGGGATGCGGACGCGGCTGCGGAGCACATCCACCGCCACATCGTGGCCACCCACGAGCGCTTGGCGACGGCGCTCGGCGCGGACGCCCGCGGGCTCCGCGCCCGCGGCCTCGCGATCGTCGGCTGAGAACGAGAAGAGCCCCGACCGGATGGTCGGGGCTCTTCTCACGACGTTCAGCCCCGAGCGGGCGGCTCTCCCTGAGCGGGCGATTCTCCGGCCGAGGCGTCCCCGGACGGAGCCTCCCCCTCCTCCGGAAGCTCTTCGAAGAGCCCCGTCGGCGGCGTGAGCGTGACCGTTCCGGCGGCCAGGTCGACCTCGGGCACGATCGCCTTCACAAACGGCACGAGCACCTCGCCCGCGTCGGTCTTGATCGCCAGCAGATCCTGCGCGGGCAGGTGGTCGACCCGGGCGACCGTGCCGACGGGCACGCCGTCACGGTGGGCGCTCAGCCCGACCAGCTGGTGGTCGTACCAGGCGTCCTCCTCCTCGGGGAGCTCCGTGGCGTCCTGACTCACCCAGAGGATGGCCTTCACCAGGGTCTCGGCCTCGGTCCGGTCGTCCACGCCCTCGAAGAATCCGACGGCGTGCCCGTTGTACCAGCGCAGCTCGACGAGCCTCAGGGTCTTGCCGTGCCACTTGGAGGCAGTGGGGACCTGGAGGGTGAACTCCGCTCCCGGGACGAACCGCTTCTCCGGCTCGTCGGTGAACAGTTCGAGCTTGATGGCTCCCTTGAGCCCGTGCGCCTTGGTGAGCCGGCCGACGCGGAGCTCGGTCTGACCGGGTCGCGGCGCGACGTCCTTACGGGGCAGCTTGTGGTCGGCCACCTCAGTCGTCGACGACGTCGACGCGGACGCGACGGCCGTCGGCCAGCGCGGACACGAGCGTGCGGAGCGCCTTGGCGGTGCGGCCGGCACGGCCGATCACCCGGCCGAGGTCCTCGGGATTCACGCGAATCTCGAGGACCTCGCCACGCGGGGAGCCTTTGGCCACGACGTGCACGTCTTCCGGGTGGTCGACGATGCCCTTGACCAGGTGCGTGAGCGCGGGTGCGAGCAAGGTGTTACGCCTTCTCGCCGTCGGCGTCGGCGACGATCTCTTCGGCCTCGGCGACGACCTCGGCCTCAGCGGCCTCCTCCGCCTCGACCTCGGCCTCGACGACGGCCTCCGCCTCGGCGACGACCTCGGCGGGCTTCTCGGCCTTGGGCTTCAGAACCGGCTTCTTCTTCTCGTCGGCGACGAACGCGACCTTCTCGTCCGCGGTCTTCACGGTCGAGACGGCGTCCTTGTCGCCCTTGAACTTGCCCCAGTCGCCCGTGAGCTTGAGGAGCACGAGGACCTGCTCGGACGGCTGGGCGCCGACGCCGAGCCAGTACTGCGCGCGGTCGGAGTCGACCTCGATGCGCGAGGGCTCCTCGGTCGGGTGGTACAGACCGATCTCCTCGATGACGCGACCGTCGCGCTTGGTGCGCGAGTCGGCGACGACGATGCGGTAGTACGGAGCGCGGATCTTGCCCAGGCGCTTCAGACGGATTTTGACAGCCACAATTCTCCAGTGTTGATGAGTGCGTTTCGTCGAACTGACTGCCGTGGGCGTGGGGGCACACTCGGCAGGAGGTCTATTGGTATTCCGCCGAACCGGATAGAGGGTCGGGTACGGCGGAACTCAACTAGCTATTCTGTCAGATACTGCCCTGCTTTGAACAATCGGACGGACGGAACGCCCTGTGCAGATCGAATTCGCGGAGTCCGAGCGCTCCACCGTCGGCATCGAGTGGGAGATCGCACTGGTGGACGGGTCGACGGGAGACCTCGTCCAGATCGCCGACGAGGTTCTGCGCGAGCTCGGGACGCCCGACGGGCGGGAGCACCCGCAGATCACGCACGAGCTGCTCCTCAATACGGTCGAGCTGGTGAGCCGCGTGCACCGCACCGTGCCGGCCGCCGTCGCCGACCTCTCCGGGCTGATCGACCTCGTGCGCGGGGTGACCGACCCGCTGGGCGTCGAACTGCTGTGCGCGGGCACCCATCCGTTCGCCCAGTGGTACGACCAGAAGATCACCCCGAACGACCGCTACGACCGCCTGCTGGATCGCACGCAGTGGTGGGGCCGCCAGATGATGATCTGGGGTGTGCACGTGCATGTCGGGATCGACGCGCGCGACAAGGCACTCCCGATCGTGAACGGCCTGCTCACGTATTACCCGCACCTGCAGGCGCTCAGCGCTTCGAGTCCGTTCTGGGCCGGGGCCGCGACCGGATACGCGTCCAACCGGGCGCTGATGTTCCAGCAGCTCCCGACGGCCGGCCTCCCGTGGCAGTTCGGCACCTGGGCGAACTACGAGGAGTACGTGCAGGATCTGGTGACCACCGGGGTCGTGACCGACCACTCCGAAGTGCGCTGGGACATCCGCCCGTCGCCGAAGTGGGGCACCGTGGAGATGCGGGCCTGCGACGGCCTGTCGACGACGGACGAGGTCGGCGCCGTCGCTGCGCTCATCCACTGCCTGACCGACCGGATGTCGGGCGACCTGGACACCGGCGCCGAGCCGGTCACCCTGCAGCCGTGGTTCGTGCGCGAGAACAAGTGGCGGGCCGCCCGCTACGGGCTCGACGCCGAGATCATCGAGGCCCCGGACGGCCGTGAGCGACTCGTCTCCGACGCCCTGCGGGAGCTGGTCGACGAACTGCGCCCGACCGCGGAGCGGCTGGGCTGCCCCGAGGAGCTGGAAGGGGTGCTGCGCATCCTGGACGGCGGAGCGAGCTACCAGCGGCAGCTGGCCGTCGCCGAGGCGAACGGTGGCAGCCTGCAGGCGGTGGTCAGCTCGCTGACGCACGAGCTGCGCGGCGGCCTCGCCCGCTGATCGCGCGCCTCGGCCTTACCACACAGGAACACCGTGTGCCGCCCATAGCGAAGACAAAGGGTCGGTTCCTAGGGTGGAGGCATGCTCTCCCACCGCCCGCTCGCCGCGCTGGCCGCCGCCGTGACGGTGGCGAGCGGCGCGGCCCTGGCCCTCAGCGGGTGCTCGGCCGCGACGCCGCCCACCCCCGTCGGGACGGCGGTGGCGGACGCCCACACCCGCGTCGCGGTGATCGGCGACTCGATCGAGGCCGGGCTGGGCCTCGAGCCGACGGAGGCGTGGCCGGAGCTGCTCGCCGTGGACCGCCGCTGGGGCCTCGACAACCTCAGCGTCTCCGGGGCCGGGTTCGTGGCCACCGGCGCCGACGGCGGCACTTTCGCGACCCAGGTGACGGCCGCGATCGCCGACAAGGCGCAGCTCGTCCTGATCGGCGCGTCCGACAACGATCTGGGCACGGACACTGCGACGGTCGCCGCCGCGATGTCCGCCGCTGTCGACCGGCTGCACTCCGCCCTCCCCCACGCCCAGATCATCGGCTACGACGCGCTGAGCGGCGCCGCTTCGGACGACGACCTCGCGCCGCTGGATGCCGCTCTGAAGGCGGCCGTGGAGGCAGAGGGCGGCACGTGGATCGACCTCGGCGAGCCCTACCGCGACCAGGACGGACTCGTGCAGGCCGACGGCGAGCATCCGACCGTCGCCGGCCAGCAGGCCATCGCCGCGGTCGCGCTCACCGCACTCGACGGCCTCGTGGAGGCGCGCGCGGCGAGCACGGCGACGCCCGCGAGCTGACACCTCCGAATCCGCTTCTGACCGAGAGTCCGGGGCGCGCCGAACGACACACAGTGATCACGCAGGTTCAGCGATCTATCCTCGCTCCGTGCCCACCACCCGACCGCGCCGGCGACGCCCTCTGAGTCTCGCGCTGGCACTCGCCGCGATCGTCGCCGCAACCGCCCTCGCCGGCTGCGCCGCCACGGCGCGACCCGTCGCAGCGGAGTCCGCCGCGGCTCCCGCCGCCGACGAGCAGCCCTCCGCGGTCGCGATCGGCGACTCGATCGCGTTCGGCAAGGGCGTGCGGCCGGACGAGTCCTGGCCCGCCCTCGTCGCCGCGCAGCACGGCTGGCGACTCGACGACCTCGCCGTGTCCGGCTCCGGTTTCGTGAAGACCGGCTGGAACGGCAAGACCTACGGCGACCAAGTCAAGGAGGCGCTGGCGCTGCACCCCGCGTACATCCTCATCGCCGCGACCCGCAATGACCGGTACGAGGATCCCGCCCGCATCGAGGCGAACGCCGATCAGCTGCTCGGCGAACTGCGGGACGCCTTCCCGCACGCCCGCATCATCGGCATCACGGGCATCTGGGGAGCGGACGCGCAGCCCGCCACCCTCGACCGCGTCGACGACATCGTCGGCGCCGCAGTGCGCTCGGTCGGCGGAGACTTCCTCGACCTCGGCCGCCCGCTCGAAGGCAAGGCGGACCTGCTGCAGCCGGACGGCATCCACCCGAATGCCGCGGGCCAGCGCGCCGTGGCCGCGCGGATCGAGAGCCGGCTGGCTCCCCTCGTGGCGACGCTCTAGGCGGCGGCTCGGCGAGCGGGCCTCAGCGGCCCAGGAACTTCTGCAGCGAGGCCAGTTCCTCCTCGGTGGGGCCGCCCTGTTTTGCTGCGCCGCCTCCCAGGCCGAAGCCGCTTCCGGCGCGGGCCGACGTCGCGTTCGGGTCGATGCCCGACGCGAGCGCGGCGTTCTCCGCCGCACGCTTCGCCGGGTTGCCGGAACGAGACCCCTTCTTCTTCTTGGCCTGCGGCTTGCGGCCGGCGTACCCCGCACCCGGGATGGGTCCCATGCCGGGGACGTTCGGAACGCCCCCCTTGGCGACGGTCTTCATCATCTTCGCTGCCTGCTCGAAACGGTTGACGAGCTGGTTCACCTCGGTGACGGTGGTGCCGGAGCCCTTGGCGATGCGGAGGCGGCGGGAGCCGTTGAGCAGCTTCGGCGTGGTTCGCTCGGCCTTCGTCATCGACTGGATGATGGCCTCCGTGCGCACGATCTCGCGCTCGTCGAAGTTGTCCAGCTGCTGCTTCATCTGCCCGGCGCCGGGGAGCATGCCCATCATCTTCTTGATGGATCCCATGTTGCGCAGCTGCTGCATCTGCTTGAGGAAGTCGTCGAGCGTGAAACTGTCGGTCGCGAACTTCTCGGCGACCTTGCGCGCCTCCTCCTCGTCGAAGGCCTCCTGGGCCTGCTCGATGAGGGTGAGGATGTCGCCGAGGTCGAGGATGCGCGACGCCATGCGGTCGGGGTGGAACGGCTCGAAGTCGTCCAGCCCCTCACCGGTCGACGCGAAGATGATCGGCCGACCGGTGACGGACGCGACCGAGAGGGCGGCACCGCCGCGGGCGTCGCCGTCGAGCTTCGAGAGCACGACGCCGGTGAAGTCGACGCCGTCCTGGAAGGCCTTCGCGGTCGCGACGGCGTCCTGACCGATCATCGCATCGATGACGAACAGCACCTCGTCGGGGTCGGTGGCCTTGCGGATGTCGGCGGCCTGCTTCATCAGCTCGGCGTCGACGCCCAGGCGGCCCGCTGTGTCGATCACGACCGTGTCGTACTGCTTCGTCTCGGCGAACTTCAGGGCGTCTTTGGCGACCTTCACCGGGTTGCCGACGCCGTTGCCCGGCTCCGGGGCATAGACCGGCACCCCGGCCTGCTCGCCGACGATCTGCAGCTGGGTGACCGCGTTGGGACGCTGGAGGTCGGCGGCGACGAGGAGGGGCGTGTGGCCGTCCTTGACGAGCCATTTGCCCAGCTTGCCGGCCAGGGTCGTCTTTCCCGCGCCCTGGAGGCCGGCGAGCATGATGACCGTCGGCGGCTTCTTCGCGAACTGCAGGCGGCGCTGCTCGCCGCCGAGGATGCCGATGAGCTCCTCGTTGACGATCTGGACGACCTGCTGGGCCGGGTTGAGCGCTTTGTTGACGTCGTCGCTGAGCGCCCGCTCGCGCACCTTTCCGGTGAACTCTTTGACCACGTCGAGCGCGACGTCGGCGTCGAGCAGGGCGCGGCGGATCTCGCGCACGGTGCCGTCGACGTCCGACGGCGACAGCTTGCCCTTGGTGCGCAGGTTCTTGAAGGTGTCCGCGAGACGGTCGGACAGCGTGCCGAAAGTAGCCATGATCCGACAAGTCTACCGGGAGCGGCCGCGCGTCCGCCGTGCGTCGGCCGAGTGGTCAGCCCTGGGTGTCGACCGCCACGACATCGCCGCGCACGTCGAAGGAGACCGTCAGGATGGCGTCGGTCTCGTCGGGGCTGATCGAGTAGTCGAAGGTGGCGAACACTTCGTCCTCCTCGGCGTTGTCCGGCTGGAGGACGATGTGGAGCAGCTGCAGCGAACGCAGGACGTCGATCGCGATGTCGCCCGAGTTGTGCACCAGGAGGTCGACGAGGCTCTCCCCCATCATGTCCACGTGCTGGTCGATGTACGTGCTCGTCGCCGACTGGCGCGAGCTCAGCTCGGCGACCAGGGCGTCCCGCGCCCGCGCATCGAAGCCCTCGAGCGCCTGGACGAGCGCCGCGGCCGCATCGAGGGCGAACTCCGTGACCGCCGTCTCGTCGTCCGCCAGCAGCTCCACCTCGACGGCCTGGTCCGCGAGGTCGACCGTGTCGGACCAGGCGAGGCCGCCCGAGGCCGTCTCGTCGATGATCCCGAAATAGTCGTGCTCGATCGCCACGCTCTCCCCCTATCCGACCAGCTGCTGCGCGAAGACGTGCGGGGTGAAGCCGGTGAGGTCGTTGATCCCCTCGCCCTGGCCGACCAGCTTGATCGGGATGCCGGTGCGCTCCTGCACCGCGAGCACGAAGCCGCCCTTGGCCGAGCCGTCCAGCTTCGTGAGCACGAGACCGGTGACGCCGGCGTGCTCCAGGAACGCCTCCGCCTGGGCGAGGCCGTTCTGCCCGGTGGTGGCGTCGAGCACGAGGAGCACCTCCGAGATCGGCGCCTGCTTCTCGACGACACGCTTGATCTTGGACAGCTCGTCCATCAGACCGCCCTTGGTCTGGAGACGGCCCGCCGTGTCGATGATGACGATCTCGATGCCGTCGTTCTTGGCCTTCTCGACCGTCTGGAACGCGACGGAGGCCGGGTCCTGCCCCTGCTGCTGCGGGCGGACGATGGCGGCCCCTGCGCGCTCCGCCCACGTCGCGAGCTGCTCGACGGCCGCCGCGCGGAAGGTGTCGGCCGCGCCAACGATCACGGTGCGGTCGTAGGTGCGCAGGAACTTGGCGAACTTGCCGATCGTGGTCGTCTTGCCGACCCCGTTCACGCCCACGACCAGCACGATCGCGGGGCGGTCGCTGAGCGTGAGCGTGGTGTCGTGCCGCGAGAGCCGCTCCTCGAGCGTCTCCCGCAGCATGCGCTGGAGGTCCGCCGGGTCCGTGGTGTGGAAGCGCTCCACCTTGGCGCGGAGGTCGTCGACGATCGCCTCGGTGACGTCCGGCCCGAAATCGGCTGTGATCAGCGCCGCCTCCAGGTCGTCCCAGGTGTTCTCATCGATGGTCTTCTTGGCGAACAGCCCGCGAAGGGCGCCCGACAAGGACCAGGGGGTGCGGTCTGCCATGACACTCAGACTAGTTGCTAGCGTTGGCCCATGTTCTCCCTCGTGGCGGTGTCGGCCGAGCTCGCCGAGCAGCTCGTCGCGATCGAGTCGGACGGGGAGGACGCCGTGCACCAGGCGCGCACGCGGGTCCGGCGGCTGCGCAGCATCCTCGGCGTCTACCGGAAGGCGTTCGAGCCGGAGGAGGCCCGGCGGCTGCGGGCGCGGCTGAAGGCGCTCGGCGCGCGGCTCGGCGAGGTGCGCGACCGGGAGGTGCGCGCCGATGCGCTGGACGACCTCCCCGGCGCCGATGACGATCCCGCGCTGGTCGATGCGGTCGAGGCGCTGGCCGCGCAGGCGCGCGCGGAGCACCGCGAGGCGCTGCACGCCCTCCTGGAGCACCTTCACGGTCGCTCCCACCGGCGGCTCCTGGCGGACGTGCAGTCGTTCGCCGCCGATCCCCCGCTCACCGTCGCGGGCAGGGAGCACCCGCGCCGGGTCGTCCGCCGCGGCCTCGCGAAGGCCGTCGACCGGGTGCACGCCACGCGCGGCGACGCGCTGGCGGAGCGGCATGAGACACGCAAGGCCGCCCGGCGGGTGCGATACGCGGCGGAGGCCGTCGCGGACGACCTCGGGCGGCACGCCGTGCGCCTCGCCGCGGCGGCGGAGGCGGTGCAGGACGCGCTCGGCTCCCACCGCGACGACACCCTCCTCGCCGCTTCTCTGCGTGAGCACGATCTCGAAGCGGCCGCCGTCCGCTGCGAGCGGAGGGCGCGGGAGGCGCTGAACGGCGTCGAAGAGAAGGTCGGGGCAATCAGGATCTGACGTCCCCTGCCACGGTCGTTGCGGGCTCTCGGGCGCAGCATCGCCTCACCCGTCCGTCACGACGCCGCGCGGTCCTCCGACGCCGCCTCCTGGGCGACGCGCTGACCGACGACGGCCGAGACCCCGTCCTGCCGCATCGAGACGCCGTAGAGGGCGTCCGCGATCTCCATGGTGCGCTTCTGATGCGTGATGACGATGAGCTGGCTGTCCTCGCGCAGGTCCTCGAAGATCGACAGCAGGCGGCCGAGATTGGCGTCGTCGAGCGCCGCCTCCACCTCGTCCATGATGTAGAACGGGCTGGGGCGCGCCTTGAAGATCGCGATGAGCAGCGCCACCGCGGCCAAGGAGCGCTCACCGCCGGACAGCAGGGAGAGGCGCTCGATCTTCTTGCCGGCCGGTTTGACCGAGACCTCGATACCGGTCGTCAGCAGATCGTCCGGGTCGGTGAGGGCGATGTGGCCGACGCCGCCCGGGAAGAGTATCGGGAAGACCCGTGTGAAGGCCGCCTCGGTGTCGGCGAAGGCAGACTCGAAGATCGTCTGCATCTTCTCGTCGATCTCCTCGATGATCGTCACGAGGTCCTTGCGCGTGTTCGTGAGGTCGGTCAGCTGCTCCGTGAGGAACTTGTGGCGCTGTTCCAGTGCGGCGAACTCCTCCAGGGCGAGCGGGTTGACCCGACCGAGCTGGGCGAGCTTGCGCTCCGCCTGGGCGAGGCGCTTCTGCTGCTGCTCGCGCACGAACGGGACAGTGGGCTGCTCCGCCCCGTCGGCCGGATCGCCGTCCTCCGAGTCCCGCGCGACGGGAATGCCCACTTCGGGGCCGTACTCGGCCACCAGGACGTCCTCCACCAGGCCGAGTTCGCTTCCGACGCGTTCGAGCAGGCTGGAGAGGTGCAGCTTCTTCTCGTAGATCTGCAGTTCGAGGCCGTGGACGCTCTCGGTGACGCCGTGCAGGCGCTCGCGCAGCGCGCTCTCCTCGCGGCGCACGGTCGCGAGCTCCTCGTTCTGGCTGGCGCGCTCCGCCTCCGCCGTGGCGAGCTCGAGCCGGGCCTGCGCGACCGAACGGTCGACGGAGGCGAGGACGGGGGGCAGGGCGTCCACGACGGCCTGCGCCGCGTCGAGCTGCCGTCGGCGGACGACGGCGCGCCGGGCGGCCTCCTCCGCGGCGGCCCGCTCGGCCTCGAGCTGGCGGGCGAGCGCCTCTCCGCGCGCCTGCTCCGCCCGCACGCGCTCCTTCGCCGTCTCGACGCCGAGCCGTGCCTCGACCTCGGCCTCCCGCGCGCTGTCGAGCTCGGCGGAGAGCGTGTCGCGCGCGCTGACGTCGAGGATGGGCCGCGGGCGCGAACGCGCCGACTCCAGCTCGGCCTTCGCCTTCTCGGCGGCGGCCTCCGCCTCCGCGACGCGCTCGGCGGCCTGCTCGTGGGCACGACCATGCCGCTCGGACTCCGCCAGCGCCGCCTCGAGCTGCACCTTCACGCGGTTCAGCTGTTCGGTGCGTGCGGCCAGCTGAGCGTCGAACTCCCGCAGGGAGGCCAGTGCCGCCTGCGACTGCTCCTTGGCGACCTGGACGACGCCCCGCTGCTCCGCGAGCGCGAAGCCGGCGCGTTCGATCAGGGAGGTCACCTCTCCCAGCCGGTCCGCCGCCGCGTCACGCTCGGCGATGAGCTCGATGCGGCTCTGCTTGGCACCCGAGCCGCCGCGGAGCACGTACCGGGTGAGCACGTCCCCGGCCCGCGTGATGAGCGTGACGGGACCGCCGAGGTCGCGGGCGGCGAACGCGTCGGCGGCAGCGCGCGCGGCGTCGAGGTCGTCCGCCACGGCCGTATAAGCGAGGACGCCGAGGATGCCGCCGGGAGCCTCGACGACGCTCCGCGCGGGGACCACGCCGTCGACACCGCTCAGATCGACCTCCGGCACCGGCGCGTCGGCGAGGACGACCTCCACGCGGCCCAGATCGTCGGCGGCGGCATGGGCGACGGCGTCGAACGCTGCGGAACGGTCGTCGGCCAGGACGGCGTCGGAGAGCGAACCGAGCGCCGCGGCGATGGCGGCCTCGTAGCCGGGATGCACACGCACGTGCTCGGCCACCAGCCCCCGCACGCCCGCCAGCCGTGCGGAGACGAGAGCGGCGGATCCGTCCTTCTGATCGAGGGCGAGCGAGAGGGCGCCGGTGCGGGCGGCGAGGGCGTCGCGCTCGCGCTCCAACGTGTGGAGTTCCTCGCGGAGCCGCTCGATCTCCCCCTCCGCCTCGAACACGTCGGCCTGGGCGAGCTCGTACGCCTCGTCGAGGGAGCCCTCCCCGGCGTCCGTCTCCTCGGCCTCGGCTTCGCGCTCGTCGAACGCCTGCTGCGCCTGGGCGAGGCGCTGGGATGCGGCGTCGAGCGCGCTCTGCTGGCGCAGCACCTCCCCGCGCACGGCGGCGAGACGTTGGGCGGCCGCTTCGGCCTGTCCGCTCAGCTGGGAGATCTCGAGGTCGTGGCGCGAGACGAGGGCGCTCTGCGCGGCGATCTCCTCGTCGACGGCGTCCAGTCGTTCGCGCGCCGCCTTCGTCGCCGCCTGCGCTGCGGTCCAGGTGGCCTCTGCCGCGGCGACCACGCCGCGCAGACGCTCGGTCTCGTCGTGGGCGTCCTGCACCATCTGCGGGCTGACCCGCGGGCCGTCGTCGGGCGCGTCCGCCTGGCTGCCGAGCAGGGCGAGCCGCTGCGTGGCGAGCGTGTAGAGGGAGCGCAGGCGGTCCTGCACCTGCTCGAGTGCGAAGGCCGTGCTGCGGGCCACGTCCACCGCATCGCCGATCTGCGCCTGCTCCAGCCGGGTGCGCCGCAGCTGCTTCTGCTCCAGCTGCTCCTGCAGCACGATCTGCTCGGAGTGCCGCTCGGCCTCCGAGCGCGTGTGGTCGTCGAGCACGCGACGGAGCCCGACGACCTCGTCGGCGAGGAGGCGGGCCCGGGCGTCGCGGACGATCGCGGCGATGGACTGCGCCTCACGGGCGATCTCGGCCTGGTGACCGAGCGGCTTGAGCTGGCGTCGCACCTCGCCGGCGAGGTCGCTGAGGCGCGTCAGATTGGCCTGCATCGCGTCGAGCTTGCGGAGGGTCTTCTCCTTGCGGCGCCGGTGCTTCAGGATGCCGGCGGCCTCCTCGATGAAACCGCGGCGCTCCTCCGGGGTCGCGCGCAAGACGGCGTCGAGCTGACCCTGGCCGACGATGACGTGCATCTCACGCCCGAGGCCGGAGTCGCTGAGCAGCTCCTGCACGTCGAGCAGCCGGCACGACTGGCCGTTGATGGCGTACTCGCTGCCGCCGTTGCGGAACAGCGTGCGCGAGATCGTCACCTCCGAGTACTCGATCGGCAGGGCGCCGTCGGAGTTGTCGATGGTGAGCTGCACCTCCGCGCGCCCGAGCGGACCGCGCGTCGAGGTGCCGGCGAAGATGACGTCCTCCATCTTGCCGCCGCGCAGGGTCTTGGCGCCCTGCTCGCCCATCACCCAGGCCAGCGCGTCGACGACGTTGGACTTGCCGGAGCCGTTCGGCCCCACCACGCAGGTGACGCCGGGCTCGAAGGCGAACGTCGTCGGCTGAGCGAACGACTTGAAGCCCTTGAGCGTCAGACTCTTCAGATACACGCAGGTGAATTTACCGTAACGCGCCGCCGCCATCCCGCAGCCGAGGGGCACGTCGTGGCCTTCATCCGCGCGGGATGGCGGCCACGACGTGCCCCTCGGCGGGCGCTCACGCGACGCCCAGGTACGCCTCCTTGATCGCCGGGTCTGCCAGGAGCTCCTTGCCGGTTCCGGCGTGGGTGATGCTGCCGGTCTCCAGCACGAACGCCCGGTGCGCGCGGGCCAGCGCCTGATTGGCGTTCTGCTCCACCAGCAGCACGGTCGTCCCCTGCTGGTTGATCTCCGTGATGATCGAGAAGATCTGGCGGATGAACTGCGGCGCGAGCCCCATCGACGGCTCGTCGAGCAGCAGCAGACGCGGGTTCGACATCAGCGCGCGGCCGATGGCGAGCATCTGCTGCTCGCCGCCGGACATGGTTCCCCCTGCCTGCGACTTGCGCTCGGCGAGCCGCGGGAACAGGCCGAACACCCGGTCGAAGTCGGCACTCATGTTGCTGCGGTCCTTGCGGCCGAACGCCCCCATGTCGAGGTTCTCCATCACCGTCATGCCGGGGAAGATGCCCCGGCCCTCCGGCGCCTGCGAGATGCCGCGCACCACACGGATGTGCGCCTTCATCTTCGTGATGTCCTCGCCGTCGAAGAGGATCGACCCCTTCGTCGGGTTGAGGATGCCGGAGACCGTCTTCATCGTGGTCGACTTGCCCGCTCCGTTCGCCCCGATGAGGCTCACGATCTCCCCCTCCTCGACCGAGAAGGACATGTCGTGGATGGCCTCGATGCGGCCGTACGACACGCTGATGTTCTTCAGCTCAAGCAACGTCATCTTCGGGCTCCCCGAGGTAGGCGGCGATCACGCGCGGGTCGTTCCGGATGGCCTCCGGCGTGTCGTCCGCCAGCTTGCGGCCGAACTCCAGCACCACGATCCGGTCGGTCACTCCCATGACCAGCTTCATGTCGTGCTCGATGAGGAGCACGGTGTATCCGTCGGCGCGGATGGTGCGGATGAGGTCCATCAGCTCCTCCTTCTCCGCCGGGTTGAAGCCGGCCGCCGGCTCGTCGAGGCACAGCACCTTCGGATCGGTGGCGAGTGCGCGCGCGATCTCGAGGCGGCGCTGGTAGCCGTACGGGAGGTGTCGGGAGAGCGTGCCGGCGAGGTCGGCGATGCCGACGAACTCCAGCAGCGCCATCCCGCGCTCGATCGCCGACTTCTCCTCCCGCGTGTGACGCGGCAGGCGCAGCAGCGCTCCAGGGACCGACGTGCGGTGGCGCGCGTCGAGGCCGACGACCACGTTCTCCAGCGCCGTCATCTCACCGAAGAGGCGGATGTTCTGGAAGGTGCGGGCCAGTCCGAGCCGGGTGATCTGGTGCTGCTTGCGCCCCTTGATCGACTGGCCCTCCAGCAGCACATCCCCGCTGGTCGGCTTGTAGACGCCGGTCATCGCGTTGAAGCACGTCGTCTTCCCCGCGCCGTTGGGGCCGATGAGTCCGAGGATCTCGCCGCGCCGGATGTCGAACGACACGTCGTCGAGCGCGAGCAGGCCGCCGAACTTGACCGTCAGGTTGCGGACCTCGACGATGTTCTCGCCGACCTCGACCGCGATCTCGCGGTCGGGCGCCGCCGCCTCGGCGACGTCGAGATCGACGCCCGCCGCCTCCAGCTCGTCCTCGTTGGCGCCGAGCGCCACCTCCTCCGGCGCTCCGGGGTTCTGCGCGTCCGTCATCGTGCGCCTCCCTTCGCCGCCTCGCTGACTCGTCGGTACGCGTGCCTGCCGTACGCCAGGAGCTTCTGCCGCGCCGGGAACAGACCCTGCGAGCGGAAGATCATGATGAGCACGAGCGCGATGCCGAAGATGAGGTACTTGTAGTCCGCGATCGCCGTGAAGCGCAGCGGGATGTACGCCACGATCGCTCCGCCGATCATCGCGCCCACCTTGTTGCCCGCACCGCCGAGCACGACGGCCGCGAGGAACAGGATGGAGGTCTGCACATCGAACTTCTGGTTGTTGACGAAGCCGACCTGCCCGGCGAACAGGGCCCCGGAGAGGCCGCCGACGCCGGCGCCGATGGCGAACGCCCACACCTTGTACTTGAACGTCGGGACGCCCATGATCTCGGCGGCGTCCTCGTCCTCGCGGATCGCGATCCACGCCCGTCCGACCCGGCTGCGCTCCAGGTTCCCGACGAGCAGCAGCACGATGATGATGATCGAGAGCGTCAGCCAGTACCAGGGGACGCCGTTCGAGTTCGAGAAGATCGGGATGCCGTTCGCCTGCTCCCCCGGCGGGTGCCCGACGTTCTGGAAACCGACCTGACCCTTCAGGGCCGGGATGATCGTCGCGAGGATGCGCACGATCTCTCCGAAGCCGAGGGTCACGATCGCCAGGTAGTCGCCGCGGAGCCGGAGGGTCGGCACGCCGAGGATCACGCCGAAGATCATCGTGATCGCCATGGCGACCGGGATGGTCCACAGGTACGGGATCTTCAGGAACGGCGAGTCCGGGCTGGTCAGCATCGCGGCCGTGTACGACCCGACCGCGAAGAACGCGACGTAGCCGAGGTCGAGGAGGCCGGCGTAGCCGACCACGATGTTGAGGCCGACCGCGACCAGCGCGTACGTCGCCATCGCGAAGCACGCGAGCGGCCAGTCGTTGCCTGGCTCGGTGGTGAGCGGGAAGAAGTTGAGGTACGGCAGCGCGTACGCCAGCGCCACCACGATCAGCAGCCACAGCCACTGGATCGGGCGCGGGAGCGAGTTCCACCTGTCGCGGAGCGGCTGGAACGGCCCCCGCCGGCCGCCGCGGGCCGCCTCCATCGCATCCGCCGCCTGCTCCGACCGGCCGTCGGGCAGGACCTTGGGACCTTCGGTCATGCTCATGCGCGGCTCCTTCCGAGCGAGGTTCCCAGGATTCCGGTGGGCTTCACCAGGAGCACCAGGACGAGGACCACGAACGCCACGACATCGGTCCACTGCGAGTCGCCGAGCAGGATCTGGCCGTAGTTGCCGATCACGCCCAGCAGCAGGCCGCCGAGGAGGGCGCCGCGCACGTTGCCAATGCCGCCCAGGACGGCGGCGGCGAACGCCTTCACGCCGAGCACGAAGCCGCCGTTGTAGATGACGCCCGAGGGCACCAGCATCACGTAGAAGAGGGCCGCGGCACCGGCGAGGACGCCGCCGACCACGAACGTGATGACGATGATCTTCTCCTTGTTGACGCCCATCAACGTCGCGGTGTCGGCGTCCTGTGCGACGGCGCGGATGCCGCGACCGGTGCGGGTGCGGCGGATGAAGAGATCGGTCGCGACCATCAGGAGGACGGAGGCCACGACGATGATGATCTGCTGGCTGTTCACGATCGTCCCGAACACGTCGAAGATCGGTGTCGGGATGAACATCGTCACCGCCGGCTCCGCGTTCGCGCCCCGGATCAGGAAGATCAGGTACTGGATCGTGAACGAGGCGCCGATCGCCGTGATGAGGAACACGAGGCGGGGCGCGTTCCGTTTTCGCAGCGGCCGGTACGCCACCCGTTCCAGCACGAACGCGGTGAACGCCGACGCCGCCATGCCGACGAGGAGCGCCAGCAGGAGGTCGCCGATGATCGCGGCGGGGCTGAGGTTGGGGGCGCTGGGGCCGAAGCCCAGCGAGGTGAGGGTGATCACGACGCCGTACGCGCCGACGATGAACACCTCGGAGTGGGCGAAGTTGATCAGGTTGAGCACGCCGTAGACCAGCGTGTAGCCGACCGCGATCAGGCCGTAGATGGCACCGAAGGTGAGGCCGTCGAAGGTGGCGCTCCAGAAGTTCTGGACGAGAGCGCCGACGTCGAAATTGATCCAGGAGTTGTCGAGGACGGGATGGAGGGCGATCAGTTCGAGCATTCGTGCATCCAGGGTTCAGTGCCGGATCGTCGGCGATCCGGGCATGTGCGGATGAGGGGCCGAAACGCAAGGATGCCGCGGGCCACGGCGGCCCGCGGCATCCTCACGGTGTCGCGCTATCCGATGGTGCCGATCGGCACGATCTTGCCGCCTTCGACCTTGTAGCCGTAGACGGTCGGCGCCTGGAGCTCGCCCTTCGAGTCCCACTTGTAGTGCTTGCTCAGACCGTCGGCGTCGTAGTTCTTCACCCAGTCGAGCAGGTCGGCGCGGGTCGTCTTGCCCTTGTCGATGCCCGCGAGCAGCACGGTGGTGGCGTCGTAGCCCTCGATCGAGTAGGTGCCCGGCTCGGCGTTCGCGAGCTTCTTGTAGGCGGACTCGAAGTCGGGGATGAGCTCACCCGGGATGCAGGGGCAGGTGAAGTACGCGTTGCTCGACGCGTCTCCGGCCAGCTTGATGAACTGGTCGTCCTTCACACCGTCCGGGCCGACGAACGTGCCGGTGAAGCCCTTGTTGACCAGCTGCTGGTCGAACGGGGCGCCTTCGGCGTAGTACCCGGCGTAGTAGACCGCGTCGGGCTTCGCGTTGATGATCTTGGAGATCACCGCCGAGAAGTCCTTCTGGCCGGTGGTCACCTTGTCGGTGCCGACGAGCGCGTCGCCGAGCGCCTGCGAGGTCTGGGTTCCGAGGCCGATTCCGTAGTCGGAGTCGTCCTGGACCAGGTAGACCTTCTTGGCCTTCAGCTGGTCGGTGAGGAACTTCGCCGCCGCCGGGCCCTGCACGGCGTCATTGCCGAGGCCGCGGAAGAAGGTCGTCCAGCCGTTCTCCGTCAGGCCGGGGTTGGTGGCCGACGGGGTGATGTGGACCAGGCCCTGCTGCTGAAAGATGTTTCCGGTCGCCTTGGACTCGCCCGAGAACGGGAGGCCGACCACGCCGACGATGTCGGACTCGTTGACGGCCTGGGTGACCGGGCCGGTCGCCTTGTTCGGGTCGCCCTCGGTGTCGAACTTCTTGAAGCCGACCTGGCAGCCCTTGTTCGCCTCGTTGTGCTGGTCGATGGCGAGCTGGATGCCGTTGTAGATGTTGATGCCGAGCTGGGCGTTGGGGCCCGTCTCCGCTCCGACGTAGCCGATCGTCAGGCCCGCGGGGCAGGTCGCCTTGCCGTCTCCGGCGGGGAGGACCGCGTCCTTCGGTGTGTCGATCGAGGTGATCGCCGGAATGTCGACCTTGGAGCTCCCGCTGGTCGATCCCCCGCTGGACGGCTGGTTGGCACACCCTGCGAGGAGCAGTGCGACCGACACTGCAACGGCCGCACCGATGGTGACTTTGTTTCGTAACATCTTCTGCCTCTCGACGTGAAATGCGTCACGAACGCGGCGTAGTTACCGCGCCGCACCACGAATATGTGTGCTGAGACTACATGCTGCGCAAGCTTTTGCAACCAGGTCCGCGGGCGGGATTTACACGATCGAAACCAAACGGGACGTCCGACTTCACACGGCACGCCCGGCGGGCTAGTGTGAGTTTTTTCGGCCCGCGCGACGTCGCCCGGGCTGCTGTGAGGGGGAGGTGGTCCGGGCTGGAGATCCGCCGTCTGACGCCTCCCGAACGGCTCGGGACCCCGGAGTCCGCCGCGTTCGAAGAGCTCGTCGGGGTGCTCAACGGGATCGTGTACCAGCTGTGGGGCGACGACGATTTCGTCGAGACCGCGGAGGAGGCGCTCGCCGGCCTGCGCGAGCAGGACTACCTCGAGAAGATCGTGCTGGTCGCCGTCGAGGAGGGCGCGATCGTCGGGCGTGTCGAGGCCGACTTCCCGCTGGACCAGGACGCCGAGACGGTCTCCCTGCTCGTCGACGTCGTCCCGGCCCTGCGGAGTCGCGGCATCGGCTCCGCCCTGCTCGCCGCCGGGGAAGAGCTCGCCGCCGAGGGCGGACGCACCGTGGTGAGCGCCTACACCGAGCATCCCGTCCGCTCGCTGCCCGAAGAGGGGGCGTGGGTGCATGCCCCCGCCGGCTCCGCCGGCCTCCCTGCCGAGGACCCCGGGGTGCGGTTCGCCCTGCGCCACGGCTACCGGCTCGGCCAGATCGAGCGTTCGAGCGAGCTCGTCCTGCCGCTGCCGCCGGTGCGGGCGGTCGCCCTGGCCAGCACCGCCGCGACGGCGGACGGCTACCGCGTCGTGTCCTGGTTCGGTGCAGCGCCCGACGACCTGCTCGACTCTTTCGCGGCGCTGAAGGAGCGCATGGTGGTCGACGTGCCCCACAGCGGGATCGCGCTCGACCGCGAAGCCTGGACGGGCGACCGCGTGCGCGCGCAGGAGCGCGAACTGGCCGCCCGCGGCGAACCCCTGCTCGTCACGGCGGCCCAGTGCGAGGCCAGCGGCGACCTCGCCGCCTACACGGAGATCGCGGTGCCCGCCGACGGCGAGAAGGCGGAGCAGTACGACACCCTGGTCGCGGCCGACCACCGCGGCCACCGCCTCGGCACCCTCGTCAAGCTCCACAACATCCACGAGCTCGCTCGATGCGCCCCGCACATCACCCGTCTGCTCACCTGGAACGCCGACGAGAACGCCCCCATGATCGCGATCAACCGCGCGTTCGGCTTCCGCCCGCACGCGCTGACGGGGACGTGGCAGAAGCGGCTGGGGTGAGGCCGAGCGGTCCGAGCCGACGTGCTCAGCGCGTCGACCGCACGAAGCGCCGACGGCCCGCCGACGGCCCGCCGACGACACCACCCTGCCGAACGCCTGGGCCGGGAAGTGTGCGGCGACGACGAGATCCCCGCGCTCGGCGGCCTCATCGGCGAGGGTGTTCCGCATCCGGGAAGCGGCGACAGGGTCGTCGTCCCACACCACCGTCCAGTCGTCCTCCGCGAATTGCACGACCGAGTGGACGGTGTCGCCGAGCAACACCGCGCGCTCGCCGCGGGAGGCCACGACGACCACGACCGAGCCGGGCGTGTGGCCCGGAGTCCAGCGCGCGACGACGCCCGGCACGACGTCGAAGTCGCCCTCGAACAGCTCGAACCGTTCCGCGACCGGCAGGAGCACGCGGCGGACGCGCTCGTCCGCGTCCGGGCCGTCGACGAACCGCTCCCAGTCCGCCCGGTGGGCCCGGTAGGTCGCGCGCGGGAACGCAGCACGGCCCTCCACGGAGGCCCAGCCCACGTGGTCGAAATGCAGATGGGTGAACAGCACGTCCGTCACCTGGGCGGGCTCGACGCCGTGCGCCCGCAGCGATTGCGGGAGTCCGCCACCGGTATAGCCGCCCTCGTCGAGCGGTCCTACTCCGGCGTCCACGAGGATCAGGCGGCCGCCGCCGCGGATCAGGAACCCGCCGACGGGGAACGTCCAGCGCCCGTCGTGCCCGAACTCCTCCGGGTGGCCACGCCACGCCTCCGCGTCCGAGAAGCGCGAGATGATCTCCGCCGCCTGCTCTGTACCGCTCCCGTCCGTGATCGCCTGGACCTCGAAATCGCCGATGTTCACCCGACCACTTTACCGACCGGGAAAAAGGGCCGCCGTCAGGCGCCCGGACGCGGCTTCGCGGGCGTCGGTCCGTCCTTGTGCCAGACGACGGCCTGGGCGACATAGCCCGTCGCACCGTTCCAGGTGAGCGCAGGGCCACCGTGGAGCTCGTAGCCGAGGTCGAGCGCGGCACTGACGCGTTCGCAGAACGCCGCGTCGTCGACGCCGGTCAGGAGGCGGTAGCGGGGCAGGTTCTCGTCCGATCCCATGCACGCCATCCTGCCACGCGCGCGAGGTCGTCCGGCAGGCGTGCTGATCCGTCAGGCGGCTCCGCTCCCGCGAAGCCGCTGGCACCGCGGGCAGAAGTGCGACGACCGGTTCATGAAACGCTCCCGCACGATGGCCGTCCCGCAGCGCGGGCACGGCCTGCCCTGCTGTCCGTAGGCGTTGAGGGAGTGGGAGAAGTAGCCGGAGTTGCCGTTGACGTTGACGTACTGCGCGTCGAAGCTGGTGCCGCCCTCGGCCAGCGCCTTCTCGAGCACGTGCCGCACCTCGGCGAGCAGGGTGCGGACCTGGACTGCGGACAGGCTGGACGCCTCCTGGGCGTAGTGGATGCGGGCCGCCCAGAGCGCCTCGTCGGCGTAGATGTTGCCGATGCCGCTCACGAGCGTCTGGTCGAGCAGGGCGCGCTTGATGCCCGTCTTCTTGCGGGACAGGGCGGCGGCGAACGCGCGGTCGTCGAAGGCCGGGTCCAGCGGGTCGCGGGCGATATGGGCGACCTGCGTGGGCACCAGAGGGTCGTCGGTGCCCAGACCGGCGGGGGCGCCGTCCGCGGTGGGGACGAGCGCGTCGACCGCCATCGAGCCGAAGATGCGCTGATCGACGAAGTGGACCCAGAGCTCACGGCGGGCGCCGTCGGGCTGCGGGGGCGTCTCGATGTGGAGCCGGATGCGCAGCAGGCCGGCTTCGACTGCCCCGGGATCGCGCAGGAGGATCTGGCCGCTCATCCCGAGGTGGGCGACGATCGCCTGCCGGGGCTCGCCGTCCAGCGGGATCCAGAGGAACTTGCCTCGCCGGGCCGGCGTGCGCATCACACGGCCGGTGAGGAGTGCCTCGAACGCACCGCCGAGCGGGTCGTGCCGCTTGAGGGAGCGCGGTTCGAGCACCTCCACGCCGAGGATCGTCGCACCGGAGACCGCGGGGGCCAGACCGGCACGCACGACCTCAACCTCGGGGAGCTCGGGCACGACGGCTGGTCAGCTCGGTCCACGCGTTGAGCGCGGCGGCCATCTCGGCCTGCTTCTTGCTGGTGCCCTCGCCGTCGGCGGTGACCAGATCGCCGACCGCGACGGAGGCGTGGAACATCTTCGAGTGGTCGGGGCCGGTGCTGGTGACCGTGTAGACCGGAAGGCCGGCCCCGCGGTGCGCCGCCGCCTCCTGGAGGCTCGTCTTCGGGTCCATGGCGGCCCCGAAGCGATCCGGGTCGCCGAGCAGCGGCTCGATCAGTCGCAGCACGAGAGCCGTCGCCTCGGTGCCGCCGGCGTCGAGGTAGGCGGCCCCGATGATCGCCTCGACCGTGTCGGCCAGGATGGACGCCTTGTCACGGCCGCCACTCTGGTTCTCGCCGCGACCGAGCAGCAGGTACTCCCCCAGCCCGATGGCCCGGGCGACCTCTGCGAGGGCCACCGAGCTCACCAGGCTGGCACGTCGCTTGGCGAGCTCGCCCTCGTCGAGGTCCGGGTTCTCGCGGAACAGCTTGACCGTGACGGCCTGGCCGAGGATCGAGTCGCCCAAGAACTCGAGGCGCTCGTTGTTCGGGATGCCGCCGTGCTCGTACGCGTACGAGCGATGGGTGAGCGCAAGCCCGAGAAGCTCGGGGTCGATATCGACTCCGAGCTTCTCGATGAGTGCAGTGCGGTCGGGGTTCTCCCCGGCCGGACCGTGCCCTCTCATTGCTGAGGGACGATCAGACGTCTGCGACCTTGCGGCCCTTGTACTCGAGGAACAGGGCGGTGCCTGCGGAGTCCTCGACCACCTTGGCGCGGTGGGGAAGGCTGTAGGTGACCTTGCCACCCTCGACGGTCTTGACGAGAGTGGGGACCTCGGCCTTCCACTGCGAACGACGGGCGCGGGTGTTGGCGCGAGACTGCTTCCGCTTCGGAACGGCCATGACTATCTCTCTTCTGTGTTCCCGCTGGACGGGGTGGATTCATCGGTGTCGGAAGCCTGGAAACCCGCGAGCGCAGACCAACGAGGATCGACGGTCTGGGTGGGCTCCCGGTCCGGTACATCCGCCAGCCGCTCGCCCGTCTCGGGGTCGAGACCCGGGCAGTCCGGCCGGCACACCGGCTGAAACGGCAGTGCCAGCACTACCGCATCTCTGATCAGAGGTTCAAGATCCACGTGGTCGTCGTGAACCTCATAATCGAAAGCTTCTCCAGAAGGATACGCGAAAAGTTCCTGGAAATCGACTTCGACGGGCCCTTCGATGTCGATCAGGCAGCGACCGCACACGCCGGTCGCGGTGGTCGAGGCCACCGCGCTGACCAGGATCCCCTCGTGCACGGACTCCAGGCGCAGGTCGAGATCGAGCATCGCACCTTCGGGCACCGAGATCAGCCCCTCGCCGAGCTTCTCGCGCACCGGGATCGCCAGCTCCTGCTCGCGCATCGCACCAGGCCGGCGCATGAGGTCGTACACGTTGACGGTGTACGGGGTCTTCTTGAACGTGGTCACGGACGACAATTCTACGCGGCGCCTCCGGGACTCGCAGCGATCGGCCAGCCTGCTGGCAGCAATGACACAGGCAGGAGCAGGGCCCGCACGCGTCTGCCCCGGCCCGCACGGGACTCGAGCGCGTCCAGCACCCGCACGAGATCGTCGCGCAGGCCGACCGTCGCGCCGCGGACGGGAGGCCCGTACGCGTCACGTTCACGCACCTCGAGCAGTCGCAGCACGGCCTCCTCCCCCACCGTCCCCGCCACCTGATCGGCGATGCGCCGGGCGAAGGCGCGCGGTGTCTCGGTCTCGGGAGCCGACCAGCCGAGGTCGCGCGCGGTGTCGCGCAGCTCGGCCCAGACGACGGATGCCCCGCCCGAGGCCTCGGCCAGGCGTCTCAGCCGATGCCGACGACGCACGCGGCGCGCGACGGCCGGTGTCAGCAGCACGAGGACGACGAGGAGGGCCACGCCGAGTCCGGAGAGCACGGGCTGCAGCGGAGACGGGGGCGTGGTGCCGGCCGCTCCCGCGATCTGGGCCGGATCCGTCGGCACGATCCGCTTCGGCGCGGTCGTGGTGCCGGAGCTCGGCGCCGTCGTCGGGACGGCAGCGGCCGTTTCGGGACGGGTGTAGCTCGGGATGGTCCCCCGGCCCACGGTCGGCTCGAACGGCACCCAGCCGACGCCCGCGAAGTAGAGCTCCGGCCAGGCGTGGAGGTCGTCGCTGGTCACGGTGTACTGCCCGGGGTCGGTGGCTGTGCCTCCGCCGCTCGCGCCGGGCAGATAGCCCTCGGCGACACGGGACGGGATCCCGAGCGAGCGCGCCATCAGGGCCATCGCCGACGCGAAGTGGACGCAGTAGCCGCTCTTCGCCTCCAGGAACGCGGCGATCACGCGGGCGCCGTCCCCGTCGTAGCCCTGCTTGAGCGGTGTCTGCGTCGAGTAGACGAACCCGTTGTCGCGGAAGTAGTCCTGCAGAGCGACGGCCTGCTCGTACTCCGACGTGGCCCCCTCCGTCGCGGCGACCGCCGTCTTCGCGATGATCGACGGCAGGTTCGGAGGCAGGAACAGGTCGCGCTGCACGTCCTCGGGCACGAAACCGCCCGCCGCCTTGAGCTGGTCCGCCGTCGGCTGCACGAGCAGACTGGTGACGGTGTAGTCCTGGTCCCTGGTGGTGGCGTTGATCCCCCCGATCGTGAGATCGTCCGGATCCCACGACCAGGTGCCGGCGAGCCCTTTCACGGACTGCACGGGCGAGGGGACGGGCAGCCACCGGCTCTGCATGTTGTCGATCTTCACGGTCGTGGTGATCTTCGACGTCGGCACCTGGTCGGAGAGCCCGGCGACCGGGCCGATCGGCGTCCCCTCGGCGAGGCGCTTGGTGTCGCGCTCGCGATGCTTCCACACCGACCCCGTGAACTGGTCGAGCGACGCGAGTTTCAGGTACTGCCCGGTGGCCGCGCTCGTCGTGTACGTCAGCGCGCGCACGGCGGTGGGCCGACGGAGGTCCTTGCCGAGGTCGATGAGCGGCGTGACGGTGCCGCCGATGTTGATGCCGCCGGCGGTGAACGAGGCGGCGCCGCCGCGGTCGAAGCCCGGTGCGGTCGCGGCGAGCAGCACCGCCACGAGCGTCGCGGAGGCGCCGACCGCGAGCGCTGCGCCCGGCCGCGGGGAGCCCGGACGGCGGGTGCGCACGTCGGCGCGCAGCAACCACAGGTAGGCGATGGCGGAGAGGGCGAGGGCGCTGGGGTCCAGGCCGTCGCCGAGCAGCGCGCCCGGCACGACGAGCACCGCGCCGACGCCGACCGCGGTGAACGCGGGTGCGCGGACGGCCACGGCCAGCGTGTCCAGGACGACGGCGATCAGCGCCGCGCCACCGACGACGAGGAACAGGAACTCCGGCAGGCTCTCCGCGGGAGTCCCCTGCTGGTAGATCGAGAGCATCGCCTGCTGCAGGAGGCCGCCCCAGTGGGCGAACGTCGCCGGCGTCGGGATGATGGCGAGCAGCCCTGTCCCGCCGCCGAACGCCGCCGTCATCACCATCGCGCCGAGGACGAGCTCGAGCACCGGCACGATCCCGCGGTGCACGCCCGCCGTGCGAAGGCCGGCCCCGGCGACGAGCAGGAGCGACGAGGTCAGCATGAGGGCGAACCACCAGCCGGCCCCCTGGATCAGTCCGACCAGCGCCACGCTCGCGGCGAGCGTCTGGAGCAGCATCGCGCCGGTGAGTCTCCAGTAGCCCACGCGCCTCCGGACAAGCCTCGGCACGGCGACGGGGATGGACTCGCTAACCATGCGTCACCGCCCGCTGCCGGGCCAGCGCGCGCTGCCAGCTGGTGGCGGCGTCCTCGCCGGGCGCGCACGCGACGCAGAGCCACCCCGCGTCGGCGAGCAACTCCTCCACCTCTGGTGGCGTCGAGGCGGCCAGGAACGCCACCGCCGGGTCGCCCATCGACCGGAGCGCGGCCAGCGAGCCGAGCTCGGCCGTGCCGCCGAGGAGGAACGCGAACACCGGAACCGACCGCCCCGCGCGGCGGAGGCCGGTCGCGAGCTCGGCCACGGCGTCGTCGCGCGGGGAGACGCCCGGCTCGACGCCGGCGAGGTCGGCCAGCAGGAGGCGATCGGAACCGCTGAGATCGAACGTCGGGCTGGTGGCGCCGAGCGTCCCGGTACGACCGGCACCACTGCGTCCGGTCAGCTGACGCTCCGCCGTCTCGACGACGCTCACGGCGAATCCCTCGTCGAGCAGGTGGACCCCGACCGAAGCCATCAGATCGATCTGCGCCTCGAACGCGGCCTCGTCGGCGAGACCGTCGCGGGTGTCCAGCAGCAGCCACGCCTCGGGGTTGCTGCGCTGCTCCTCCTGGCGCACCATCAGCTTGTCGTGACGCGCCGTCGCCCGCCAGTGCACCCGTCGCAGCGGATCGCCGGGGCGGTACTCGCGCGCGATCAGCTCGTCGGCGCTCGGGATGCTGTGGCGCAGCAGCTCGTGCTCGGTGCCCTCGCTGTGTGCGACGTCCAGCTCGCCGTGGGCGAGCGGTACGACCCGCGGCGTGACCAGGAGCGCGCGCGGCTGCCCGAGCGCGTACTCGGCGTAGGCGATGCCGAACGGATCGGTGCGGCTGATCACGAGCGGGCCGACCGGGTGGGAACCGCGCTTCTCGGCCAGCACCTCCTGTCGCAGCACGGTCGTGTCTCGGCCCTGGAGATCGCGCGCGTCGTGCGGGCCGAGGCGTGGGAACGGCGCGCGCCCCTGCACGTCTATGCCTGCGGGGGCGAACTCCCGCCAGCGGGCGGCGGGACTCGGCCGGCCGCTCAGATTGCGAGCGGTCGTGACGATGGTGGTGGTCTCCCCCACCGCGACCACATCGGGGTGGAAGCTGCGAGTGACTCCCAGCCGCGGCCGGTCCCAGGTGACGGAGATCATCGCGGCGAGCGGCAGGACCGTCAGGAAGACGCCGACGAAGAGCACGTCCGTCCTCCCGAGCAGGGCGGAGGCGATCAGGGCGGCCACGCCGACCCCGCCCAGCGTCCAGCCGCGCGCGGTCGGCCGCGGCTTCGTCAGCGGGCTGGACGCCCGGCCGCGGCCCGGCACGTTAGCGGCCGCCCGAGCCGATCGCGCCGGAGCCGACCGGCACAGGCGTGGAGGCGACGATGCGCCGGACGATGTCGGCGATGACGGGCGCGCTCTCGTGGTGATGTCCCAGCGCGCGACTCGTGGGCAGGAGACGGTGACCGAGCACCGGCACGGCGAGGGAGTCGACGTCGTCGGGAAGCACGAAGTCGCGTCCGTCCAGTGCCGCCAGGGCTTTCGCCGCCCGGATCAGCTGCAGCGTCGCGCGCGGGCTCGCCCCCAAGCGCAGGTCGCGATCCTCCCGGGTCGCGCGCACCAGATCGACGGCGTACTGCTTCACCGGGGCGGACGCGAACACGCTGCGCGCGGTCGTCATCATGGAGCGCAGCTGCTCCGACGTCACCACCGGGCCGATCCGCGAGAGCGGGCTCGACGTGTCACGCGTCGTGAGCATCGCGAGCTCGGACTCCTCATCCGGATAGCCCATCGCGATGCGGGCCATGAACCGGTCGCGCTGCGCCTCGGGGAGGGCGTACGTGCCCTCCATCTCCACCGGGTTCTGGGTCGCGACGACGATGAACGGGGCGGCGAGCGGATAGGTCGAGCCATCGACCGTGACCTGCCGCTCCTCCATGCACTCCAGCAGCGCCGACTGCGTCTTGGGGCTCGCACGGTTGATCTCGTCGCCGATGACGATGTTCGCGAAGATCGCGCCCGGCTTGAACTCGAAGCGGCGCTCCACCTGGTTGTAGACCGAGACGCCGGTGACGTCGCTCGGCAGGAGGTCGGGGGTGAACTGGATGCGGCTCACGGTGCAGTCGACCGACTTCGCCAGCGACTTCGCCAGCATCGTCTTGCCGACGCCGGGCACATCCTCGATCAGGAGGTGGCCCTCCGCGAGCAGCACCACCAGCGCGGTTCGCACGGCGTCGTGCTTGCCGTCGATGACCGACTCGACGTTCACGGTGATCTGCTCGGCGGCGCGACGGAGCTCCGCCAGATCCATGCCCGCTGCGGCGCGGCCCGCCTCCTCCTCCGGTGCGAGCGAGGGTTCCGTGGGCTGGCGCGTCGCGTAGCTGTTCATGGCTCCTGCACTCTCATCTCGATGACAGCAGTTCGAAGACCGCGGGCGGGACGTACGGACTCACGTCGCCGCCCAGCGCCGAGACCTGACGCACCAGGGAGCTGGAGACGTGCGCGTTGGCGGGGTTGGGGAGCAGGAACACCGTCTCGACATCGGCGAGGTGGCGGTTCACGATCGCCATCGGCGTCTCGTATGCGACGTCCACCTGCGAACGGATCCCCTTGACGAGCACGTGCGCCCCCACGTCCGTGCAGTAGTCGACCAGCAGCCCCATCGACCAGGAGGCGACGATGACGTTGCCGGTGATCCCGGCCTCCTCGATCGACTTCTCCAGCAGCGAGACCCGCTGCGCGATGGGCAGCAGAGCCGACTTGTCCGGGTTGTGGACCACCACGACGTGGACTTCGTCCCAGAGCCGGGCGGCGCGTTCGATCACATCGAGGTGACCGAGGGTGACCGGGTCGAACGATCCAGGGACTACGGCGATCCTGTTCATAGGGCACCAGACTATCCCGCGGTACCCGGCATTTCGTTGTGAATCCGTTACCTTGTCACGACTTGCCGAGGTAGGCGCGCTCCGCCTCGTCGAGCCTCCTGGCCAGCGCGGCCTGCAGGGCGGGGACCGCCGCCAGGCCGCCCTCGGCGTCGAGGGTCTCCGCCGCGGCGACGCGCGCCTCCTGGATCAGGTCGCCGTCGGCCGCGACCCGCAGCAGCCGCAGGGACGACCGGCCGCCGGACTGCCGGCTGCCGAGCACGTCGCCCTCTCGTCGCAGCTCGAGGTCGACGTTGGCCAGCTCGAAGCCGTCGAGCGTCGCCGCCACCGCCTCCACCCGCTCGCGCGCCAGCGATCCCTCCTCGGCCGACGTCACCAGCAGGCAGAGTCCCGGGATCTCGCCCCGGCCGACCCGGCCGCGCAGCTGGTGGAGCTGAGAGACGCCGAACCGGTCGGCGTCGAGCACGACCATGGCGGAGGCGTTCGGCACGTTGACGCCCACCTCGATCACCGTCGTGGCGATGAGGATGTCGATGTCGCCGGACGCGAAGGCGCGCATCACCTCGTCCTTCGCGTCGCTCGCGAGCCTGCCGTGCAGCACGCCGACGCGGGACCGGGCGAAGAGCGGATCGGCGCGCACCTGCGCCGCCACCGACTCGACCGTGGCGACCGCGCGCGGCGCTCCGTCGTCCGCGGCGTCCTCGGGCTCCTCCCGCTCGCCTCCGTCGTCCTCGACATCCTTACCGCTGATCGCCGGGCACACCACGAACACCTGGCGGCCCTTCGCGATCTCCTCGGACGCCCGCTCCCAGATGCGCCGCTCCCAGCCGGGACGATCGGCCAGGGGCACGACGAAGCTCTCGATGCCCTGGCGACCGGCGGGAAGCTGGGCGATCGTCGACACGTCGAGGTCGCCGAAGACCGTCATGGCGACCGTGCGCGGGATGGGCGTGGCGGTCAGCACGAGCACGTGCGGGGGCGTCCCGCCCTTCGCCCGCAGCGCCTCCCGCTGCTCGACGCCGAACCGGTGCTGCTCGTCGACGACGACGAGCCCGAGGTCGAAGAAGGTCACCGCGTCGCCGAGCAGCGCGTGGGTGCCGATCACGATGCGCGCCTGGCCGGAGACGGTGCGCAGCAGTGCGCGCTTGCGCTCCGCGGCGCTCAGCTGCCCGGTGAGCAGGGTGGGCATGAGCTGCGCGGAGAGGTCGGGGCCGAGCATCGCCGCGATCGACCGCAGGTGCTGCGCCGCGAGCACCTCGGTCGGGGCGAGCAGCGCGGACTGGCCGCCCGAGTCGGCGACGGCGAGCATCGCCCGCAGCGCGACGAGCGTCTTGCCGGAGCCGACCTCGCCCTGCACCAGCCGGTGCATGGCAGCGGTTCCGGCCAGGTCGGAGCCGATCTCGGCGCCGACCAGGGCCTGGTCGTCCGTCAGCGAGAACGGCAGGGCCGCATCGAAACGTTCGAGCAGGCCTCCGGGCTCGGCGCGCCGCGGCGTCGACGGGACCGTGCGCGCCGCGGCGCGTTGCTGCAGCAGCGCCGCCTGCAGGACGAACGCCTCCTGGAAGCGCAGGGCGTCGCGAGCCCGCTGCCACTGCGCGTCCTTCTGCGGACGGTGGATGCCCTCGAGCGCGTCGCGGTACGACAGCAGACCGCGTTCGGCCGCGATGGAGGCGGGCACGGGGTCGGGCGCGGTGTCCAGGGCGTCGAGCGCGAGTTCGACGGCCTTCTGCACCTGCCAGCTCGCGACCGTGCCGGTCGCCGGGTAGATCGGGATGGGCGTCTGCGCCCACGACGTCGCGGCGGAGCTGCCGGGTGCCACCGCGTTCTCGGAGTCGGGCTCGAAGAGCTCGTAGTCGGGGTGCGCCAGCTGGAGCGCGCCGCGGTAGGCAGAGACCTTGCCTGCGAAGATGCCGCGCACGCCCGGCACGAGGTCCTTCGAGCGCCAGGACTGGTTGAAGAACGTCAGCGTCAGGATCCCTTCGCCATCGGAGATCTTCACCTCGAGGATCGACCCCCGGCGCGCTCGCATGGACCGCTCTTGCACGCGGAGCACCTCGGCGATGATCGTGACGTTCTCGTCCAGCGGCAGATTGGCGAGCGCCGTCAGCTCGCCACGGCGTGCGTACCGGCGCGGGAAGTGATGCAGGAGGTCGCCCACGGTGCGCATCCCGAACGCCTTCTCGAACGCGGAGGCCGTGCGCCCCCCGAGCACGCCGGCGAGCCGCGAGTCGAGCGTGATCGCGCCCTCGGCAGCCGGGGCGGAGGCGTTGGTCATGGTTCGATCGTAGGCGCTGCCCCCGTCAGCGCGGCGAGCTCGGCGACGACATACGGATCCTCGGGACGCTCCTCGGCGAGTCGTCGCTGCAGCTCGAGCGCCTCCTCCGCGCGACCGGCGCTGCGGAGCGCACGGGCGACCGCCCAGCGCGCGGCGAACCGCTGATCGGGGGTCCCGTACTCGACAGCGGCCTCCAGAGCCCGGTCGAACTCGCGCAGAGCGGCTTCCGCGTCCCCCTCCTCCAGCAACGACCAGCCGCGGTTGCTGCGGAGCGCGACGCGCCAGCGGAGGATGCGCGGATCCGTCGTCGCGGCCAGCTCGGCGTCGGCCTCCTCCGTCCACTGCTCGCCGCGCGCGGGATCGGCGATCGCGAGCATGTGCGCGGCGTCGACGGCCAGGAAGACGTCACCCTCCCGCCGGGCGGCCTGCACCGCCTCCTGGAACATCTCGACCGCCTCGGCATGGCGTCCCTCGGTGTTGAGCAGGCGCCCGCGTTCCAGCACGATCCGCACGTGGAGGATGCCCGTGGCAGGCTCCAGTGACGCCAGCAGGGCGTCCGCCTCGGCGAAACGGCCCTGCAGGCCGAACGCGCGCGCCCGCTGGGTCTGCAGCTCAGCACGGACCAGCTCGGGGCGGTCGGGTCGCGACGCCGCCGCCGCGATCCGCTCCGCCGAGCCGACCGGGTCGTCGACGTCCCACAACGCGTCGAGCTCGGGTTGTTCGAGGCGCTCCACCATGGCCCCTATCTTGGTGCCGTCGCCCGGCGAAGACCAGTGCGCGATGGTGGTATCCCGTGCCGCTAGGCTCGGTGTGCCATGACCCGCATCGTCTCCGGTTTCGCCGGCTCCCTCACCCTCCAGGTGCCGAAGAGCGGCACCCGCCCGACGAGCGACCGCGTGCGCGAGGCCGCCTTCTCGGCGCTCGACGCGCGCGGCGAGGTGCACGGCGCGCGGGTGCTCGACCTGTTCGCCGGCTCGGGCGCCCTCGGTCTCGAGGCCGCCAGCCGGGGCGCCTCCTCCGTCGTCCTCGTGGAGCGGGGTGCCGCGGCCGCGCAGATCTGCCGCCGCAACGCCGCGGCCGTGACGAAGGCCGCCCCCGCGTCCGCGCGCCCGACCGTCGACGTCCGGGCCACCAGCGTGCAGTCGTACCTCTCCGGCGCTGCCGGCCCGTTCGACCTCGTGTTCGTCGATCCGCCCTACGATGTGGGCGATGCCGAGCTGCTGGACGTGCTGACCGCGCTCGTCCCTCTTCTCGTGCCCGGCGCCACCGTCTGCGTCGAGCGCAGCACCCGCACCGGCGAGCCCGCCCTCCCGGACGGGCTGGAGCTCACGCGCCGCAAGGACTACGGCGAGACCGCGCTGTTCTGGCTGACCCGCACCGCGCACTGACGCCCCCTCCCCCCGCGAGCATCGCGGGGTCGCGAACTGCCGCAATGCGGCCGGCTGAGCGGCAGGATGCGACCCCTGAACGTGATCGCGCGGACGCGGTCAGCCGGCTGCGCCGTCCCACTCGAGGTACGGGTCCCAGCCGCCGCGCTCGTCGAAGGGGCGGCCGGCGACCAGCAGGCCGCTGCCGTCGCGCACCGCGCCGATCCGGCGGAAGCCGCCGGGAAGCGCTGCGCCGGCCGGGAAGGCGGCGAACAGGCCGTGGTCCTCTCCCCCGGTGAGGGCGGCGCGCGGGTCGTCACCGAGCAGACCGGGGTCGAGATCGATCGCGACACCGCTGGCCTCGGCCACCCGCCGGGCGTCGAGCGCCAGGCCGTCGGAGAGGTCGAGCATGGCGGTCGCGCCCGCGTCCGCAGCGCGGGGGCCGTCGGCGACGGGAGGCTCCGGCCGCAGCTGCGCACGGACGGCGTCGGGATGCGCGGCCACGACGGCCGCGAACCGATCGCGGTCGGGCACTCCGGACGCATCGACGGCCTCGTCGAAGAGCAGACGGAGTCCCGCAGCGGCCGCTCCCAGCCTCCCGGACACCGCGACCACGTCTCCGGGCCGCGCCCCGCTGCGCAGCACCGGAGCGCGCCCCTCGAGGTCGCCGAAGGCGGTCACGGCGAAGGTCAGCGTCTCCGATACCGACAGGTCGCCGCCGACGACTCCGCAGCCCGGGGCGAGTGCCTCGCACGCCAGGCGGAAGCCGTCCGCGATGGCCTCGAGGTCGGCGACGGGAGTGTCGGCCGGAGCCGCGATGGCCACCACCAGCGCGGTCGGGACGGCGCCCATCGCGGCGACATCGGAGAGATTGGTGGCGGCGGCCTTCCAGCCGAGATCCTCCGGCGACGACCAGGCGAGCCGGAAATCCGGGCCGTGGACCATCATGTCGGTCGTGACGACGTACCGGCCGTCGGGGGCGGCGAGCACGGCCGCGTCGTCGCCGGGGCCGACCACGGTGGCCGACGACCCGGGGAGGCGGGGGAAGATGCGGCGCAGCGCCTCCCGCTCGGAGACCTCTCCGATCGTCGCGCCGGCCGCCGTGCTCTCAGACATTCCCATGTCTGGAAACGCTAGCCTGAATCATCGTGACCGTCCGCCGCACCGCCCTCGCCTCCGTCCTCGCTGCAGGAGCCATCGCGCTCGCCCTGACCGGATGCGCGCCCACCGTCTCGCTCGACCCGGGCGCCGACGCCAACGACCCCGGCTGCGCCGAGATCAGCGTGCGCCTGCCCGACACGGTCGCAGACAAGGACAAGCGCGTGACGGACGCGCAGGCCACCGGTGCGTGGGGCGACCCCGCAGCGGTCATCCTGCGCTGCGGCGTCCCCGACATCGGGCCGACCACCCAGCCGTGCGTCAACGTCAACGGCGTGGACTGGGTGCTGATGACGGACCCGACCGCCAAGACGATCGTCTATCAGACCTTCGGCCGCACCCCCGCGACGGAGGTCGTGATCGACCACGTGGCCGGCGTGTCCGACTCGTCGGTGCTGCCCGAGTTCGCCTCCGCCGTCTCGACGGTCAAGCAGACCAAGCAGTGCCTGTCGACGCTCGACACGAGCCTCACCCCAAGGGACGGCGCGACCGACGGGTCCACGCCGACGCCGACGCCCACGCCCACCCGCTGAGCGGCATCCGCCGCCCCGCCGGACGACCGCGGTCGCGCGGGACGAACGCGGTCGCGCGGGACGAACGCGGTCGCGCGCCGCGCAGCGTTCGTCCCGAACCGCAGCGCGCCAGGCCACCCGCGCGCCGCACGGCAGCGACCGCGGTCGCACGGGACATCCGCGGTCGCGCGCCGCGCAGCGTTCGTCCCGAACCGCAGCGCGGGGCGCTCAGGCCGCCGCGCGCGCCAGCGCCACCTGGATGAGCTCGTCGATCAGATCCGGGTACGACAGCCCCGACTCCTGCCAGCAGCGCGGGAACATCGAGATCGGAGTGAAGCCCGGCATCGTATTGATCTCGTTGACGACGAAACCGTCCGCAGTCAGGAAGAAGTCCACGCGCGCCAGGCCCTCTCCCCCGATGGCGTCGAACGCGCGCACGGCGAGATCGGTCATGTCGGAGAGCTCGGCCGCGCTCAGGTCGGCCGGGCAGACCAGGTCGATCCCGGGGGCGTCGAGGTACTTCGCTGCGAAGTCGTAGAAGTCGCGCCCGGAGACGACGACCTCGCCCGCGACGGACGCACGCGCAGCCTCCCCCGGTCGGCCGCCGAGCACGGCGATCTCCACCTCACGGCCGACGACGGCCGACTCGATCAGCACCCGGTCGTCTTCGGCGAGGGCGACCTCGATGGCGGCGGCGAGCTCCGACCAGTCCTTGACCTTCGTCACGCCGACGCTCGACCCCGCCCGCGCCGGCTTGACGAACGCGGGAAGCCCGAGGTCACGGGCTTCGGCCTCGACGGCCTCCGGAGCGGCGCCCCACCGGTGAGCGGTCACGGTCTGCCACGGGGCGACAGGGATGCCCGCCTGCAGCAGGACGGTCTTCGTGAAGTGCTTGTCCATCCCGAGCGCGCTGGCGAGAACGCCGCTGCCCACGTAGGGCAGGCCGACCAGCTCGAGCAGGCCCTGCACCGTGCCGTCCTCGCCCCACGGACCGTGCAGGATCGGGAACACGATGTCGACGTCGCCGAGGGACTCCACCGAGCCGTCCGGATGCGTGACGGTCAGTTCGCGGGTCGTGGCGCTCTCTGGCCAGTGCACGCGGGTGCCGTTGTCCTCGACCTCGGGGAGCGCCTCCGCGTCGAGCGCGAACCGCTCGGCGTCGTCCGGCTGAAGGGTGAAGGCGCCGTCGTGCGTGATCCCGATCGGGATGACGCGGTAGGCGCTACGGTCGATCGCCGCGAGGACCCCGGCCGCCGTTGCGCAGCTGATCGAATGCTCGCTTGAACGCCCCCCGAAGAGAAGAGCCACTGCGGCCGTGTCCGTCATCCGTCGTCCTTTCGCCTTGCGGCTCGTCCGAGTCCGTCGTGAGGTGCGGCGCGATGTCCTTCGGATCGAGCGTTCCGGCGAGCACCTGGCTCACCTGCCGCACGATCGGCATGTCCACGCCGCGCGCCTCCGCCAGGCTCAGCACGGGGGCGACCGAGGCCAGCCCCTCCGCCGTCTGGTTCATCTGTTTCACCACGTCGGTGAAGCTGTAGCCCTGGCCGAGCAGCCGCCCGGCGGTGTTGTTGCGGCTGAGCGACGACTCGCAGGTCGCGATCAGGTCGCCGAGGCCCGCGAGCCCCGAGAGGGTCTGGGCCTCCGCCCCGTACGCCACGGCGAAGTCGGTCATCTCGACCAGCCCGCGCGTGATGATCGAGGCCTTGGTGTTCTCGCCGTAGCCGACACCGTCGACGATGCCGATCGCGACGGCGATGAGGTTCTTCAGCACGCCGCCGAACTCCGTGCCGATCACGTCGGTGTTCACGAAGCTGCGGAAATACCGGTTGGTGGCGGCCATCGCGACCGTCTGCGCCGTCTCCAGGCTCACCGACGAGACCACGGCCGCGGTCGGCTGCTCGCGCGCGATCTCGAGCGCGAGGTTCGGGCCGGAGGCGACAGCGATCCGCTCGGCCTCGATCGGGAGGGCCTGGGCGATCACCTCGCTCATCCGCAACCCGGTGCTCTTCTCGACGCCCTTCATGAGGCTCACCACGATCGTGGACGGGCCGAGGAACGGCTGGACGGCGGCGAGGTTCTCCCGCAGCGTCTGGCTCGGGATCGAGACGAACACGACTTCCGCGTCGCGCAGCGCCTCTCCGAGCTTCGACGTCGCCCGCAGGTTGCGCGGCAGATTGATGCCCTCGAGGTAATCGCTGTTGCGCTTGACCTCGTTGATCTCGCGCGCGAGCTCCGGACGGCGCGCCCAGAGCACGACGTCGGACCCTCCGTCGGCGAGGATCTTCGCGAAGGTGGTCCCCCAGCTGCCGGCGCCGAGAACGGCGATCCGACGGGGAGCGGGAGGCAGTGCGGTACGAGCCTTGCTAGCCATCGAAGCGGCCGGTCTCCTTCTGGTTGTGCTGCGACGGGTCCCACCGCTGCGCGGGCGCCTTCTCGCCGCGGAGGTCCTCGAGCAGGGCGGTGATCGCCGCCATGATCACCGCGGTGGCCTCGGCCAGCGTCGCGGAGTCGAGGCTGCGCCCCTCGAACGCCGAGAGGTCGACGGGGTCGCCGACCTTCACGTCGATCGTCTTGCGCGGGAAGAAGCTGATCTTCTTCGAGTACCGCGCCATCACCTGCTGCGTGCCCCAGTGCGCCATCGGGATCACGGGGATGCCGTGCTCCAGCGCCATCCGGGCGGCGCCGGTCTTGCCGCGCATCGGCCACATGTCGGGGTCACGCGTGAGCGAGCCCTCCGGGTAGACGACGACGATGCGCCCCTCGTCGATGATCTTCTGCGCCGCGTCGAGCGGCGCAGCGCCCCGGGCAGCTCCGCCACGAGCGACCGGCACCTGACCGGACCTGCGCAGGAACCAGCCGACGACGGGCACGCGGAACAGGCTGTCCTTGGCGAGGAAGCGCGGCAGCCGGCCGAGCCGCCACAGCACCATCCCCATCATCACCGGGTCGATCTCGCTGTAGTGGTTCGGAGCGACGATGAACGCGCCGTGACGCGGCAGCTTCGCTCCGTCCGCGATACGGAACCGCGCGAGCAGACTGCCCAGCGGCACGATGAGGAACGCCAGGACCCAGAAGATCGACGGACGGCTCTTCTCGGAGCGTTGACGCTTCACCGGGGGACGCGGGACGGCGGGATCTTCGGGATGGGACACATCCCTATTATCCGTGCCGTCACCCTTCGAGGACGAAGTCCGCTCCGAGCAACTCCAGCTTGGTGATGAAGTTCTCGTAGCCGCGGCTGATGATGCCGACGTTGCTGACGGTCGAGCGGCCCTCCGCGGTCAGCGCCGCGATCAGGTGGCTGAAGCCGCCGCGCAGGTCGGGGACCTCGATGTCGGCGCCCTTCAGCTCCGTCGGGCCCATGATGACCGCGGAGTGGTTGAAGTTGCGCTGGCCGAAGCGGCAGGCGTGGCCGCCGAGGCACTCTTTGTGCACCTGGATCTTGGCACCCATGTCGATGAGCGCGTCGGTGAAGCCGAAGCGCTGCTCGTAGACCGTCTCGTGGACGATCGACACCCCCTCCGCCTTCGCGAGAGCGACCACCAGCGGCTGCTGCCAGTCGGTCATGAACCCGGGGTGCACGTCGGTCTCGATCACGACGGGCTTCAGCGGTCCTCCCGGGTGGAAGAACCGGATGCCGTCGTCGTGGATCTCGAAGGCGCCGCCGACCTTGCGGAAGACGTTGAGGAAGGTCAGCATCTCAGGCTGGCGGGCGCCTCCGACGTAGACGTCCCCGCCCGTGGCGAGCGCGGCGGCCGCCCAGCTGGCGGCCTCGTTCCGGTCGAACAGCGCGGTGTGGCTGTAGCCGACGAGCTTCGCGACGCCCTCGATGCGGATCACGCGATCGGTGTCGACCGAGATGATCGCGCCCATCTTCTGCAGGACGTTGATGAGGTCCATGATCTCGGGCTCGATCGCCGCGCCCTTGAGCTCGGTGATGCCATCGGCGCGCACAGCGGTGAGCAGCACCTGCTCCGTCGCCCCGACGCTCGGGTACGGCAGCTCGAGCTTGGCACCGTGGAGGCCGTTCGGGGCGCTCATGCGGATGCCGCTCGGCAGCTTGTCGACGACCGCCCCGAACTGGCGCAGCACCTCGAGGTGGTAGTCGATCGGGCGGTCGCCGATGCGGCAGCCGCCGAGATCGGGGATGAACGCCTCGCCCAGGCGATGCAGGAGCGGGCCGCAGAACAGGATCGGGATGCGGCTCGACCCGGCGTGCGCGTCGATGTCGGCCATGTGGGCCGTCTCGACCGCGCTCGGGTCGAGCAGCAGCTCACCCGCGACGCCGTCGGTCACCTTGACGCCGTGCACCTCGAGCAGACCGCGCACCACGCGGACGTCGCTGATGTCCGGCACGTTCCGCAGGACGCTGGGGCCTTCGCCCAGGATGGCGGCGACCATGGCCTTCGTGACGAAGTTCTTGGCGCCGCGGACCTCGATGCGGCCCCGGAGGGGGATGCCGCCGTTGATCGTGATGCGGTCGCCCTTGAGGCCGACGCGCGCTCCTGCTGCCTGAGCGTCCTGAAGAAGTGAGTTCAAAGTTTCACCGGGAGGGTCTTGGGCCGCCAACCAGCACGGCCGCTTTCGTATTCGGAGATTCGCGCTTCATCACGCAGGGTGAGGGCGATGTCGTCCAGCCCTTCGAGCAAACGCCAGCGAGTGTAATCGTCGATGTCGAAAGACACCTGTACCTCGCCGATCGTCGCAGTCTTGGCAACCAGATCGACCGTCGCCGCTATTCCCGGCTGCGCTTCGATGGCCGCCCAGAGGCGCTCCGCGTCCTCCTCCGTGATCTGCCCGGCGAGCAGGCCCTGCTTGCCGGAATTGCCGCGGAAGATGTCGGCGAACCGGGGGCTCAGGACGACCCGGAAGCCGAAGTCCCGCAGCGCCCACACGGCGTGCTCCCGGGAGGAGCCGGTGCCGAAGTCGGGACCGGCGACGAGCACGGTCGCGCCCTGGTAGGCGTCCTGGTTGAGGATGAAGTCCGGGTCCTGGCGCCAGCCGTGGAAGAGGGCGTCCTCGAAGCCGGTCTTGGTCACGCGCTTGAGGAACACCGCCGGGATGATCTGGTCGGTGTCCACGTTGGAACGGCGCAGCGGGACGGCCACACCCGTCACGGTCTCGAACTTCTCCATCAGGCGTTCACCTTCTCCCCGGCGCGCGTGTCCGCGTCGCCGCCGTCCGGCGTGTCGCCGCCATCGTTATCCAAGTCCCAGGGGCTGGACAGGGTCCCGCGGATCGCCGTCGCTGCCGCGACCAGGGGCGACACCAAGTGGGTGCGGCCGCCCTTGCCCTGCCGGCCCTCGAAGTTGCGGTTCGAGGTGGAGGCGCAGCGCTCCCCGGGCGCCAGCTGGTCCGGGTTCATGCCCAGGCACATCGAGCAGCCCGCGAAGCGCCACTCGGCGCCGAACTCCTCGACGATCTTGTCGATGCCCTCCGCCTCGGCCTCGATGCGCACGCGCGCGCTGCCCGGGACGACCATGACGCGCACGTTGTCTGCCTTCTTGCGCCCCTTGATCAGGGAGGCGAAGGCGCGCAGGTCCTCGATCCGGCTGTTGGTGCAGGAGCCCATGAACACGGCGTCGACGGGGATGCTCTTCATCGGGGTGCCGGCTTCGAGATCCATGTACTCCAGCGCGCGCTCCGCGGCGGCCCGGGCGTTGGGGTCCTCGATCTGCGCGGGGTCCGGCACGTTCTGGCTGAGCGAGACGCCCTGGCCGGGGTTGGTGCCCCAGGTGACGAACGGCTCGATGTCGGCGGCGTCCAGGTAGACCTCTGCGTCGAAGACCGCGTCGTCGTCAGTGGCGAGGGTGTCCCAGTATGCGACGGCCTCGTCCCAGTCGGCGCCCTCCGGCGCGTGGGGGCGGCCCTTGAGGTAGGCGTAGGTGGTCTCGTCGGGCGCGACCATGCCCGCGCGGGCCCCGGCCTCGATCGACATGTTGCAGATCGTCATGCGCCCCTCCATCGAGAGGGAGCGGATCGCGCTGCCGCGGTACTCGAGCACATAGCCCTGCCCGCCGCCGGTGCCGATCTTCGCGATGACGGCCAGGATGATGTCCTTCGCGGTCACGCCGGGGCGCAGGTCACCCTCGACGGTGATCGCCATGGTCTTGAACGCCTTGAGCGGCAGGGTCTGCGTCGCCATGACGTGCTCGACCTCGCTGGTACCGATGCCGAACGCCATCGCGCCGAACGCGCCGTGCGTCGAGGTGTGCGAGTCGCCGCAGACCACGGTGATGCCCGGCATCGTGAGGCCGAGCTGCGGGCCGACCACGTGCACGATGCCCTGCTCGACGTCGCCCAGCGAGTGCAGGCGGATGCCGAACTCCTCGGCGTTGCGGCGCAGCGTCTCGATCTGCGTGCGGCTGGTCAGATCGGCGATGGGCCGGTCGATGCCGATGGTGGGCGTGTTGTGGTCCTCGGTGGCGATGGTGAGGTCCGGACGGCGGACCGGCCGGCCGGCCATGCGGAGGCCGTCGAAGGCCTGCGGACTGGTCACCTCGTGCACCAGGTGCAGGTCGATGTAGATGAGGTCGGGCGTGCCGTCCTCGCCCTTCACGACCAGGTGGTCCCGCCAGACCTTCTCTGCGAGGGTCAGCGGAGTGCGATCGGTCTCGGTCGTCATTGTGCTCGTGCTCCTTAGCGTGCGTGCGGATCAGCCGTCGACGGACTCCGCGGCGAGAGTGGCCTGAGAACTAGGACTCGCCGCGGCGGCTAAGGAGGAGAAGACCTGCGTGCACGGAGTCAGGATATCACCGACGGTCCGTCGGTCTCATCGATGGTCACGACGACGACCGTGACGTTGTCGTGACCGCCCGCCGCGACGGCGGCCTCCACCAGCTCCCCCGCCGGATCCTCGGGGGCGGAGGCGAGGACGGCCGCGATGCGCTCGTCGGACAGCTCGCGGGTCAGACCGTCGGAGCAGATCAGCAGCGTGCGGCGCGAGGCGTCCGGCAGCAGCGCGGTGTCGGTGTCGACGAAGTCCTCCGCGCCCAGGGCACGGGTGATGACGTTGCGCTCGGGGTGCACGGCCGCCTGCGCTGCCGAGATGAGGCCGGCGTCGACGAGTTCCTGCACCGCCGAGTGGTCGACGGTCAGCTGGGTCAGCGCGGAGCCGTCCCACTCGTACACGCGGGAGTCCCCGACGTTCACGACCAGCCAGTGCTCCGCCGCACGCTCGGGGACGCGCACACGCACCACGCCGGCGAGGGTGGTTCCGGCGACGGCGGCCCCGGACTCGTCCGCTCCCGAGAGCGCCCGGACGGCCGCGTTGGCCTCGTCGATCGCGGCGACGACCTCCTCCGGCGTCGGCCGGCTGCCCGGCTGCAGCGTGCGCGCCAGGCTCTCCAGCGCCGTGCGGCTCGCCAGATCGCCGCGGGCGTGGCCGCCCATCCCGTCGGCCACGAGGTAGGCCGGGTCCTCGGCGAGGAAGGAGTCCTCGTTCACGTGGCGTACCGCCCCGATGTCGCTCCGGGCGCTCACGCCGACGTGTGAGGTCATGTGCGGGGGTCCTCCTGCTGATCGCGCGGGACCGGGACCTCGCCGGTCACGGCCTCCGGGGCCTCGTCGGCCTCGTCGTCGTCGCCGTGGATGGCCTCGGCGATGGTTCCGCCACTCATCCGCAGCTTCACCAGACTTGCAATGGTAGCGACAACCATCGACCCGACGATCACCGCGAGCGACGTCCAGGTGTCGATGTCCGGCGCCCACTCGAGGTGCTGGCCGCCGTTGATGAACGGCAGCTCGTTCTCGTGCATGGCGTGGAAGACGAGCTTGACGCCGATGAAGGCGAGGATGAACGCGATCCCGTACTTCAGGTACACGAGCTTGTCGAGCAGATGACCGAGCAGGAAGTACAGCTGGCGCAGACCCATGAGCGCGAACACGTTGGCGGTGAAGACGATGAACGGGCTCTGCGTGATGCCGAAGATCGCCGGGATGGAGTCGAGCGCGAACAGCAGGTCCGTCGTGCCGAGCGCCAGGAAGACGATGATCAGGGGGGTGAACATCCGCTTGCCCGCAACCGTGGTGCGGAGCTTGTTGCCGTCGTACTGGTCGGAGACCTTGAGGTGCTTGCGCATGAAGCGGATGAACCAGCTGTCGTCCGTTCCTTCATCGTCGTGGTTGCCGAACGCCTGGTTGAAGGCGGTCCAGAGCAGGAACGCGCCGAAGATGTAGAAGATCGGGCTGAAGCTCGCGATGAGGCTCGCCCCCAGCAGGATGAAGACGCCGCGGAAGATCAGAGCCAGGATGATGCCCACCATGAGCACCTCCTGCTGGTACTTCCTGGGCACCGCGAACCGGCCCATGATGATGACGAACACGAACAGGTTGTCGATGCTGAGGCTGTACTCCGTGAGCCAGCCGGCGAGGAACTGCCCCGCGTGCTCCGCATCGCCCAGCAGCAGCATGAGCAGCGCGAAGATCAGCGCGAGACCCACGTAGAACGCGATCCAGAGCGACGACTCCTTCGGGCTCGGGATGTGCGGGCGCTTGAAGACGATGAGCAGGTCGAACGCGAGCACCAGGAGGAGCACGACGATCGAGCCGACCTCGAACCAGAGCGGGAGGGCGAGTTGCATGGAGGACCTTTCGAAGGGCATCGGAAATGAGCCGAAAGTCTCTCCCGCACCGTCTCCAGTGCCGCTGCGCCCGGGTCCAGAGCGGACCGTGATGACGTTCACAGCGCCGGCGGCGGTGCACGCACCGCGGCCGTCCGGGATACTCCCCTTCGCGATCACTCATCCTACCGGACTCCCCCGCGCTCGGCGCACGCGCGTACAGTGCCGCGCGTGGAGTGGGTGGAGTTCGAGAGCGCCGCGGTCGCCGCGGCGGGTTTCGACGATCGCGAGCACGTGCTGGAGATCGTGTTCCGGTCCGGAGCGCGCTACCGCTACCGGCTGGTCTCCGACCGGATTTGGCACGAGTTCCGCTCCGCGCCGTCGGCCGGTCGGTACTTCGCGGAGCGGATCAGAGACCACTTCCCGACGGAATGGATCTCGTGAGGAAGCCGCGTTCCCCGGCCGGCCGCGCGACACGACGAAGCCCTCCCGGGCATGGTCCGAGAGGGCTTCGTGAGTGGTGACCCCAGCGGGATTTGAACCCGCGTTACCGCCGTGAGAGGGCGACGTCCTAGGCCGCTAGACGATGGGGCCGTGTTTTGACAACTCAATGATCATGCCACAGGTCGGCGGCATCCTCCAAAACGGGGCGCCCAGCCCGGGTGTGTCGCGACCCTCAGGCGAGGACGCGGAGGGCTCCCGGCACCACGGAGACGTCGACGGGCAGCGGGCCGATCCGCTCCCCGTCCGCGTAGACCACGACCCCCTCCGCGTCGAGGCGGACGGTGCTCACGGAGTGGAAGGAGACCTCCGGGAGGTCGGTGTGCTCGCCGCGGAAGACCGTCGGGAAGAGACGCAGGAAGCGCAGGCGCGACATGCGCCGCACGACGAAGAGGTCGAGACGGCCGTCATCGAGCGCTGCGTGCGGCACGATGCGCATCCCACCGCCGAGGGAGCGGTTGTTGGCCACGGAGACGAGCATCGCCTCCGTCTCGATGGTCTCGCCGTCGACGACGAGGCGGTACGGGCGCGGGGCCAGGGTGGCGAGCTCCCGGAGCAGCGCGAGGATGTACCGGCTGCGTCCGCGCGGACGGGTCATGTGGTTGGCGCGCTCGTTGACGGTGGCGTCGAAGCCGGCCGAGAGCACTGCGCCGAACCAGGTGGAGAGGCCGCCGTGACGCACCACCCCCGCGTCGATCGTGCGCGGCTCTCGGCCGAGCGCGGCGAGGAGGTGCGCGATGGCCGCGTGCGTGTCGCCCACCGGGATCCCCAGGCCGTCGGCGAGGTCGTTGCCGGTGCCGCTCGGGACGATGCCGAGAGGGACGGTCGTCTCGGCGACGATGTTGATGCCGAGGTTCGCCATGCCGTCGCCCCCGACCACGACCAGCGCGCCGGCGCCGGCCGCCACCGCGCGTGCGGTCTCCCTGCGCAGGAGCTCGATGTTCGCCTCGTCGATCGCGACCACGATGTGTCCGGCCTCGCGCAGGCGTTCGACGACCAGCGGGCCGACCTCCCGGCGGTGGCCGAACGAGGCCATGGGGTTGACCGCGACCACGACGGTTCCGGGATGTGCGGCCATAGTGCACGATGATGGCACACGGCCGCCGGAACGGCGGGGTCGCGAACCGCTGGTATGGCGGCGCCGGAGCGACGATTCGCGACCCCGCTGCGGGGCGGATCTCAGAGGCGGACGCGTCGCAGCAGCTGGGCGTTGAGGGCGACGACGATCGTGGAGACCGACATCAGCACGGCGCCGAACGCCGGGGAGACGACGATGCCGGCACCGGTCGCCACACCCGCTGCCAGCGGCAGCGCGATCACGTTGTACCCGGTCGCCCACGCCAGGTTCTGGAGCATCTTGCGATAGGTCGACCGCGAGAGCTCGACCACCTTCGCCACCCCGCGCGGATCACTGGCGGCCAGCACGATGCCGGCCGACTCGATCGCGACATCCGTGCCCGCGCCGATGGCGATGCCGACGTCCGCCTGCGCGAGCGCGGGTGCGTCGTTCACGCCGTCGCCCACCATCGCCACCCGGGAGCCGTCTTGCTGCAGACGCGCCACGGTGCCGGATTTGTCGCCCGGGAGCACCTCCGCGTAGACCTCGTCGATTCCGAGGGTCGCGGCGACCGCCTCTCCGACCGGTCGTGCGTCGCCGGTGAGCATGGCGACACGGATCCCGCGGTCCCGGAGAGCGCGCACGGCGTCCGCCGACTCGGGCCGGACGACATCCGCCAGCGCGATCGCACCGGTGACGCGATCGCCGCGGAGAACGTAGACGACCGTCTGCCCCTGCGCCGAGGCCTCCTCCACCATGCGGGCGACCGAGCCCGCCGCCGTCGCTCCCGTCTCGGCCAGCAGCCGCGGCGCACCGACGACGACGCGTTCGCCCGAGACGGTGGCGGCGGCACCGCGGCCCCCGAGCGCCTCGAAGTCCGTCACGGAGGGGATGGACAGCCCTCGCTCGCGGGCGGCGGCGACGATCGCACGAGCGATCGGGTGCTCGGCCGGCGCCTCGACGGAGGCGGCGAGAGCGAGCAGGGCATCGTCGTCGCCGTCGACGGCGGTCACGGCGGCGACGCCCTGACGCCCCTCGGTGAGCGTGCCCGTCTTGTCGAAGAGGACGACGTCGATGCGGCGGGCGTCCTCCATGGCGTGCCGGTCGCGGATGAGGAGTCCGTTGCGCGCGCCGATCGCCGTCGAGATCTGCGCCACGAGCGGGATGGCGAGGCCGAGCGCGTGCGGGCAGGCGATGATGAGCACCGTCACGACGCGCTCGAGCACGAACGCGGGGTCACCGGGGCGGAGCAGGATCCAGACGACGAGGGTGATCGCAGCGACCGCGAGCGCGACGTAGAACAGCCAGGCGGCCGCGCGGTCGGCCAGGATCTGCGTGCCCGACTTGCTGGCCTGAGCGTCCGACACCAGGCGCATGATCCCGGCGAGCGCGGTGTCGCCCCCGGTCTTCCCGACACGGACGACGAGCGACCCGCTGCCGGAGATGCTTCCGGCGACGACCTGCTCCCCCGTCCCCCGGGTGACCGGCTTCGACTCTCCGGTGAGCAGGGACTCGTCGAGATCGCTGCGTCCGTCGACGATCTCGCCGTCGACCGGCACGGCGGCGCCCGGCCGCACCCGCACGAGGTCGCCGACCCGCAGCTCCTCGACGGCGACCGTCTCGGGGTCGGCATGCGGGTCGGCGAGCCGCTCGGCGGTGTCCGGCAGGAGTTTCGCCAACTGGCCCAGCGCGTCCTGGGCGCCCATGACCGCCGACATCTCGATCCAGTGGCCGAGCAGCATGATCAGGATGAGGGTGGCGAGCTCCCACCAGAAGTCCATGCCCGGCAGGCCGAGCGTCACCGCGAGGCTGTACCCGAACGCGACGACGATGGCGAGCGAGATCAGCGTCATCATCCCCGGCTGTCGCGACCGCAGCTCGCCGACCGCTCCGCGGAGGAACACGAGCCCGCCGTAGAAGAAGATCGCGATGCCGAAGACCGCGGGGATGTATTGGCTGCCCGGGAACCGTGGGCCCGACAGACCGAGGATCTCCTGCAGGCCGTGCGAGAAGACCAGGGTCGGGATGGTCAGCACGAGCGTCAGCCAGAACTTGCGGCGGAAGATCGCCGGGTCGTGGCCGGCGTGCGCGGAGTGGTCGTGGGCGGAGTGATCGTGGGCGGAGTGATCGTGCGCGCCGTGATCGTGCGCGCCGTGATCGTGCGCGCCGTGGCCGTGCTCCGCGTGCGAGGTCATCGCGCCGTCCGTGTGCTGGTGCTCGTGTGCGTTCGTGCTGTCCATGACACCCGGAACGATACCCCTACCGGGTATATTCCGCCAGCCCCTCCCGCGCATTCGGAGCCGGTCCCCCTCCGTCGGCTTGCACCGGTCGGCCGTTCGGTATTTCCTGGGGGAATGAGACTCACGAAGTTCGAACACGCCGCGTTGCTCCTCGAGGATTCGGGGAAGAAGCTGTTCGTCGATCCGGGCAGCTTCACGACGCCCGTGACCGACGCGGCGAACACCGTGGCCGTGGTGATCACCCACGAGCACGCCGACCATTGGACGCCGGAGCAGCTGAAGCGCGTGCTCGACCTGAGCCCGGACGCGCGGATCTTCGCGCCCGAGGGCGTCGCGCGGGCGGCGGCGGACTTCGACGTGACCGTCGTACACGCCGGCGACACCGTCGAGGCCGGGCCGTTCACGCTGCGCTTCTTCGGCGGGGAGCATGCCGTGATCCACTCCAGCATCCCGACCGTCGACAACCTGGGCGTGCTCATCAACGACGAGCTCTACTACGCGGGCGACTCGTTCACGATCCCCGACGGCGTCGAGGTCGACATGCTCGCCGCGCCCGCTGGAGCGCCGTGGATGAAGGTCGCCGAGGTCATGGACTACGTGCTCGCCGTGAAGCCCAGGCGCAGCTTCGCGGTTCACGAGATGGTCCTCTCCCGGGCGGGCAAGGATCTCTCGAACGCGCGCATCGGGTGGGCCACCGAGCAGAACGGCGGAAAGCACTTCGCGCTCGAACCCGGCGACTCCCTCGACCTGTGAGCGCGGGCCGATCCGGCGGCGGAGCCGGGACGGCGGACGCGCCCGCCGTCGTCTGGTTCCGGGACGATCTGCGGGTCGCCGACAACCCGGCCCTGCGGGCGGCCGCCGACTCCGGCCGCCCGGTTCTCTGCCTGTTCGTCTTCGACGAGGAGTCCGCGGGGATCCGCCCGCTGGGCGGGGCAGCGCGCTGGTGGCTGCACCACTCGCTCGCCGCGCTGGCCGACGACCTCGGACAGCGCGGCGCCCCGCTGATCATCCGGCGCGGTCCGGCCCAGCGCGTGGTCGCCGATGTGCTGCGCGAGGCGGGCGCCGCCGCCGTGTTCTGGAACCGTCGGTACGGCGGCGCAGAGCGGCGCATCGACGAGGCGATCAAGTCCGCCGCGCGCGCGGCAGGGATGGAGGCGACCAGCTTCGCCGCGAACCTGCTGTTCGAGCCGTGGACGATCCGCACCGGATCCGGGACGCCGTTCTCCGTCTACACGCCGTTCTGGCGCGCCTGCCTGGCCGCGCCCCCGCCGCGCAAACCGCTGCCCGCGCCACGAGAGCTGCGGCGCGCCTCGCCTGTCGACGGGGACGCCCTCGACGATCTGGGTCTTCTGCCGACCGCCCCCGACTGGGCGGGCGGCCTGCGCGAGGCCTGGGAGCCCGGCGAGAAGGCGGCGCGGCGGCGGCTCGTCGAGTTCTTGGACGAGGACGTCGCCCGCTACCGCGACGATCGCGACACCCCGGGCATCGCCGCGACCTCCCGGCTCTCCCCCCGCCTGCGCTGGGGCGAACTGAGCCCGCATGAGGTGTGGCACGCGACGGCGGAGGCCCGCGACCAGACCAACGCGGCCGGCGCGAGTGCCTTCGTGAGCGAACTGGGCTGGCGCGAGTTCGCGCACCACACCCTCTACGAGCATCCCGACCTGGCGACCGTCAACATCCATCGCGAGTACGACTCCTTCCCCTGGCCCCGGTTGCATCCTGCGGCACTACGGGCCTGGCACCAGGGTCGCACCGGCATTCCCCTCGTGGACGCGGGGATGCGGGAACTGTGGACGACCGGGATCATGCACAACCGCGTGCGCATGGTGGTCGCGTCGTTCCTCGTCAAGAACCTCCTGGTCGATTGGAGGCGGGGCGAGCAGTGGTTCTGGGACACGCTGGTCGACGCCGATGCGGCCAACAATCCGTTCAACTGGCAGTGGGTCGCCGGCAGCGGGGCGGACGCCGCTCCATACTTCCGCGTCTTCAACCCCGAACTGCAGCGCACCAAGTTCGACCCGCACGGTGACTACGTGCGCCGCTGGGTTCCGGAGTGGGACACCGGCGACTACCCGGAGCCGATCGTCGATCTCGCCGAGACGCGCCGGGCCGCCCTCGCTGCGTTCGACGTGGTCAAGAAGGCCCGCTGACCGTGAGCGCCGCCCGTCGGCGCCGACCGTCAGCGCGCGTGGTCGGCGAGGATCTGGTCGACGTCGATGCTGCCGAGGAGGGCGGTCCAGTCGAGGTTCCTGGCCTCCTCGGCCTGCGCCTCCTCCGCCAGCACGCGCCCGCTGCGCTCGACCACGACGCCGCGCGGCAGGCGGCGGTTCAGCTCGGCGAGGATGGCGTCGTCGACCGCCTCCGCGTCGAAGTCGGCGCCGACACGGGCGAAGTAGTCGCCGGAGACGGTGTAGGAGACGATCCCGGTTTCGATGCGGCTCATGGGCCGCATGCTACTCCCGCAGCGCGAGATTCAGGCGAGGGCCGGACGAGGCTCGAGCCGACCGCGAGTACCGTGCACGGCATGACCGATCGTGACGAACAGCCCACGGCCGACGGCACCACGACCGCCGCCGACCTCCAGGAGACCGTGGCCGGCCTCGGAGAGACCCGCGAAGACCAGCTCGAGACGGTGGCGGAACGCAACGACTCGCTGGAGGAACGCCTGCCCGGCCAGCACGCGGAGCCGCAACACGGCTCCCCCGACCAGGGGTAGGCCGCCACGGAGCGGCCCGGACAGGGGACTGCCGACCCGGGCCGCCGCCCGATACCGTGACGCGATGGACAGCGGACGGATGAGCGACCGGGCACCCGGGGCGGCGGTCATGGCGCAGGTCGTGCGCCTGCACGACGCGGCCCCGCCGCGGACGCCGTTCGCCCGTGCCCTCGGGGTGACCCCGCTGGCGGACGAGACGATCCCCTGGTTCGTCGGCGCCCTCGGCGAGCGCGAGATCGGCGCTCGCCTCGCTCGCCTTCCCGACGGGTGGCGCGTGTTCCACGCGCTGCCCGTCGGGTCGGGCGACGCGGATCTCGACCATCTGGTGGTCGGACCGGCGGGCGTCTTCGTCATCGACACCACCCACCACCGCGGCGCGCGGGTGTGGGTCGCGCAACGATCCATGCGGGTGAACGGCGCCACGGCACCCTCCCTGCGGAACGCCGACCTGGAGGCCTCGCGCGTGCGCGGCCTGCTGGCGACCGCGGGGATCCAGGCGCCCGTGCGCGCCGTCGTCGCCGTCGTCGGGGCGAAGGAGCTGCGCATCCGCCAGCGCCCGCGATCGGTGGATGTCGTGCGCGGCGAGGAGCTCGTGCACTGGCTCACCCGGCGTCCGGCCGTGACCGACGCGGCCGCCGTGGACGCCGTCACCCGGCTCGTGGACGAGCCGGGCACCTGGCGGACGGCCGGGCAGCTGGTGGATGTCGCCGACCGTTTCGCCCGCATCGAGAGCGAGGTCGGCAGCGCCCGCCTGGTGCGCGCAGGCTGGGCTGTCGCAGCGGGGCTCGCCCTGTTCGCCGCCGTCCTCCCGTTCGTCCCGCGCTGACGCCGCCGCGGCCCGGACCTCAGGCGGAGTGGGCGGACGTCCGCATGACGACCGTGAGGGCGCCGTCGGCCTCCGCGGCCTCGAGGACGACCTCGACGGCCGTGAGCTCGCCCAGGGATGCGAGATGGGTGCCGCCGCACGGGATGGCCGCGGTCCCGCCGGGCAGCGCGCACGTCCACAGGCGCCGGTCGCCGAGCCCGTCGCCCTCGCGCGTGATCGCGACCGCTGCGCCTGACGCCACCCACTCCGCGAGCAGCGCGTTCGCCGCCGCGGCGATCTCGTCGAGCCGGCCCGGGAGCTCGGCGGCGGGGAACCCCTTCTTCCGCAGGCTCTTGCCGATGCGGTACTCGTCGCGCGAACCGTCGGGCAGGATGCGGGAGGAGGTGATCGCGAGGCGGTCGAAATCGGGGCGACCGCGTCCGTCACCGGGCACCTCCTTCGTCCACAGCGGCGCGAGAGCGTCGTTGAGGGCGAGGGAGGCGAGGTGGCAGGCCGTGTGGCCGGCCGACAGGGCACGACGCAGGCCGGGTTCGACCTCGATGGCCGCCGACGCACCCGGCTCGATGCCGTCGGCGTCGTCGACCAGGTGGCAGACGACGAACGACCACCCTGCGGTGCCGGTCCGCACGGGCGCGTCGCCGACGTGAAGCGTCTCACCGTCGGTCGCCCCGACGACGGCGTCGACCACGGCCCGGGCACGGCCCCCGACGGTGATCGTGCCGATGTCGGCCGGCTGGTCCGGCCACACCGGATCGACGGCATGGAAGGCGGTCCGGTCCAGCACGACGGCGGTGCGCCCGTCCGGACGGGGCTCGATGTGCACGACGGTGCCGGTGGATGAGACGTCGCCGGCGAGGTAGGTGACGACGGTGTCGGTACGCGGGAGGGTCATCCCCCCAGCGTACGGGCCGCGCCCGGGCGGACCGCTAGGCTGACGCCGTGGGCAGGCGAACGACCGCGCAGACGAGTGGCGGCAGGCGCGCCGAGCGCGCGCGAACGCACGCGTCGCGCGTACGACGGCCTCGCACGGCGGTCGCGCTCGGCGCGGTCGCCGTGGTCGTGCTGCTCACCGCCTGCACCCCGATCCAGGAGGCGCGGCTGCAGGACGACGCGGAGTCGTCGCCGTTCATCTCCTCCTTCTACGAGCAGCCGGAGCCGCTGCCCGCGGGATCACCCGGGGACCTCATCCGCACGTCGCCGGCGGTCGGCGCCCCTCCCGGAGCCGTCGCCTACCGCATCCTGTTCCACTCGACCGATCTCGACGGCCGCCCGGTCGTCGACTCGGGCCTGCTGGTGGCCCCCGGCTCCCCCGCGCCGGCGGGCGGGCGCACGATCGTCTCCTGGGGGCATCCGACCACCGGCGCCGCGGAGAAGTGCGCGCCATCGCGCTCCGACGACCCGTACGACAGCGTCGAGGGGCTGACCGACTTCCTGAACCGCGGCTACGCGGTCGTCTACACGGACTACACCGGGATGGGGACGGCCGGCCCCGACTCCTATCTGGTCGGCGGGACGGAGGGCCGCAACGTCCTCGACGCCGCCCGGGCAGCCCGGAACGTCCTCGGCCGCGACGGCAGTGAGCGCGTCGTGCTGTGGGGTCACTCCCAGGGCGGCCAGGCCGTGCTGTTCGCCGCCCAGCTCGCACACGGCTACGCTCCCGAGCTCGACGTGCAGGCGGTGGCGGCCGCGGCACCCGCGACCGATCTCGCGTCCCTGCTGCGCGCCGACATCGGCGACGTCTCCGGCGTCACGATCGGCTCCTACGCGTTCCAGGCCTACGCGTCGGTCTACGACGAGCCGCTCGCGAGCATCCTGACCCCGCATGCCATCACCGCGCTGCCCGCCATGAACGACCTGTGCCTGCTCTCGCAGAACAAGGAGCTGCACACGATCGCCCAGCCGCTCGTGGGGCGGTTCCTGACGGACGATCCGGAGACCACCGAGCCGTGGTCGGGTCTGCTCGCCCAGAACACGCCGGGCGCGACGGCACTGACGATGCCGCTCTTCGTCGCGCAGGGCGAGGACGACAGGCTCGTGCGGCCGACCTCGACCGACGCGTTCGTGCGGACCGAGCGTGACGCGGGCACGACGGTGACGTACGACCGGATCCCCGGCGCCACGCACGCCACCGTCGCGCTGCGCTCGCTGCGATCGCTCTTCGACTGGCTGCACTCCGTCGGAGTGAGCGGCACGTCGTCGAGCGCCACGGCCGCGGCCGCTACGGAGTGAGCGTCGCCACGTAGTCGGCGTGCTCGTCCATCCACGACGAGACGATGCGGTCGTACGCGGATGACTCCGCGCCGCTGTTGAACATCGCGTTCTCGAGCGAGTAGAGCAGGTCCGAGTCGAGCGTGAAGCCCTTCACCCATCCGGCGACCTCGGGGAACGTCGCCGAGAAGTCCTTGCTGCCGATGGAGTGGATGGACTCCGCGTCGCCGAGCGCACCCTTGGGATCCTTCAGATCCTTGAGGTCGAACTCGTCGTACGCCCAGTGCGGACGCCACAGCGTCACGGCCACGTCGTCGCCCTTCTTCATCGCGGCGGTCAGCTCGGCGAGCATTGCGGGGGTGGAGGACGTGACGAAGTCCATCGAGCCGAGCCCGTACTCCGGGATCACCCTGTCCTGGGTCGCCTGGGTCAGGCCGGCGCCCGGCTCGATGCCGACGAGCCGGTTGCCGAAGTCCGCCGAGTGGGCGGCGAGCTCGTCGAGCGAGTCGATCGGAGCGTCCTTGTTGACCGCGATGGTCAGCTTGGCCTCGTCGTTCCAGGCGCCGAGGTCGGTGAGCTTCGAACCGTACTTCTTCATGTAGGCCTCGTGCGTCGTCGGCAGCCAGCCGTCGAACGCCACGTCGTAGTCCCCGGTCGAGAGCCCGGCGAAGGCGGGGCCGGCGTCGGCGTACTCGAAGTCGACGGTGTAGCCCTTCTTCTCGAGCACGTGCTTCCACAGGTAGGAGGCGGCCTCTCCCTCCGGCCAGCCGTTGAACACGGCGACCGTGATGGTGCCCTTGTCGCCGCCGCTCGCGGTGGAGGCCGCGGTGACCGCGGTCCCGCCGACGGCGACGAGCACCGCCGCGCCGAGCACGGCCAGGGCACGCTTCGGCATGCGCAGGCGCGCGCGGCCGACCGAGGCGGTCAGACGGTCGAGGACGATCGCCAGGATCACGACCGACACACCGGCCTCGAAGCCGAGGCCCACATCCACCCGGCTGAGCGCCTGGACGATGTCGCGGCCCAGGCCGCCCGCGCCGACCATGCCGGCGATGACGACCATCGAGAGCGAGAGCATGATCACCTGGTTGACGCCCGCCAGGATGGACGGCATGGCCAGCGGCAGCTGGATCTGTCGCAGGATGCGGCGCGGCGGAGAGCCGAACGCGCGGCCGGCCTCCACCAGCTCCTTGTCGACGCCGCGGATGCCCAGCTCGGTGAGGCGGACGCCCGGGGCCATCGCGAACACGATGGTCGCGACCATGCCCGGCACCACGCCGACGCGGAAGAGGATGAGCGCCGGGATCAGGTAGACGAAGGCCGGCATCGTCTGCATGAAGTCGAGGATCGGGCGGATGATCGCGGACGCGGTCTTCGACCGGGCGGCGAGGATGCCGAGCGGCACGCTGATGGCGATCGCGATCGCGGCGGAGACGAGGACGAGGGCGAGGGTGTCCATCGCGTTCGACCACTGGTCGACGCTCGCGATCACGAGGAGGCCGACGACGGTCCCCGCACCGAAGACCCAGCCGCGCAGCCACACGGCCAGCACGGCGAAGATGAGGATGATGCCCCAGAACGGCGGGGCCTGAAGCAGCCAGTCCATGCCGTCGTAGAGGCCGGTGAAGACCATCCGGACGACATCGAAGAAACCGCCGAGGGTCGTGGTCACGAAGTCGACGGCGTGGGAGGCCCACTCGCCGAGGGGGAGCCGGATGCCGTTCACGCGCGCACCTCCTCACCGCGGGCGGATGGTTCGTCGCCGGCGGACTCCTGCAGGGCGAGGGTCATCGCGTCGACGGGCACGGTTGCAGGCGGCTCGACGACGACGGGGATCTCCGTCGTGTCGCTGGACACGTTGCCGAGGGCGGCGAGCAGGGTCACGCGCGGGATGACGCCGAGCAGCCGCTGCTTGCCGTCCACCACGGCGAGCGGCAGGTCGCTGCCGACGGAGGGCTCGACGAGCTCGCTCAGCACCTCGTCGCGGTCGACGGACGCGATCTCCTCGCGGATCACTTCGCGGAGGTCGCTGCGGCCGTCGCGCACCTGGCGCATCACGTCGCGGTCGCGCACCGCGCCGAGCAGGGCACGACCCTGCCCCACGACGAAGGCGGCCGAGGTCTGGAGGTCGCGCATCGTGCGCATGGCGGCGCGCGGACCGCCCGCCACGGTCACCAGCGCACGGGCGGGCTCCATCACGCTCGCGGCGGTGAGCACGCGGGCGCGGTCGACGTCCTGCACGAAGCTGGCGACGTAGTCGTTCGCGGGATCGGTGAGGATCTCCTCCGGCGTCCCGGTCTGCACGATGCGGCCGTCGCGCATCACCGCGATCCGGTCACCCAGGAACATGGCCTCGTTGAGGTCGTGCGTGATGAAGACGATCGTCTTGCCGAGGGAGCTCTGCAGCTCCAGCAGCTGCTCCTGCATCTCGCGGCGGATGAGCGGGTCGAGGGCGGAGAACGCCTCGTCCATGAGCAGGACGTCGGTGTCGGCCGCGAGCGCCCGGCCCAGGCCGACGCGCTGCTGCATGCCGCCGGAGAGCTCGCTCGGGAGCTTGTCGCCCCAGCCAGCGAGACCGACCAGCTCGAGCACCTGTTCGGCGCGGGCGCGGCGTTCCGCGCTCGGGGAGCCCTTGACCTCCAGGCCGTACGCGATGTTGTCGAGCACCGTGCGGTGCGGCAGCAGCGCGAAGTGCTGGAAGACCATGGAGATGTGCCGCTGGCGCACCTCCCGCAGCCGCTTGCCGGTCAACCCGGTGATCGTCGTCCCCATCACCGACACCTCGCCGGCGGTGGGCTCCAGGAGGCCGTTCAGCAGCCGGATGAGGGTCGACTTGCCGGAGCCGGAGAGACCCATGACGACGAAGATCTCGCCGCGCTGCACGGTCAGCCCCGCATCGATCACCGCGGCCGTCCCGAGGCCCGAGACCTCCTGCCGGGAGGAGCCCTCCCGGAGCCGGCGGACCGCCTCCTGGGGCTTGCGCCCGAATACCTTGTAGATGTTCTTCGCCTCGACGGCGACAGACTCGCTCACTTGTTCTCCGCAGGCACGCATCGCACGGGCACGATGTCGGCCGGTGGTTGCGCCCGGGTGGTGGGCGTGCTGCGGCATCCGGGCCGCTCGAGCGCGGACTCTCCGCGCGAACGACCGCCGCCGGCGCGACCATCGGGGTGCGCCCACGCCCAGCCGACCGTACGCTCCGGGCGGGCCGCTGGTGACGGCCGCGCGCCCGGGTCGCGGGCTGGGTTCACGGCCCCGTTCCGTGCTGTCGGAGCACACCGGGGCGCCTTCGACGGTATCAGCCATCACGGGTCGGATGCCAAATCGCTTCCGCGACGCCCTCGTGATACGGCAAAGTGGTCACCATGGCCGAAACGACCGCGGATCACCCCTGGCAGCGCGTCCCGATCGAACCCCAGAGCGTGGACGCCCCGCTCTCGCGGGCCGCGATCTTCCTGGTGGTGACGGTGGCCGGGACACCGGAGGCCGCCGCCACCGTGAAGGACGTGCTCGGGGATCTCGCCGGCCTGGTGAAGACGGTCGGGTTCCGCGATCTGAACGCGCATCTGTCGTGCAACGTCGCGATCGGCGCAGCCTTGTGGCCGCGCCTCACCGACGCCGCGGCACCGCGGGAGCTGCACGCGTTCCGGGAGATCCGCGGCAGCGCGCACACGGCAGTGTCGACGCCCGGCGACCTGCTGTTCCACATCCGGGCGGAGCGCGGCGATTTCACGTTCGAGTTCGAGCGCCTGCTGCTCGGTGCACTGGGCGACGCCGTGACGGTCGTCGACGAGGTCACCGGGTTCCGCTACTTCGACTCCCGCGACCTCCTGGGCTTCGTCGACGGCACGGCCAACCCGACGGGCTCCGAGCTCGGCTCGGCGGCGATCGTCGGCGACGAGGATCCGGTGCACGCGGGAGGCAGCTACGTCGTCGTGCAGAAGTACCTGCACGACCTCGGCGCGTGGAACGCGCTGAGCGTCGCAGAGCAGGAGGCGGTGATCGGCCGCACCAAGCTCGAGAACGTCGAGCTCGACGACGTGGAGCACGGCCGCAAAGCCCACAAGACGCTGGCCACGATCACGGGTGAGGACGGCGTCGAGCACGACATCCTGCGTGACAACATGCCGTTCGGGCGACCGGGGCAGGGCGAGTTCGGCACCTACTTCATCGGGTATTCGCGCGCGCTGTGGGTGATCGAGCGGATGCTGGAGCGGATGTTCGTGGGCGACCCGGCCGGAGGCTACGACCGCATCCTGGACTTCTCGACGGCGGTCACCGGCACGACGTTCTTCGCGCCGACCCGCGGCTTCTTGGAGGCCCTGGCCGACTGACCGACGCCGATGCCGGCGAGCACGATCGCCAGACCGAGCACCTGGCGGCCGGTCAGTGTCTCCCCCGCGACGACCGCACCGAGCAGGACTCCCGCCACCGGGTTGAGCAGGCCGATCAGGCCGACGGTCGCGGGTCCCAGGTGACGCAGGCCCGCGAACCAGGCGAGGAACGCGACGGCCGTCGCGACGACCGTCACATAGGCGAAGCCCGCGATCGCCGGCCCGTCCAGCGCCGGGGGCGCGCCCTCGAGCACGAGTGCGGGCGGGAGCATGAGGAGCCCGCCCGCGACGAGCTGCCACGAGGTCGCCGAGAAGACATCCACCTCCCCCTCCCATCGCGTCGCCAGCACGTAGCCGACGGACGACAGGAGCATCGCCGCGACGGCGGCGACCACGCCGAGCGGATCGACGCCCTCGGCGGCGCCCAGCAGCATGACCGCGACACCGACGGCCCCGGAGATGCCGCCGGCGAGGGCGAGCAGGCGCGGACGCTGCCCCAGGATCAGCCATGCCAGCGCCATCATGGCGAGCGGCGAGGCCGCCATCACGGTGGCCGCGACCCCGGAGGGCAGGAGGTGCGCCACCGCGTACACGAGCGCGAAGAATCCGCCCGAGGTGAGCAGCCCCAGCACCGCGGAGCGCCACCACCACGCCCCGCGCGGCAGCCGCCGCTTCACGAGCAGCAGCAGGAGACCGGCAGGCAGCGCGCGCAGCACCGCTCCCCAGAGCGGCTCGTCCGGGAGGACGGCGCGGGTGACCACGTAGGTGGAGCCCCACGCGACCGGGGCGACGGCGGTGAGCGCGATCCAGCCCCAGCGAGCGGACGACGACGGCGAAATAGCTTCCATGGAAGTTAGTTTAGCTTCCCGGGAAGGTATTGTGGCGGGCATGGAGCATCCCGATCACGTCGCGCGCATCCAGGATGAGTGGCGCCGCGAGCGGCCCGATGTCGACGTGGCGCCGCAGGGTGTCATCGGCCGGCTGCACCGTGTCGCGTCCCGGCTCACCGACGAGCTGACCGCGGTGTATGCGCAGCACGGGCTCGGCGAGGGCGACTTCGACGTGCTGGCCGCGCTGCGCCGGGCGGGCGCGCCGTTCGAACGGACTCCCGGCGAGCTGGCCGCGCACACCATGATCACCACGGGCGGGATGACCAAGCGCCTCGACCGACTCGAACGCGCCGGCCTCGTGGCGCGCCGCACCGCCGTCGGCGACGGCCGCGGCCGGGTCGTCGCTCTCACCCCGCTCGGGCGCGAGACCATCGACGCCGCGTTCGCGGCCCACATGGCCAACGAGCGTCGCCTGCTCGACGATCTCCCCCCGGACGACGCCGCCGCACTGGAACGCATCCTCACCGCCTGGCTCGCCCGCCTGGAGCCGTGACCCCGCGAGGGGTGAGACGGGCCGTCCGCAACAGGTCGTCATGAACATGGCGACCGACGCCGGCGTGAGGGTAGAAACGAGCGATCATGTCGCGCATCTTCACGAGTAAATTCAACCCCGGCAAAGCCAGGTGGGAGCTGGTCGTCAGCCCTCAGGGCGACGTGTACGCGTTCCCGCTCACGCTGCCCATCGCGCAGCGCCAAGTGCTGGGCGGGCACAAGCGCTACCTCGTCGGGAAGGTCGAGCGCGGGACCGCCGCGTGGACGGCGGCCGGCCCCTCCGGTCTCGTCTACGGCACGACGTTCCCGTCGCTCCCGTCCGCCCTGGAGGCCATCGCCGACGAAGTCGACCTCGCGCCCGTCCCCTAGCGCGCCTCCCGGGCCACCGCACGCGAACGGAGGAGGAATCGGCCGAATCCCGCCGACCTGGACTCCTCCGTCGACCCCACTGTCGGCACCGGGGAGGTGGTCAGGAGGATTTCAGGAGGGCGTCCTCCAGGGCGACCCAGGGGAGCATGGCGCACTTGATGCGCGTGACATATTTGGAGACGCCGGCCAGGGCGACCGCGTCGCCCAGGAGCTCGTCGTCACCCTCGAGGGTGCCCTTGGAGTGCATGAGCTCGCGGAACGCGGCGACGGCCTCCCCGAGCTGCGCCCGGTCGACGTCGTGCACGAGGTCGCTCAGAAGCGACGCCGACGCGGTCGAGATCGAGCAGCCGTGACCCTCCCAGCTGATGGCGGCGACGCGTCCGTCCGCGCCGGTGTGGACGCCCACGGTGACCTCGTCTCCGCAGGTCGGGTTGAGCTGGTGCGAGCTGGCCGCGGCATCGTCACGCAGGCCGAAGCCGTGCTTCTCGCGCGCGTGATCGAGGATCACCTGCTGGTAGAGGTTCTGCAGATCGCTGGAGGTCATGCGGCCACTCCGAAGAAGGCGCGGGCGTCGGCGACGGCGGCGACGGCCGCATCCACGTCGTCCGCGGTGTTGTAGAGGTAGGTGCTGATGCGCGTGCTCGCGGTGGCGCCGAAGCGGCGGTGCACCGGCTGGGCGCAGTGGTGGCCGACGCGCACGGCGATGCCGCGATCGTCGAGGAACTGGCCGACGTCGTGCGAGTGGATGCCGTCGACGACGAAACTGGCGAGACCGACGCGCGGCGTGCCCGCGCCGGGACCGAGGACCCGCACGCCGGGGATCTCCGCGAGCGCCGCGAGCATCCGGCCCCCGAGGGCCTCCTCGTGGGCGGCGATGGCCTCCATGCCGACCGCGTCGAGGTAGTCGACCGCCGCGGCGAGCGCGACGGCCTGCGAGACGCGCTGGGTGCCGGCCTCGAAGCGCTGCGGCGCCGGGAGGTACTCCGCACCCTCGAGGGTCACGGTGGTGATCATCGAGCCTCCGGTGAGGAACGGCGGGAGGGCGTTCAGGAGGTCGGATCGGCCGTACAGCGCGCCGACACCGGTGGGTCCGAGCATCTTGTGCCCGGAGAAGACGGCGAAGTCGACGTCGAGGGCGGCGACGTCGACGGGCAGGTGCGGCACGGACTGGCAGGCGTCGAGGACGACGAGGGCACCGTGCTCGTGGGCGAGCGCGACGAGATCGGCGACGGGGGCGACGGCGCCGAGCACATTGGAGACGTGCGCGAAGGCGACGACGCGCGTGCGCGGGCCGATGAGTTCGGCGGCCTGGTCGAGCCGCAGCGTCCCGTCGTCGTGGAGCCCGATGATGCGGAGGGTGGCGCCGGTCCGCGCGGCGAGCTCCTGCCACGGCACGAGGTTGGCGTGGTGCTCGGCCTCCGTGGCCACGATCTCGTCGCCCGGGCCGAGTCGGAAGCGGGCGGCGGCCGCGCCGCCGCGCCCGAGGGAGGCGTTCGACACCCCGTACGCGATGAGGTTCAGGCCCTCGGTGGCGTTCGAGGTCCACACCAGCTCATCGGGGCGCGCGCCGACGAAACGCGCCACGCGCTCGCGGGCCCCCTCGAACAGTTCGGTGGCCTCCCCCGCCACCGTGTGGGCGCCGCGGTGCACGGCGGACGTGTACGTCTCGGCGAACGCCCGCTCGGCGTCGAGCACCTGGCGCGGTTTCTGGGAGGTGGCCCCGGAGTCGAGATAGACGAAGGGGTGCCCGTTCACCTCGCGGGCGAGGATCGGGAAGTCCGCGCGCAGGCGGGAGGGGTCGAGGGTGTCGGTGCGCATACGGTCCTCAACCATACAAGCGCCTCCTGCAATCCCGCCGTGCGCGAGGCAACCCGCGATACGCCGGCCGGCGGGGCGGCGGACCGGTCCGCTCGGTAGGCTGGGCGGATGGTCGAACGCACGAACGGCTCCCCCTGGTTCTTCATCGCGGGCATCGCGCTGATCGCCGTCGGCCTGGCCGCTCCCCTGGTCGTCGACACGCTGACGGGGCAGGTGCAGTGGCTGGGACGCGGTGCGGGAGTCCTCGTGGCGATCGGCGGGGCGGTGCTGCTCGGCTTCGGCATCCGGCGGCGGCGCGGTCGGTAGGCGTCCGGACCGTCGCTCCTAGACGGCTTCGCCGCACCGGCGTAGCGTCGCAACGTGCGCTCCCGCCTGCCGATCCTCGCGGCCCTCGCGGCCGTCGTCCTGGTGCCCGTCGTGGCCGCGACCCCGGCCTCCGCCGCGACCACCGGCCTCTGGGCCGGGTGGGGGACGACCTCCCCCACGTCCTACACCGTCCAGGTGGCGAACACCCCGCCGCTGACGGCGACGGTGAGCACCGACTCGCGCACGGGACAGATCGGCGTGATCTCGGGCACATCGACCTGGCTCGCCGCGGGCACGCCCGTCGGCGCGAAGTACGGGTCCAGCCAGGGTCGTCCGTATCTCAACCTGCGGCCGAAGGCGGATAACGCCGTCTCCCCGTCCACCACCACCTACGCGTTCGCCGCTCCCACACCGACGTCCGGGTGGACCTTCGTGCTGGGCGACATCGACGCGGACACGGTGCAGATCCGCGCCGTCGGCCCGGACGGCACGGCCCTCACAGCGGCCCAGCTGGGCTTCGACGGGGGCTTCAACTATTGTGCGCCGGGCATCGCCGGCAAGCCATCGTGCTCCGGCTCGGCGACCGACGTCCCGACCTGGGATCCGGCGACCCAGACCCTGACCGGCAACGCGGCGGCCGCCGACACCAACGGCGCGGCCGCGTGGTTCGAGCCGAACGCGCCGATCGCGACCCTCACCTTCGTATACACCCAGCGCGCGGGTCTCCCCGTCTATCAGACGTGGTTCGCCTCCCTCGCCCGGGACATCACGGGCACGGTCTCGACCACCGACGCCAGCAGCCCCGCCGGCGCCGCCCTCACGCTGGCAGACGCGAACGGGACGGTCGTCGGCACGACCACGTCCGGCCCCGACGGCTCGTACTCCTTCCCGGGCGTGCAGGCGAGCGACGGCTACACGGTCTCCCTCACGCCGCCCGCGGGGTGGATCGCCGACGCTCCGATCTCCCGGCCGGCCGACCTCTCCGCGACGGACGCGGTCGCGGACTTCTCGATGCACGTGATCGTCCCCGTCGCCGTGGGCGGCACCGTACGCGACACGGCCGGAAACCCGGTGCCCGGCGCCACCGTCGAGCTCGCGCCCGGCATCACGACCACCACCGGCCCGGACGGCGGCTATCTCTTCGACGAGGCCGCCGTCGGGCCGTACACCGTGCGGGTGACCGGTGTGCCGGACGGCTACTCCGTCGTCACGCCCGGACAGCCGATCACCGTACCTCCCGGCGTCGCGACGCCGATCACGGGCGTCGACTTCGTCGTGCGCGAGAACCCGGGCCTGAGCGGCACGGTCACGGACGCGGCCGGACCGGTCGCGGGTGTCGTGATCACCGCAACGGGGCCGGACGGAACCGTCGGCGCTGTGACCGGGGCCGACGGCACGTACACCCTGCCGCGCCTCGTGCCCGGCGACTACGCGGTGACGATGACCCCTCCCGAGGGATACGTCGTCAGCGGTGCGGACGAGCGGGACGCGACCGTGACGACGGACGACGTCACCGGTGTCGACTTCGCCCTGGCGAAGACGGGGTCGGTCGCCGGGGTCGTGACGTCGGACGCGGGCGAGGTGGCCGGGGCCTCGGTGCGGGTCGACGGTCCGGGAGGTTCGACCTCCGTGACCACCGCGGCCGACGGCTCCTACGATCTCGGCGCCCTACCTCCCGGCGACTACACGATCACGCTCACGCCACCGGCCGGCTTCACGGCCGACGGACCGGTCACGCGCACCGTGACGATCACGGCGGCGGGCGACGCGGTGGTCGGCCAGGACTTCGCGCTGATCGCGCCGGCGACGCCGGCTCCGCCGCCGCCCAGCGGAACCGGCGGCGGGTCGACGCTCCCCACGGGTGAGCTGGCCGACACCGGCGGAGCGGCGCCCGGAGCGCTGCCCGCCCTCGCAGTCGTCCTCGCCCTGACCGGTGGGATGGCGCTCCTGACCGGGCGGCGCCTGCGCGCCCGGCGCGGCTGAACCGTCCGCTCAGCCCCAGATGGGCCGGGCGGCGACGGCGGCGTCGCGGATGCGCCCGCCGGAGAGCACGCGCGTCCCCTCGGTGAGCCCGAAGGCGGGCCACTCCCACGCCAGCGTCACCGGTCCCTCGGGCGGGAGCGGCCACAGCCACAGGTCGCCCGAGAAGACCTGGGTGTCGTCGCTGCCGCCACCGCTCCAGTTCGCCATGCCGAGCACGTGCCCGTCCGGCTCGGTGAGCTCCCCCGGCAGCCACCAGGACTCGCCGTCGGCGACGAGACGCTCCCCGTCGGCGAGCTCGACACCCAGCCGCAGCGCGCCGAGCTGCTGCTCACCCGGGAGGCGCGGGCCGGCGACGCGGCGCACGAGGGCCGCCCAGGCGGCGTCGTCCTCGTCGAGCCGGCGCAGCCTCCACTCGACCAGGAACAGGGCGCCGTCGGAGTAGGCGCGCACACCGGCCAGGAGGAGCGCGAGGTTGTCCGTGGTCGCGAGCACCGCCGTCTCGGCCAGCGCGTGGGGCAGCTCGTCCTCGGGGGGTCGCGACCAGCGCGGAGTGCGGGACCGCTGCAGGTCGCGGCCGTCCGCGGAACGCTCCTCGCGCTCGGGGAAGAACCTCATCGACACCCCCATCCGTCCGCCGCTTCGGGTGCAGGGGCGGACCGTGTGTGGACACACTACCCGCGCTCCGCGCCGCCTGACCAGGGTCGGTCGGTCGTCGCCCCTGGCCCCGGGTCGGACGGCTGCCTAGACTCCGACCATGCGCCCAGCCGGGCCGACGAGACGCCCCGGCCGATCGCCGAGAGGAGCATCGATGGCCACCGTGACCTCCGCCGACGGCACGCACATCGCCTACGAGACCGCGGGCGCCGGGCCCGCGATGGTGCTCGTGGACGGCGCCTCCTGCCATCGCGCCTCCGGCCCGATGCGGCCGATCGCCGCGGCACTCGCGCGCCGGCTGACCGCTGTGGCCTACGATCGCCGCGGGCGCGGGGAGAGCGGCGACACCCTCCCCTTCGCCGTCGGGCGGGAGATCGAGGACATCGCGGCCCTGATCGACGCGATCGGCGGCCCCGTGACGCTGTTCGGCATCTCCTCCGGCGGCGCGCTCGCGTTGACTGCGGCGGCCGCGCTCGGGCCGGAGCTGGTGGACGCTCTGGTGGTCTACGAGCCGCCGTACGTGCCCGAAGGCGCGCAGGAGCCGGCCCAGGCCTATACGGCCGCCCTGCACGACGCTCTCGCCCGCGGCGACCGCGACGCGGCGGTGGAGCTCTTCTTCCGACGCGTCGGGGTGCCGGAGGATCAGCTCGCGGGCCTGCGACAGTCGCCGTTCTGGTCGGGCACGGTCGGCCTCGCGCCGACGCTCGCGTACGACGACGCGGCACTCGGCGACTCCCTGGTGCCGGACGAGGTCGTCGCGGCGCTCCGCGTGCCGGTGCTGGGGCTCGCGGGCGGCGCCACCCCGGAATTCCTCCGCTACGGCGCCGCCACCATCGCCGCCGAGGCCGTGGACGGTCACTACGCCGAGCTGCCGGGCCAGACGCACGCGGTCGAGGCCGATGCTCTCGCGCCGGTGCTGACGGACTTCGTGGCGTCGGCGCGCTGACTGCTTCTGCCAGGATCGGAGGATGACCGCCTACCACGCACGCCGGGCCACGACCGAGACGTTCGAGCTGGCCGAAGGCCCCGTGTGGGACGCGGTGAACGACCTCGTCCTCTGGGTCGACATCCTGTCAGGGACCGTGCTGTCCGGCCGGCTCGACGGCGCGGGCATCACCGTCACCGGGTCGCGGTCCTTCGGCGAACCGGTCGGCGCCGTGCTCCCGGCGGCCGATGGGCGCCTCGCCGTCGTCGCCCGGGAGCGCATCCTGTTCGCGGCGGAGGGCGGCGCCGTGGAGGCGGGACCGGTGGTGGTCCCGACCGGAGCCCGCAGCCGCACCAACGACGCCGCGGTGGACCCCGCCGGGCGCCTGCTGGTCGGCACGCACCCGTTCGACGGAGGCGACGGGCCCGAGGTCCTCGTCCAGCTCGACGGCGACCGCGTCCGCGTTCTCGACGACGATCTCCTGCTCTCCAACGGGCTGTGCTGGTCGCCCGACGGCGGCACGCTCTACTCGGTCGACACCCTCGCCGCGACGGTCTGGGCTCGCGACTACGACGTCGTCTCGGGAGCGACGGGGCCGCGCCGTGTGCATCTCGAGGTGGACGGAATGCCCGACGGCATGTGCGCGGACACCGACGGGAACCTGTGGATCGCGTTCTGGGGCCGCGGCGAGGTGCGCCGCTACGACGCGACGGGCGCGGTGATCGACACGGTCGCCGTCGACGCCCCGCACACGTCGAGCGTCGCGTTCGCCGGACCCGGGCTGCACACCCTGGTCGTCACGACCGCACGCGCGGATCTGGACGCGGACGCGCTGGCGGCGGCGCCCGCGTCCGGCGCGCTGTTCACGGCGGAGGTGGCGGCGCAGGGACTGCCGCAGCCGCGCTACCGGCGCTGAGCGGGGTCTAGCGTGTGGCGCGCCGCACCCGGCTGCGCTGCTCCCCGAGCCCGTCGATCGCCACGCGCACCGTGTTCCCCTCCACGAGGTACGGGAACCGGCCGGAGAGCGCGACGCCCTGCGGCGTGCCGGTGTTGATGATGTCGCCGGGCTCGAGCACCAGGTACTGGCTGAGGTCGCGGACGAGCGCCGCGACGCCGAAGATCAGGTCCGCCGTCGTCGAGTCCTGCCGGGGCTCGTCGTCCACCCACGAGCGCAGCCGCAGCCTCGTGCCGTCGACCTCGTCGGGGGTGACCAGCTCTGGACCGAACGGATTGAACGTCTCGGCGCTCTTGCCCTTCGACCACTGGCCGCCGGAGACCTCCAGCTGCCAGGCGCGCTCGGAGACGTCGTCCGAGACCGCGAACCCGGCGATGCAGGCCTCCGCCTCGGCATCCGTGTCGAGGTAGCGGGCGCGTCGTCCGATCACCACGGCCAGCTCGACCTCCCAGTCGACGCGCTCGGCGCCGGGCGGCAGGAGGATGTCGTCGTGCGGTCCGACGAGCGTGTTGGGGTGCTTGAAGAAGACGATCGGATGCTCCGGCGGCGCTGCCCCCGACTCGGCGGCGTGCGCGGCGTAGTTCTGGCCGATGCACACGATCGCCGCCGGGCGGCCGACGGGCGGCCCGACCCGCAGGTCCGCGGTCTCGGCTGCGGCCTCCGGGAGCTCTCCGGCGGCGAGCGCGGCGGCGGTGCGGGCGATCCCGTCCGCCGCGAAGAAGGCCGGGTCGATGTCGGGCGCGACCCGGTCGAGCTCGAAGAGCCGGCCGGCGGAGCGGACGTACGGTCGTTCGGCTCCCGCCGGGCCGAGGCGCTGGAATCGCATGCGGGGTCCTCTCAGTCGGCGGTGGCGACGGCGCGGTTGACGACGGCGGCCACGGGCCGTCCCGCGAAGTGGTCGACGATGTTCCCGGCCGCGTGCAGCGGCAGGTCGGCCAGCGCCTGCGGCGAATACCAGGCCGCGTGCGGGGTCAGCAGCACGTTGTCCAGTGCGCGGAGGCGGCTGGTCGCGGGCAGCGGCTCGCTGTCGAACACATCGATCGCCGCCCCGGCGATGCCTCCGGACGCGAGCGCCTCGGCGAGAGCGTCCTCGTCGACGAGCGGGCCGCGGCAGGTGTTCACGAGCACGGCGGACGGCCGCATGGCGGCGAGGGCGCGTGCGTCGACGAGGTGCCGGGTGGCGTCCGTGAGCGGGGCGTGCAGCGTCAGCACATCCGCCCGTGCGATCGCGTCGTCCAGCGAGACGGGCTCGAGGCCCTCCGCCAGGACGTCGCCGTCGTCGACCATCGGGTCGGCGACGAGCACGCGGAAGCCGAGCGCGGCGCAGCGGCGGGCGACCAGGGAGCCGATCCGGCCGTAGCCGACCACGGAGACGGTGGTCGCCGCGGGCCGGAAGCCCATAGGCCGTGCGTCCACCGCGGACCAGCGCCCGGCGCGCACCGCCCTGTCGTAGCCGATGAGCCCGCGACCGAGAGCGAGGATCATCGCGAGGGTGTGCGTCGCGACCTCGTCCAGGCAGTAGGCGGGTGTGTTCGCCACGAGGATGCCCCGCTCGGTGGCCGCCTCCACGTCGATCATGTCGTAGCCGATGCCGAGCCTGCTGATGAAGCGGAGGTGGGGGAGGCGGTCGAGCAGTGCGCCGTCGATGGTCGCCCACTGGACGATCAGGGCCGATGCGTCCGCCGCGGCCTCGGCGATGTCGTCGGCCGACGGCGAGGCGGCGCGCCGCACGCGCAGGCCGGCAGCGGTGAGGGCGTCGTCGGCGGCGGTGCCGGGCAGATCGCAGTCGGTGATCGCAACGAGATCGGAAGTCATAACGAAAACGCTATAGCATCTAGCGTTTGCGGGCCAGTCCGCTCGCATTCTGCGGCGATCTTGCTATAGCGTTTTCCCATGACCATCCGCCGCAGCCTCATCACCGGAGCCAGCTCCGGCATCGGATCCGCCACCGCCGTCGAGCTCGCCTCCGCCGGGCACGCGCTCTGGCTCACCTTCACATCCGGCGGCGCCGCGGCCGAGCGGGTGGCCGCCGAATGCCGGGAAGCCGGGGCCGCCGAGGTGCGCGTCAGCAGGCTGGACCTCCGCTCCCCCGGGTCGGTCACCGCCCTCGTGGAGGAGCTCTCCGCCACCTGGGGCGAGCTGCACGTGCTCATCAACAACGGCGGGGTGTGCCCCTACCGCCACTACGACGACATCGAGCTCGACGAGTGGGACGCGGTGATGGAGACGAACGTGCGCGGGACCTTCCTCCTCACCCGCGGGCTGCTCCCCCTGCTGCGCGCGGCCTCCGGCGACCGCAGCGTCGTGAACCTGTCGTCGATCGCCGGACAGCTCGGCGCCCTGCAGACCGGGATGCACTACGCCGCCAGCAAGGGCGCCCTGCTCGCCTTGACCCGGAGCTTCGCGCGGCACCTGGCCGCCGAGGGCATCCGCGTCAACGCGGTCACCCCCGGACCGGTGACGAGCGCCATCACCGACCAGCTGACCGGCGACGGCCGCGACGCCCTCGAGTCCTCGATCCCGCTGGGCCGCTTCGGAACACCGGCCGACGTAGCCTGGACGATCGCCTCGCTCGCCTCGGAGCGCGCCGGCTTCGTGACCGGCGCCACCTACGACGTCAACGGCGGCGTGCGCATCGACTGACGCGCCGCGCCCCGCCCCCACCCCGTCTGCCTCGCCGAACGACCCGCCACCGGAGGATCCCATGACAGCACTCGACGCGCTCCGCATCGTCACCGAGCAGGTCGACGCGTTCAACGCGCACGACCTCGACGGATTCGTCGCCACCTATGCGGAGGACGCGATCGTCACCGGGGTCGGCGAAGCGGCGCTCACGGGACGGGAGGAGATCCGCACCTTCTACGCCGACCGGCTCGCCTATCCCGGACTCCACTGCACCATCGACGCGCACGCGCTCTTCGGCGACCGCTGGGTGGTCGCGCGCGAGCAGGTCGTGCGCGACGGGGTCGCCACCGAGACGATCGCCACGTTCGACGTGCGCGACGGACTCATCCGGCGCGCCTCGATGGTCAAGGCCTGACGCCGGCCGGCGCGTCCGGACGCCGTCAGCGCCCGGTGAGACCGTACCGCTCCGCCAGGCCCGCGTCGGCCTCCGGCCGCCCGAACGCCGCCGTCCAGCCGCCGTCGACCGCGATCGACTGCCCGCTGATGTAGGAGGCCTCGTCGCTCAGCAGGTACGCCGTGAGCGACGCGACCTCGGCGACCGTGGCGATCCGCCGCAACGGCGGCCCCTCGGCGAGGCCGCGTTCCTCGGCCTCCGGATCGGCCGCCCCGGCGATCTGCGCGTCGAGGTGCGGCGTCCGCACCCCGCCGGGGGCGACCGTGTTGGCGCGGATGCCGAACGGACCGTAGCTGACCGCCACGCTGCGGGTGAGGGCGTCGATCCCGCCCTTGGTGAACTCGTACGCCGCGTGGTCCACGAAGCTCGCGCGGCCGTGGATCGAGCCCACGTTGACGATCGCACCGCCGGCCGCACGCGCGGTGAAGGCCGCGACGGCGGCGGAGCAGCCCCAGAGGTAGCCGAGGCCGTTGGTCTCGACCACACGGCGCACGGCCTCCTCGTCGAGGGCGTGCAGCGGGGTGCGGACGGTGACACCGGCGTTGTTGACCCACCCCGCGAGCGGCGCCAGCTCTTCCGCACGCTCCGCGGCCCGGGTGTGGACCGCGCGCTCGGCGGAGTCGCCGACGACGACCGCCGCGCAGATCCCCGCCTCGAGGGTGTCCGACGCCGACCGCTCGACTCCGACCACGGTCCAGCCGTCGGCCGTGAGCCGTTCGGCGATGCCGCGCCCGATCCCCTTGCCGCTGCCGGTGACGACCACACTGCGTGTCATTGCGACCTCCCGAAGTCGAACGTACCCGGTGCGAACCCGAAGCCGAGCCCGGGACCCGACGGCGGTGTCGCACGACCGCCGGCGAACACCGGGCCGCCGGTGACGAGCACCGGCGAGGGGTCGTAGGGGTTGGGCAGGGGGCCGCGCGCGAACGTCTCGACCTGCACGCCCGGCAGGTGCGTGCTGATCTCGGGCCCGATGTGGCACGACACGGGGAGGCCGCGGTCGGCCGCCCAGGCGAGGAACGCCCGCGAGGGGGTGATCCCGCCGAGGGCGACGACATCGAGTCGCGCCACGTCGATGCCTCCGCCCTCGGCGAGAGCCTGCAGGACGGCCGGGTCGGTGACCTCGTCGCCGACCGCGACCGTGAGTCCGGTCTCCCGGCGGATCCGAGCGCACCCGGCCACATCCTCCGGGAGCAGGGGGTCCTCGAGCCAGGCGAGCCGCGGACTCCCCCACGCCGCGAGCTCGTCGATCGCCTCGTCGGCGCCCCGCCAGCCGAAGCCGACGTCGACGACGAGACCGCAGCCCGCGGGCAGCTCACGGTCGAGCTCGGCGAGGAGGTCGCGCATGAGCCCGCGATCGGGCGACCGGGAGATCTTCACCTGCGGCCAGCCTGCGCGCGCCTGCACCACGACCTCCTCGACCAGGCTCTCGACCGTGCGGCCGGCCGTCGGGTAGGCGGCGACGAGCATGGCGGCGCGGGGGCCGCCGTCCGCGCCGAGCAGGCGCCAGACCGGAACGCCCTGCTGCCGTGCGTGCAGATCCCAGAGGGCCACATCGACGAGCCCGAGCGCACGGCGCACCAGGCCGACGCGGCCGACGATCGCGCTGCCGCGGAACGCACGGTCCCACAGCCTCTCGGGCTCGAGATCGCCGTCGAGCACGTGCGGCGCGATGAGGCGTTCGACGATCTCCGCCATCGGCGCCTCACGCGTGAGCCCGTACGCGACTCCGGCCTCCCCGCCCTCCTCGACGCGCACGGCGGCGAACTCCCGCCGGGTGACGGTCATCGCGCCGAGTTGCAGGGGCGCGGGCAGCGGCAGGGCCGTCGTCGCGGTGCGCAGCTCGCGCGTCACGGCTTCGGCACCGACGCGAGCGGCACGCCGTAGTCGACCAGGAACCCGCCGTCGGCGAAGAGGGTCTGACCGGCGAAATAGCTCGCGTCGTCGGAGAGCAGGAAGGCGACGGTCGCCGCGATCTCGCGCGGCTGGGCGAGGCGGCGGGCCGGGATGCGGGCGAGGATCGTCTCCTCGCTCAGCGTCCCGGCTGCCACGCCCTGACGGAAGACCCCGGTGTCGACATAGCCGGGGGCGACCGCGTTGACCCGCACGCCGCGCGCCGCCCACTCCGCGCCCGCCGTCGCCGTCAGCCCGACGACCGCGGCTTTCGTGGAGGCGTACGGCGCGCGGCCCGCCGAGCCGCGCGACGAGATCGACGAGATGTTGACGATCCGTCCGCCGCCGGCCGCCAGCATGTGCCGGCCGGCGGCCTGGAGGCAGAGGAAGACGCCGTGCAGGTTCACGTCCACGACGGCCTTCCACTCGTCCCAGCTCAGGTCCTCGATCGCGCGGTGACGCTGGATGCCCGCGTTGTTCACGACCGCGTCGAGCCGCCCGAACTCGGTGACGACGTCCGCGAAGACCGCCGTGACGTCGTCCGGATCGGTCACGTCGAGCCGCCGGTGGACGATCCCCGCCTCCGGGGTCGTCTCCGTGAGCCCCGGGACCAGGTCGGCGGCGACGACCCGGTAGCCGTCGGCGGCGAGCCGTCTCCCGATCTCCCAGCCGATGCCGGCCGCGCCTCCGGTGACGAGGGCGACGGGGGCGGATGCGGACGCGGGTGCGGTCATGCGTGTTCCTTCCAGTGGTTCTGCGGTGCGGTGGAGCGGACGGTTCAGACGGTGACGTTGCCGGCGGTCACGATGCGCGCCGAGTCGGCGGGGAATCCGGTGCGTGTCACCGAGCTTTCCACGTTCGCGGTGTGCAGCAGCGTCGACGTCCCGCCGAAGCCGCCTCCCGTGAGCTCGAGCGCGCCGCCGTCGAAGCGGCAGCCCGTGGCGCGGTAGTGGTTCGTGCCCCCGGTGAGCGACACGTGCTTCCCGCTCGACTCCGAGCGGGAGAACGCGCTGTCGGCGAGCAGCACGGTGACCGCCTTGTCCCCCGACCGGCCGATCGCCGTGCCTCCGGCGCCCGTGATGACGCTGCTCGCCGTCACCTCGATCGCCTGCTCTGCCGCGCCCGTCGCCTGGATCGACACGTTGTCGAGGCGGCTGCCGGTGACGCGCGTGCGCGCCGACGCCGTCTGCACCGGGTCGGACCCGGCGGGGGCCGTGAGCGTGGAGCCGCGGAAGGTGACCTCCCCGGCCCCGAGGATCTTCATCCCTCCGACATTCTCCAGCGTCGTGTTCTCGAAGGTGACCGGCACCTTCACACTGGCGTCGGTCAGGCTGCCTGGAGCCGCGAAGCCGAACCAGGAGTCGCGGATGACCGTCGGCCGGGTGGAGGCGGTCGACGCCTGCGTGATGACGAGCGTGCTGTCGGCGGTGCAGCCGGTCAGCTGCGCACCGTCGGCGTTGATCCAGAGCATCCCGGAGCCCGCCAGACTGGGCTTGCCGATCACCCGGACGTCCTCCAGCGTCAGGTCGGTGACCTTGACCCGCGCGACGAACCAGGAGCAGACGTGTTTGCGCACCGTGATGCGCTTGGCCGCCGAACCCCACGCCGCACCCGAGTTGGCGAAGGTCATCAGACCGGAGTTGCCCGTGTAGGTGAGGTCGTGCTCGTACTGGCCGTGCGTGACGAACGGGCCCTGGTCGTCGCCGTCGCCGTGGCAGTTCTCGACCATCGAATACGCGCTCGCGGTGAAGTCGTTCAGGTGCCGCGCGTTGGACGTGTGGCAGTTGGCGACATATCCGTACAGGCAGTAGATCTGCTGGGTGAGGTACCCGGCCCCTCCATAGGTCACCGACGTCGGGTTCGAGAGGGTGCAGCCGATGGTGGAGTAGAACGTGTTCCAGCGGCGCATGATCAGCGGCCAGAACGTCAGGCTGCCGACGATGTTCTCGACGTCGCAGCGCACGGCGTACTCGAACGCGATCGGGTGCGACCCGGTGTACTGGTCGGTCCCCTTGCCGCGGAAGACGAGGTTGGAGATGCGGATGTCCTGGACCGGTTGCACCTTGGTCCAGGTGATCGTGCGCCCCTTCGCCAGCGGCCACCCGTTCTTGTAGTTCACGCGGATGTGCGTGCCGTCGACGATCTGCGTTACCTGCAGCAGTTTCTGCAGCTCGCGTTCCCACCGCCCGCTCAGGGCGTTGACCTCCGCGGCATACCACGCGTCGACGGCGAACCACGAGGAGTCGGCGACCTCGAAGATGTCGCCGAGGTCCGGGATGGCAGCGCTGAGGGCGGCGCTCTGGGTCTCGGTCGAGAGGACCCCCTGGAAGAACATGACCGCGGCGAAGGGGTCGTCCGTCCCGGCGTTCTCGATCCCCTCCGTCGTCATGAGGTGGCCGCCGAAGTCGAGTTCGAGGTGCGAGCGGACCAGCTTGTGGCGCTTGGTGAAGTTGAGGTCGGTGTGGCCCTCGATCCTGGCGATGGCCGCGTCGGCGACCATCGCCTCCAGAGCCGCGTCGGCCGGGGTGTCCGGCCCCATGATCCCGAACTGGCGGAACTCGACGGTGCCGTCGTGCGCGAGCACCCACACCGTCCCGTTCTTGCCCGCGACGATCGTCCCGCCGTTGACGGTCGCGCCCTGGCCGGACGCGCCGCGGTAGATCAGTCCGCCGACATCGCCGGGCTGATGGTAGCCGGAGGCGATGGCGATCTCGCCGTCCTTCGCCTTGATCTTCGCCAGGTCGCCGACGACGCGCACCTGGCGCAGCGAGCCGGAGGCGCCGGGCGTCGCGGGGACCGCAGCGGTCGCCGCATCGGCCGGGGTGAGCCCGCCGACGGCGGTCACCCCGCCGATCGCGGCGGCCCCGAGACCGACGAGCAGGCCGCGGCGGGTGCCGGAGCGGGGGACGTCGGGCGCGGGCGCCGTCTCGCTGCGGCGGGAGCGGCGCGGGGAGGTCGGTGGAACCGAGGAGCTGGTCATGGAGCAGAGTCCTTCACGTTCGGTCGGCGACGAGCACGTCGCCGAGGAGGATGCGGTTCGACGGTTCGGGCAGGGTCCGCTCCACGCGCCGCTCGGTGGCGCCGTCGTAGAGCAGGGTCGAGTCGGAGCCGAACCCCGCCGCCGGGAGTCTCAGCGCGCCGCCGGTGAGCTCGGCGCCCGTGAGGCGGAGGTGGTTGGTCCCGCGCTCGATCGCGAGGTGCGGCGTTCCGGCGGGCGCGTCGGACGCGATCCCGTCGATCCGCCAGGTGACCGTGCCGGGACCGTCGCCGCGGGCGAGGGTCGGCGCGGACGTCCGGGTGGTGGAGAGGCGGGTGCCCTCGACGGTCACGCGCTGGTCGCGCGCGGCCGTGACGACGAGGGCGACCCCGTCGGCCGTGCCGCCGCTCACGGTCAGCTCGGCACTCCCGATCTGGAAGGCGTCCCCGCCGGCGGGCCCGCTCAGGGCGCAGTCGACGAAGCGGAGGGCGCCCGCGCCGCGCGCGACCGTCCCGTCGACGCCCTCGATGCGGCAGCCGGAGAAGGTGACCGTCGCCGTCACCGGGGTCTGCACGAGCACCTGTCCCTTCGGCAGGGTGAGGGTGCAGTCCTCGATCACGGTCGGCCGCGTGGAGCGGCTGCTGCGCTGGCCCACCGCGAACAGGCCGGCCGTGCAGCCCCGCAGCTGGGCGCCGTCGGCGTTGATCGTCAGCGTGGCCTGCGGGTCGAAGGTGCTGCGCGGCACGACGCGGACGTTCTCCAGGGTGAGGTCGGTGATCTTCGTGCTCGCGACGAACCAGGAGCAGACGTGATCGCGCACGGTGATCCGCTTCGCGCTCGTCCCCCACTGGGCGCCCGAGTTGGCGATGTCCATCAGCCCGGAGTTGCCGAGGAAGGTGAGGTCGTGCTCGTACTGGCCGTGGGTGGTGAAGGGGTTTCCGCCCTGATCGTCGCCGTCCCCGTGGCAGTTCTGCACCAGGCAGTACGCGCTCGCCGTCAGGTCGTTCAGGTGGCGCGCGTTCGAGCTGCGGCAGTCGCGCACCGTGCCATAGAGGCAGTAGATCTGCTGGGTCAGGTAGCCCGCACCGCCGTAGAACACGGTGGGCGGGTTCTCGAGGGAGCAGCGCTCGGTGACGAAGTGGCTGTTCCAGCGCCGCATGATCACGGGCCACCAGGTCTGCGTGGCGTGGATGTCGGCCACGTCGCAGTGCACCGCGTACTCGAACGCGACGGGATGCGAACCGGTCAGCTCCCGCGGGTCGGGCAGCGAGCCGTCCGTCGGGCCGTCGAAGGGGCCCGCCCCGGCGAACCGCATCGAGTGGATGCGCACCCGCTCGACCGGCGCGACACCCCGCCAGCGGAGCTTCCGCCCTTTCTCCAGTGTCCAGCCGTTGAGGTAGTCGACGCGCACGTGGGTGGCGTCGATGCGCTGCGTGATCCGGACGAACCGCTGCAGCTCCCGTTCGTCCCCGCCTCCTCCGGCGACCTCGTCGCACTGCAGCGCCCACCAGGAGTCGAGCGGGAACGCGCCGGCATCCGGCACGGCGACGGCGTCCGTCAGCTCGGGCCAGGCCTCCGGGAGCGCGTACTCGACCGTCGCGCCGGTGGGCGTGCCCGTGAAGAAGAGCACGGCGCCGAACGGGTTGTCGTGGCTGTTCGGCTCGATGCCGTCGGTGCTGACGAGGTGGCCGCCGAAGTCGAGTTCGACGCCCGACCGCGACGAGGTGTGCCGGCGGACGAAGTGCAGATCGGTGCGCGCTTCGATGCGGTGCACGGACGGATCGGCGAGGAGGGCGTCGAGCGCGTCGTCGGCCGGGGTGTCCGATCCCAGCACCCCGAAGGCGCGGAAGTCGACGGTGCCGTCGTGCAGCAGCCGCCAGGCGGTTCCGTTGCGGCCGGCGACCAGCGTGCCGCCGTTCGCCCTGCTCCCCGGGTGCTGAACGCCCACGTAGAGGAGGGTCCCGGCATCCCCCGGCGCACGGTATCCGGAGGCGACGGCGAGACGCCCGTCCTGGGCCTTCTCGCGCGCGAGGTCGGCGACCGTGCGCACCGTCAGCAGCGCGGAGGCGGGGCCGCCGGGCGCTGAGGCCGAGGCCGGTTCCGCCCGGCTCTGGGTCAGGAATCCTGCGCCGCCCAGTGCGGCGGCCCCCAGACCGACGAGGAGCCCGCGGCGCGTTCCGTCGGTCATCGGGCGCCTCCCTCGAGCAGACCGCGGAGCGCTCCGGAGGCCGCGGCGGTCACCCGGCCGAGCGACCCGGGCGCGAGCGGGGTCTGCCACGCCTGGTACGCGCCGCGACGGTAGGCCTCGTCGGTCGGCAGGTAGACGAAGCCGGGACCGTTGGCGAGGTTCAGCACGAGGACGGGATGGCCGTCCAGCTCCCCGCGGAGCCCCGTCTGGAGCGCCGAGTACGCCTCACCCGGGTGCGCCACCAGCAGGGCGTCGCCCAGCCTCCAGGCCCACAGCGGATGCTCGACGGTCGGTCCGTCGATGTAGCCGTCGCGCAGATTGCGTGCGCGTCCGAGGCGCTCCTGCCTGCTCCGCGGATCGATGTCCGCCCAGCTGCGCTCCAGGTCGTCGAGCGTCGGGAGGTCGTTCAACTCCAGCTCGACGGCGGAGCGGGCGGCGGCGATCGTCGTCGCCGGCGCCTGAGGCGCCTCGGTCCACATCCCGAGCGGAGCCCCGGACTCGACGACGCCGCTCAGCTCCAGCTCGGTCCCCGGCGCAGGCAGCAGGGCGAGGGCGGACAGTACGGCATATCCGAGCGCTCGGCCGTGCCTGTCCGCGACGTCGAGCTCGCCCGTGTACTGCCGGCGCGGCGCGAGCTCGCCCGAAGCACCCTGCAGGAACAGCACGGGCGCCCCGGTCTCCGACTCGACCAGCTCGCACATCGCTCCGACGTAGTCCGGCGAGACGAGGCGGTTCTGCCAGGCGAGGGTCGTGGGATGGCAGGCGTAGTTGACGACCGTGCCGACGGGACGCCCGTCGGCCGCCGTGATCCGCCCGACGACGACGGTGTCGTCGGCCTCCGTCGCGTCCGGGTTGTACCCGACGAGCGCGCGCCCCTCGATGTCGAGCTCGCGATCCGCAGCCAGTGCGCACCGGCCGGCGGTCCAGTCGATATGGCCGGGCGCGGCGGTGTCGACGGCCTCCCGGGCAGCCGACGCGATCGCCTCGGCGAGCGCGTCGAGGTAGCCGGGGATCAGCTCTCCCCCCGGGAGCCCGGCGTCGGCGCTGCAGAGCACGGCGCCCGCGTGCGTGTGCGACAGCGCGATGACGAGACGCTCCTCCGCGATCCCGAGCAACTCCCGCACGCGCCCGCGCACCGCGCGTTCGTCGTCGACACGACGCCACCACGTGCCGTCCACGGCCACGAGCACCAGCGGGTCGGCGCCGACCGCGAGCGCGGTCGCGGTGAACGGCCGGTGGGCGCCTTCCGAGCGCTCCCAGTCGGCCGGTCCCCAGTTCTTCGCGCGGATGCCCGTCGGTGGGGTGATGTCCCGTCGGGCGACGCCGACGGGGGCGTCGGTGCGCGGGACGGCGAGGCGTGCGCCCAGCTCGGTCATGCGTGCTCCGTTCGATCGGCGGTCGGGAGGATCACAGGTAGTCCCCCGTCCAGTGGAAGGCTCGGGGATGGTCGAGGGTCGCTCGTACGACCTCGGGGTCGGTGTCGAGCGGGTGGAACATCCCGGTGTCGTCCGCGACGGCTGCCGGGTCGGCGACGACGCGGCCGACCAGGTCGTCGTAGGGCTCGCCGGGCGGGAGCTCGACCGAGACGGCGACCGCCCCGGCTCGCAGGAGGTCGGCGCGCACGAGATCGCCCAGCACGGCCAGACCGGACCTGTCGCCCGCCGCCTCGAGAAGCGCGGGCGCGGCGCCGAGCCGGGTCACCGCGTAGGCGCGCGGCGACCCGCCCGGGCCGTCCAACACGTGCACGCGGGTGTCGGCGTACCAGGAGAGCGCCCGCCTCCAGCCCAGCTCGTCGCGGACCGCGGTCAGCGGGCGCTCGTCCGCGCCGTCGTGCAGCGCGGCGACGCCGGGCAGGCCGAGGAGCTCCGCTCCGCCGCTGCGCACGCCGGACGGGCGGCCGGCGGCGGACCGGCCGGTGAGCACCGTGCCGCGACGGACGCGGCGCTGGGCGAAAGCCCGATAGCCGCTCGGCGCGTACACGCCCGGCGTATCGGTGAAGAGCAGAGACCAGTCGTAGCCGGCGCGTCGTCCGAAGGCCACCGCCTCGTCGGTGAGGGCGCGGGCGAGACCCCGGCCTCGCGCCCGGCCGGCGACGGCGACGTTGGCCAGGCCGAGCACGCGGGCGAGCCGGCCCGTCGCGGTCCGGCGACGCTGGTCGACGAGGTACAGCGCCCCGACGAGGTCGGCTCCCTCGACCGCCACCAGCGTCCAGGAGCGCCGGTTCGGGTCGAGGCGCCAGCGCGGGGCCATGTCGGGCTCGCCGAAGGCCTCCTCCCACACCGAGAGGATCCCGGGCTCGTCGGCGGCGGTCGCGACGCGCACGGCGATCATGCCGCGACCTCCCGCCGGGTCCGGATCGTGGCGGCGGCGTCGAGCAGCAGCCGGTAGCCCGCCGCGCTCCGCCGCCAGGGCGCCGGGAGGGAGGCGCCCCGCGCGGTCGCGAGCAGGGCGTCGGCGAGCCCGGCGTAGCCGAGATCGTCCCCATCGCCCAGGGCCAGCTCGAGCAGGCCCCCGTCGGTCACGACACGCAGGGCGTAGCGATCCGGTCCGGGCACGCCGCTGATGGTGAGCGTCAGCGGGATGCCCTCCGCCGTGTCGGCGCGCACCACGGCGACCGCCTCCGATCGGGTCGGCACCGCCCCGGCGGAACCCCGGGCGTCGACCACGATCGCGCTCTCCAGCACCGCTCGGCCACGGTCGAGCGGCAGCACCGCGTCCACCAGGTCCACCGCGTGCACACCGATCGAGAGGAGCGTCCCTCCCCCGGACGCCGGGTCGTCCTGCCACGCGCGCTCCGGCGTCAGGAAACCCGCGATGTCGTGCTGCGCCGTCACATCGACCGCCCGCACGCGCGACCCGTCGAGCAGCGCGGCGAACGCGGCAACCGCGGGCGCGAACCGCAGGACCGAGGAGGTGCCGAACCGGGCTCCGGCGGCCGCCGTCGCGTCGAGGCTCGCCAGCGCCTCCTCCGTCGCGGCGATCGTCTTGTTGACGAACACCGGCACCCCGGCCGCCGCACAGGCCGCGACCACCGCGGGCGCCCTCGGGGTGCGCGGTGTGGCGATCACGAGATCGGGACCGGTGTCGAGCAGTCCCTCCAGGGTCGCGTGCGGCTCGGCGGCGAATCGCGCCGAGAAGTCGTCCCGCCGCTGTCCGTCGTCGGCGTCCCAGACGCCCGCGATCCGCGCACCGCGGTCACGGAGGTTCGCCGCGTCCGCGAAGGGGTGCGAGTGGGCGACACCCGCGAACACCACGGCCGGCCCGGTCATGCCATCCGCTCCAGATCCTGCTCGGTGACGACATGCTCGAGCGGCCGTCCCGCGGCATGGCGGGCCACCTCGGAGACGACCAATGCCCCCTGCCGCAGCCGGCCCTCCCGGGTCCCGGCCGCCTTGTGCGGCACCAGGAGCGCGTTCGGCAGAGCCCGGAAGGGGCTGTCGACCGGCAGCGGCTCGTCGTCGAAGACGTCGAGGGCGGCGTCGATGCGGCCGCTGCCCAGCTCGGCGAGGAGGGCGTCCTCATCGACCAGCCACGAGCGCGCCGTGTTCACCAGCCCCGCGCCCGTCGGCATGAGGGCGAGCTCGCGGGCGCCGATCATCCGGTGCGTCTCCGGGAGGCTCGGTGCGTGGAGGGCGACGATGCGGCTGTTGGCGAGCAGCACGTCCAGCGGGACGAGCGCGGCGCCGAGCCGGCGCGCCTCCGCCGCGTCCACCGTGGGATCGGCCAGGAGCGGGCGTGCGCCGAGCGCGACGAGCAGCTCCAGGTACGCCCGGCCGGTGCGTGAGGCGCCCACCACGCCGATCGGCGCGTCCAGGAGCTCGTGCTGCGGCGGCGCCGCCTCGGCGTCCGCCCACTCCGAGCCCGCGTGGAGCGCGTGGTCGAACCGTGGAATGCGGTGCAGCAGGGCGAGCGTGAAGGCCAGGGACACCTCCGCGACCGACCGCGCCATCGCGGCGCCCGCCTGTGTGACGAGCACACCGCGCCGGAACAGCTCCGGCGTGGCGAACGGGCGGATGCTCGCGCCGCAGTGGGCGACCAGCTCCAGGCGGGGCAGCGTGTCGAGCCGGGCGGCGTCCAGCGCAGGAACGCCCCAGGAGACGACCAGCACGCGGACCGCCGCGAGGTCGACCTCCGCCGCCGCGTCGGCCAGCGACTCCGCGAAGACGAGTTCCCCGCCGAGGCGTGCCGCCGCGTCCGCCAGGCGCCCGGCGTCCCCCGCGTCGAAGAACTCCGCGCGCCGGGCGACGGGCACGGCCACCAGCAGCACCGGCCGGCTCGTCGGTGCGGCGGCGTCCGCCGGCACGCCGTCGCTCATCAGCGCAGCCACTCGTCGCGGTGCTCGGCGATGAACGCGTCGTCGCCGAGGCGCGGGTAGGCCAGGCGCACACGCTCGATCTCGGCGGCCTGTCCGGGCGACAGCGTCTCCGCCCGGTCGAGGCACCAGATCCCCTCCAGCAGCCCCTGCTGCCGCAGCACCTCGTGCACGCCCGCGATGACGCCGGCGAAGCCGTGCGCGGGATCGAACACCGCGGCGTTGAAGTCGGTGAGATCCGCCGCGAGGTCCGCCAGCTCGAGGGCTGCGGCGCCATCGCCGTCCGCCGCCCGCTTCGCGAGCTGCAGCAGCCCGGTCGCGGCCCGGGTGCCGACCGCCCACTGACCGAGCAGGCCGCCGCGGAAGCGCAGCTCGCGCGTCCCGCCCTCTCCCGGCACCCGGTGCACGGCGGTCAGGTCGGCGATGATCGCGTCGTCGTTGCCGGTGTAGAGCGCGACCTCGTCCGCGCGGTCGGACTCCCCCACTCCGCGCACGAGTTCCGCCGTCCGGTAGCGGTCGAAGGGGGCGGCCTTGACAGCCACGACGGCGGCCAGGTCGGCGAACCTCCGCCAGAACGCCCGCGACAGCACCGGGCCGCCGATGGCCTCCTGCAGGTAGAAGCCGATCACCGGCAGCACCTCGCCGACCGCGCGGGCGCGCTCGATGAGGTCGTCCTCACTCGCATCGGCGAGCCGCGGGCTCAGCAGCACGGCGTCGTAGCCGAGCCGCGCGGCCAATTCGGCCTCGGCGACGGCCTGCGCCGTCGGGCCGACGACGCCGGCGATGCGCACCAGCTCACGGTCCGCCTCGCGGTCGAGCACGTCGGCGGTGAGCGCGAGGACGGGCTCCAGGAGGCCGCGCTCCGGCTCGTGGATCTCGAACTGGGTGGTGTGCACGGCGATCGCGATCCCTCCCGCGCCCGCGGCCAGATAGTACCGGGTCAAGGCGCGCTGGCGCCGTTCGTCGAGCCGCCGTTCCGCCGTCAGGGCGAGCGGATGCGCGGGGATGACGAGCCCGTCGGCGAGCCGTTCGACGCCCATCAGAACCGCCCGTCCCGCACGGCCCACTTCGTCGGCTTGCCCGACGTCGGCAGGCCCTGCCGCAGCCACTCCGCCTGCCACTCGATCAGGCGTCCAGCCGGCACGGACGGGTACCCGAAGAGCTCGAAGCAGCGTCCCGCGTTGTTCAGAAGCGCGGTGGGCGCCGGCTCGCCGGCGAAGGCGACCGCGCGATCGAGCAGGTCCCCGAAGCGCTCCGCGATGCCGCGGACGCTCAACAGCTCCGGCCCGGTGAGGTTCACGGTGAAGACGGCGTCGCTCGCGTGGCCGAGCGAGCGCAGCACGACCTCGTTCGCGTACCCCTGCCACACGACATTGACGGCGCCGGTGGTCAGATCGACCGGCGCGCCCGCCAGCACGGTGGATCCGATGTCGGCGAGCACGCCGTAGCGCAGGTCGACCGCGTAGTTGAGGCGCACGATCGAGACGCGCGTCCCCCGGGTGACCGCGCCGAACTCGAAGACGCGTTCGCGGCCCAGGCACGACATCGCGTACTCGCCGACCGGGCCGGGCAGGTCCGACTCGATCGAGCCGCCGCTCGCGGGGGCGACGAAGGGGTACACGTTGCCGGTGGACATCGCCGTGATCGCGCTGTCGCGGTAGCGGCGCGCGACCCGGTCGGGCAGGGCGGCATTGACCTCCCAGGCCCAGGACGCGTTCGTCGCCGCGCCGAACTTCGCGCCCACCATGAACACCACGTTCGGGGCGTCGGGCAGCTCGGCGAGGTCCCGGTCCGACAAGAGGTCGAAGGGCACGACCTCCACGCGCTCCCTTTCAAGCCCCCGTCGCGCCTCCTCGCTCGAGAATCGCGACACCGCGTACACGGCGTCGCCGCCGCGGCCCGACTCGTCGAGCGCGCGCCGCGCGAGCACCGACAGGCTCGGGCCCATCTTGCCGCCGGCGCCCAGCACGACGAGGTCGCCGCTCGACTCCGCGAGGTCGGCCACCAGCGCCGCGCTCGGCGTCGCCAGGGCCTCCTCGAGCTCCTTCTCACTGCTGAACATGTCTGCCTTTCGCATCGAGCGGGGCGGGCCTCAGCCCTTGATCCCCGCGGACGTGACGCCCTCCTGCACGTAGCGCTGGGCCACGGAGTAGGCGAAGAAGATGGGGACGAGCGCGACCACCGAGCCCGCGAGCATGACGCTGAGCGGCACGTTCTGCTGCTGCAGCGACGCGATGCCGACGGTGAGCGTCCACATGTCGGAGCTCTTGGCCATGATCAACGGCCAGAGGAAGTCGTTCCAATGCCAGAGGAACACGAAGATGCCGAGCGTCGCGAGCACCGGCTTGCACAGCGGGAGCACGATCGTCAGGAAGATGCGGAACTCCCCCGCGCCGTCGATCCGCGCCGCCTCGAACAGCTCGTCCGGCAGCCCCTGGATGAACTGGCGCATCAGGAAGACGGCCTGCGCGTTCGCGAGCGTCGGGAGGATGAGGCCCCAGTAGGTGTCCACACCGCCGAGCTTCGCCAGCACGATGAAGGTGGGGATCAGCGTGACGTGGAAGGGGACCATCACCATGGCGAGGAACGACCAGAACATGATCTCCTTGCCGCGGAAGCGCTTCTTCGCGAACGCGTACCCGGCCATCGCCGAGAGCAGCAGCACGGCCACCACGCTCACCACCGCGTAGATCAACGTGTTGCCGAGCCAGGCCAGGAGGTTCTGTCCGCCCAGCACTTGTTCGTAGGAGGCGGTGGAGAGGTTCCACGGCAGGAGGCTCTGCGGGAACTGCACGGCGAGGCCCGGCTTCAGGCTCAGCACGACCATCGCGTAGAAGGGGAAGAAGCAGAGCACCGCCGCGATCGACAGCCAGAGGTAGCGCAGCACGAGGCCGCCGCGGGTCGGGTGCAGGGCGCGGAAGGAGCGCGTGCGCGTCACGCGCGTGGTCGCTGTGGTCACTTCTGCCTCCCGATGACGCGGCGCTGGATCAGCGCGACGACGAGTGTCATGACGAAGAGCGCCACGCCGATGGCGGCCGCGTAGCCGTAGTCGGTGTACTTGAAGCCCTGGTCGTAGAGCATGTAGACGAGCGAGTAGCTCGCGTGCGCCGGGCCGCCCTGGGTCATCACGTAGACGAGGTCGAACACCTGGAACGACGCCGTCGTCTCGATCACCGCGAGGAAGAACAGCGTGGGCTTGAGATGCGGCAGCACGATGAAGCGGAACCGCGACCAGGCGCCGGCGCCGTCCATCAGAGCGGCCTCCTCCAGCTCGCGCGGCACATCCTGCAGCGCGGCGATCACGATGAGCATCCCGTAGCCGAATCGCGACCAGACCCCGACGACCACGAGTGCGGGGATGACGAGCACCGTGGAGTTGAGCCAGGAACCGCCCAGCCCGAGCGGCGTCATGATCGCCGACCAGGGGCCGTCCGTCGAGAAGATCCACTTGAAGATCGCCCCGGCCAGCACCAGTGAGGTGATCACCGGCAGGAAGAACACGGAGCGGAAGAACCGCGACCCCCGGAAGGCACGGCGCACGCCGAGCGCCATCGCGACCGACAGCGCGAGGGAGATCGGCACCGCGAGCACCGAGTACGCGAGCGTGACGCCGAGGGCCTGCCAGAACGTCGGGTCGGCGAACATCCGCTCGAAGTTCTTGACGCCCTCCCAGTCGAGCTCTCCCGAGATGTCGTAGTCGAAGAAGCTCAGCCCGACACCGGCGATCGCCGGACCGAACCGGAAGGCGAGGAACAGCACGAACGCGGGCAGCACGAAGAACAGCGCGATCCGGGCCTCCCGGCGCGCGAGGACCCGCTTGGTCAGGCCGGGCGGCCGATCGTCGCGGCGCTGCCCGCCGTCCGCTCGTCCGCCCACGGCGGGAGGCCGGGGCTGGGTGGGGGTGGTGGTCACGGGGGTCTCCTCGGGTCGCGGACCCGCCGGGCCGGGGCGGTCAGGCGCCCCGGCCGGATCCGACGGTCACTTGATCAGCGGCTGCGCGGCGGCGGCCGCGTCCTTCAGCGCCTGCTCCGGCGACTTCGTGCCGAGCAGCGCGGCCTGGATCTCCGGGGCGAGCACGCCCATTACGGCACGCGCGCTGGGCTGCAGCTCGCCGACCTTGCTCGTCGGGATCGTCTTCTCGATCGCGCTCTGGATGGGGTTGTCGGCGTAGAGCTCGCCGGTCGACTTCAGCGGGGAGAAGAAGTTGGAGGCCAGGTCGAACTTCTTCGAGTTCTCGGCGTCCGTGGCGAACGCGGCGAACTCACCCGCGGCGTCCTTGTCCTTCGCCCCCTTGAGCATGGCCAGCGACCCCACCGTTCCGTAGGAGACCTGCTTCTCGTCCGTCAGCGGAGGGAGGATCTTGATGGCGTCCTCGCCCCAGAAGCTGGTGACGTCGCTCGGGCCCGACTGCCAGGTGCAGGCCACGTTGTTCGTGGCGAGGGCCGTCTGCTCCAGGGCCGGCATCGTCGAGATGAGATCCTTCTCGATGTAGCCCTTCTGGGCGAAGTCGGAGATCATGCTGAGCGCCTTCTCCCCGGCTGTGCTGTCGAAGGCGACCTTGCTGCCGTCCTTGTTGTAGACCGAGCCGCCGGCCTGCCAGAGGAGCGGGTAGAAGGTCATGTTGAGGGTGACGTCCGGCGAGCCGAAGTACTGGGTGACGTAGATGCCCTTCTCTTTGAAGATCGGGGCGAGCTTCTCCAGGTCGTCCCAGGTCTTCGGGTACTCGGTGACGCCTGCCGCCTCGAATGCCTTGGCGTCGCACATCAGGGCGTTGGCGCTGGTGAGGATCGGCGCGGCCATCAGCTTGCCGTCGATCGTGATCGACTCCGCGACGTTGTCGAGGATGTCCTTCTTCTGGTCGCTCGGCAGGTAAGAATCCATCGGCTCGATCGACTTCTGATACGTGCTCAGCTGGTCGGGGATCAAGTAGACGAGGTCGGGGCCCTTGCCCGCGGCGATCGCCGTCGACAGCGACTCGTCACGGTTCGCCCAGGGGTAGATCTCGTACTTGACGGTGATGTCCTTGTGCTCGGCCTCGAACGCCTTGATCGTGTCGTCCCAGAAGCTCTTGTGCTTCGCCTCGTCGGCGATCACCGGATAGATCCACATGGTGACCGTCTTCTTCGAGCCGTCAGAGCCTCCGGAGCTGCCGCTGCAACCGGCCAGCGCGAGCGCCGCCGTCGCTGCCACGGCGGCCGCCGTGATCGTCTTCGTGTACCGCATGCTGCTCCTTCGTGCGTGGGGGTGGGGGCGCGGCGGATGCCGCAGGTGCTGGTGCTGCTAGAAGCGCGGGACCGCCTCGACCGTCCCGCCGTGCCGCGAGCGCTCGGCCGCGAACACCGCCAGATGGCTGTCGAGGGACTCGCGCGGACCGGACCGGATGAGGCCCGGGTCGCCGGCGGCGACGGCCGCGACGAAGGCGCTCATCACGCCGCCGTCCCCGCCGCCGTGGTCGCCTCCGGCGTTCGCCGCCCCGGTCGGCCCGGTCTCGTGGACCGTGGACTCCCCGGTGCGGAAGTCGGTGACCCGCACGCGCTCGCCGTCGCCGTCGAGCATGCCGTGCGAGCCGAAGAGCTGCGTCTTGCGGTGCTCCTGCTCGCTGAAGGCCGTCATCGTGAAGGTGCCGGCCGTGCCGTCCTCGAACTGCAGGGCGACGACCTGGTTGTCGACGACGGTGTTGTCGGCTCCGTAGACGCACACCCCGTACGGGCCGGTGCGGAGCGCCTCGATCACGCCCTCCTCCGTGGCGTCGTCGGTGATGACCGTGACCGGCCACACCGCACCCTCGTCGCGGACGACCGGCAGGTAGAGCTTCTGCGCCGCGTACGGGCACGTCTCCTGCAGCGGGCAGTCGAGGCAGCGGTCGGCGGCCAGCGCCGGCTTGTTCTCGTGCCGGAAGTGATGCCGCGACCCGAAGCTCGCGACCGTCGCGATGCGCTTGCCCGTCACATAGCGGATCCAGTCGAGATCGTGGCTGGACTTGGCCAGCAGCATCGGCGCGGCGAGGTCCTCACGGCGCCAGGGGCCGCGCACGTACGAGTGCGCCATGTGCCACCACCCGACGGGCTCGAGGTGCTGCACGTTCACGATGTCACCCAGCACGCCGGAGTCGACGACGCTCTTCACGAGGTCGGTGTACGGCATGTACCGCATGACGTGGCAGACCCCGAACAGCACCCCGGCCGACTCGATCGCGGCGACGATGCGCCGCGACTCCTCCTCGGTGGGCGCCAGCGGTTTCTCCATCAGGATGGCGTAGCCGCGCTCGGCGCACGCGACGGCCGGCTCGACGTGCTGCCGGTCCTGCGTGGAGACGATGACCATGTCGGCGATGCGCTCGGGCTCGGCGACCAGCTCGCGCCAATCCTCGAAGTGGCGCACGTCCGGGTCGCCGGCGGCGATGACGCCGCGCTGGAACGGCCGCGGGTCGGCGACCGCGACGATGCGCGCCCGATCGGGATTGGCGTGGACCCACTTCGCGTAGGACTGGCCGCGGTTGCCCGCGCCGATGACGGCGATGCGCACCGGGCGGCCCGCTACGGGGGTGTGGTCCATCGTTCCTCGCGCTCTCTCATCTGTCCGTGCCCGGGGACCCGGGCCGACGGCTTCGCTGGGAGCGGTTCGCCGTCGAACGCTCCCACGATAGCATTATTGCTATAGCATGTAGCAAATGACGAGCTGAGGAAGAAAGCTTTACGCGCTCGAAACAAACGCCCCCCCCGCCCAGGAGACACGGAGCGATGTCTTGCGCGAATCCATCCTCGCGTCCTATAGCTTGTAGCGGAAGCACCCACGCAGGAGGGAGAGCCATGACATTCGGGAGCGTGTCCGACCGGAACATCTCGGCCAAAGTCGCCGACGAGCTCCGCGACGCCATCCAGAACGGCCGGCTCGAGCCCGGCGAGCGACTGGTCGAGCGCAAGCTCGCCGACAGCCTCGGCGTCAGCCACATCCCGGTGCGGGAGGCCCTCGCCAAGCTGAGCGAGGAGGGCCTCGTCGAGCGCACCCCGCGCCGCGGAGCCCGGGTCGCGTCGCTCACCGAGAAGGAGCTGCAGGAGATCACCGGCCTGCGCATCGTCCTGGAGCAGTACGTGGCCCGCAGCGTGCAGACGGCATGGAGCGCGAAGTCCGACCAGGCCCTGCGCCGCATCGTGCGACAGATGGTCGCCGCGGCCGAGAAGGAGCAGCTGGAGAGCCTGTTCGCCCTCGACAGCCGATTCCACGAGACCCTGTGGGAGATGGCCGACAACCGCACGCTGCTCACCATCGCCTCGCAGCTGCGCAGCCGCATCAACGGCTTCCTCCGCGCGGCCAACGGCTCCCTCGCCGCCGACGAGCTCGTCGCGCACGCGCGCTCGCACGAGGCCCTCGTCGACGCGCTCGCCAGCGGGGACCCGGGCCGCGCGGAGGCTGCGATGGCCGATCACGTCGAGATCGCCGCCGAGCGCATCAACGCGGTGTCGCACGCCACGGACGCGACCGCGACGGACGCGAGCGCTACGGTCTAGACGGAGGCTCTCCGGCGTCGCGACCGATCGCCCCGGTCCGTCCGATCAGGCGAACAGGTCTCCGACCGGCAGCCGCTTCTCGGCCTGGAACGTGTCCTCGGCACGGCCCAGCGCCCAGTACGCGGAGAGCGAGAACTCCTCCCGGGTCAGCCCCCAGCCCTGCAGGACCGCGCGCACCCCCTTCATCGCCGTGCGCTCGCCGTGCGCGAAGACCTGCACCCGCCCGCCCGGCTCGGGGAGCGCCCGGACGGCCTCCACCAGCGGCTCGCCCGCGACCGCGGAGCCGCGGTGCACCCAGCGCACCTCCACCCCGGCGGGATGCTCCAGCTCCAGTTCGTCCGCCGCTCCCCCGACCTCGATCAGCACCAGCCCACGCGCCTCCGCCACCATACCGGCGAGACCGGCCGCCACCGCGGGAAGAGCACTGTCGTCGCCGATCAGCAGGTGCTCCACTCCGGGGTCGTCGACGGGCGCGTACATGCCGCCCGGGCCCGAGAGCGCGAGCAGGTCGCCGGGCTGCGCCGCCGCCGCCCACGGGCCGGCGATCCCCTCGTCGCCGTGCACGACGAAGTCGATCGTGAGCGTCTTCGCCTCCCGGTCGAGGTCGCGCACGGTGTAGGTGCGGCGCACCGGGACGTCCTCCGGCGGCAGCTCGGCCCGCAGCGCGTCCAGGTCGTATGGCGGCTGCAGGTCCAGCCCCGGCTTCGCCAGCAGCAGCTTGACGTATTTGTCGGTCGTCGCCAGCTTGCCGGGATCCGCCTCCCCGACGAACGCGTCGAAGGCCGCACCTCCGAGCACCACGCGCACCAGGTGCGGGGTCAGCCGTTCGGTGCGCACCACCTCGAAGACATGCTGCGAACGGGCGGGGCGCGACGGACGGGAGCCGGAGAGCGGAAGGGTCATGATCCGATCGTATCCGCCGCGTATTTCGGCCTCCCGTACACGCATTACTGTCAAAGCATGCGCCTCGGAGTCCTCGACGTCGGTTCGAACACCATCCACCTCCTGGTCGTCGACGCCCACCCCGGCGCGCGCCCGATCCCCGCCGCCACGCACAAGTCCGTGCTGCGGCTGATGCGATACATCACGCCGGAGGGGGCCATCAGCGACGAGGGCTGCGCCGCCATCCTCGACGCCATCTCCGCCGCGATCCGCGTGGCCGAGCAGGAGGGCATCGAGGAGCTGCTCCCCTTCGCCACCTCCGCCATCCGGGAGGCCGCCAACGGGCCCACGCTGCTCGAACGCATCCGCACCGAGACCGGCGTCGACCTGCAGGTGCTGTCCGGCGAGGACGAGGCGCGGCTGACCTTCCTGGCCGTGCGCCGCTGGTCCGGCTGGTCGTCCGGCAGCATCCTGCTCCTCGACATCGGCGGCGGCTCACTCGAGATCGCCGCGGGCGCGGACGAGTACCCGGAGATCGCCGTCTCGGTGCCACTCGGCGCCGGCCGCAGCACCATCGGATTCCTCCCCGACGACCCGCCCCGCGACGACCAGCTCGACGCACTCCGCGATCATGCGCGCACCACGCTGGCCGGCGCGGTCGCCCGGTTCCCGAACCGCCGGCCGGACGAGCACGTCATCGGAACGTCGAAGACCATCCGCTCGCTCGCCCGCCTCGCCGGCTCCACGAGCGAGGGCCCAGGCGGCGCCGAGCGCATCGTTCTGCGCCGCAGCGACCTCGCCGACTGGGTGCCGCGGCTGGCGCGAATGAACGCCGAGTCGCGCACGGCCCTGCCCGGCATCACCGCCGACCGCACCTTCCAGATCGTCGCGGGGGGCGTGGTCCTCCGCGAGGCGATGCGCGCGTTCGGCGTCGATCAGCTCGAGGTGGTGCCGTGGGCGCTCCGCGAGGGCGTCATCCTCCGCTACCTCGACCATCTCGACTAGCCCCGAGGTTCACGTCGTTGCGGTCACGACCGCGGAATAGGCGCAACGACGTGAACCTCGGCGGCTGGGATGACGCGGTCGGCCGCACAGGTCGTCTCCTAGTACCACGGCGACGGCACCCTCGGCCGATCCGACCGGCGGCGGTCCTTCGTAGCGTGGAAGACATGACCACCACTACTGCACCCAACCCCTCCGAGACCCGCCCTCCGGCCGGCATCGCGCCCCAGCCGGGCACCGGACGCGGGACCGCGAGCCTCGTGCTCGGTATCTGCTCGCTGCTGGTCGGCTGGACCTTCTTCGCCCCGGTGATCGGATTGATCCTCGGCGTCTCGTCGCGGAGTCGCGAGCCGTACGCCCGCGGCCGCGCCGGCTGGGGCATCGCCCTCAATCTGCTCGCGATGGGCGTCTGGATCCTGCTGGCGATCGCCGTGATCGCGCTCGGCGGCTTCGCGGCCGTGCAGAGCCTGATCGGCTGACGCCGGACTCGTTCCCACCCGCGCCGGATCGTTCAGCGGCGCCGCATCGGCCGCACGCTGAGCGACTCCACCGTCCCCGCCGACGGCAGGTCGACCACGGTCCGGACCGTCGCCGCGACCATCTCCGGCGTGATCGTGTACGCCTCGTCGTAGTCGTGACCTTCCCGGGCGACGAGAGCCCGCTGCATGTCCGTGTCGACGCGGCCGGGGTGGATGCTGCTCACCCGGACTCCGTTCGGCCGCTCCTCCTCCCGCAGCGCATCCGTCAGCGCCCGCGCGGCGAACTTCGAGGCCGCATACGGCCCACCCCCGGGTCCGCTCGTCAGCCCCGAGCCGCTGTTGATCACCACGACGAGCCCCTCGGCTCGCCGCAGCGCCGGCAGGGCGCGTCTGGTCAGCTCCGCGACTGCGAAGACGTTCACTTCGAACAGGTGCCGCCACGTCGCCCGGTCGGTGTCCTCGATCGTGCCGCCGTCTTCCGCACCCGCCGAGTGCACGAGCACATCCAGCCGCTCGGGGAGCGACGGCAGACCGTCGCCGGTGAGCTCCCCCACGTACGGCTCGGCCGAGGGCAGGTCGGACACGACGCTCGCCACCGCGGCGTCGTCCCGGCCTCCGACCAGGACGTGATGGGTGCGCCCGAGCTCACGGGCGATGGCAGCGCCGATGCCGCGAGAAGCACCGGTGACGAGGGCGATCGGGCGAGAGGCGGAGGTCATGCTTCGACCCTACGTGACCGCGACGACCGCCACCCCGGGATCATCCGATGTCGCGTGCGACGAAGCTCCAACCCGCACCGCGCCGGACCAGCCGATGGCTGACCCGCTGCACGGCGATCAGGCGCCGATCCGTCGGATCCACGACCAGGAGGGCGGATCGCGCCGTCGCCTCGCCGTCGTCGATCTCCGCTGAGACGACGGGCGTCACCGTCAGGTGGAGGGTCGCGTCGGGTTCAGCGGCCCACACCTCTCTCACCCGGCGCTCGATGGCGTCCCGCCCGGCGACGCTGCCCTGCACCCCGGTCATCCGCGCATCGACGTCGAACAACGCGGCGTAGGCGGTCGCGTCACGACGGGTCGCGCAGTCGTCGGCCTCGGCGATGAGCGCCGCGATCTCGAGCTGCTCGGCTCCGGTCAGTCGCATCAGGATCCTCCCCGGAGCCACGCGCCGACCGCCGCGGAGGCGCGGGAGTCGAAGACGTCCTTCGGGATCATGGCGTGGACGGTCTTGGGCGGCGTCGCACTGTAGGCCGAGGCCGTCTGGTTCGCATACTGCGTCACGCGGAAGTCGACCGCCATGCTGCACAGGGCATACGCCTCACTGGGCGAGAGGTCCGTCACGGCGGCGAGCCAGGCGATCGTTCCGCGGAGGCAGGCCACGAGGGCGTCGTCGAGGTTGTCGGCGAAGCCGAACCGGACCCAGTGGGTGGCCGTCTCGACGAGCGGCGCGTCGAGCGGGACCCGGCGGTGGAGCGCGTACCGGATGTCGATGCGTTCGGCGGCCGTCTCGATGCCGGTCTGATCGACGACTCCTTCCGCCTGGCGCGCATGGATGTCGCCGAGCCAGACGCGCGCTCGGGGGCGGCGGACCGGGAGGAACACGGATGCGCCGACGCCGAGCTCGGGGAGGACGAGGTTGCCGCCCCACGGGCCGGCCGTGATCGCAGAGACCTCGTCGCCGCCGGGTTCGACCCCGAGCACACCGATCATCGGTCGCAGCGGAAGCCGCACACCGTGGGTGTAATCCGTGCCCGTCCGGGCGTCGTCGAAACGGAAATAGTGGACGTAGGGCTCGGCGAAATCGTCGGGCAACGCTCCGACGCCGTGCGGGAACGAGTTCCACCCCCAGTCGATGGTGCGCAGATCGAGCACGGCGCACTCGACGACGTCCCCGGGCGCCGCCCCGGCGATCTCGACGGGGCCCACCATCGAGTAGGGGCCTTTCGGATAGCGATGGCGGAGCGGCTCGCGATCGGCGAAGCTCATGCCGTAGACCGCTTCGTTCCCCCAATGCGTCCAGGTGTCGAGGTATCGGACGGTATCCCCCGGCTCGATCTCGACGGCGGCCGGTGCGGTCGGGTCGAGGTATCCCGACCGCACCGTCGCCCGAGTGGAGCGGAGCTCGGCGACGCTCACCGCGGCGGCTCCGCCTCGGGGGTGCGCCTCAGCAGGTAGGTGTGCTCGCCGGCCAGCACCAGTTCCGACCGCTGGTTGTGCACGGTGACGGCTGCGGTGACCACGCCGTTCGCGCCCTCCGGGGCGAGCCCGGTGATCTCCAGCTGCGAGTAGAGCGTGTCACCGGCGTGGACCTCGCCGAGGAAGCGTGCGGAGAGACCCGTGAAGGCGATGAACACCTCGCCGATCACCTGCGGGAACAGCGTCGCGCCGGGGGCGGTGAACGCCAGCACCTGCAGACCGTGCACGACGGGGGCGCTGTGGCCGTGGGCCGCCGCCCACACCGCGTCGTAGTGCACGGGGTGGTTGTCCGCGGAGACCGCTTGGAACGCGGACGCGTGCGCATCCGTCAGGGTCCGGCTCGGGGCACGGAACACCTCCCCGATGCGCAGCTGCTCGAACGTCCGTGGCTCGACGATCGCGAAGTCCAGCGGGTCGAAGCCGCCGCTCCCGCCGTCCGCGCTCATTCGGCGAGCCAGCCGGAGAGGAAGGAGACCGCCTGCGCGACCGCCGCCCGGGCCTGAGGGGTGTCGTGCAGGCTGTTCACCATCACGAAGTCGTGGATGATTCCTTCGTATCGCACTCCGGTCACCTCGACGCCCGCCCGGCGGAGCTTGGACGCATAGGCCTCCCCCTCGTCGCGCAGCACATCGCACTCGGCATTGATGACCAGCGCGGGCGGCAGTCCCGCCAGCTGCTCTTCGCTCGCCCGGAGGGGTGAGACGGTGATCTCGGCGCGCTCGTCGGCGCTGGTGGTGTACTGATCCCAGTACCAGCGCATCGCGTCGCGCGTCAGCCAGTAGCCGTCGGCGAACTCCCGGTAGGAGCCGTCGTCGAAGGCGGCGTCGGTGACGGGGTAGAACAGCACCTGCCCGCGGAAGGTCACATCGCCGCGCTCCTTCGCCATCAGCGTGAGCGCGATCGCCATGTTGCCGCCGACCGAGTCTCCCGCGATAGCGATGCGGCTTCCGTCGAGTCCTCTGTCGGCGCCGTGCTCGACGACCCATTTCGCGGCGGCATAGGACTGCTCGTTCGCAACCGGATAGTGGACGTCGGGCGAGCGCGTGTACTCGGGAAACACCACAGCCGCCCCCGTGCCGACCGCGAGGTCGCGGACCAGCCGGTCGTGCGTGTGCGCGTCGCCGAACACCCACCCGGCGCCATGGGTGTAGACGATCACGGGGAGGACGCCGGTCGCGCCCACCGGCTTGACGATGCGCACGGGCACCGAGCCGGTGGGACCGCCGTCGACGGTGATCCAGGTGTCGTCGACCTCCGGCTTGGCGATCTCCGAGTCCTGCACCTGGTCGACCATCGTCCTCCCCTGCTCGGGCGGAAGCTGGTACAGGAACGGCGGCTCGACGGTGGCCTCGCAGAAGGCCAGTGCGGCGGGCTCGAGGGCGTATCCCTGGGGGTTGGCGGTCGCCATCTTCTTCTCCTTCGGTTGGGACGGGGAGTCAGGACACCTCGTCGGCGGCGTCGGCGATGAACGCCGCGACCTGTTCGGGGTGCGAGCGCATCACCAGGTGAGGGGCGTCGATCTCGACCACCGACCGGAGACCGGCCCGCTGGTAGCCGAAGCGCTCGACGTCGGGGTTGATCGTGTGGTCCGCGGCCGAGACGATCCCCCAGCCGGGCTTCGTCTTCCACGCGGCGACCGGGGCGGCCTCGCTGAAGGCCAGGGCGGCCAACGGTCGCTGCGAGGCCGCCAGCACCTCCGAGACGGAACGGTCGATGCCCGCGGCGAAGACGTCCGGGAAGGCGTCCACCTTCACCGAGACGTCTGTGCCGGGTTCGCCGCCCTCGACGGGGAAGGGCGTGTAGACGAGGTTCGCGGCGAGGTCCGAGTCCGGGAATCCGCCCTGCAGCTGGCCGAGGCTCTCCCCTTCGTCGAGGGCGTAGCCCGAGAGATAGACCAGACCGACGACGTTGTCGGCGGCGCCGGCCACGGTGATGACCGCGCCACCGTACGAGTGGCCTGCGAGCAGCACCGGGCCGTCGATCTGCTCCACGACCGAGCGGATGTACGCGGCGTCGCCGATGAGGCTGCGGTTCGGCACAGCCGGAACCCGGACAGTGCGTCCCTGATCGAGCAGGATCCGTGTGACGGGCGCGAAGCTCGCCGCGTCGGCGAAGGCTCCGTGGACGAGGACGATGGTGGGTGCGGCCATGGCGGCGTTCCTTTCTCGGGGTTCGCAGGCCACGCTAGGAAAGGCCGCCGCGGTTGTCGTGACCCTGAGAGGATCACCCGTCGCCGGGCTCTGTCAACTCCTCCGGTCCCGGCCGCCGTTCACCGGCCTCGCCCAGTGCGCGGCTCACCTTGTCCTTCGCCAGCAGATACTCGACGGCCGCTGCGGCGGGAGAGCCGGGGTCGCCGAAGAAGGTGGCGAGGTACTGCCCGCCGCCCGGTACCTCCAGCGTCTGCCAGCGGAACGGGATGAGCCCGAACGGGGCAACATCGACCAGCGCCTCGCCCCGGCGTTGCGGATGTGCCTCGTGGCTCCCCCAGGCGTCTCGGAAGAGCTTGCACCGTGACGAGAGCGAGGCGACGAGCAGCTGCAGCCGTGGATCGTCGATGTCGGCGTGGTAGCGGAGGTTCGCTGCGGCGGACCGGATCGCCCCATCCCAGTAGGGCTTGCGCGCCTCGGCACCCGGTTCGGCGTCGGAGTCCTCCGCGCCGGCGACGATCGCCTCGATCAGGTTGTCGCCTGGAGCGATCGCCATCGGGATGAAGCATCGCGCCAGCGTGTTCACCGCCAGGATGTCCTGGTTGCGATCGACGACGTACGCGGGAGCCGAGGTCCACTGGTCCAGGAACGTCGTCACACTGTCCAGCGCGTCCGGGTCGGATGGCGCCGAGGGGCCGGCCGCGGCCGGCCTGCGGGAGGGCACGGTCTGCCCCGCGAGCCGGAACAGGTAGTCGGTGGCGTCCGCGTCGAGTCGGAGAGCCCTGCCCAAGGCGAGCAGCACCTGCGGAGAGGGCTGGTGGTCCTTCCCCTGCTCCAGCCGCAGGTAGTACTCGGGACTGATCCCCGCCAGCACGGCGACCTCCTGACGGCGCAGCCCGGGCACGCGTCTCCGTGCGTCCGCCGAGAGGCCCGCGTCGGCGGGAGCGAGAGCGTCGCGCCGGGCACGCAGGTAGATCCCCAGCTCGGCGTGGGAGCCACTCATCACGACCGTCCTCTGCTGTGGCAGCTCCGATATGGATTCACCATTCCAGATTGTCGCAGCGGGCGCGTCCCGGCCGCCAGATCTGCACGATCAGCCGATTGCCCGTCCAGCTGCGCGCACCTGGCCGCGAAGCTCCCGGCTGCCACCACGCCACGATTGTGCGATGCTGAGGCGACAGACTCCTGGAGGGAAATGCAGCTCCCGACCGATCCCACGTGCGTGCTCGTGCAGATGACGGCGACCACGCACGCCGAGCACGCGGTGTACCGCAGGATGGGCAGGCACTCGTTCGGCCATGTCGGGGTGGCCCAGATCGCCTCCGTCGCACAGACGGTCGACTCCCGGATGCACGAGGTCCCGCCCCAGGCGATGGAGTCGACGCAGTTCCATTTCGTCCACTCCGGGAGCCTCGTCGTCCGTCTGGGCGAGAGCGACCACCGATTCGGCGTCGGCGACCTCGCCGTCTACGACGCGAGCCGGCCCTTCTCGTTCGTCTACCCGGAGGAGTTCCGAGCGACGATCATCCAAGTGCCGACCGTTCTGCTGCGGGCAGGCGGAGTGCTCCCGGAGGCGCTCAACGGCCGCGCGGCGGCCGGCGGCTCCCGGAGCAGGATCGCGCTCGAGGGGCTGCTGCGCGGCGCGGTCGGCGGGGCGACCCCGAGCGCCGACACCGGTCCCACCGGGCTCTCCCACCGGCTCGTCGGCGCTGCGCGAGCGCTGCTGCGCGAACTGGACGGCGACGGACCCGATCGAGGCGTCCGTCACACGGACCGTCTCGTCGAAGACGCCGTGGACCACATCCGGCGAGAATTCGCCGACCCTGCGCTCTCGGCCGGAACGATCGCCCTCCGCCACCACGTCTCGCTCCGCACGCTCTTCGCCGCGTTCGAAGCCGAAGGGCAGACCGTCGCAGGCTCGATCCGGTCGGCACGGCTCGCCGCGGCGGAGCGGCTGCTCCTCACGACGGACGCCACCGTCGCCGAGACCGCCCGCGCAGTCGGCTACACCGATGTCACGGCCTTCATCCGGGTGTGGCGATCGCACACCGGGACGACGCCCGCCCGGTGGCGCCGCCTGGTGCGCTGACCGCAACTGCCGATCACGCGAACCGTGCCAGTTTGAGGCACAGGTGGAGGGCGCTGCGGGAGATGCCGTCGTCGAGCGCCTCCCGCACGACCTGCGGCAGATTGTCCAGTCGGTAGTAGAGGGTCGTCCGGTGCAGGTGGAGCCGTTCGCAGGCCGCCCGGACGTTCCCGCCGGCGTCCAGATACGTCTCGACGGTCTCCCTGTGCACGGGGTCGCTGTGGACGAGCAGGGCGTGCGCGGCGGGCGAGTAGCGGGCGAGGTGCGCCTCTCCGGCGGTGATCTCGGACAGCAACCGCCAGGTGCCGAGCCCCCGGATGTCGGCATATCCGCCCAGGGAGGTTACCGCGGCGACGATCGAGACCGCCGTCCGGGCGTCCTTCGCGACCGGGAGCAGATCGTCCTCCGCGCCGGTGGTCTGCGCGGAGCCGATGGCGAGGATGGGGAGACCGAGATGCTCGGCGCGCTCCTGGAGTGTCGGGAGCGCATCTTCCGGAGACCCTCTCGTCAGGAAGACGAGGTCGCCGTCCTGGTCGCCGATCAGATCGAGCGGTGTCGTGCGCGGCGAGGAGCCGTACTTCGCGAACGTGGCCCGCTCGAGCTCCTGTGCGCCGGAGTCGAGCCGCACGGCCAGGAGGGTCGCGCCGCCGCGCGGGGGAAGGAGGTGCGCGGCGCCGGCGTCGCGGAGCGCGCGGCTCCTGGTCGCCGGGTCCGGATCGAGCAGGCGTCGCAGGACTCCGGCACGGCGGTTCTCGCAGTCCTCCGACCGATGCCCGGCATTCAGCGCCGCGCGCGCGAGATCGACCGCGGAGTCGATCGCCGCATAGTCGCACGCCCGGAGCGGCGGCAGATTCCCGGTGATGAGCCAGAGCACGGCGATCGGGCCGCCCTCGTCGCGGACCGGGACGGCGAGACGCTCTTTTCCGCCGAATCGGGTGAGGTCGACCGTGACCGGGCGCAGGGCGTCTCCGACGCCGAGCTCGTCCAGATAGGCGCGGACCGGTTCGGGGGTGGAGCGCTTCAGCAGCGCTGACGCGCGGAGCTCGTCGATCTCGTCGCCCTGTGCCGAGGAGACGAGCGGTCGGTAGCGCAGGTCGTCGATCACCACGGACCGGGCCAGGTTCATGGCGAGCTGGTCGACGACATCCTGCAGATTCACGGTCGGGATTCTACGAACCGCCCACCGGGGTGAACGTGCCCCCAGCAGGGTCAGGGTCATCGGGGGGCCGAATCCCGGAGAGGACCGCGCCGCTCGACATCTCGCGGAAGATCTTCCGACTCCTGTCCCACGACGGTGGCACGGTGCCTTCCTACCGTCGTCCTCAGCACGACCGCACACCGAAGACGGCACGTGACGACAGCACGAGAGGACAGACCGATGACGACGCACAAGGGCACTTCGCACACGACGCCCGCCGCCGCGGACAGCACGCCCCCGGCGCTCCACGACATCCCGATCGGGCTGGATGCGACCGGCACGCGCGCCGAGTTCGACAGCCTGGGATCGGTCGACGTCCCGGCGGACAAGTACTGGGGAGCTCAGACCCAGCGTTCCCTCCTCCACTTCTCCATCGGCAATGACCACATGCCGAAGGAGGTGTACCACGCGTACGGCTACGTCAAGAAGGCCGCAGCGCTGGTGAACCTGGCCGCGGGCCGCCTGCCGAGATGGAAGGCGGACGCGATCATCCGCGCCGCCGAGGAGACCATCGCCGGAAAGCTCGACGCGCATTTCCCTCTCTTCGTCTGGCAGACCGGTTCCGGCACCCAGAGCAACATGAACGTCAACGAGGTCATCTCGAACCGCTCGATCCAGTTGCTGGGCGGCACGCTGGGCAGCCAGGAGCCGGTCGGGCCGAACGACGACGTCAACATGGGGCAGTCGAGCAACGACACATTCCCCACCGCCATGCACATCGCCGCGATCCTGGAGATCGACGACCGGCTGCTCCCCCGGGTGCGCGAGCTCGCCGACGAGCTCGACCGCAAGTCGATCCAGTGGATGGATGTGGTCAAGATCGGCCGCACGCACCTCGAGGACGCCGTTCCGCTCACCGTCGGCCAGGAATGGTCGGGCTGGGCGGCGCAGATCCGCGCGTGCATCGCGGAGATCGAGCGCAGCAGGGAGGGGCTGTTGGAGCTCGCCGCCGGCGGCACGGCGGTCGGCACGGGACTCAACGCCCCCGAGGGCTTCAGCCGTGAGATCGCCCTGACGATCGCGGATCTGACGGGCAAGGAGTTCGTCACGGCGCCGAACAAGTTCATGGCCCAGGGCTCGCTCGACGCGATGGTCCGCGCCGATGCGGCCCTGCGGGGGCTCGCGGTCGCGTTGATGAAGATCGCCAACGACATGCGCTGGCTGGCGTCCGGCCCCCGCACCGGTTTCGCCGAGCTGATCCTCCCCGCCAACGAGCCCGGCTCGTCGATCATGCCGGGCAAGGTCAACCCGACCCAGTGCGAGGCGATGGTGATGATCTCCATCCAGGTCCTCGGTGACGACGCGGCCGTCGCCTTCGCAGGATCGCAGGGCAACTTCGAGCTCAACGCGATGCGTCCCGTGATCATCAACAACTTCCTGCACTCGGCACGCATCCTGGGCGACGGGATCGAGAAGTTCGTCGCCTACTCGGTCACGGGCACCGTCCTGAACGAGAAGAAGATCGCCTCCTACGTCGGGGAGAGTCTCATGCTCGTCACCGCGCTCAGCCCTGTGATCGGATACCAGAACGCGGCGCACATCGCCGAGGACGCGCTCGCGCACGATCTGTCGCTGCGCGATGCGGCCATCGCCTCGGGACATGTCACCGCCGAGCAGTTCGATGCGATCGTCGTGCCGTCCACCCTTGTCGGCCATGGGGTCGAGGGCGCCTGAGGATGCCGACAGGACCCGAAACCACGCGGGATCCGGTGTCCGGCGAGCGGCTGGCCGCGGACGCCCTCGAGACCCTCCATGCCAACGGGGCCGAGTCCCACCGGACCCGCGCGCGGGCGGACCAGTTGTCATCCGCGCTCGGGGAGCCGATCGAGCTCGACCTGGGCTGGAACCGCTCCGAGGTCACGGCCGCGAGCGGCTCCCGGATCGTGTTCCGGACGCCGCCGTCGAATCTGGGCATGAACCGCGTCCTCGCCGTGGATCGGGCGATCGACGCCCTCGCCGCCGGGCGAACCGACCCGGCGGCGGCATATGAGGCGGTGCGGCGAGCGGCCGCGCTCCCGGCCGCGAACCTGGCGCTGTTCGTCCTGGCCTGCGCCGCGGGCGCCTCGTGTCTCGCGGTCATCTTCGGAGTCCGGCGGTGGGAGCCGATCGCCGTCATCGTGGTGTCCGCCGCTCTGGGCGCGGTGGTCCGACGGCTGCTCGGCCGGGCCGGCGCATCCCCGTTCTGGCAGGTCGGGGCCGCCGCCTTGATAGCGAGCGTGCTCGGCGCCGCCGCGGTCGACATGGGTTTCAGCTCCGAGCTGCGGCTCGCCGTGGTGTGCCCGTGCATGATCCTCGTCCCGGGTCCGCACCTCCTGAACGGCGCCTTCGACCTGGCGGGGCTGCGTATCCCGCTGGGCGTGAGCCGCCTCACCTTCGCCGCGGTCACTCTCCTCTCGATCGGCGCGGGCCTCGTGATCGGCCTCACGATCGGGGGCGCGAACCTGATCCCGGAGCCCGGCGGGCGGGAGGTCCCGGTGCTGCTCGACGCCGTCGCTGCGGGGGTCGTGGCCGTGTGCTACGGCGTCTTCTACTCGGCGCCCGTGCGCATCCTGTACTGGCCGCTCCTGGTGGGCGGGGCCGTCCACGCTCTCCGATGGACCGCCATCACCGTGTGGCACTGGGACTCCGCTCTCGCCGCCGCCCTCGCCTGCCTTCTCGCGGCGGGTGTGCTCCTTCCCGCTTCTCGTCGGTTCGGAGTGCCGTTCGCCGCCGTCGGGTTCGCCTCCGTCGTGTCGCTCATGCCCGGTGTACTCATCTTCCGCGTGCTCGACGGTCTGACGGTCCTGCAGCGGTCGTCCGGCGAGGCGGCCCAGCGGTTGCTCGTCGAGATCGTTCAGGACGCGACCGAGGCGGGCCTCACGGTGTTCGGCATGGCGGTCGGGATCCTGATTCCGGCGTTCGTCTACAACCGGATCCGCGCCGCGAGAGGGACGGGATCGTGACGGCCTCCGGCACGCGCGTCGCGTCGAGGGACGACCTCGGCTCCGGCGCACTGTGGACCGCGGCCGCGCTCAGTCTCATCGCCGGAGCGACGGATGTGACCAGCTGGCTGCTGCTCGGCGGCTTCTTCTCCGCCCACGTGACGGGCAACCTCGTGGTGCTGGCCGCCGATGCGGTCACCGGCCATCGGCCGGCTCCGGCGAGCCTCCTCGCGATCCCCGTGTTCGTCGTCGTCGTCGCCGCGGTCACCGTGACAGGACGCTCCTCCGCGTGGTTGAGGAGGCGCCGGTTCGCACCCCTGCTCGCCGTCCAGACCGTCCTGCTCGCGGTCGCCGCCGTGCTGTCCTTCACGACGACGGCCTCGGCAGACCCGGCCGCCCCGCTCGCGGTCGTCATCGGCCTGTGCGCGGTCGCGGCGATGGCGACCCAGAACGCCTACCTGCACCTCCTCCCCGGCGCGGCGTTCTCGACAGCGGTGATGACCGGCAACCTCGTCGTCGCCACCATGGCCGCCGTCGACCTCGTCCGCACGCGCGGGCGCGACCGGGCCGTCCGCGAAAGGTGGGCCGCGGCCTGGCCTCTGCTCACCGGGTTCATCGTGGGATGCCTGGTCGGCGCGACCGGGGCCAGCATGATCGGCGACCACGCTGCGATCACCCCCGCGGCCCTGTCGCTGATCCTCGCGGGCGTCACCGCCGCCGTCGGCCGGCAGAGGGGTGGGAGCGCGGGCGGCTGAGGCCGGGGTCCGGCGAACTCGGGCCGCGGGATGACAGCAAAAAAGCCCCGGAATTCCGGGGCTTCGCTTGCTGGGGTACCTGGACTCGAACCAAGAACAACTGAACCAGAATCAGCCGTGTTGCCAATTACACCATACCCCAAGGGCTTCGGGCCAAGGCCCGGGCACGAGAAACAACTCTATCCTACGCGCGCAACGAACTACAAAACGGCGCGCTCGTCCGCTTGGATGCCGATCAGGTCGCGGTTGACGGCGGATGCGACGACGGCGCCGGAGCCGGCCGCGACGATGAGCTGCTGGGGTCCGGGGGCTGTGGTCTCGCCTGCGGCGTAGACACCGGGGAGCGACGTGCGGCCCTGACGGTCGGTCACCAGGTAGCCGTCGGTGTCCCGGTCGAGGTCGAGGCCGGCGGCGAAGTCGAGCGCCGGGGTCCAGGCGGGGCGCACGAAGCCGCCCGCCCGCTCGATCACCGTGCCGTCGGCCAGTCGCACGCCGGTCATCACGCCCTTGTCCCCCACCACGTCGTCGATCGGGCGGCGCTCGACGGTGACGCCCAGCCGGGCCAGGGCCCGCTCCTCGTCCGCGCTCACGGGTGCGACGCCGTTGGTGAAGACCACGAGGTCGTCGGTCCACTGGGTGAGCAGGAGGGCGCGCTCGGCGAGGTCGGCGGACTCGCCGATGAGGGCGAGCGGCGTATCGGCCTTCTCGAAGCCGTCGCACTCGACGCAGCTGTGCAGCTGGGTGCCGTAGTAGGCGCGGAGGCTCGGGATGGCGGGCATGGTCTCGGTGACGCCGGTCGCGAGCACGAGGGCCTCCGCGACCGTGTCCACGTCCGCGCCGCCGCGCACGCCGCGGGCGCGCACCCGGAAGCCCGAGCCCTCCAGCTCGATCGACCCGACCTGGGCGAAGACGACCTGCGCGTTGTCGTAGGCGTCGACCTCCTCGCGGCCGAGACGGCGCAGCTCCAGCGGAGGCACGCCGTCGCGGGTCAAGAAGCCGCGCGCGATCAGTGTCGCAGCGTGCCGGGGCCGGTTGCCGTCGACGACGAGCAGCCGCCGCCGCGCACGCGCGAGGTTCAGTGCGGTCGAGAGCCCGGCCGGGCCGCCGCCGACGACGACGACCTCGAACGCTGCGTGCTCGCTCTGCTCGGGCACCGCTCCCCCTAGGCCAGCGACGCCGAGAGCCGGTCGAGCCGCGCGATGGTGTCGGCTTTGCCCAGGATCTCCATCGACTCGAACAGCGGCGGCGACACCCGGCGCCCCGAGACGGCGACACGCAGCGGCCCGAAGGCGACACGGGGCTTGAGGCCCATCGTCTCGATCAGGGCGTCGCGCAGGGCGCTCTCGATGGCGTCGTGGGTCCACTCGGCCTCGGGGATGTCGCCCAGGGCGCCGAGGGAGGCGGCGAGCACCTCGCCGGTGTTCGCGGGCAGCGACGCGCGGGCGTCATCCTCCACCACGAGCGAGGCAGCGTCGGTGAACAGGAAGCCGAGCATCCCCGGTGCCTCGCCGAGCAGCTGCATGCGCTCCTGGACCAGGGGTGCCGCCTCCGCGAGCACCGCGCGCTGCGCCTCGGTGAGCGGCTCGGTGAGGATACCGGCGGCCACCAGGTACGGGATGGTCCGCTCGGCGAAGTCCGCGACCTCCAGCAGCCGGATGTGGTCGCCGTTGATCGACTCGGCCTTCTTCTGGTCGAAGCGGGCCGGGTTCGGGTTCACGTCGGCGACATCGAACGCGGCGACCATCTCGTCGGTCGAGAACACGTCGCGGTCGTGGCTCAGCGACCAGCCGAGCAGCGCGAGGTAGTTGACCAGCCCTTCGGGGATGAAGCCGCGGTCACGGTGGTGGAACAGGTTCGACTCGGGGTCGCGCTTCGAAAGCTTCTTGTTGCCCTCGCCCATGACGTACGGGAGGTGGCCGAAGCGCGGTACGAAAGTGGTCACGCCCGCGTCGATCAGGGCATGGTACAGCGCGATCTGGCGCGGAGTGGACGACAGGAGGTCCTCGCCGCGCAGCACGTGGGTCACGCCCATGAGCGCGTCGTCGACCGGGTTCACGAAGGTGTAGAGCGGCTTGCCGTTGGGGCGCACCACCACGAAGTCGCTGAACGAGCCGGCCGGGAAGGTGATCTCGCCGCGCACCAGGTCGTCGAAGCTGAGGTCGTCGTCCGGCACGCGCAGACGCAGGGCCGGCTCGCGGCCCTCGGCGCGGTAGGCCGCCTTCTGCTCCTCGGTCAGGTCGCGCTCGAAGTTGTCGTAGCCGAGCTTCGGGTCGCGGCCGAGCGAGACGTTGCGCGCCTCGATCTCCTCGCCGGTGGCGAAGCTCTCGTAGATGTGGCCCGACTCCTTCAGGCGCTCGATGAGCTCCTGGTAGATCTCGCCGCGCTGCGACTGCCGGTACGGCCCGTGCGGGCCGCCCACGTCGATTCCCTCGTCCCAGTCGAGCTTCAGCCAGGTGAGCGCGTCGATGATCTGCGCGTAGCTCTCCTCGCTGTCGCGCGCCGCGTCGGTGTCTTCGATGCGGAAGACGAGCTTGCCGCCGGTGTGCCGTGCGTACGCCCAGTTGAACAGGGCGGTGCGGATCAGGCCGACGTGCGGCGTGCCGGTCGGCGACGGGCAGAAGCGGACGCGGACGTCCGAGCCGGTGGCCGTGGAGAAGGGGTGCGAAGCGTTGTCAGACATACCGCTCTCAATCCTAGTCAGGAGCGGCCGTGCGCGGCGCGGCTACTTGGGGGCGCGCACCGGGTTGACGAGCGAGCCGACCCCGTCGATCTCCACCTCGACCGTGTCGCCGGCCACGAGGGGCCCGACGCCGGCGGGTGTGCCGGTCAGGATGACGTCGCCGGGGAGCAGGGTGAAGACGCTCGACGCGTAGGCGACGATCGACGGGATGTCGTGCACCATCTCCGAGAGACGTGCCTGCTGCTTCAGCTCGCCGTTCACCCGGGTGCGCAGGAACGCCTCCGGGTCGAGCTCGGTCTCGATCACGGGGCCGAGCGGGCAGAACGTGTCGAAGCCCTTCGCGCGCGTCCACTGACCGTCCTTCTTCTGGAGGTCGCGGGCGGTCACGTCGTTGGCGACGGTGTACCCGAAGATGTACTCGTGGGCCTTCGCCTCCGGCACGTTGCGGGCGATCGTCCCGATCACGACGGCCAGCTCGCCCTCGAACTCCACGCGCTCCGACTGAGGCGGCAGCAGGATGGCGTCGCCGAGGCCGATGACGGACGTGTTCGGCTTGAGGAAGAGCAGCGGCTCGGCCGGCGCCTCCCCGCCCATCTCGGCGGCGTGGTCCCGGTAATTCTTGCCGACCGCCACCACCTTCGAGCGCGGGATGACCGGCGCGAGCAGCGCGCCGACCTTCCCGAGCGGCACACGCTCGCCCGTGGTGTCGAAGCCGGCGAACATGGGGTCCCCGGCGAGGACGACGAGGGCGTCCTCGTCGACGATTCCGTAGTCGATGGCGCCGTCGTGGCTGAATCGTGCGATCTTCACCCTACGAGCCTAGCCCCGCGACGATCCGCGCGATCGCGGGCGTCGGGACGCCGTCGCGCTCCCCGATGCGCAGCAGTGCGCCGCCGATGGCGTCGAGCTCGCTCGGCGCGCCGGCCGCGAGGTCCTCCTGCAGGGACGTGCGCATCCCGCCCGGCACGGTGGCGAGCACACTCATCAGGGCGACCGCGGTGGCGGGAACACCTTCGGCGGTGGAGCAGGCGACGATCTCCGCGACCACGGCCTCGGTCAGCTCCGGGTCCGCGCTGAGGGCGGCGCCGGCCGGCTGGCGCCAGTGCGAGGTGAGCAGGGCGAGGGTCGCCAGCATCCGGAACTTCGCCCAGAGCACCTCGGACTCGGTTCCGCGGGCGCGCACGCGCGGTCCGGCGTCGGCGAGCGCGCGGACCGCCGCGAATCCGGCCGCCGCCTCCGGGGCCTCGATGTTCACGAACGGGCTGCGGTGGTCGATCACGCTCGGCGAGAGGCGCAGCGCCGAGACCGCGACCGACGCGCCCGCGACCGCGACGCCCGGGAGCGCGGCGCGCAGCGGCCCGACGTGCTCCACCCCGTTGAGGAACGAGACGACCTCGACGGGCCGGGAGGCGGCGATGTCGGGCAGCACCGCGTCCAGCCCGTACGCCTTCGTGGCGAGGATGACGCTCGCCCCGTCCGGCACGACCGTGTCGGCCGGGACCCGCTCCACGCCCGAGCCGAACTGCGCGCTGCGCACCTCGATGCCGTCCGCGCGGAGGGCGTCCACCGTGGCCGGGCGCCCCACCGCGACCACGTCCCGCCCCGCCCGGTGCAGCAGCCACGCCACGAGGCCGCCGACCGCGCCGGGCCCCACGACCGCGAAGACGGTCTCGTCGGCGCGGGTCACGTCGCTCTCGTCGCTCATCCCACCGATGCTAGTCGCCACTCCCCCACCTCGAGCCCGGCGATGGCCTCGGCGGTGGCGGAGATCGCCGGCACGACGTCGGCCCCCGCCGCGCCGACGAGATTGATCGTCCGGTGGTCGCGGTTGCCTGTCGAGCGGAGCACGACGCCGGCTTGCTCCCCGGCCGAGCCGACCGCGAGGCCGGGGAGCAGGGCGACGCCCATCCCCTCGGCCACCATCCGCAGCACGGCGACGAAGTTGTCGGTCTCGTAGGCGATGCGCGGCTCGTAGCCGCGCCCGGCCGCCAGTTCCAGCAGATGGCCGCGGCAGCGCGGACACCCGCCGATCCACGCCTCGTCCGCCAGGTCGGCCAGATCGACGCGTTCGCGCACGGCGAGGGGATGCCCGGAGGGGAGGGCCAGCAGCATCTCGTCGCGCCAGAGCGGTGCGACCGCCAGGCCACGCGCGCTCTCGCGGTGCGGGTCGACCCGGTCTCCCGGATAGCCGAAGGTGATCGCCAGATCGGCGGTCTGCGCCCGGACGGCGGCGACGGCCTCCGGCGGCTCGGCTTCGAGGTAGGTGATCCGCACTCCGGGATGCCGGGCCTCCATGGTGCTCAGGAGGCGCGGCACGAGGGAGGACGAGGCGGAGGGGAATCCCGCCAGGCGCACCCGGCCCGTCCGCAGGCCGCGCAGGTCGTCGAGCTCGCCCGCCGCGGCGTCGAGCGCGGTCGTGACCGCCAGCGCATGCCGGGCGAGCACACGCCCGGCCTCGGTGAGGCGCACGCCGCGCCCGGCACGCGCGACGACGGGGAGCCCGATCCGGGCCTCCAGCTTGCGCAGGTGCTGACTCACCGCCGGCTGGCTGTATCCGAGGGCCTCGGCGGCGCGCGTGATCGATCCTTCGTCCGCGATCGCGCGGACCACGCGGAGGCTGTGGGAGTCGAGGTCGTCGGGCAGCATTCGCTAATCATAACCAATCCGAATGGATGCGATTGAACACCTGCTCTGGTGCGATGGATGGCGCATCCCGCACGGTGGAGGCATGCTCACCTTTCAGGACCGCTTCCCCGCCGGAGCCGGCTATCTCGCCGCGTGCACGCAGGGCCTGCCGACCCATGCGACCGTCGCCGCCGGCCGCGCGGACCTCGACCGCTGGGCGTCCGGCGCTTCGTCGCCCGTCGACTACGACGACGCGGTGCGCCGGGCCCGGGCCTCCTTCGCGCGCCTCGCCGGCGTACCGGTCGACGCCGTCGCGATCGGCTCGCAGGTGTCGGTGCTCGCCTCGCTCGTCGCCGCGTCCGTGCCCGACGGTGCGACCGTGCTCTGCGCCGACGGCGATTTCGCGTCGATGGTCGCACCCTTTTATGCGCAGGCCCACCGCGGCGTCGTCGTGCGCTCGGCACCACTGGCCGCCCTCGCAGACACGGTCGACGACCGCACCTGGCTCGTGGCGTTCTCCCTCGTGCAGTCGGCGACCGGCGCGCTCGCCGACGCCGACGGGATCCTCGCGGCGTGCGCCCGAACCGGGACGCGCACCTTCGCCGACCTCACCCAGGCGCTCGGCTGGCTGCCCGTCGACGCCTCGCGGTTCGACGTCACCGCCACGCACGCCTACAAATGGCTGTGCGCACCCCGCGGGTCCGCCTTCCTCACCGTCGGCGATGCGATGCGCGAGGCACTCGTCCCGGTGCACGCAGGCTGGTGCGCGGGTGAGGACCCGTGGACATCCTGCTACGGGCCCGTCGTCGAACCGGCCCGCTCCGCCCGACGCTTCGACGTCTCGCCCGCGTGGCCGGTCTGGCCGGGAACCGCAGCCGCCCTCGGCCTCTTCGACGACCTCGACATCCACGCCGTCCACGCGCACGCGACCGCGCTCGGCGACACGTTCGCCGAGGCGATGGGCCTGCCGACCCGCGGGCAGGCGATCGTCACCTGGGACGACCCCGACGGCGCCGCCCTGGCCGACCTCGCCGCGGCCGGCCTCCGCGCCTCCGGTCGCGCGGGCCGCGCCCGCGTCGCCTTCCACCTCTGGAACGACGAAGCCGACGTGCACGCCGCCCTGAAGGCGGTGCGCACGCCGGCCGTCCGCTGAAGGACCCGGTGCCGCAGGGCTACCCGTCGAGGCGGGTCATCCAGTTGTGGCGGTCGCGCGCGCGGCCGTACTGGATGTCGGTGAGCTCCTGGCGCAGCGCCATCGTCAGCTCCCCGGGCGGCGCGGTGATGTCGCCCACGGTGAACGTGTCCGACTTCAGCTCGCCGATCGGGGTGACCACCGCGGCGGTGCCGCAGGCGAACACCTCGACGATGTCGCCGCTCTCGACGCCGTCACGCCATTCGTCGATGGTGACCTTGCGGCGCTCGACCGTGTGGCCGCGGTCGCGGGCGAGCTGCAGGATGGAGTCGAGCGTGATCCCGTCAAGGATGCTCTCCGACTCCGGGGTCACCACGGTGCCGTCCTTGTAGACGAGCACCACGTTCATGCCGCCGAGCTCTTCGAGGTACTTGCCCTCCACGGAGTCGAGGAACAGCACCTGGGCGCAGCCGTGGTCGTACGCCTCCGCCTGCGGCAGGAGGCTCGACGCGTAGTTGCCACCGGTCTTCGCCGCTCCCGTGCCGCCCTGGCCCGCGCGGGACCACCGGTCGGAGAGCCAGATGGAGACGGGGGCGACGCCGCCGGTGAAGTAGGCGCCCGCCGGGCTCGCGATCAGGTAGTACGCGACCTTGTTCGCCGGGCGCACGCCGAGGAACGCCTCCTTGGCGAACATGAACGGACGCAGGTAGAGGCTGGTCTCCGGCGCCGAGGGCACCCAGTCGCCGTCCACGGCGATAAGCTGCTTGATCGAGTCGAGGAAGTGCTCGACGGGCAGCTCGGGCAGCGCCAGGCGGTAGGCCGAGCGCTGCATGCGCGCCGCGTTGGCCTCGGGGCGGAAGGTCCAGATCGAGCCGTCCTCGTGTCGGTACGCCTTGAGGCCCTCGAAGATCTCCTGGGCGTAGTGCAGCACGGCCGCCGACGGGTCGAGCTGGATGGGCCCGTACGGCGAGACGCGCGGCCGGTGCCAGCCGCCCTTCGACGACCAGCAGATGTCGACCATGTGGTCCGTGAAGTAGTTGCCGAAGCCCGGGTCGGCGAGGATCTCCTCGCGCTCGGCGGCGTCGCGCGCGGCCTCGTTGCGCGTGACCTGCCAGAGCAGGCCGCTCGTCTCGGTGGGGCCGCTGGTGAGTGTGATACTGCTGGATGTCATTGAGAGTCCTTTGCGCTGCCTGCGGTGAAACAGGGTGATCTAATTCTGCGCCACCCGGGCGGCGATCGCGTCGCCGATCTCGGCGGTCGTGCGCTGCGCCCCGCTGCGGGAGGCCAGGTCGGCGGACACCGCCTGCTCCACGCGAGCCGCCTGCTCCTGGGCGCCGAGGTGGCGGAGCAGGAGTGCGACGGAGAGGATCGCGGCGGTGGGGTCGGCCTTCTGCTGGCCGGCGATGTCCGGAGCCGATCCGTGAACCGGTTCGAACATGCTCGGGAACGCGCCGGCGGGGTTGATGTTGCCCGACGCTGCCAGCCCGATGCCGCCGCTGATCGCGGCCGCGAGGTCGGTGAGGATGTCGCCGAAGAGGTTGTCCGTGACGATCACGTCAAATCTAGCAGGGTCCGTGACGAGGAAGATCGTCGCGGCGTCCACGTGCAGGTAGTCGACGGCCACATCCGGATGCTCGGCGGCCACCGCGTCGACGATGCGCTTCCACAGCCCGCCCGCGAACGTCAGCACGTTCGTCTTGTGCACGAGCGTCAGCTTCTTGCGCCGTTGCCCGGCCTGCTCGAACGCAAACCGCACGACGCGCTCGACGCCGAAGGCGGTGTTGACGGAGACCTCGTTGGCGATCTCGTGCGGCGTGCCCTGGCGGATGGCGCCGCCGTTGCCGACGTAGGGCCCCTCTGTGCCCTCCCGGACGACGACGAAGTCGACCGCGCCGGGGTCGGCCAGCGGGCTGGCGATGCCGGGGAACAGCGTGGTCGGGCGGAGGTTGACGTAGTGGTCGAGGGAGAAGCGCAGCTTCAGCAACAGGCCGCGCTCGATGTTCGCCCCTGCGAGCCGCGGGTCGCCGGGCGTCCCGCCGACCGCGCCCAGCAGGATCGCGTCGTGCGCGGAGATCGCCGCCAGGTCGTCGTCCGTGAGCACGTCGCCCGTGGCCAGGTAGCGGTCCGCGCCGAGCGAGAAGTGCGTCTTCTCGAAGGCGAGGTCGCTGCCGGCACTCACCGCGTCGAGAACCTTGACCGCCTCGGCGATCACCTCCGGCCCGATCCCGTCTCCGGGGATGACAGCGAGCTTGACGGTCTGGGACATGGCACTCCTGCGTGGTCGATGCGTGCGGACGCCTCCACATTACCGGCCGGGGCGGCCTCCCTCCTCGCCGCGTCAGCCGCGCAGCCGCCGGAGGGAGACCACCGCGAGCACCGCAGCGGCGGCCATGAGACCGACCCCGATGCCGGCGGTCAGCCCGACGCCGGAATCGAACGCCGCCCGCGCCGACGCGAGCAGCTGCTCGCCCAGTTGCGGCGGGAGCTGGCCGGCCACGGTCGTCGCACCCCCCAGGGTCTCCCCCGCGGCGTGCGCCTGGGCATCGGTGAGTCCGCTCGGCAGCACGACCGCCGCCCGGTAGGACGCGGTGAGGATGGTGCCCAGTGTCGCCGTCCCGAGCACCGCGCCGAGCTCGTAGGCCGTCTCGGAGACCGCCGACGCGGCCCCGGCCTTCTCCGCGGGCGCGCTCGTGAGGATCAGCTCGTTCGAGACGGTCTCCGCCGCGCCGATGCCCAGCCCGAGGAGCACGAAGGACAGGATGAGCGTCCCGGTCTGCGCGTCCCCGCCCGAGAGGGCGATGACGAGGTAGCCGACCGCCGAGATGCCGAGCGCGACGGGGACCACGATCGCGGGGCGCACGCGTCGCGCGATCGGAACGACGACGAGGCCTGCGACGATCATGACCGCGAGTCCGGGGAGCAGGACGAGCCCCGACTCGATCGGGCTGAGCCCGAGCACCAGCTGCAGGTGCTGGGAGACGAAGAACAGGTAGCCGACGAGCGACACCACGCTCAGCAGGTTGACCAGCACTGCGCCGCTGAACGAGGCGCGTCGGAACAGGCGCATGTCGAGCATCGGGATGGGGCGGCGCAACTGACGGCGCACGAACAGCCAGCCCGCGGCGACGCCGATCAGGATCGCCAGCACCCCCACGACCGTGAGCCCCTCCGACGCCAGCGACTTGATGCCGTAGACGACGGGCGCCATCGCCATCAGCGAGAGCAGGATGCTCGGCACGTCGATCGGCCCCGGGTTCGGGTCGCGCGACTCGCGCACCAGCAGCGGCGTCAGCACGAGCAGCGGGATGAGCACGGGGACGGCGAGCAGGAACACGGAGCCCCACCAGAAGTGCTCGATCAGGAGGCCGCCGACGATCGGGCCCAGAGCGGAGCCGGCCGCGAAACCGGACGCCCAGACGGCGATCGCCAGGCGCCGCTGCTCGCGGTCGACGAACACGCTCCGCAGCAGCGACAGCGTCGACGGCATGAGCATCGCGCCGAAGAAGCCGAGACTGGCGCGCGCGGCGATGAGCAGCTCCGTGGTGGGGGCGAACGCCGCACCGACGGAGACGAGCGCGAAGCCGGTCGCGCCGATCATGAGCAGCTTCCTGCGCCCGATCCGGTCGCCCAGGCTGCCCATCGAGACGAGCAGGCCGGCGAGGACCAGCGGGTAGGCGTCGATGATCCACAGCATCCCGGTGCCGCTCGGCTCGAGCGCCTGCGAGATGGCGGGCAGCGCGAAGCTCAGGACGGTGTTGTCCACCGAGACCAGGAGCACCGGGAGCATGAGGACGGCGAGAGCCACCCACTCGCGCGCACCGGCGCGCGGGGCGACGGTGGGTGCGGGCCGGGTGGGGTTCGTCGTGGACATGTCGATTACTGTACCGTCTGGACGGTATAGTAGTCAAGCCCGAGCGGCTAGCATGGGCGGCATGGCCGAAACCCCCTCCGCCCGCGACCGCATCCTCGACGCCTTCGAGGAACTCCTCGGGGAGCAGAGCGAACGGGCGGCCACCCTCGAGGCCGTCGCCGCGCGCGCCGGCGTCTCCAAGGGCGGCCTGCTCTACCATTTCGCCTCCAAGGACGCGATGGTCGACGGCGTGCTCGCCCGGCTGAACGACCACGTCGAGGCCGATCTCGGGCGCATGCGGGCTGCACCCGAGGGGCCGGTCGACTACTTCATCCGCACGTCCATCCCCACGGACAACGCCCTCGAACGCTCCATCGTCGCCGTCGCCCGCCTGGCGCAGAGTGCGGACAGCCGGGCGCGCGACGCCCTCGCCGCGATGCAGCGATCCTGGCTCGAGATCCTCGAGTCATCGGTCGGCGACCCGCTCATCGCGCGCATCATCATGCTCATCGGCGACGGGATGTACTACAACACCGCGCTCCTGCCCGACACGAACGCCGTCCTCCGCGGCGAGACCGATCTCGACCGCGTGATCGAGCTCGTCCAGCGCCTCGGCGTCGATCCCGTGGCCTGAGCAGCGCCGTCGGCCGGACTCCCCAGCCTCACGCTCCGCGCTGCTCGTCCCGCCGGCGGGTGAGGAACCGCCGCACCCGCGCGTCGTCGGCCGCCGCCAGGGCCCGCTCGTAGGCGTCCGCGGCGGCGCGCCGCTCCCCCGATGCCCGCAGTAGGTCGGCGCGCACGGCGAGAGCCTGCGCGGCGGCCACGCCGTCGAACAGGTCGGGATGCGCGTCCAGTTCTGCGAGCGCCGCCTCCGGCCCCACGTCCGGACTGTAGGCACGGGCCACGATCCTCCCGAGCCGGGCGGTCGCCGACGGCCACCCGCGCACGAGACCGTCGTACAGCCGCGCGATGGCCGGCCAGTCTGTGGTCTCCCATGTCGGCGCCATCCCGTGCAGCCCCGCGACGGCCGCCTGCAGGGCGAACCGGCCGGGCTCCTCCCCTGCCGCAGTCGTCAGCGCGGCGGTCGCGAGCCGCTCCCCCTCGGCCAGCAGCGCGCGATCCCAGCGCGTGCGGTCCGCGTCGGCGAGCGTGACGAAGTCGTCCTGCGCCGAGACCCGGGTCGCCTGCCGCGCCTCGGTGAGCAGCAGGAGCGCCAGCAGCGCCGTCGCCTCCGCGTCGTCCGGGCGGATGCGACGCACGTCCCTGGCCAGCTCGACGGCGTCGGCGCGCAGCCGGTCGTCGGTGCGCGCGTGGCCGACCGTGTAGAGCAGGTAGACCGTGGTGAGCGCGTCCGGCAGACGGTCGCTCAACGCCTCCGGGTCATCCATTGTGAAGCGCAGCCCCGAATCGTGGATGCGCTTCTTGGCCCGGGTCAGGCGCGCCGCCATCGTCGCTTCCGGCACCAGGAAGACCTCCGCCACCTGCGCCGTCGGAACACCGCAGACGAAACGCAGGGCGAGGGCGACCCGCGTCTCCTCGGTCACCTCGGGGTGACAGACCAGGAGGATGAGCTCCAGACGCTCGTCCCCGGTGAACACGTCGTTCGCGAGCATGTCGCCCTCCGCCACGCTGTTCCGCGCCTCCCGCCCGGCCTCGTCCGCCGCGAGGGCGGGAAGGGCACGGGCCGCTGTGGCCTCGCGGCGCAACGCGTCGATGGCGATCCGTCGGGCGACCGTCGTGATCCACGCGGCGGGGTTGGCGGGCGCGCGACCCCTGGCCGTCTCGGCGACCGCGCGGGCGAACGCCTCCTGCACCGCGTCCTCCGCGAGCTGCAGGTCGCCGACCGAGCGGGCGACGGCGCCCAGGATGCGCGGCGCCTCCGTGCGGTATGCGCGCTCGATGGCGGTGGTCACAGCTCATTCAAACAAGCAGCGACCACCGCCGCAATCAGTTCGCGCGGTCGAACACGAGCACCGGGTACAGCTCGACCCAGCCCTCGCTCGGAACCAGCGACGCGAGCTCGCGAGCCCGCTCCGGAGTCGCGGCGGTGAAGCTGTAGAAGCCGGTCACCACCTCCCGGGTCTCGCCGAACGGGCCGTCGGTGATCAGCGGCGTCTGCCCGGCGCGCGGGGTGATCTTCGTCGCGGCGCTCTCCGGCTGCAGGGCGTTGCTGGCGAGGATCCTCTCGCCCGCCGCTGCCACCGCCTCCTGGAACGCCCGGTGCCCGGCCATCCCGGCTGCCCAGTCCTCCGCGCTCATTGCGGCCGGATCCCAGTTCGGCTCTTTGATGAGCAGGACGTACTCGTCGGTCATGATGTCTCCTCACGTCTCGCGCGCTCACGCGCGCTCACTGATGCGAACACCGGTACGACGTCAGTCAATCGCGGAAATCGACAGCCCGCCGGAAAAACTTCTCCGGCGGGCTGTCGAGGGGTGTCCGGGAGGCGCTCAGGACTCGGTGATGTCGATCTCCTGCAGGAGGTCGGCGTCGATCGCGACGCGGACCTTCTCGAGCAGTCCCTCCGGCACGCGCGAGTCGACGGTCAGGACGCTGAGCGCCTTGCCGCCGGCCGACGTGCGGGCGATCTGCATCCCGGCGATGTTGATCGACGACTCACCGAACTCGCGGCCGTAGACGGCGACGATGCCGGGGCGGTCGTCGTAGACCATGACGATGAGGTGCTCCGCGATCGGCACCTCGACGTCGTAGCCGTTGATCTCGACGACCTTCTCGATCTGCTTGGTACCGGTCAGGGTGCCGGAGACCGACACCTGCGAACCGTCGCTGAGCGCGCCGCGCAGCGTGATCAGGTTGCGGTACTCCTCGCTCACCGAGTCGGTGATGAGGCGAACCTCGATGCCGCGCTGCTCGGCGAGGAGCGGCGCGTTCACGTACGACACCGTCTCACTGACGATGTTGGTGAAGATGCCCTTCAGCGCCGCGAGCTTCAGCACGCTCACGTCGTAGTCGACGAGCTCGCCGCGCACCTCGACGTCGATGCTGGTGAGCGGGCTGTGTGCGAGCCCGGAGAACACCTGGCCGAGCTTCTCGACCAGCGGGATGCCCGGGCGCACGTACGGGTCGATGACGCCCCCGGCGACGTTGACGGCGTCGGGGACGAGCTCGCCCGAGAGAGCGAGGCGCACCGAGCGCGCGACCGAGACGCCCGCCTTCTCCTGGGCCTCGTCGGTGGAGGCGCCGAGGTGCGGGGTCACGATGACGTTCTCGAGTGCCAGCAGGGGGGAGTCCGTCGGCGGCTCGCTCACGAAGACGTCGAGGCCGGCCCCGGCGATCGAGCCGGAGGTGAGGGCACGGTAGAGGGCGTCCTCGTCGATGAGGCCGCCGCGCGCGACGTTCACGATGAACGCGGTCTCCTTCATCAGGGCGAGCTGGTCGTCGCTGATCATGCCCGTGGTCTCGGGGGTCTTGGGCATGTGGATGGTGACGAAGTCCGACTCGGCGAGGAGCTCGTCGAGCGTCACCAGCTGCACGCCCAGCTGCTGCGCGCGGGCGGAGGTGACGTAGGGGTCGTACGCGACGACCTTCGTGCCGAACGCCTGCAGGCGGGCCGTGATGAGCGCGCCGATGCGCCCCAGGCCGATGATGCCGATCGTCTTCTCGTAGAGCTCGACGCCGGTGTACTTCGACCGCTTCCACTGCCCCTGGGCGAGCGCGCTGTGCGCGGCCGGGATGTGGCGGGCGAGGCTCAGGATGTGTCCGACGGTGAGCTCGGCGGCGGAGATGATGTTCGAGGTCGGCGCGTTGACGACCATGACGCCCGCGGTGGTGGCGGTCTTGATGTCGACGTTGTCGAGACCGACGCCGGCGCGGGCGACCACCTTGAGCTTCGGCGCCGCGCCGATGACCTCGGCGTCGACCTTCGTGGCGGAGCGGACGAGGATCGCGTCGGCGTCGGCGACGGCGGTGAGCAGCGCGGGGCGGTCGGTCCCGTCGGCGCTGCGGATCTCGAAGTCGGGCCCCAGGGCGTCGACGGTGGCGGGCGAGAGTTCTTCGGCGATCAGGACGACCGGCTTTGTCACGTGGCAGTTTCCTTCGAGGTGCAGGGCTGGCTTGGGAGAGAAGAGCGCCACGGTCGGTGGGGCGCAGGTCGCGTTAACTCTAGCGGGAGCGCAGGTGCTGCTTTCGCCGCGTTACGCGCGGAACGGCCCCGCCCGGGAGAGGATGGTGGGATGACCGCCTTCGACATCGCGCAGCTCGTGACCCGGCTGGCTCTCGCGGCGGTCTTCCTCGTCATGGGCACCCTGCATTTCGTGCCGGGGCCGGCCCGCGGCATGGCGGCGATGATCCCGCCGGCCCTGCGCCGCCCCGGGGTGCCGGCGCCACCGGTCCTGGTCGCCGTCACGGGCGTCTGCGAGGTCGCGGGCGGCATCGGACTGCTGCTGCCTCCCACCCGTGCGGCCGCGGCGATCTGCCTCGTGGTGTTCCTGATCGCGGTGTTTCCCGCGAACGCCTACGCTGCGCGCCATCCGGACCGCTTCGGCGCCTTCGGCACGCCCCTCCTCCCCCGGGCGGCGCTGCAGCTGCTGCTGATCGCGCTGTGCGTGTTCTGCGCGCTGTGACGGGCTAGGCGCGCTGCGACTCCGCCGCCGCGACGGCGGCTCGGACCGTCGTCGGGTCGGTGATGTCGTAGGCTGCATCGCCGCCCCCCGGTCCGCTCGGCGCGCCCTGGACCGTGTCGCGCGCCGACAGGTGCACGGCGGCGACACCCGCGGCCGCGAGTGCGGGGATGTCCTCCACGCGCACACCTCCCCCGGCCATCACCTGGACGCGCCCCTCACCGCGCTCGACCAGCGCGGTGAGCACCTCGACGCCCTCGATGCTGCGGGGCGCGCCGCCAGAGGAGAGCACCCGTGTGACCCCGAGGCCGCTGAGCGCCTCGAGCGCCGACATCGGGTCTGCGACGATGTCGAGCGCGCGGTGGAAGGTCACCTCGAGGCCGTCCGCCGCGGCGACGAACCGCTCGACGGCAGGGCGATCGACCCGCCCGGCCTCGTCCAGCGCGCCGACCACGACGCCCGATGCGCCGACCTCGCGTGCGAAACGGATGTCGGCGACGGTGGTGGCCAGTTCGTCCTCGTCGTACACGAAGCCGCCGCCGCGAGGCCGCACGAGCACGTGGACGAACCCGGCGCGCGACGCCTCCTCCGCCGCCTCGACGGCGGCACGGAGCACACCGGCCGACGGTGTGAGGCCGCCGAGGCCCAGCGCCGAGCACAGCTCGACGCGGTCCGCGCCCTCCGCGAGAGCGATGCGCACGCCGGGCACATCCTGCACGGCGATCTCGACGGCGGGTCGGGGCATGGCGGTGGTCCTCTCGACGACGAAGGGGTGCCGTGCCCCGATCCCGTCCGGAGACGGGTGGAGCACGGCACCCCTCAGGCTAGCGTGCCGTCAGACGGCAGCAGCGCGGCGCTGGATCAGCGCGCGACCTCGCCGTCCACGTAGTCGTCGTCGTTCGATGCGTTCCATGCGAAGAGCTTGCGCAGCTCGCGGCCGGTGGCCTCGATCGGGTGCTGCTCGCCCTTCTTGCGCAGCGCGAGGAACTCCGGCGCGCCGGCGTCCTGGTCCGCGATGAAGCGCTCGGCGAAGGCGCCGGTCTGGATGTCCGTGAGGACGGCCTGCATGTTCTCCTTGACGTGCGGGTCGATGACGCGCGGGCCCGAGACGTAGTCGCCGTACTCGGCCGTGTCGGAGACGCTCCAGCGCTGCTTGGCGATGCCGCCCTCCCACATCAGGTCCACGATGAGCTTGAGCTCGTGCAGCACCTCGAAGTAGGCGACCTGCGGCTGGTAGCCGGCCTCGGTCAGGGTCTCGAAGCCGTACTGGACGAGCTGCGAGACACCGCCGCAGAGCACGGCCTGCTCGCCGAACAGGTCGGTCTCGGTCTCCTCGGTGAAGGTGGTCTTGATGCCGCCGGCGCGGAGGCCGCCGATGCCCTTGGCGTAGCTCAGGACGAGCGGCCACGCGTTGCCGGTGGCGTCCTTCTCGACGGCGACGATGACGGGGACTCCGCGGCCGGCCTCGTACTCGCGGCGCACGGTGTGGCCCGGGCCCTTGGGGGCGACCATGATGACGTCCACGCCCTCCGGCGCCTCGATGTAGCCGAAGCGGATGTTGAAGCCGTGGCCGAAGACGAGCGCGTTGCCCTCTTCGATGTTCGGCTGGATGTCCTCGGCGTAGAGGTGGCGCTGGACCTGGTCCGGCGCGAGGATGACGACGACGTCTGCCCACTTGGCGGCGTCGGCGGCGCTGAGGACGCGGAAGCCCGCCTCCTCGGCCTTCGGCTTCGACTTCGAGCCGTCCTTCAGGCCGATGACGACCTCGACGCCCGAGTCGCGGAGGTTCTGCGCGTGCGCGTGCCCCTGCGAGCCGTAGCCGATGACGGCGACCTTCTTGCTCTGGATGATCGAGAGATCGGCGTCGTTGTCGTAATAGATCTCAGCCACTGGTGGATTCTCCTTCATGTGTGGTTCTGACGGTTCAGTTCTTGAAGACGCGCTCGGTGATCGACTTGGAGCCGCGGCCGATCGCGAGCAGGCCCGACTGGGCCATCTCCTTGATCCCGTAGGGCTCGAGCACCTTGAGCAGCGCCTGGGTCTTGCCGGAGTCGCCCGTGACCTCGATCACGAGCGCGTCCGTGGCCACGTCGACGACGCGGGCGCGGAAGAGGTTGACCGCCTCCAAGACCTGGGAGCGGGTGGAGTTGTCGACGCGCACCTTGATGAGCAGGTGCTCGCGTTGGACCGACTGCGCCGGGTCCAGCTCCACGATCTTGATGACGTTGATCAGCTTGTTGAGCTGCTTGGTGACCTGCTCGAGCGGCAGCTCCTCCACGTCGACCACGACGGTGATGCGGGAAAGCCCCTCGACCTCGCTGGTGCCCACCGCGAGCGAGTGGATGTTGAATCCGCGCCGGGCGAACAGGCCGGCGACCCGGGTCAGCAGACCCGGCTTGTCCTCCACGAGGAGGCTCAGAACGTGGCTGCTCATGGTCACTCCTCTCCGAAGGCGGGGCTGTGGTCGCGTGCGTACTGGACGTAGCTGTTGCTGACTCCCTGGGGGACCATCGGCCACACCATGGCGTCGGCGCTCACGACGAAGTCGATCACGACCGGGCGGTCGTTGGTCTCGAGGGCCAGCTTGATGGCGGCGTCGACCTCTTCCTCCTTGGTGACGCGGATGCCGAGGGCGCCGTACGCCTCGGCCAGCTTCACGAAATCGGGGACGCGCGCAGTGTCGTGCCCGGTGTTGAGGTCGGTGTTGGAGTAGCGGCCGTCGTAGAACAGCGTCTGCCACTGCCGCACCATGCCCAGCGACGAGTTGTTGATGATCGCGACCTTGATCGGGATGTCGTTCAGCGTGGCGGTGGCGAGCTCCTGATTGGTCATCTGGAAGCAGCCGTCGCCGTCGATCGCCCACACCACGCGGTCCGGCTGGGCCACCTTGGCGCCCATCGCCGCGGGGACCGAGTAGCCCATCGTGCCGGCGCCACCGGAGTTGAGCCATGAGTTGGGCCGCTCGTACTTGATGAACTGCGCCGCCCACATCTGGTGCTGGCCGACGCCGGCGGTGTAGATCGCCTCCGGCCCGGTCAGCTCGCCGATCCGCTGGATCACGTGCTGCGGTGCCAGCAGCCCGTCGCTCGTCGGGGTGAACCCGAGCGGGAACTCTTCGCGGAGCCCGTTGAGGTAGGTCCACCACTCGACGAGGTCGGGCTTGACGGTCGCAGACGCGTCCTGGAACGCGGCGGTCAGATCGACGATGACGTCCTTGGCATCGCCGACGATCGGGACGTCGGCGATGCGGATCTTGGAGATCTCGGCAGGGTCGACGTCGACGTGCACGATCTTCGCGTGGGGCGCGAAAAGGGAGGTGTTACCGGTGACACGGTCGTCGAACCGCGCGCCGAGCGACACGATGAGGTCCGATTCCTGGAGCGCGAGCACGGCCGGGACCGTGCCGTGCATGCCCGGCATGCCGAGGTGCTGCTCGTGGGTGTCCGGGAACGCGCCGCGCGCCATCAGGGTGGTCACCACCGGAGCGCCGACGGCCTCGGCCAGCTCGAGGAGCTCCTGCGACGCCCGCGAGCGGATGACGCCGCCGCCGACGTAGAGCACCGGCTTCTTGCTCTCGACGAGCAGCTGCGCGGCCGCCAGGATCTGCTTGCCGTGCGCCTTGGTGATCGGCCGATAGCCCGGCAGATCGACCTTGGGCGGCCACACGAACGGCGCCGTGTTCTGCTGCGCGTCCTTGGTGATGTCGACGAGCACGGGGCCCGGTCGGCCGGTGCCCGCGATGTGGTAGGCCGCGGCGATGGTGGCCGGGATGTCCTCCACGCGCTTCACCAGGAAGGAGTGCTTGGTGATCGGCATGGTGATGCCGACGATGTCGGCCTCCTGGAACGCGTCCGTACCCATGAGGGTGGAGAAGACCTGGCCGGTGATGAAGACCACCGGGACGGAGTCCATGTGCGCGTCCATGATCGAGGTCACGAGGTTGGTCGCGCCGGGTCCGGAGGTCGCCATGGCGACGCCGACCTTGTTGGAGGCCGACGCGTAGCCCTCGGCGGCGTGGCCGCCGCCCTGCTCGTGGCGGACGAGGATGTGGCGGATCTTTGCCGAGTCCACGATGGCGTCGTAGATCGGCAGGATCGCGCCGCCCGGGAGCCCGAAGACGTCGGTGACGCCGAGCAGCTCGAGGGTGCGGACGACGGCCTGCGAGCCGGTCAGTGGTTCGGGCGACGCCTTGCCGGGCGTCGCGGAGGGCAACACGGTGTGGGGGGTTGCATCCGAGGACATGCCTGTATCGGTCCCTTACGTACGAAACGGTTGACTGCTGGAGGAGCGAAGGGCTACCCCGTGACCGCGCCTTCTGCTGCAGAGTGCACGAGCTTGGAGTACTTCGCGAGAACGCCACGGGTATAGCGCGGAGGAAGAGGAGCCCAGCCGTCACGGCGGGCGGTCAGCTCTGACTCGTCGACCAGTAGGTCGAGGGAGCGAGCCGCGATATCGACCCGTATCAGATCACCATCGCGCACGAAGGCGATGGGACCTGCGTCCACCGCTTCGGGTGCTATGTGGCCGATGCACAGGCCGGTTGTGCCGCCTGAGAATCGTCCGTCCGTTAATAGTAGTACATCCTTGCCGAGCCCCGCGCCCTTGATGGCCGCCGTGATGGCGAGCATCTCGCGCATGCCCGGGCCGCCCTTGGGACCCTCGTAGCGGATGACGACCACGTCGCCGGCGTTGATGCGCCCCTCGGTGAGGGCGTCCATGGCCGCGCGCTCGCGCTCGAACACGCGGGCAGGACCCTCGAACACCTGGGCGTCGAAGCCCGCCGTCTTGACGACCGCGCCCTCCGGGGCGAGCGATCCCTTGAGGATCGTGAGACCGCCGGTGGCGTGGATCGGGTTGTCGAGCGTGCGCATGACCTCGCCGTCGGGAGCAGGCGGGTTGATCTCTGCGAGGTTCTCCGCGACGGTCTTGCCGGTGACGGTGAGGCAGTCGCCGTGGAGGAGCCCGGCGTCGAGCAGGGCCTTCATGACGACGGGGACGCCGCCGTGGCGGTCGACGTCGTTCATCACGTACTTGCCGAACGGCTTGAGGTCGCCGATGTGCGGCACCTTGTCGCCGATGCGGTTGAAGTCGTCGATCGTGAGCTCGACCTCGGCCTCGTTCGCGATGGCGAGCAGGTGCAGGACGACGTTGGTCGAGCCGCCGAACGCCATCGCGACCGCGATCGCGTTCTCGAACGCCTTCTTGGTGAGGATGTCGCGGGCCGTGATCCCCTGCTTGAGCAGGTTGACGACGGCCTCGCCCGAGCGGTGGGCGAAGTAGTCGCGCCGGCGGTCCGCTGACGGCGGCGCGGCCGAGCCGGGCAGGCTCATGCCCAGAGCCTCGGCGACGGACGCCATGGTGTTGGCCGTGTACATGCCGCCGCAGGCGCCCTCGCCCGGAGCGATGGCGCACTCGATGCGCTTGAGGTCCTCCTCGCTCATCTTGCCGGCCTTGCAGGCGCCGACGGCCTCGAAGGAGTCGATGATCGTGACATCCTTCTCCGTGCCGTCGGAGAGCTTGACCCAGCCGGGGGCGATGGATCCGGCGTAGAGGAACACGGCGGACAGATCGAGGCGCGCGGCGGCCATCAGCATGCCGGGGAGCGACTTGTCACAGCCGGCGAGCAGCACGGTGCCGTCGAGGCGCTCGGCCATCATGACCGTCTCGACCGAGTCGGCGATGACCTCGCGGGAGACGAGCGAGAAGTGCATGCCCTCGTGACCCATCGAGATGCCGTCGGACACGGAGATGGTGCCGAACTGGAGCGGGTAGCCGCCGCCGGAGTGGACGCCTTCTTTGGCGCCCTGTGCGAGGCGGTCGAGGGAGAGGTTGCAGGGGGTGATCTCGTTCCAGGAGCTGGCGATGCCGATCTGCGGCTTCTCCCAGTCCTCGTCGCCCATTCCGACGGCGCGGAGCATGCCCCGGCTCGTCGTGGCTTCGATTCCGTCGGTGACGACGCGGGAGCGCGGTTTCCAATCGATCTCTGGCATGTGACAACTCTAGGACTTCTCGGATGCCGCTCCGACCATGCGTCGTCGGATCGGTGGAGAGGCCGCGCGGCGCCTCAGGCTGTGGAGGAGGTGCGCGCGTCGGCGAGCAGGGTGAGCAGCGTGGCGATCGCCCGTTCGTCCGCCACCCGGTACTGCGCCGCGGTCTCCCCCGTGCCGACCTTGATCCCCACGTCGCCGTCCTGCGGCCGCAGGACGCGCAGGCCGTCCTCGTCGGTGACGTCGTCTCCGGCGAACAGCACGGCGGTCGCCCGCGTGTACTCGCGCAGCCGCTCGATGCCGTCCCCCTTGTTCGCGCCGCGCACGGAGAACTCGATGATGTCCTTGCCGTCGCGCACGGTGAGCGCGTCGCTGACAGCACCGGCCGCCTCGTACGCGCGACGGACGACCTCCGGCCCGCGGTCCCCCTCCACCGTGCGGTAATGCACGCCGAAGCCGACCGGTTTGACCTCGAGCTTCGTCCCCGGGACGCTGTCCACCAGCCGACCGAGCGCCTCCCCCAGCCGCTCGAGCGTCGCGCGCTCCTCGTCGCTCAGGTCGAGCGAGACGCCGTCGCGCCCGAAGCGGATCTCGACGCCGTGCGATCCGATCAGCAGGGCGTCCGCGTCGGCCTCCGTCACGGCCTCGAGGCTCTCCAGCGGTCGGCCGGAGACGTAGGCCACCCAGGTGTCCGGCAGCTTCTCGAGCCGGTCGAGCGCCGCCTTGGCCTCCGGAAGCGCGCGGGCTCCGCGCGGCACGTCCACGAACGGCGCCAAGGTGCCGTCGAAGTCGAGCGCGAGCAGCAGCCGGTCGGCGTCGGCGAGGCGGCGCACGGCCGCCGCGAGGGCGACGGCGGAGGCGGGAGGGGTGTGCGGGGCGGTGTCGGTCATACGGCTTTCCGGGTCGGGACGGAGGAGAGGGCGAACCGGGAGCGGCTCAGCGGCGGTTCACCGGCGGGTTCTGCAGCGGGTGGTCGCCGTGCGCGGCACGGGTGAGCGCGTCGAGGAACGACGCGGACCAGCGGGCCACGTCGTTGGTGAGCACCTTCTTGCGCAGGGCGCGCATGCGGCGCACGCGGTCGCGCTTGGGCATCGCGACGGCCTGGAGGATCGTCTCCTTGAGCCCCTCGATGTCGTGCGGGTTGATGAGGAGGGCCTGGCGGAGCTCGTCCGACGCGCCGGCGAACTCGCTCAGGACCAGCACCCCGTCGTCGTCCACCCGGGTCGCGACGTATTCCTTGGCGACGAGGTTCATGCCGTCGCGGAGGGCGGTCACGAGCATGATGTCGGCGGCGAGGTAGAGCGCCACCATCTCCTCGCGCGGATAGCCGTGGTGGAGGTAGGCGACCGCGTTGTGGCCCAGGGTGGCGTAGTCGCCGTTGATGCGGCCGACGGTGAGCTCGATCTCGTCGCGCAGCTGACGGTAGGTCTCGACCCGCTCGCGGCTGGGGCTCGCGACCTGGACGAGGGTGACGTCCTCGACCGAGAGGTCGCCGTCACGCAGCAGCTCGCCGAACGCCTTCAGCCGGTGGCCGATGCCCTTCGTGTAGTCGAGCCGGTCGACGCCGAGCATGATGGTCTCGGGGTTGCCGAGCTCCTCGCGGATCTCCTTCGCCCGAGCCTGGATGTCGGGACGGCGGGCGAGATCCTGATACTGCTCCGCGTCGATCGAGATCGGGAAGGCCCTGGCGAGGACGGTGCGCACGAGACCGCCGTGCCGGTTCGTCGTCACATGGCGGTGCGACCCGGCCTCGGGGTCGTCGCTGTCGATCGGAACCTCGATGATCGGCCCCCGCGTCTCGTATCCCTTGAGGCGGCGGACCGCGCGCGAGAAGTTGCCCGCGTCGGCGACGCGCTGGAACCCGATGACGTCCGCCCCCAGCAGCCCGTCGATGATCTGGCGCCGCCACGGCAGCTGCGAGTAGATGCCGTACGGCGGGAACGGGATGTGGTTGAAGAAGCCGATGACCAGGTCGGGCCGCGTCTCCCTCAGCATGGCGGGGACGAGCTGCAGCTGGTAGTCGTGCACCCACACCACCGCGCCGGAGGAGGCCGCACCGGCGGCCGCATCCGCGAACCGGCGATTGACCTTCACGTAGCTCTCCCACCATTCGCGGTGATAGCTCGGCTGGGCGATCACGTCGTGGTACAGCGGCCACAGGGTGTCGTTCGAGAAGCCCTCGTAGTACTCCTGCAGCTCCTGCTCGCTGAGGGGAACGGGGAGGATGTTGATACCGCCGGCCTCGAACGAGTCGATCTCCTCGCCCGAGACACCGGCCCAGCCGATCCAGACGCCGTCCTGCGCGCGCATCACCGGCTCCAGCGCCGCGACGAGTCCCCCCGGGGAGGGCCGCCAGCTCGCCTCGCCGTCGCCGTCGATCACCCGGTCGACCGGGAGGCGGTTCGAGACGATGACCAACTCGTAGGTGTCGGTCGTGGACGCGGTGGCGGGCTGGGCTGAGATGGTGGATCCTCTCCCTCGGGTCGATGGTCGGGTCGGCGGGGGTGGCTTGCTCGCCACAGTACCAGCGTCCCCGCGCGTCGGCGGGGGCCTTGACGCGGGGCCGTCGTTCGGCGTGAGGACACATCGCGTTCAGCGCCCGGGGCTAGAGTGCGCCTGTGATGCGCATCGGCATGGGCACGACCTGCGTCTACCCGCTCGGCCTCGAGGAGGCCTTCCGCACCGCGGCCGAGCTGGGCTTCGACGGTGTCGAGGTGATGGTCACACGCGACGAGGCGACGCAGTCCGCACCGCCGCTCGCCGCCCTGGCCGAGCAATACGGCATCCCCGTGCTCAGTGTCCACGCCCCGGTCCTCCTGCTCACCCATTTCGTCTGGGGGCGCGACCCGCGCATCAAGCTGGAGCGGTCGGCGGCGCTCGCCGCGGAGCTCGGCGCCGACACGGTCGTGGTGCACCCGCCGTTCCGCTGGCAGTCCGAGTACGCCGAGGACTTCCTCCGGATCGTGCGGCGGACGGCCGCGGCGACGGGCGTGACGGTCGCGGTCGAGAACATGTTCCCGTGGAAGGTGGCCGGCCGGGGCATGGCGGCCTACTCCCCCGGTTGGAACCCGCTGCCGATGGACTGCGACGCGGTCACGCTCGACTTCTCCCACGCGGCGCTCAGCGGCGTCGACGGCCTGCGGATGGCGGAGGAGCTGGGCGACCGGCTTCGCCACGTGCACCTGTGCGACGGCTCGGGCGCGCTCGACGACACGCGCGTCTTCGACGAGCACCTGGTGCCGGGGCGCGGGACCCAGCCCGTCGCCGAGGTGCTCCGGCTGCTCGCCGGCTCGGGATGGTCGGGCTCGGTGGTCGCCGAGGTCAACACGCGAAAAGCGCGCTCGGGTGCGGAGCGACGGGACCTGCTGCGTGAGACCCTCGCGTTCGCGCGCGATCACAGCAGCGTCGCCGGGGGCTGAAGGGTTCCGACGAGGTCCGCGACGTCAGCCGGCGGTGCCGAGACGCCGCACGAGCTGCTTCGCGTACTCGGCGTAGCCGTCCGCCGTCGGGTGGAACGCGTCAACGCCGCTCGTGTGGACCCACGGCTTCGCGTTCCCGATGGCGTGTCCGGCGAAGTCGACCCCGACATACGTCATCGGCGCGCCCTTGGCTCGTTCGGCGTCCACCGCGTCGTCGATCACCTGGTTGAGGCCGATCGTGGCCGCGTTGATCGCGGCCGCCATGCCGAAGTCCTTGGCGTCCGGGTTCGAGGCGTCGTACATGAGGGCGTACCCGGTCACGACGATGCGCGCGTTGGGCGCCGCTTGGAGGATCGCGTCGTAGACCGTCGCCAGCCGCTCCGGGAGCACGTTGAGCAGCGAGAGTGCCGAGGTCAGCTGGCTGCGGCACGACGCGGCCTTGCCCGCCGCACAGTCGGCGGCGATCGCAGCGACACCCAGATCGTTGCCGCCGATGCTGACGGTGACCAGGTCCGTCCGGTCGTCGAGCGAGACGAGCTGCTTGCGCAGGAGGTCGGAGGTGGTGGCCCCGGAGCAGGCCGCGTTCACGATCAGGTCGATCCCGGCCTCCTCGGTGAAGACGTCGGGATAGCTCGCCGAACTCGAACGGCACTTGCCCGTCTCGTTGCCGCCGCCCATGCCCGCGGCGAACGAGTCCCCGAGCGCGACGTAGCGGGTGCTCGCCGTCAGCGGGCGGCGCGGGAAGGGGTCCGGCGTCGCGGTCGGCGTCGCAGTCGCCTCGGCCTGCGGCGTGGCCGCCGGGGCGGTGTCGGCTGCGCCGGAGCAGGCGGCGACCAGGGTCAGCACCGCGGCGGCGAGGACGCCGGCGAGTGCGTTCGGGAGGGCTCTGCGTCGCATCTGATCGAGCGTACCGAACCCGGCTCGACGTCGGCTCCGATGTCGCCGTGCGTCCGCCGGACGGTCAGAGGCGCTCCGTCAGCGCCAGGAGCACCGCGGGCACGCTCTCCGACAGCCGCTCCGAGAACTTGCGCTCGTCGCCCGAGAGCAGTGCGCGCGCCTCCTCGCTGGCGCACAGATCTGCGATCACACGGACCGCCTCCGCCGGCTCGATCGTGAAGCGCCGGCGGGCGCTCGCCAGTGCCGCGACGACGACCTCGGTCAGGTCGCTGTAGAAACCGTCCTGGAATGCGAGGTAGCCGCCCGCGATCGCGGGGTCGCGCAGGGCGAGCAGCTGGAACTCCGACTGCACGAGCCACCAGCGGCGGTCGTCGGACTGCAGTTCCAGGATCTTCGTGACGATATCGAGCACCTGTGCGTCGTCGAGCTCCACCACCCCGGCGTCGACGAGCGGAGCGAGGTGCTGGGCCAGGCCGAGGTCGAGCTGCTCGAGCCGCATGGTCTTCTCGCGCTCCATCAGCGCGAAGAACAGCTCCTCCTTGGTGGAGAAATTCGAATAGAAGGCACCGCGGGTGAAACCGGCCGCCTCGGCGATCGTCTCGACGCTCGCCGCGCGGACGCCCTGCTCGGCGAAAACGTCGAATGCGGCGTCCAGCAGCCGAGCCCGGGTGCGACGGCGGCGCGCCGACTCCACGGGAGCATCCTCGACGGGCGCATCCTCGTGTCCTTCTGTGAGAGCTGTGCTGTCCAAGCTGAAACCTTCCTGAGTCGAGTTCCAGATACACGAGTGTATCCGATACAGTCGAGCATCGAATACAACGGTGTATCGAAACTCATCATTCCGTGACGCCGCTGGTCACCTCACCGCTGGAGAACGTGTGTCCTCACTCCTGTATTCGATCGGCCGCTGGGCCTTCCGCGCCCGCAAGCTGGTCGTCTCGCTGTGGCTGCTGCTGCTCGTGCTGCTCGCCGGCGGCGCGGTCGCGTTCAACCACGGCACCGACAACACCTTCAGCATCCCGGGCACCGAGTCGCAGGAGGCGCTCGACACGCTGAGCCGCACCTTCCCGCAGGTCAGCGGGACGAGCGCACAGATCGTGGTCGTCGCGCCCGAGGGCGAGACCGTCGACCAACCTGCGATCACGGACCCCGTGGAGTCCACCGTCGCCGATCTCGCCAAGGTCGACGGGGTGTCGGGGGCGACCTCCCCGTACAGCACGACCGTCAAGAACCTCATCTCGGACGACCGCACGGCGGCGATCATCACCGTGCAGCTGACCGGCCAGCAGACCACCGTCACCGCGGAGACGAAGACCGCTCTGAAAGACGCGGGAGCCGAGCTGCAGAAGGAGCTCCCCGACGGCTCGCGGGTCGCCGTGGGCGGGCAGTTGTTCTCCCAGAGCCTGCCGACACTCTCCCTCACCGAGCTCGTCGGCGTGGGGATCGCGCTCGTCGTGCTCATCGTGACGTTCGGCTCGATCATCGCCGCGGGGATGCCTCTGGCGACGGCGCTGCTCGGCGTCGCGCTATCGATGGCGCTGATCTTCATCGCCACCGTCTTCGGCCCCATCTCCTCCACCACCCCGCTGCTCGCGCTCATGCTCGGCCTGGCGGTCGGCATCGACTACTCGCTGTTCATCATCTCGCGACATCAGAGCCAGTTGAAGGCCGGCGTCGATCCCGAGGAGTCGACGGCCCGCTCGGTCGCCACAGCCGGGTCCGCGGTGCTCTTCGCGGGCATCACGGTGATCATCGCGCTGGCCGGTCTCGCCGTGGCGAACATCCCCTTCCTCACGACCATGGGCTTCGCCGCCTCGGCGGCCGTCGCCGTCGCCGTTCTCGTCGCACTGACTCTGACGCCCGCGCTCCTCGGCTTCGCCGGTGCGCGGATCACTCCGGGACGACGCGCCGGCCGCCGCGCCGCGAAGCGCGCTGCGCGGGCGTCGGCCTCCGCGGGGACCGCGGCAACGGCGCCCGACTCTGCCGACGCGCCCGCGGAGTCCACATCCACCCCCTCCGCGACACCCAGCCTCGCGCATGCCGCGACGGCCGAGATCCCGCGCGGCTTCTTCCGCGGCTGGGTCCGCGCCGTCACCCGCTTCTCGATCGTCACGGTGGTCGCGGTCGTCGTCGCGCTCGGGATCGCCGCCCTGCCCGCGATGCAGCTGCGGCTCGCCCTTCCGGACGCGGGCTCGCATGCCGCCGACGACCCCGCCCGCATCACCTACGACCTGATCTCGGAGCACTTCGGCCCCGGCTACAACGGCCCGCTGATCGTCACCGGCTCGATCATCTCCAGCACCGACCCGGTCGGGCTGATGGACAAGATCGGCGCGGAGATCGCGGACCTGCCCGGTGTCGCCGCGGTGCCACTGGCGACGCCGAACGCGACCGCGGACACCGGCATCGTCCAGGTCATCCCGACGACGGGTCCCGACGACCAGCGCACCTCCGACCTGGTCGCCGAGCTGCGGGCCAAGCACCAGCACTTCCTCGACGAGTACGGGGTCGATCTCAAGGTGACGGGGACGACCGCCGCCCAGATCGACGTCTCCAACCGCCTCGCGGGGGCTCTGCTGCCGTTCGGCATCCTCGTCGTCGGTCTCTCGCTCGTGCTGCTCACGATGGTGTTCCGGTCGATCGCCGTGCCCATCAAGGCCGCGCTCGGCTATCTGCTCTCCGTCGGCGTCGCCTTCGGCGCGGTGACCGCGGTCTTCGAATGGGGCTGGCTCGCCGACGCGCTGCACGTGGACAAGACCGGTCCCGTGATCAGCTTCATGCCGATCATCCTCATGGGCGTGCTGTTCGGCCTCGCGATGGACTACGAGGTGTTCCTCGTCAGCCGGATCCGCGAGGACTATGTGCACGGCAAGGATGCCCGGCGCGCGGTGCAGAGCGGTTTCGTCGGCTCCGCCAAGGTCGTCACCGCGGCCGCGATCATCATGATCTCCGTCTTCGCCGCGTTCGTCCCGGAGGGCGACACCTCCATCAAGCCGATCGCCCTCGGACTCGCGGTCGGCGTCTTCGTCGATGCCTTCATCGTGCGCATGACGCTGGTTCCCGCGGTACTGCAGCTCCTCGGCGACAAAGCATGGTGGATGCCGCGCTGGCTCGACCGCGTCCTCCCCTCGTTCGACGTGGAGGGCGACGGCCTGCAGAAGGAGCTGGAGCTGGCGGACTGGCCGGAACCCGGCGCGCGCTTCGTGGCTGCGGCCGACGACCTCTCCGTGAGCGTGCGCGGGCGTGCGGTCCTGCGGGACGTGTCCTTCCGGCTCGGCGACGGCGAGGTGCTCGTCGTCCACGGCGACGACCGCACGGCGGCTACGACCCTGCTGATGGCCGTCTCCGGGCGCACCAGGCCGGATTCCGGCACGATGAAGGTCGCCGGGCTGGTGCTCCCCACGCGCGGCTCGGGCGTGCGCTCACGCACCTCCGTCGTCCGCCTCGGCGCCTCCGACACCCCGGTCGAGGACGTGCGGCGCGCCCTCGCCAGCAGGCCGCAGCTGCTCGCGCTCGACGCGGCCGACGCGGTGACCGATCCCGGCGAGCGGCGCCGCATCCGCTCCGAGCTGACGGCCGCTCTCAGCCGCGCCCGCGTCGACCAGCGTCCGTTCGCACTCGTCGTCAGCTGCGTCGACCCGTCGGGCCTCGACGACCTGCTCCCCGACGGCGTCGAGGCCGGCACGCTCCTCCTGCCGGACGACCCGACTGCTTCCCCCGACCGCACGTCCCGCCAGCCGGCCCCTCTCGAGAAGGCGAACGCCTGATGACCACCCCCTCCCCCCTCCGCCGCCCCCGCTCGCTGTTCTCGCTGGAGCGCGTGCGCTCCGACAAGCGCATCACATGGCTCACCATCGTCGGCATCGTGCTCGTGCCGCTCACCATCGGCGGCCTGCTCGTCTGGGCGCTGTGGAACCCGACCGAGCGTCTCGGCGATGTCAAGGCCGCGGTCGTCAACCTGGACCAGCCCGTGAAGGTCGACGGCAAGACCGTGCCGCTGGGCCGCCAGCTCTCGGCCGGCCTGCTCGACAGCGAGAACGACAACTTCTCCTGGGTGCTCACCGATCAGAAGGACGCCGACGCGGGCATCGCCGACGGCACCTACGTCGCGGTGGTCACCATCCCGAAATCGTTCTCGAAGGCGGCGACCTCCCCCTCGGGCGACGCCGCCGACGCCACGCAGGCGACGATCGACGTGCGCACCAGCGACAAGTCGAAGCTCGTCGACCCCGCGATCAGCCAGGTCGTCACGAGCACGGCCACGACGGTGCTCAACAAGCAGCTCACGTCGACCTATCTCGAGAACGTCTACGTCGGCTTCAACACCCTGCACGACCAGATCGGCCAGGCCGCCACCGGCGCCGCCTCGCTCTCCGACGGCCTCACCCAGCTGGCGAGCGGCACCCACCAGTTGAACGACGCCGCCGGGCAGCTCTCCACGGGAGCGTCGTCGCTGTCGAGCGGGACCGCACAGCTGAGCTCGGGCGCGACCGGGCTGTCGAGCGGACTTGCGCAGTTGTCCGACGGCTCGTCCAAGCTGGCAGGCGGGCTGTCCGAGCTGAATCAACAGACCACACCGCTTCCTGCTCAGACGAAGACGCTGGCCGACTCGATGACGACCATGAACACGAACCTGAGCGCGGCGACGACGGGCATCAACTCCGCGGTGAGCAGGTACTGCGCCGCTCCGACGAGTGCCGAGGTGGGCGCGCTCTGCCGCGAGCTCGCCGTCCAGCTCACGCCGCTCAACACCGCGAACGGCTACTCCGCCAAGCTGACGCCCGCCGTCCAGACCCTCGCCGGGGGGATGCCCGCGTTGGCATCCGGAGTGTCGCAACTCTCGTCTGCCGCCCAGCAGCTCGCCTCCGGCACCCAGCAGTCCGCCTCCGGCGCCGCCCAGCTCGCGTCGGGCGCGTCCCAGTCCGCGAGCGGTGCCGCGCAACTCTCCGACGGCGTCTCGCAGCTCGCCTCGGGTGTCGCACCGCTCGCCTCCGGCGCCGACCAGTCGGCCTCGGGTGCGGCCTCCCTCGCCTCCGGCCTGAAGTCGGCCGTGGCACAGCTGCCGAGCTACGACTCCGGCGAGCGCACCAATCTGGCGTCCGTCGTCTCCGATCCGGTGACGCAGAAGACCAGCGGCACCTCCGCGTTCGGTTCGACGAGCATCCCGCTGTTCGCCTCCGTCGCGCTCTGGCTGGGCGCGCTCGCGTCGTTCCTCGTGCTGCAGGCCGTCTCGCGGCGCGCGCTGCTGACCTCGCGCGCCGCAGGGCTGATCGCATTGGACGGGTTCGTCCCCGCCGCTGTTCTCGGCGCGGTGCAGGGCGTGCTCGTCGCGGCCATCATGCAGCCGGCGCTCTCTCTCGACGCGGGACGGTGGTTCGGCTTCGCAGCGGTCGCGATCGGCGTCGGGGTCGCGTTCGCCGCAGTCAACCACGGGCTCGTCGCGCTCCTCGGCGGTGTCGGACGGTTCCTCTCCATGCTGGTCGTCGTGGTCACGCTGGCCTCGGGGATCGTGTCGACGGCGCCCGCGTTCTTCGACGCCGCGATACCGTGGCTGCCGACCTCGCCGGCGATCACGGCGCTGCAGGGTGTCGTGGCCGGCAGCTCGGACGTCTGGCGCGGACTCGGCGGCCTGCTGCTCTGGGCCGCGTTGGGGTTCGGCCTCGCCCTCTTCGCCATCGCACGCAGGCGCGTGGTGCGGGCGGCGCAGTTGCTGCCCGCGGAGTAGTGGCGCGACGCGGTGTCGGCCTCAGGCGGTCACTGCCAGCGCCAGCGTCGCCAGCACCACGGTGAGCGGCGCGACCACGAGCCCGAGCAGCACGTAGCGCCTCCAGCGCAGGTCCACATCGAACGACGTCAGGCGCTGATGCCAGAGGAGGGTCGCGAGCGAGGCCCACGGGGTGATCAGCGGTCCCGCGTTGACGCCGATCAGGAGGGCGGCGAGGCGCACGGGCGATCCGGCGACGGGCTCCAGGGCGAGATAGGCCGGGAGGTTGTCGATGGCGTTGGCGCCGACCATCCCGGTCAGCGAGAGGCGCAGGAGCGCAAGCGGGGAGTCCCCCGTCCCGGACACGGCGGCGAGCAGCTGGCCGAGCCCGAGGGCGTGCAGCGCCTCGATGAACAAGAAGAGGCCGGAGGCGAGCACGACGAGCTGCCACGGGACGAGGCCGAACCGGAGCACCGAGCGGCGGCGGACCAGGAACACGACGGCGAGCGCGACGGCGGCTGCCGACGCGGGCAGCCACACCGGGAGCCCCGAGACGAGCAGCGGGACCAGCGCCACCACGACGACCGCACTGGCCGTGAACAGGACCCGATCGCCGACCGGCTCCTCCTCCCCCGCCTCGTAGCGCACGACCAGGGAACGCCGGGAGATGAGGAACACGGCGACCATCGGCACGACCATCGCGACCACGGCGGGCGCCCACATGAGCGCGGCGAAGGCTGCGGGCGACGGATCGCCCATGGCGTGTTGCGCCAGCAGGTTCGTGAGGTTCGATACCGGCAGCAGCAGCGAGCCGGCGTTCGCCATCCACACCGTCGTCAGCGCGAACGGCAGGGGGTTGAGTCCCGCGTGGCGGGCGAGCACGATCACGACCGGCGTGAGCAGCACCGCTGTGGTGTCCAGCGAGAGGAACACAGTGCAGAGGGCGGCGACGAGAACGACGAACAGCCAGAGCACCCACGCGCGGCCGCGCCCCCACCGCGCCGTGCGCTGCGCCACCCAGGTGAACAGCCCAGCCTCCGCGGCGAGCTCCGTGACGACGGTCACCGCGACGACGAAAAGCAGGATGGGCCACACGCGGTCCCACAGCTCGGCCACCTCCGGCAGCGGGAGGACGCCGACGGCGACGGCGATCACGCCGAGAATCAGGAGCACCGCTCCCACCAGCGCAGTGCGCATCCGGTCCCTTCCGTCCTGGCCGGGTCCCTCCGGCGCCGTAGGCAGCGTACGCTACGGGGAGAGCGGAAGGATGCGGATGCGCAAGTACGTCTTCAACGGTGCGGTGATCTCGGCCGTCCTCGGTCTGTGGACCACCATCCAGTCGACGAGGAACGGGGTGCGCGACTGGCGCGTTCCGCTGCTCTGGATCGGTGCGGCCATCTCGCTGGCGATCGCGATCGGCACCGTCATCGACGAGTCCAAGGAGGCGGCCGAGCGCGAATCCAAGCCGCTCGGCGCCCGCAAGAGCTCCTGAACCTCGCTCTCCCGCGGATTTCCGCTGGTCAACCGGCGTGTCCGGGAGGGAGAGGGCGCGTTCCTCACCGACACTGGTATACGACGAGGGCCAGGAGAGGGGTATCGCGATGTTTGGACGCAGGCGGCACGCCGCAGCCGAGGTTCCGGCGGCGCCGGTGCCTCAGTTGACGGATGCGCAGATCCTCGAGATCGTGCACGGGAAGATCGCCGCGCTGATCGGCGAGGACGGCGAGTGGTCGGTCTCGCGCCGGTCCGCCGACGACACCGACACGATCTTCCACTCCGTGCTCGCGCAGTCGGTCTCCGTCGGGATCGCCGCCGCCCTGGTCGACGCCCGCCGCCGCCTGGAAGCCGGCGACATGGGCGCCGTCACCGAGCCGCAGCACCTGGCCGAGCCGGAGGAGACCCCGGCGGCCGACAGCACCCGGACGGCCGAGCAGGGCGAGCCCGCCGCGTTCGGCTGGGAGCCTGCCCCGATCACCGTCTGGACCGACCTCCGCAAGCCCGTCACGGGCGAGATCCCGGCGATCGCCGAGCGCAACGCCGCCTGACGGCCGCCGTCCGCTCGTGCGGCCGGATCAGCCCACCTTCTTCCACGACGCCGGACCCGCCGACCCCGCTCGGTAGTTCTGCAGCGGGACCTCGTCCTTCGCCCACTCCGTCAGCACCGGCGCCACGATGCGCCAGCAGTCGACCGCCGTGTCGGCACGCACCGACAGCGCCGGGTCGCCGTCGAGGATGCCCTCCAGCACCTCCGCGTAGGCCAGCAGCTGGCCCGGGCCGAACTCCAGCCGCATCGCCGCCCGCTCGATCTCGAACGGGTCGCCCGGGCCGTTGATGTTGATCTCCAGGGACATCTCGTCGGGGGCGAGCATGACGCGCAGCACCGTCGGCTCGCGGGTGCCTCTGAGGCCCTTCGGGACGTGCCGGGCCGGCTTGAACGTGACGACGACCTCCCGCCGCCGCTCCCCGAGCGCCTTGCCCGACCGCAGTGTGAACGGCACGCCGGCCCAGCGCCAGGTGTCGATCTGCACAGTCACCTCGGCGAGCGTCTCGGTGCCGCGCGCGGGGTCGACACCCGGCTCCTTGACGTAGGCGGGGACGGACTCGCCCTCGACGGTGCCGGCGGTGTAGCGGGCGCGTCTGCTGGACTCCTTCGGGCTGTCCTTCCACACCCGGGTCGCGCGCAGGACGGTCGCCTTCGCGTCGCGCAGGTCGGTCGCGTCGAGGGTCGACGGGGGCTCCATCGCCACGATGGCGAGGACCTGCAGCAGGTGGCTCTGGATCATGTCGACCAGGGCGCCGGCGTTGTCGTAGTAGCGGGCGCGCCCCTCGAGCGCGAGCGTCTCGTCATAGACGATGTCGACGCGCTCGATGTGGTCGGCGTTCCACAGCGGCTCGAGGATGCTGTTCGCGAACCGCAGGCCGATCAGATTGAAGACCGTGGACCGGCCGAGGAAGTGGTCGACGCGGTGGATGCGCTCCTCCGGCACGAGCGTCGCGAGCTGCTTGTTGAGCGCGATCGCGCTGCGCTTGTCCGTGCCGAACGGCTTCTCGAGCGCGAGCGTCAGCCCGCGCGGCAGGTGCATCGTCCCGAGAACGGCGCATGCCTTGGCAGTGATCGCGGGCGGGAGCGCGAAGTAGAGCGCGGGAGCTCCCTCGCACGCGTCGAAGATGCGCTGGAGGTCGTCCGCGCGGGTGACGTCCGCCTGCACGTAGACGGTCTCCTTCAGCACGCGCTCGACCGTCGGGCCCGAGGCCCGGATGGTCTTGAACGATGCCCGCACCACCGAGCGCCAATGCGCGTCGGTCCAGTCCTCGAAGCCGGCGCCGACCAGCCGGAAGTGCCGGTCGGGGTGATCCGAGAGCAACTGGCCGATGGCGGGGAGGAGAAGGCGGGCGGAGAGATCGCCGCTCGCTCCGAGAATCGCGAGAGTGTCGACCGACTGCGTCATGGACTTCACAGTACGGCCATACTGGGGATATGTCGCTCCCCATCGAGGATTACGCCCTGATCAGTGACTGCTTCACCGGAGCGCTCGTCGGCAAGGACGGCAGCATCGACTGGCTGTGCCTGCCCCGCTACGACTCCGCGTCGATGTTCGGGGCCCTGCTCGGCACCGAGGATCACGGCCGCTGGCTCGTCGCCCCCACAGACGCCATCGCCGAGAGCACGCGCCGCTACGACGGCGACACGATGATCCTGGTGACGCGCTGGCGCACGCCGGACGGCGAAGTGGAAGTCACCGACGCGATGCCCATGGGCGACCATCGCGCCGATGTGGTGCGGCGGGTGCGCGGTGTGCGCGGGACGGTGCGGATGCAGCAGGACCTCCGCATCCGCTTCGGCTACGCCTCGGCCGTGCCCTGGGTGCGTAAGGACACCTCCGAACGGCCGTCCGCCCTGGTGGCGGTGGCCGGCCCCGACGCGATCGTCGTCCGCGGGCCGATGCTGCACGCGGCCGATCACTCGCACCACGGCGAGTTCGACGTGAAGGCCGGCGAGACCGTCGACCTCAGCCTGACCTGGTTCCCCTCCCACCGGCCGACCCCCGAGGCCCTCGACGTCGAGCACGCGCTCCGGGAGACGCGCGGCTGGTGGACCGGCTGGGCAGCAGGCTGCTCCCACGACGGCCCGTACCGCGACGAGGTCGTGCGATCGCTCCTGCTGCTGCGGGCGCTGACCCACCTCGAGACCGGCGGGATCGTGGCGGCGGCGACCACCTCCCTGCCCGAGGCGTTCGGCGGCGAGCGGAATTGGGACTACCGGTACGTGTGGCTGCGGGACGCCTCCCTCACCATCGCGGTGCTGCTGGCGCACGGGTACGATGACTATGTCGACCATTGGCGCGACTGGCTGCTGCGGGCGATCGCCGGCGACCCGGCCGACCTGCAGATCATGTACGGCCTCTCCGGTGAGCGCGACCTCGCGGAGCGGGAGCTGTCGTCGCTGCCCGGCTATCAGGGCGCGCACCCCGTTCGGGTCGGCAACGGCGCCTCCACGCAGTTCCAGGGCGACGTGATCGGCGAGGTCATGATCGCTCTCCGGCGCGGCCGCGAGGACGGGAGCGAAGAGACGAAGTTCTCCTGGGCGCTGCAGCGTGCGCTCCTGGGGTACCTGGAACAGCACTGGCGGGATGCCGACCACGGAATCTGGGAGATCCGGGGCGAGCCGCAGGCCTTCACCCATTCCCGCGCAATGGTGTGGGCCGCGTTCGACTCCGCCATCCAGGCCGTCGAGCGCGACGGTCTGGACGGCCCCGTCGTGCGCTGGCGTGCGCTGCGCAACGAAGTGCGCGCCGACATCGAAGCCAACGGGTTCGACGCCGTGCGCGGCACGTACGTGCAGCACTACGGCTCCTCCGAGGTCGACGCCTCGCTGCTCCAACTGGCGCAGGTCGGCTACTGCGATTGGGAGGACCCGCGGATGCTCGGCACCGTGCGGGCGATCGAGGAGGATCTGCTGCGTCACGGGCTGGTGCTGCGCTATCGCACGGAGAAGGGGGTCGACGGTCTCCCTCCCGGGGAGCACCCGTTCCTCGCCTGCTCGTTCTGGCTGGTGGAGCAGTACGCACGCTCGCACCGCCTGGACGACGCGACGCGACTCATGGACCGCCTGGTGGCGCTCGCCAACGACGTCGGCATGATCTCCGAGGAGTACGACGTCGACGGGCGGTCGCAGGCCGGCAACACCCCTCAGGCGCTCACGCACCTCACTCTGGTGCGCGCGGCGGACGCGATCGCGGCGGCCGGCCGGTGACGGACACCCGACCGGCGGAACGCACCGAGGGCGCTCTCGGGGTCGAGGAGCGCCTGGAGCTCGGGTCGCCGTGGGTGACCCTCGTCTGGAACGACCCCGTGAACCTCATGTCCTACGTGACGCACGTGTTCCAGACCTATTTCGGGTATCCCCGCCAGGAGGCCGAACGGCTCATGATGCTGGTACACACCGAGGGCCGCGCCGTCGTCGCGACCGGGACGCGCGAGGAGATGGAGCGGCACGTGGAGGCGATGCACGACTACGGTCTCTGGGCCACGCTGACGAAGGCGGACGCATGAGGCTGTTCCACCCGGCGGGCACAGGAAGCGTCACCGCCCGCTTCGAACCGGAGGAGGCCGAACTCCTCCTGCGTCTCGCCGCGGACGCCGCCGAGCTCGCCTCCGAGGCCGCCGCGGTCGACGACGACCTGCGCGCCGACCCTGCCCTCATCCGCCTGATGCCCGACGCCTACCCGGGCGACGCGGAGGCCTCCGCCGAGTTCCGCCGGTTCACCGCGGACGGGATCGCCGAGCGCAAGGCCCTCAACGCGCGCATCGTCGTCGAATGCCTCGCCCGCTCCGACGCCTCCCGGGTGGATGTCACTCTGGACGAGGCGCAGGCGACGGCCTGGCTGCGCTGCCTCACCGACATCCGGCTCGTGCTCGCGGCACGCCTCGGCATCGTGCAGGACGGCGACGAGGGCGACGTGCACGACGAGGAGTCGCAGATCCGCCGGACGGTCTTCGACTGGCTCGCCGTCGTGCAGGAGTCCCTCGTGCTCTCACTCGGCCGCGGCTAGGGCCGAGCGCCACGGCGGGCGTGTCCCGGCTCAGACCGGGAACCGCACCGCGGCTGCGACCGCGCCTCCACCCGGCACGTCCTCGGAGCGGACGGCGTAGACCCTCGCCTTGGAGGCCAGCGACCGGCGGATGATCTCGTCGACGACTCCGTAGTATCCGGGCGCGTCGTCGGGCGCGAAGCTGATCGCGCCGCTCTCGTCGTCGACGGTTCCCGGCACGCGACGGTCGATGTCGAAGACGAGCGCCTCGACCGCGCCGAACGTCGCCGCACGTGCGATGTCGCTGAGGTCGACGAGCGCCGTGCCCGCAGCGATCCGCGCCTCGAAATCGTCCTTGATCTCCTCGGTCCTGCGGGCGTAGACGGCGTCGAGCACGCCCCGGGCGGCGACGGAGAGCTCCTCGTCGGTCTTGTCCTCGGGATTGCCGCCGATGGTCTCCTCGACGAGATGGGGATAGGCGCTCGCGCCCCGGAAGATGCCGCTCAGCGGCTCCGCCGCGGCCAGGATGAGCGGCTCCGTGCTGTTCGCGAGCAGCGGGCGCAGCGCCCGGTCGATCGCCTGCACGTATTCCAGCATCCGCACCTTCTGGCCTTCGGAGCCCTGGATGCGGCCGTCGGGCGAGCGTCCGCTGATCGAGGCCAGGCCCGCGGCCGATGCCACGTCCTGCGGCATCCCCTCGACCTCCACCACGGTGGGAGGAGCCTCCGCGGCGATCCGGATCAACCGCACCGAGTTCTGCGCGAGTGCGAGGATGAGGGCGGACTGGGGGAAGGTGACTGCGCGCAGCAGCGGTTTGACGTAGAAGCGGTCGGCGACTTCGCACGCGCCGTTCAGTCGGTTCGGGAGGCGGAAGGTCTCGGCCACCTCGCCGTCGAGGAAGACCGCGAGTGAGCGGGACTGGTAGCGCCAGAAGTCGCGGTCCTCCAGGATCAGCTCCCCCTCGGCCTGCACGGCCCCGATGCGGGCCTTGGCCACGCCGAGGGACTCGAGCGCGCGGACCGCCTGGCTGAGATGGTTCTTGAGCTCGATGCGTGCCCGGTCCGCTTCCGGCGGGGTGGTGCCCGTGGGCAGATAGATGCTCACGCAGCCCGGTTCGCGATGTGCGGCGATCCGCTCGATGTCGGCCTTGGTGGGAATGTCCTTGTACTCCACGCGTCCTCCTCGGTCGTCGGCGGCCGCGGTCCTCCGCGACCGTTCCGTTCAGTCTCGTCCGCCGCCTCCGGTGCCACAAGACGCAAATGCGCTGTGCCGCCGCGCGTCTGCGCGGCGCGTGTTGCACTTGTCGCCCATCAGCGCGGCCAATACGCTCAGCTGGAACCTGAAGGAGGGCGCGATGCGCTTCACCCGTCCGCCGGCGACCCCGGCCTCCCGTGCGATCGAGGAGCGCCGCTCGGAGCCGCTCGTGAACCGCAGCCCGCTGCTGTTCGGCTATCTGATCACGCTGGGCGCGGTGGGTGCGGTGCTCACCGGCCTCATGCTGTACGGGCTGCGCTCGATCATCTTCTCGGTGTTCCTCGCGGCGTTCGCGACCGTCGGCCTGGACCCGTTGATCCGCTGGTTCCAGCGCCGCGGCATGAAGCGCGGCTGGGCGATCGTCACCGTCAGCCTCCTGCTCATCGGCGTGATCGTCGCGATCATCTGGGTGGTGCTCCCCCTGGTGATCGAGCAGATCCAGTCGCTCGCGGTCTCGATCCCCAAGCAGATCGCCGCGCTGAAGGCGCAAGGGTGGTTCGACCCCGCCAATGAGACCAGCAACGGCACCCTCGCCGCCGCCCTCAACTGGATCGCGAAGGAGGTGCAGGATCCACAGCTCTGGGCGAGCGTCGGCTCGGGGCTGGTCGGGTTCGGCCTCTCGATCGTCAACGGCCTCACGACCGGCTTCTTCATCGCCATTTTGACGCTCTACTTCATCGCCTCCTACGACGCGACCAAGGCCTCCCTGTACCGGCTCGTCTCGAAGTCGCACCGCGACAGCTTCACCAAGTACACCGAGCGCATCCTGCAGAACTTCGGCAAGTACCTGAGCGGGATGGTCGTCCTCGCATTCTTCAACGCCGTCTACAGCACGATCCTCCTCGTCGTCACGGGCGTCCCCGGAGCATTCCTCATCGGTCTCGCCGCGTTCTTCATCACGCTCATCCCGCTCATCGGAACGGTCCTGACCACGGCGGTGATGACCGTCCTCGCACTCATCCACTCCCCTGTGAGCGCGGTCGTCGTCCTCATCTTCATGCTGATCTACATGCAGGTGGAGGCGTACATCCTGACCCCCAAGGTCATGGGCAAGGCGGTCCAGGTCCCCGGCTCCGTCGTCCTCATCTCCGCCCTCGCCGGCTCCACCCTCTTCGGCCTCCCCGGCGCCCTGGTCGCCATCCCCATCTCCGCCGGCATCATCCTGATCATCAAAGAGGTCGTCATGCCCCGCAAGGAGCTCCGCTGACCGCCGACACACCCGAGGATCACTCGATTGGCGGAGCGGCCGAAACCGATGCTAGTGTTGAGCCTCGGTTCGGGACACCGAATCGAATGCGCCTCTAGCTCAATCGGCAGAGCAATTGACTCTTAATCAATGGGTTCAGGGTTCAAGTCCCTGGGGGCGCACCAGCGTGTAGGGCCCGGGTCGGAACATTCCGACCCGGGCCCTCTGTCTACCTACTACCTACTCTGTGTGTGAGTGTCGTCGGAAGGATGGATGTGCTCAGCACTGCGTCCAGCGTGATGGTCGCCTTCCTCGTCTTCGGAGTCGTCGGGCTGGCCGGAGCGCGGCTCACGCAGGCCCTCTGGCGCCGCGTTCCCGCCCTCGGCTTCGTCGCCGGCGTCATTGTGCTGTGCGTGACAGGGTGGGCGCAGTTCATCGTGACCTGGCTGGCGCCACCGATCGGCCCGTGGTTCTCGATCGCAGTCGTGTCCGGTGCGGTCGTCGCAGTCGTGCTGACACGGGCGTGGAGGCTTCTCCGCGGCGCGTGGTGGCTCCTGGCCCTGTGCGCAGCTGTGCTCTTCTGCTATCTCGGCCTGCTGCTCCTCTGGCGGACATCCGGGATGAACCTGTTCGACATCGCCGCATGGCGGTGGCACTTCTCGGCGGACAAGCCGTACCCGGTCGACAACTACATACCGACGCTCGCCGCGGACATCACCGGGGCCGGCACCTCGCCGCAGGGATTCATCGGCGCGTGGAACGTGGGCGACCGCCCCACGCTCGAAAGCGGACTGATCCTGCTCGGCCGTCCACTGCTCGGCGGGCTGGGCCTCGTCGGAGTGCCGGCCTCGTTCGCCCTGTCGTTCGTCGTCCAGATCGTGTGGATCCCGGCGCTGTTCTCCGCTCTCCGAGTCCTCGGCGTGCGCGGAAGCGCAGCGCGGCTGGCCATCGTGTTCGCGGCGTCGACCGGAACGATGCTGATCAACACGACGTACACTTGGCCGAAACTCCTCTCGGCCGCGCTCGTCGTGTGCGCGGCCGCCCTCCTCATCGCAACGATCCGCAGGCTGATCAGCGGGCCTTCCGGCCTGATCTCCGCCGCGCTGGCTTTCGCGTTGGCGATGGTCGCGCACGGCGCCGCGGCCTTCGCGCTCCCGATGATCGCGGTCCTCGGTGTGACCGCTCTCGTCCGTGCTCGGGGACGGCGGATTCTCACACTCGTCCTCACGGCTGCCACGGCAGCGGTCTGCTATCTCCCGTGGAGCCTCTACCAGCGATTCACCTCCCCGCCGGGCGATCGGCTGCTGAAGTGGCATCTCGCGGGGATCAAGGCCCCCGACGGCAACAGCTTCCTCGCAGACGTCATCCATCAGTACTCGTCGACGCCGGTGGAACAGCTGATCCGCGCACGACTGGAGAACCTGGGGCGAGTGTTCAATCCCCACCTCCTGACCGGCCTCCCCCTCGACCCGGATTCGCTCTCTGCACGGCGGCACTTCGAGTACTACGACACGACCGGCGCTCTCGGCCTGTCAGTGCTCATCCTCGGGGCGATGGCTGTGACCATCGCGGTCCGTGTCCTGCTGCGCCGACGCACGATGGCGCCGACGAGGCGGCTGGCGATCATCGTGCTGCTGTGCGTGCTGTGCATGCTCTTCTGGTCTCTCGCGATGTTCCTGTCCGACAATGCCGTCGTCCACCAGGGATCGCACGTGTGGATTCTGCTCCTGATCGGTGCGGCCGGCGCCTGGGTCGCGAGCATCGCCCGCTGGCTGGGGGTCGTGGCGATCCTCGTTCAGCTGATTCTGACGCTCGCCGCCTACGTCCCGTATTTCGGACATACGGATCTGAGCCCCGGCGGCCTGGCACTGGCGGCGAGCGGAGTCGTGGTCGTCGTCGGAAGCCTCGTCTGGGCCTCCGTCGGCGAAAGGCGTCCCGCCTCCCGGGCGAGCTCACCCCGGGTAGGCTCGTCCTCGTGACCCGCCACATCGACGACCTCGCCCTCGCCCTGCGCCTCGCCGACATCGCAGACCGCATCTCGTCCGAGCATTTCCGGGCGCAGGATCTGCGTATCGACACCAAGCCGGACCGGTCGTTCGTGACCGAGGCCGACCTGGCCGTCGAGCGGGCACTGCGGGAGGCGATCGCCGCCGAGCGGCCGGACGACGGCATCCTGGGCGAGGAGTACGGCACGGAGGGCGACGCCGCCCGCCAGTGGATCCTCGACCCGATCGACGGGACCGCCAACTACCTGCGGGGCGTGCCGGTGTGGGGAACCCTGATCGCGCTCGCGGTCGACGGCGTGCCCGTCGTGGGCGTCGTGAGCTCCCCCGCGCTCGGACGCCGCTGGTGGGCCTCCGTCGGCGAGGGCGCCTGGACCTCCGACACGGCCGGCTCCGCGGGTGCGGCCTCCGAGCCGCGCCGCCTGCGGGTCTCGGGTGTCGCCGAACTGGAGCACGCGTCGCTCAGCTTCCAGAGCATCGCCCAGTGGGACGACGCCGGGTATCTCGACAAGCTCATCGCGCTGTCCCGCGCGGTGTGGCGCGATCGGGCCTACGGCGACATGTGGTCGTACATGCTCCTCGCCGAGGGCGTGCTGGACGCGGTCGCCGAGTTCGACGTGAAGACCTACGACCTGGCGGCGCTGATCCCGATCGTGGAGGAGGCGGGCGGCCGGTTCACCTCCGTCGACGGCACGCCCGGACCGGGCAACGGGTCGTCCCTGGCGAGCAACGGCCACCTCCACCCGGCCCTGCTGGAGGCGCTCGCCTGACGCGGGCGTGGCCCGGTGACGCGCAGGAGGGCCACCCCTAGGCTTGGGGGCGTGAGCGCATCGACACTCGAACCCCTCGTCCACATCCAGGGATTCCGGATGGACTTCGGCCGCACGACGGTCATCCGCGACCTCTCTTTCGACATCAACCGCGGGGAGACGTTCGGCTTCCTCGGCAGCAACGGGTCCGGCAAGACGACGACCATCCGCGCATTGCTCGGCATCTACCAGCCGACCGCGGGCGTGCTGCACATCGACGGCAAGCCGTTCTCTCCGGAGACCGGTGAGCGCCTGGGGTACCTGCCGGAGGAGCGCGGGCTCTACAAGAAGGAGTCCGTCATCGACGTGATGGTCTACTTCGGCCGTCTCAAGGGTCTCGGCGCCGAACAGGCCCGTCACTGGTCGCGGGAGTACCTGGAGCGTGTCGGACTCGGCGACAAGGAGAAGACGCGCCTCGACAAGCTCTCCGGCGGCCAGCAGCAGAAGGTGCAACTGGGCGTCACGATCATGAACGACCCCGAGCTGCTCATCCTCGACGAGCCGACGAAGGGCTTCGACCCGGTCAATCGGCGGCTGCTGATGGACATCATCGCCGATCAGAAGCGCGGCGGCTCCACGGTCATGATGGTGACCCACCAGATGGAGGAGGTCGAGCGGCTCTGCGACCGGGTCATCCTGCTGAAGGACGGCGTCTCCCGCGCGTACGGCACCGTGCCGGAGGTGCAGGAGCAGTTCGGCGGCACGATCATCCACGTCGACCACGACGGCGTCGTGCCCGCCTCCCCTGCCTACCGGATCGCCTCCGACGCGGCCGGCCACGCTGAGCTGGAGGTGGCGAACGACGCCGACGACGCCGCCATCCTGCGAGGCCTGCTCGACGCCGGCCTCGCCATGACCCGCTTCGCCCCCACCCGCAAGTCGCTCGACGACATCTTCGTCGAGGTCTACGGCGCCGAAAGCCGCCAGGAGGACTGACATGGCCCGCCACAACCTCTCCACCGTCATCTCGTTCGAGTTCAAGCGCACTGTGTCGAAGCGGTCCTTCTGGGTCGTCACCCTCATCCTCCCGCTGCTGGTCTTCGGCCTCGGCGCGCTGATCATCTCGGCCAACGTCTCGACGTCGAACTCGGCGGACGCGCAGAAGAACGCGCGTTTCGACTTCCTCTACAGCGACGCCTCCGGACTCGTGAACCCGACGATCGCGCGCGAGTACGGGGGAAAGCTGATCCAGAGCGACGCGGAGGGCGTCGAGGAGGTGCAGATCGGCGGAACGGCGGCGTACTTCGACTACCCGGCCGACCCGAAGACCGACGCCATCAAGGTCTGGGGCGCCGACGTCGGAGTGTTCCAGAACGGCAAGTACTCCTCGGTCGCGCAGGCGCTGCTGTCGGCGAGCGTGGAGCAACGGCTCGACTCCCCGATCGACGTGGCCATCCTCCGCGGCGAGGTCTCCACCTCGACGACGACCTTCAAGGACGGGGCGGTCGCCCCCGGTTTCGAGGCGATCATCCCGGCGCTCATCTTCCTGGCCGCGTTCTTCATCGTGATCGTGTTCCTCGGCAACCAGATGCTGAACTCCACGCTGGAGGAGAAGGAGAACCGCGTCACCGAGATGATCCTGACGACGATCAACCCGACCAACCTGCTGATCGGCAAGGTGATCTCCCTCTTCGCCGTCGGCATCATCCAGATCGCGGTGTTCGCGCTGCCTGTCCTCGTCGGGTACCTGTTCTTCCGCGATCAGCTCGACATCCCGAACCTGGATCTCAGCGGGCTCGTCTTCGATCCGCAGAAGATGATCGTCGGCTCGCTGATCCTCATCGGCGGCTTCGCCCTGTTCACCGGAACCCTCGTGGCCGTGGGCGCCGTGATGCCGACCGCGAAGGATGCAGCCCCCGTGTTCTCCGTCGTGATCTTCGCCGTCGTCATCCCCCTCTACGCGTCGAGCTTCGCGGTCAGCGCGCCCGAGTCGCCGATCGTGCAGATCCTGGCGTTCTTCCCCTACACCGCGCCCATCACCGCGCTCATCCTGAACGCCTTCGGCTCCCTGCCGCTGTGGCAGGCGATCGTGATCATCGTGGAGCTCTTCGTGCTCGCGGCGATCGTGCTGCGCCTCGCCGTCCGGCTGTTCCGCTACGGCTCGATCCAGTACTCGAGCCGCGTCAAGATCCGCGACGTGCTGAGCGCCCGCCGCGACACGGACCGGGTCGCCCGCTGATGCGCGCCGTGACCATCGCCGAGCCGGGCGGTCCGGAGGTCCTCCGGCTCCGCGAGGTCGCGGACCCGCAGCCCGCCGCCGGCGAGGTGCTCATCCGGGTCGCCGCCGCCGGACTCAACGGCGCGGACCTCAGCCAGCGCCGGGGCTTCTATCCGCCTCCCGCGGGGGCGCCCGAATGGCCCGGACTGGAGGTGTCCGGCACGGTCGTCCGCGTCGGAGGCGGCGTCGAGCGCTGGGGCGTCGGCGACCGTGTGTGCGCCCTGCTCCCCGGCGGCGGCTACGCCGAACAGGTGGCGGTGGATGCGGGCCTCGTGCTCCCCGTGCCCGACGGGATCGACCTGGTCGAGGCCGCCGGCCTGCCGGAGGCGGTCGCGACCGTGTGGTCGAACGTGTTCCGGATCGCCCGGCTCGCGGACGGTGAGACCCTCCTCGTCCACGGGGGATCGAGCGGGGTCGGCAGCACCGCCATCCAGCTCGGGCGCGCGTTCGGCGCCCGCGTGATCGCCACCGCGGGCAGCGACGTCAAGACGGCGTTCTGCCGCGACCTCGGCGCGGAGGCGGCGGTCGACTATCGCTCCCAGGACTTCGTGGAGGCCGTGCTCGCCGTCACCGACGGGCGTGGAGCCGATGTCGTGCTCGACATCGTCGGCGGCTCGTACATCGCCCGCGACCTCGACGCGCTCGCGACGGGCGGCCGCATCATGTCCATCGCGACGCGCGAGAGCGCCCCGGCCTCCCTCGACATGGGACTGCTCATGCGCAAGCGCGCCCTCGTGCACGGGACGACCCTCCGGGCGCGTCCACTCGCCGAGCGCCGCGAGATCGTCGCGGACGTGGAACGACGGGTGTGGCCCCTGCTGACGGACGGGCGGCTGCGCCCCGTCATCGACTCGGTGTTCCCTCTGGCCGATGCGAGCCAGGCGCACCGGCGGATGGAGTCGTCGGCCCACCTCGGCAAGATCCTGCTGCGCGCCGGATGAGCGCGTCCACCGAGACCGCCGTGCCGACGCCCACCGTGTAGGCGACGAGGTCGAGAGCCTCGAACGTGGTCCCCAGCGCCAGCGACGCGCCCGGGACGGATCGCGACAGCACGGCGGGGATGCCGGTCAGCTGCAGCAGCTCGACGCCCCAGCAGAGTGCGAGCGCGGCACCACCGGTCAGCAGCACGGAGGCGCGCGGGGCCACCAGCGCCGCGAGCAGGAACACCAGCACCGCATAGAGGGCGTCTCCGACGAAGCCGCCCGGTTCCCCCGAGGTCGCGATGTGCACGGCGAGGCCGGCCGCGATGACGAGGACGGCCAGGATGAGCAGGACGAGGCGGCGCATCCCCCGACGCTAACGCCCGCGCCGCGCCCGGGCATCCACCGCCCGGATGATCCCGTCCGCCGCAGGTGGGAGGATCGGTGCATGACCGATGCCGTGCCCGCCCCCTCCCCCTCCGCTCCGTCCGATTCCGCCCTGATGGCTCTGCCCAAGGCGGAGCTGCACCTCCACATCGAGGGCACGCTGGAGCCGGACCTCGTGTTCGAGCTGGCGGGCCGCAACGGCGTGCCCCTCCCCTACGCGTCGGTGGAGGAGCTCGCCGCACAGTACGACTTCGCGGACCTGCAGTCGTTCCTCGACCTCTACTACGCCACGATGGACGTCCTCCGCACGAAAGACGACTTCGCCGAGCTGACCCGCCGCTACCTGGCCCGCGCGGCCGAGCAGGGCGTCCGCCATGTCGAGCTGTTCTTCGACCCGCAGGCGCACGTGGCACGCGGGGTCCGTCTCGACGACGTCGTCGACGGCATCGGCGCCGCTCTGGACGAGGCGGAGCGCGACCTCGGGATCACGAGCGGCATCATCCTCTGCTTCCTCCGCGACGAGAGCGTGGAGTCGGCGGAGCAGATCTTGAGCGCCGGCCTCACCCGAACCGACCGCATCATCGGCGTCGGGCTCGACTCCGCCGAGGTCGGCTACCCGCCCGCGCTGTTCGAGGCCGTGTACCGGCGCGCCCGCGAGGCCGGTCTGCGCGTGGTCGCGCACGCGGGCGAGGAGGGTCCGGCCGGCTATGTCCGCGACGCGCTCGACCTGCTCGGCGCTGAGCGGATCGACCACGGCATCCGCTCGGTCGAGGACGACGCGCTCGTGCAGCGGCTGGCCGCCGAACGCATCGCCCTCACGGTCTGCCCGCTGTCGAACCTGCGCCTGCGCGCCGTTCCCGTGCTGGCCGACCACCCACTGCACGTGCTCGACGACGCCGGGGTCGCGGTCACGATCAACTCCGACGACCCCGCGTACTTCGGCGGCTACGTCGGCGACAACTTCATCGCCGTGCGAGACGCCCTCGGCCTCACCGCGGAGCAGGCCGCGCGGTACGCGCGCAACTCGATCGAGGCGTCCTTCGCGAGCGACGGGCGCAAGGCGGAGCTGTTGCAGGAGGTGGAGGCATGGCGAGGATGAGCGCAGACACGACGGGGACCCTCACGACCGCGGACGGGCGCCGCGTCCGCTGGTTCGACACCGGAGGCGCAGCCGGCGCTCCGGTTCTCGTCTGGCATCACGGCACGCCGCAGACCGGCGCCGTCATCGCACCCGTCGCGGCCGCGGCGTCCGCACGCGGGCTCCGTGTCGTCTCGTGCGCCCGTCCCGGCTATCCCGGGTCGGACCCGCTGCCCGGGCGGACCGTTGCGGACGCGGCCGCCGACGTCGTCGCCGTGCTCGACGAGCTCGACGTGCAGGAGGTCATCACCGCCGGCGCGTCCGGCGGCGGCCCGCACGCGCTCGCGCTCGCCGCCGTCGCCCCCGACCGCGTGCGCGCGGCGGTGGTGCTGGCGGGCATCGCGCCGTACTCGGCGTCGCCGGACTGGTTCACGGGGATGGCCGACCCGTCGGGCCTGGGAGCGGCGCTGGGCGGTCGCGACGCGCGTCTGACGCACGCTGAGACCGCCGAGTTCGACCCGGACTCCTTCACCTCGCGGGACTACGAGGCTCTCAACGGCGACTGGGGACCCCTCGGCGCGGACGCGGGCGCCGGGTCGGCCGACGGCCCGGACGGCGAGGTCGACGACGACGTCGCCTACGTCACGCCGTGGGGCGTCGACCTCGCCGCCGTGCGCTGCCCGGCGCTGCTCGTCCAAGGCGGCGCCGACCGCGTCGTCCCACCCGGCCATGCGGCCCTCCAGCTTGCGCGACTGCACCGCGGGGAGCTCTGGCTGCGCCCGCGCGAGGGCCATGTCTCCGTGCTCACGGGGCTCGGCATCGCCCTCGACTGGGCGCTCAGCCGTTAGGACGCTCGACGTGGCCCCGCCCGCTCAGCTCAGTGCCGGCAGCAGCTTCTGGAAGAGGTGCGCCGGCGCATCGTGGTCGTCGCCTGTGCCGTTCAGCACGATCGCGACGCTGTCCCCCGTCGCAGGGTCGTACATCGCGAGCGCCTGGTAACCGAGCCCGTTGCCCGTGTGCCCGATCCAGCCGTCGATCTCGCCCATCCCCATGCCGTACGCGTCGTAGAACGGACTGTTCGGGTCGTCGGTCGTCGGCGAGAGCGACGCCTCGGAGGTGCGCTGCTCCGCCGTCTTCTCGGCGAGCAGTTCGCCCGTGCCCAGGATGCGCGCCCAGCGGCCGAGGTCGCGGATCGTGCCGGCGAAGCCTCCCGCTGCCGAGAGCGAGTTGGCCGGGATCGCGGGGATGAGCTCCGGATCCTGTCCCTCCCCCGCGGCCTGGTAGGGCTCGGCCAGCGGCGACGGGATGGGGTCGGAGTCCGGGTACGTCGCGGTGCTCAGCCCGCGCGGTGTGAGGATCGCCTCCTGCACGACCTCGTACCAGGGCTTCCCCGTGACCTTCTGCAGCACCTCGCCGAGCAGGATGGTGTTGGTGTTGGAATACTCGTACCGCTCGTCGGGGGCGAAGTCGTTCGGCTCCGAGAAGGCCGCCTGCAGGATCTCGGCGTCGGTCCAATCGCGCGTCAGGTCGATCCGCAGGGCGTCCTGGAAGGCCGGCGTCGCCGAGTAGTTCGGCAGGCCGGAGCGCATGCGGGCCAGGTCGCGCAGGGTGATGCGATCGCCCTCCGGCACGCCGTCGACGTACTTCGACACGGGGTCGTCGAGCGAGAGGCGGCCCTCGTCCACGAGCTGGAGGATCGCCGTGACCGTGTAGGACTTGGTGATGCTGCGGTAGGCGAAGCGGTCGTCGACGCTCACCTTCCTGCCCGATGCGACGTCGGCGAGACCGGCGACCCCGGTCCACGTCGTGTCCCCGTGGGTGACCGTGATCGCCCCGCCGGGGATGCCCGTCGTGCGCAGGGCGTCGTCGAGCGCAGACTGCGCCGCCTGCTGCCACGCGTCGGCCGGGGTCGCCGTGCCCTCCTGCCGGGCCGCGCATCCGGCGGCGAGCAGGACGACGAGCGAGGCGGCGAGAGCGCCGGCGAGGCGGTTCTTCATGCTGCCATGGTGTCGCGCCCGTCGTCCGTACCGCAAGGACCGGCGGAGAAGAGCGTGGCCCAGCGGGATCCTGCTGCTAGAGTCCGTGCGAATCTGCGGGGCGGGCGACGAGGGTGACCAATGACCGCACGGTCCGGAACCGCCCGTGCGGCGCGCGCCTCCGCCGTCCTGGCCCTCGCGGTCGCCGTCACCTTCGCGGTCGCCGTCACCGGCGCGGCCGCAGCCGACGCCGCGCCGCCGACACGTCCCGCCGCCGCTCCCACGCCCCCGGCGGGGGCGATCCCCCTCGGCGCCCTCGCCGACGGCGACGGAAACGTCGTCCCGACCGTGCGGATCAGCATCAACGGCGGCGACCCCCTCACGACGATGCTCGACACCGGGACAGCGCAGTTGGTGACGTTCCCGTGGGCGAAGGACAAGATCCCGGACGTCGAGCACGGCGCCGTGATCATGGGGGCGGGCTTCGCCGCCCTCGCCGAGCAGCCGCTCCCTCCCCCGCACGAGTCCGGGCAGACGGCGCTCTGGAACCTCGGCTCCCTCGCCACCGGCGCGGCGTCGGGCTCGGGGCAACCGCGGGCGATCTCGTGCCGCGTCCGGACGGTCGGCACGAGTTCGCCGCCACCGGCCGCGGCCGCCCCTGTCGCCATCGTCGGCGCAGGCTTCGCCGCGAGCGGTCTCCTCGTCGTGGTCGGCGCCGCGCTGAGACGCCGCCGCGCGTCCTGAAGGCGGGCCTCGCCGAGGCGACGGGTCAGATCATCCGGAATCGTCGGCTCGTCCGACGGAGTGTGTGGTGCGGGTCGCTCGTCCGCTCTGCCATGATGGCTGTCACTGCTCGCGGACGAGCGGGAGGCTCCTCGTCCGCTCGCCCTGTTCGTAAGGAGAGACCGTGACGAGTACATCAGCCCCCGCCACATCGAAGTCCGGCTCCCTCCGACGGAACCTCGGACTCTGGGCGATCGTCGGGCTGGGTCTCGGTTACATGACGCCGACGGTCGTCTTCGACACCTTCGGGATGGTGGCGCGCGACACGGACAACGTCGTCCCCTCCGCTTACCTGGTGGCACTCGTCGTGATGATGTTCACGGCGATCAGCTACGGCAGAATGGCGGGCGCGATCCCGAGCGCGGGGTCGGCCTACACCTACGTGCGCGAGTCGGTCCACCCGAACGTCGGCTTCATGGTCGGCTGGACCTCCCTCATCGACTACGTGCTGCTGCCGATGGTGAACTGCCTGATCATCCGGAGCTATCTGGAGGCGATCTTCCCGGACGTGCCGGGCTGGATCTGGGTCGTGATCTACTGCGCGGTCGTCACGTCGGTCATCTACCTGACCATGCGCGGCACGTCGAACATGAACATGCTCCTCCTGGTCTTCTCGATCGTCGTCATGGCGGTCTTCGTGATCATGGTCATCGCCCAGCTCGTCCAGGGGCAGGGCGCCGGCACGGTCGCGTCGGTGCAGCCTTTCTTCCACGACGGCGTGACCCTCGGGGCCGTCCTCATGGGCGCGACCATCGTCTGCTTCTCCTTCATCGGCTTCGACGCCGTCACGATGTACGCCGAGGAGGCGAAGCACCCGCGGATCATGCCGAAGGCGATCCTGTTCACGGTGCTCATCGGCGGCGCGATCTTCCTCGTGGCGGCGTACTTCACCCAGCTGCGCTTCCCGTCATCGTCGGCGTTCCCCACCGACGCCATCGAGGACAGCACTCTCCCGCAGATCGGTCTGCAGGTCGGCGGACCCGTACTCCAGGCGGTCCTGACGGCGGCCGGTTTCGCCGCCACGCTCGCCTCCGGTCTCGCCTCGCACGCCTCCGTCTCGCGCATGCTGCTCGTCATGGGCCGCAACAACGTGCTCCCCCAGCGCCTCTTCGGGTACATCAGCCCCAAGACCCACACCCCGACGTTCAACATCGTCCTCGTCGGGGTCATCAGCCTGCTTGCCGCGGCCTTCACCCTCGAGCTGATCGCGGCGTTCATCAACTTCGGGGCCCTCATCGCCTTCACCTTCGTGAACGTCTCGGTAATCGCCTGGTTCGCCATCCGCAAGGGGCGCCGCAAGAAGGCGAAGGACATCGTCACGTTCATCGTCCTCCCCGGCATCGGCATGCTCCTGACCGGCATCCTCTGGGTCAACCTGCACACCGACGCCCTCATCGGCGGCCTGGTCTGGGCCGTGATCGGCTTCGTCTACCTGCTCGCCCTCACCCGCGGCTTCCACCGCAAGGTCGCCGCTTTCGACGAGGCCCAGCCGGTCACCGGGTTCAACAAGGCGATCACGAGGGACGACGAGTAGGCGTCCGTCCGCCCCAACCCACGACGAAGGGCCGCCCGGATCTCTCGGGGCGGCCCTTCGTCGTGTCGTGACTCGAACAACGCGTGACAGCGACCTGGTGGTGGAGATGGGGGGAATCGAACCCCCGTCCACTGCTGTGGTCATGTGCCTTCTACGGGTGTAGCCAGTGAAGGCGTTTTCTCGGCCCCGGATCTTGCCACTGGCACCTGATCCGACGGGCCCAGCATCAGTTGAAGTCCCTCTGCGCCCTGATACGCAACGCAGAAGCAAGTTCTCTAGCTGACGCCAGGATCCGGGTAGAGAACAGTTCCCGGTCTGACGGTCTCTTTAAATGGCGGAGGAGGACTTACGCCGCGAGGGCGAAGTCGGCCTTGGCCGAGACAGTGCTCTTGGAATTGGCACTTATGGTTTTGCATGCGTCGTTTACGAGATAAGCATGCATCCTCGACCCGCTTCTCACAGTCACGCAGACAATGTCGAAACCGATCATCCCCGTGCGCAGCCATCAGGCTGGGTCGCTGTCACGCGCTGTTGAGTTGTATAGATACCGCTCTCGCCTCTCAGCGAGCTTCTCATCATACAACAGCGCAGCCACCCGTTCTATGCCACGATCACCCTATGTCGGAGACGATCATCACGGTCCTGGGCGAGCACGAGCAGAAGCGGACGGCGGAGCACGGGAGCGTACGCGTCCGGGTGATGTACGACGGCTCCTCGCGCCACGAGACGCTCGCACTGGCAACGCAGCGTCACGCGGAGCTGGTGGCCGGCCTGCGCGAGTTGGAGGAGGCGGCGGGCGGTCCGCTGCTGCGCTGGTCGTCGGATCAGGTGCGGGTGTGGGGCGACCGGCCATGGAGTCAGAGCGGCGAGCAGCTGCCGATCGTGCACCACGCCGAACTCGGGCTGCGAGCGGAGTTCGCCGAGGCCACCGCCGTCTCGGACTGGGTGAGCGCGGTGACGCTGCGCGAGGGGGTCTCCGTCGACGGCGTCGAGTGGATGCTCTCCGACGAGACCAGGGAGGCCCTCGTCGACGAGGTGTCCCGCCTCGCTGTCGAGGACGCCGTCGCGACGGCCCGGCGGTATGCGTCGGCGCTCGGCCTCACCGAGCTGCGGCCCGTCGCGCTCAGCGACCCCGGACTGCTCGGCGACGCGGGCGCTCCGCCCCGGTCGCCTACCCCGCTGGGGGCGCGCACGATGTCCGCCGACACGGCGGGCGGGGCGCTCGCACTGGCGCCGGAGGACATCCATGTCGCGGTGCAGGTGCACGCGCGGTTCGCGGCTTCCTGAGCGGCCGGGGACACGCTGACGCGCGTCAGAGTCCGCCAGAACCGGGAGTCGGCCCCGGAGTCGATCCCGGGCGCGGGATGTCGGCGAGCTTGAGGATGCGAGCAGCTGTGACCGTGTCGCCGCTGCGGTCGGTGCCGACCACGATGACCTCGTCGCCCGGGGCGAAGTCCGAGGCCGACATCGACTGCTTCGGCAGGCCGTAAGCCGTCGACGACGTGATCTTCACCGTGATCGTCGTGCCCGCGGCCGTCGTGACGCTCCACTCCGATCCGGAGGCGGACTCCAGCGTGCCGCGGACGAGCTCGCGCTGCGTGCCACCGGCGCCCGGGCCGCCCTGGCCGGGGCCTTCCCGTCCAGGTCCCCCGTCCTGACGGCCGTCACCCGGCCCGCGCGGCCCCTCCTGCGGGGAGCGGTCACGGGCCGAGACCGAGTGGGACACCACCGTGACGGCGACGACGGTGCCCGCACCGACGACACCGAGCAGGACGACGACGCCGAGGACCAGCGTGGAGATGGCGAACGCGAGGCCGTGGCGCTTGTAGAACGGCTCAGCGGGCGCAACGGCAGGAGTCTCCGCCTGCGGGCGCGGAGGCTCCGGATGCTGTGGCGGAAGCGGCTCCGTCGGCTGATTCTCGTCCATGTTCCCAGGAAAGCACGCGCTGCCCGCGACCGACCTGCGAGCGACTGATGACTCCCCTGTGAATCGACGCCCTGTCTGAGAGCGGCAGCGATCAGGCCGGCCGCACGAGCACCGAGCGGAGTTTCACCAGCTCCACCTCGTCGAGGCCCGCGTCCAGCAGGTAGGCGCGTGCGCCCCCGAAGTCGCGGTCGAGCAGGTCGAGCGCCGCCGCCATCGCCTCCGGCGGGCTGCCTCCCATGATGACGCGGAGGTCGGGCGTCACCTCCACTCCATGGCGGCGCACCAGCTCCAGCATGCCGTCGAGCCACTCACCCGCCAGGTTCGCCTGCGTCGCCGCGTAGTCGTCGAGCACGGTCTCGCGATCGACGCCGACGGCCAGCAGGGCGAGGGCCACGACGATGCCCGTGCGATCCTTGCCGGCGGTGCAGTGCACGACGACCGGCGCATCGGCCGTGTCCGCGATCTCGCGCAGAGCGCGCACGACGACGTCCCGGTGCTGGAGCAGGATCTTCTCGTAGAGGTCGACGAGCGTCGCCCCGATGGTGGCCTGCGACGCGCCGGACCCCTCGAACACCGGGAGCCGCAGCACGTCGACGTCGAGGCCGTCGAGGTCGTCGGGGAGCACATCCACCTCGAACTGGTCCCGCAGGTCGATGACGACCCGCACGCCGAGGTCACGGAGGCTCTGCTTGCCGGGGTCGCCGAGGCGGCCGAGCGCATCGGCGCGGAACAGCTTGCCGCTGCGAGTGGTCCCGCCGTCGACCGCGTACCCGCCCACATCGCGGAAGTTGTACGTGCCGGGGACGGGGATGCGCTGGGCGGTGCTGGTCATGGCCTCAGTCTGCCAGGTGCGACCGACCGCGCCGCGAACCGCCTGTTCAGGCGCGGCTACTCGCCGAGGTGGCGGCGGCTCGACATCGCCCGCTGCGCCTCACGGTTGTCCTGCCGCTCACGCAGCGCCTGCCGCTTGTCGTAGTCCTTCTTGCCCTTGGCCACGGCGATCTCGACCTTGGCGCGGCCGTCGTTGAAATAGATCTGGAGCGGCACGATCGTGTACCCGCCCTGCTTGACCTTGTTCTCGATCTTCAGGATCTGAGCCTTGTGCAGCAGGAGCTTGCGCTTGCGGCGCGGCGCGTGATTGTTCCACGTGCCGTCCGCGTACTCCGGGATGTGCACGGCATCGAGCCACGCCTCACCGCCGTCGACGAAGGCGTAGCCGTCGACCAGCGAGGCGCGCCCCATCCGCAGCGATTTGACCTCGGTGCCGGTCAGGACGAGGCCGGCCTCGAAGGTGTCCTCGAGGATGTAGTCGTGGCGGGCGCGACGGTTGGTCGCGACGACCTTCTGTCCCTGTTCCCTGGGCACGGCTGACTCCTGACGTTCGATGGTGGTGCTGCCCGGCGCATCGCCGGGCAGCAGACCAGTCTATCGTGCGTCAGACCTTCAGGTAGCGTTTGATCGCGAAGTTCGCGGAGGCCGCCGCCAGGAGCACGCCCACCAGCACGATCAGCGGGATGACCGGCCAGGCCTGCGCCATCGACACGAAGTTGATCGACTGGATGCTGTTCTGCAGCGGGCCGCGCACGAACAGCTGCACGATGACGACGAGGACACCGGCCGCCAGCAATGCGCCGATCAGCGCCGCCAGCACGCCCTCGATAATGAACGGCGTCTGGATGAACCTGTTCGAGGCGCCGACCAGGCGCATGATCCCGATCTCCCGCCGTCGCGAGAACGCCGACAGGCGGATCGTCGTAGCGATCAGCAGGACCGCGGCGACGAGCATCACCACCGCCACCACGAGCGCCGTGGCGCTGGCCGCGCCGAGGATGTTGAAGATCTGGTCCAGGTAGCTGCGCTGATCCACGACGCTCTGCACGCCGGTCGTGCCGGCGAGTGTCTCCGTGAGCACCGCGGACTGGTTCGGATCCTTGAGGTTGATCCAGAAGGTCTGCGGGATCATGTCCGGCGTGACGAAGTCCGCGATCTGGTTGCCCTTGAACTGCTGCTTGAACTCGTCGTACGCCTGCTGCTGGTTCTGGAAGTAGAACTTCTGGATGTACGGCGAGAGCTCGGGAGACTCCAGCTGCTTCTTGACGGCCTCGACGGACTGCTCGGTCGCCGGGCCCGCTTGGCAGTTGTCGGCCTCTGTGCACATGTAGACCGCCACCTGGGCGCGGTCGTACCAGTAGGTCTTCATCTGGCCGATCTGCATCTGCAGCAGGGCTGCCGTGCCGACGAAGGTCAGCGAGATGAACGTGACCAGGATGACGGAGATCACCATCGAGAGGTTGCGGCGCAGGCCGTTGCCGACCTCGGACCAGATCAGTCCGAATCTCATTTGGTCGGCCCCACATTCTGCTCGCCGTCACGGTCGGAGTTCTCGCGCAGGCCCCGGAGGTCGAGGTTCGCGGTGAAGTTGAGGTGGTCGGGCAGCGACTCCCCCGGCGCCACCGGGGCGGCGGCGGGCTGCTGCACCGGCTGCGGAGCGGCCGGTGGCGGTGCGACGGGCTGTTGCGCCGCCGGCGGGTACGCGACCGGCTGCGGAGCGGACGGCTGCGGCCCGGTCTGCTGCGGCACCGCGACCGGTCCGGTGGGGTTGCTCACGGGGGTGTGCGGGCGCGTCATCGGCTCGCTCGCGGGCGCGACGTACGGCGCCGGCGCCGCAGCGCCGACGGGAACGCCGACCGGGGCCGGCGCGGCAACGGTGACCTGGTCCCGCTGGACCGGGACGGCAGCCGTCACGCCGTAACCGCCGTGGCGCTCGTCGCGCACGATCTGGCCGCCGACAAGCTCGATCACGCGTCGCTTCATCTGGTCGACGATCGCGGCCTCGTGCGTCGCCATCAGCACCGTGGTGCCGCCGGCGTTGATCCGCTCGAGCACGGCCATGATGCCGGCACTGGTCGCAGGGTCCAGGTTTCCCGTCGGCTCGTCGGCGAGGAGGATCTGGGGCTTGTTGACGACGGCTCTCGCGATCGCCACGCGCTGCTGCTCGCCACCGGAGAGCTCGTGCGGCAACCGCTGGGCCTTGCCGTCGAGCCCGACCATCTTCAGCACGTCCGGAACCGCTTCCTGGATGAAGCCACGGGACTTCCCGATGACCTGCAGCGTGAAGGCGACGTTCTGGAAGACGTTCTTGTTGGGGAGCAGGCGGAAGTCCTGGAAGACGACTCCGAGGTTGCGGCGGAAGTACGGCACCTTGCGCGAGGAGATCGAGCCGAGGTCCTGCCCCAGCACGTGGATGCTGCCCTTGGTGGGCTTCTCCTCTTTCAGGATGAGGCGCAGGCAACTCGACTTGCCCGAGCCGGACGCGCCGACCAGGAAGACGAACTCACCGCGCAGCACCTCGAGGTTGATGCCGTTCAGCGCCGGGCGGGTCGTGCCCGAGTACTGCTTGGATACGTGTTCGAACCGGATCATGACCTCTAGAGACTATGCATCTTCGGTCGCATCCGCCGTAGTGACGCGGGCGTGGCGCGAGCCTGACAGCGCGCCGTGCGTGCGGTCGGTGCGCGGTGCGTCCCGGATCGACTAGTCCTGGGACTCGGCTTTGTTCCCCGCACGCCAGCGGATGCCCGCCGCGATGAACCCGTCGAGGTCTCCGTCGAAGACGGTGGCGGGGTTGCCCGATTCGTACCCCGTGCGCAGATCCTTGACGAGCTGCTGGCCGTAGAGGAAGTACGAGCGCATCTGATCGCCCCAGCTGGCCGTGATGGTGCCGGCGAGCTCCTTCTTCTTGGCCGCCTCCTCCTCCTTCTGGAGCAGGAGCAGGCGTGTCTGCAGCACGCGCATGGCGGCGGCGCGGTTCTGGATCTGCGACTTCTCGTTCTGCATGGAGACGACGATGCCGGTGGGGAGGTGGGTGATGCGCACGGCGGAGTCGGTCGTGTTGACCGACTGGCCACCCGGGCCGGACGAGCGGAACACGTCGACGCGGATGTCGCCCTCCGGGATGTCGACCTGCGTGGCCTCCTCCATGAGCGGGATGACCTCGACCGCGGCGAACGACGTCTGGCGCTTGTCGGCGGACCCGAACGGGCTGATGCGGGCCAATCGGTGCGTGCCGGCCTCGACCGAGAGCGTGCCGAACGCGTACGGGACATCGACCTCGAAGGTCGCCGACTTGATGCCGGCGCCCTCGGCGTAGGAGGTGTCCATCACCTTGACCGGGTACTTGTGCTGCTCCGCCCAGCGCAGGTACATGCGCATGAGCATCTCGGCGAAGTCGGTGGCGTCGTCGCCACCCGCGCCGGAGCGGATGGTGACGATGGCCGCGCGCTCGTCGTACTCGCCGCTCAGCAGGGTCTGCACCTCCAGGTCGCCGAGCGCCTTCTGCAGGGACTCGAGCTCGGTGCGCGCCTCGGCGGCGGACTCCTCGTCGTCGCCCTCGTTGGCGAGCTCGACGAGCACCTCGAGATCGTCGAGGCGCCGCTCGATGGTGGTGATGCGGCCGAGCTCGGCCTGGCGGTGGCTCAGCGCGCTGGTGACCTTCTGCGCGTTGGCGGTGTCGTCCCAGAGGTCGGGGGCACCCGCCTGCTCGCTCAGCTCGGCGATCTCGGCGCGGAGCTTGTCGGGGTCGACGACAGCGGTGATGTCGGCCAGGGTCGAGCGCAGCTCGGCGATCTGCGGGGAGAGGTCCAGTTCAATCATGTCGGCGTCCAGCCTACCGGCCGGGCGTGCGGCCGGGGACGGCCGCGGAAAGTTGTACGGTATTAAGGAGATGACTATCGACGAGCGCCCCTTCCGCTTCCGCTCCGTCGCCCTCGCCGCCTTCCTGCCGACGCTGCTCTTCTCGATCGGCGAGGGCGCGATCATCCCGATCATCCCGATCGCCGCCGGCAACCTCGGCGCGTCGCTCGCGATGGCCGGTTTCATCGCCTCGATGGTGATGCTCGGCGAGCTGGCCGGCGACATCCCGAGCGGCTGGATCGTGTCGCGCTTCGGCGAGCGCCGATCGATGATCGCCGCCGCTCTGGTGGCGATCATCGGAATCGCGGTCTGCCTCCTCGCGCCGAACTACTGGGTGCTCATGGTCGGCATCTTCGTGGTCGGCCTGGCGACGGCGGTGTTCGCGCTCGCCCGGCACGCCTTCATGACGACCTACGTTCCGCAGCAGTACCGTGCGCGCGCACTCTCGACGCTCGGCGGGATCTTCCGCGGCGGGTGGTTCGTCGGCCCGCTCATCGCCTCCGCCGTCATCGCTCTGACCGGCTCGACGCAGTCGGTGTTCTGGATCTTCGTGGTCGGCTGCGTCGGCGCCGTCGTGGTGCTGATCGCACTGCCGGACCCGGAGAAGATGTTCGGGCCGGCTCCGCGCGCCACGGATCCGAAGGGCGAGCCGGTCACGGCGGGCGAGGAGGAGGCGGAGGAGCGCACTCACGGCCTGTTCCGCACGATCTGGCTGTTCCGCGCCGTGCTGATCCGGATGGGCTCGGGCGTCGCGCTCGTGAGCGCCGTGCGCTCGGCGCGCACCGTGCTCATGCCCCTGTGGGCCGTCTCCATCGGCCTGAGTGAGGCGAACACGGCACTCATCATCGGCATCGCCGGTGCCGTCGACTTCGCCCTGTTCTACGCGAGCGGGCAGATCATGGACCGGTTCGGCCGGATGTGGAGCGCCATCCCGTCGATGATCGGGCTCGGTGCCGGATTCCTGGCCCTGTCCTTCACGCACGACCTGGATGCGCGCGTCGCCTGGTACATCGGCGTCTCGCTCTTCCTCTCCGTCGCCAACGGCATCGGATCGGGCATCGTCATGACTCTCGGCGCCGACCTCGCGCCGCGGGAGGCGCCCGCGCCCTTCCTCGGAGCCTGGCGCTTCTCGAGCGACGCCGGTCAGGCCGTCGCCCCGCTCGTCGTCTCCCTGTTGACGGCGGTCGTCTCGATTTCGTTCGCCGGCGGCGTGATGGGCGTGCTGGGACTGCTGGGGGCGATGATGCTCGGGCGCTACATCCCCCGGTACGTTCCCCGCACGGCGCGGCCCGCCTGACAGACGGGCGGGGCCGGGGAATAGGCTCGGCGTCGAGGCCGTTCGGCTTCATGCAAACGCATGAATGTGAGGACTGACATGGCGACCAGGCTCGAACTCGGGATCGACACCTTCGGAGACGTCACCCGCGACGCCGACGGCGCGCCCCTGCCCCACGCGCAGGTGCTGCGCAACGTCGTGGAAGAGGGCGTGCTGGCCGACCAGGTCGGCCTCGACTTCATCGGCATCGGCGAGCACCACCGCGCGGACTTCGCCGTCTCGGCCCCGGAGGTCGTGCTCGCCGCCATCGCAGGCCGCACCGAACGCATCCATCTCGGCTCCGCGGTGACCGTGCTCAGCTCGGACGACCCCGTGCGCGTGTTCCAGCGTTTCGCCACCCTGGACGGCGTCTCGGGCGGTCGCGCCGAGGTCATCCTCGGGCGGGGCTCGTTCATCGAGTCGTTCCCCCTCTTCGGGCTCGACCTCGGCCAGTACGAGGAGCTCTTCGAGGAGAAGCTCGAACTGTTCGCCGCGCTGCGCACGCAGGAGCCGGTGACGTGGGAAGGCAGCCTCCGGGCCCCGCTCACCGGGCAGTCGGTCTACCCGCACCTCGAGCACGGCCCGCTGAAGACCTGGATCGGCGTGGGCGGGAGCCCGGAGTCCGTCATCCGGGCCGCGCACTACGGGCTTCCCCTGATGCTCGCCATCATCGGCGGCGGCCCGATGCGCTTCCAGCCGCTTGCCGAGCTCTACCGCAAGGCCCTCGACCAGTTCGGGCAGGACGCCACACTGCCGATCGGCGTGCACTCCCCCGGGTTCGTCGCCGCCACCGACGAGGAGGCCAAGGAGATCCTGTGGCCGCATTACGAGGCCATGACCAACCGGATCGGACGCGAGCGCGGCTGGCCCCCGGCCTCGCGCGCCCGCTTCGAGCACGAGGCGGGAGAGGACGGCGCCCTGGTCGTCGGCTCGCCGGAGACGGTCGCGAAGAAGATCGCGTACACCGCCCGCGGCCTCGGCATCGAGCGCTTCGACCTCAAGATCAGCAACGGCACGCTCGGGCACGACCACCTCATGCGCGCCATCGAGCTGTACGGCACCGAGGTCGCCCCGCGCGTGCATGAGCTATTGTCGTAGCCGCGCCCAGCGCGCGCCGCGGGAGTGGTGAAACTGGCAGACACGCAGGATTTAGGTTCCTGTGCTTCACGGCGTGAGGGTTCGAGTCCCTTCTCCCGCACCGGAGGCCCTCTGCACGACAAAGACGCCGCACAGTAGGACCACAGGATGATCTTCGTCCGCATCGCGACAATTCGCACGGTTCGTGCAGGTTCCGGCCACTAAACTCGGCCCCGTACCTCGAACCCGTCTGGAGCGTCTTGATCCATCACGCCGGCCTCATCCCTTGGCTCGACCCGACCACCATCATCACGGCCGCCGGGCCGTGGGCGCTCGTCGTCGTGTGCGGCATCGTGTTCGCCGAGACAGGGCTCCTCGTCGGGTTCCTCCTGCCGGGCGACACGCTCCTGGTCATCTCGGGGCTGCTGACCCACACCTCGCTCGTGTTCGGAGTCGACATCTGGTGGGTGTGCCTCGCGATCGCGTTCGCCGCCTTCCTCGGCGGCGAGGTCGGCTACCTGATCGGCCACAAGGCCGGGCCACGGGTCTTCGAACGCAAGGAGAGCGGGCTCTTCAGCATGGAGAACGTGCGCCGGACCAACGCGTTCTTCGACCGTTTCGGTGCCCTGGCGATCATCCTCGCCCGCTTCGTTCCGATCGTCCGCACGTTCGCGCCCGTCGCCGCCGGCGTCGGCCACATGAACTACAAGAAGTACTCGCTCTACAACGCGATCGGCGCACTGATCTGGGGTGCCGGGCTGACGCTGTTCGGCTTCCTCATCGGTTACATCCCGCCGGTCGCGCATTTCGTGTCGAGCTACATCGACATCATCCTCATCGGCGCCGTCGTCATCACGCTCATCCCGACGCTGTTCCACTACTTCCAGTCGGTGCGCAAGTCGAAGAAGAAGCGCCTCGCGGACGCGGCCGCCGACGCGGACGCCGCAGCGGCGCACCCCGCTCCCACACCGGAGGCCTGACCGCGGCGATCCCGCCTAGCGGTGGAACTCGTCCTCGTGCTCGGCGTGCTCCGCCGGCTCGAGCTGAAAAGTCGAGTGCTCCACGTCGAAGTGCTCGGCGAGGCAACCGGACAGCTCGTCCAGCAGCGCTCCCGTCGACCCCGACCGGAACACCTCCTGCTCGACCACGACGTGAGCGGTGAACACCGGCGCGCCCGAGGTGATCGCCCACACGTGCACGTCGTGCACCGCCACGACGCCCCTCGCCCGGAGGATGTGGTCGCGGATCTGCGCCACGTCGGTGTCGGCGGGCGCCGCCTCGCTCAGCACGTGGACGACGTCGCGCAGCAGCAGGTAGGCGCGCGGCACGATGAACGCGGCGATCAGAAGGGACGCGATCGCGTCGGCGGGCCCCCAGCCGGTGGCCATGATAACGACGGCCGCGACGATGACCGTGACCGACCCGACGAGGTCGCCGAACACCTCCAGGTAGGCGCCGCGCATGTTGATCGAGTGCCCGGCCGCGGGCCGCAGGAGCATGAGAGCCACGAAGTTCGCCACGAGACCGATGACGGCCACGATGAGCATCGGCCCGCTCTGCACCTCCGACTCACCCGCCACGAGCCGGCCGATCGCGCCGATCGCGACCCCCACGGCGACGACGACCAGGATCAGCCCGTTGATGAGCGCGCCGAAGACCTCGGCGCGGCGGAAGCCGAACGTCTGCCGGTCCGTCGCCGGCCGCGCGGCGATGATGGTGGCGACGAGCGCGACGATCAGGCCGGTCAGGTCGCTCAGCATATGGCCGGCATCGGCGAGGAGGGCGAGCGAGCCGCTCAGCCAGGCTCCGACGACCTCCACGACCAGCACCGTCGACACGATGCCGATCGCGATCAGGAGGCGGTTGCGGTTCGCGGAATGACCGTGGTCGTGACTCATCCCTTCTACGGTAGACAGAAGCCCGGGCCCGCCGCCAGCGATCCCGCTAGATAGGAATGAGTGCCGTTCTCAGCTGGGGTCAGCGGCCGGCGAGGTCGCGCAACGCGGGCACGATCGCGGCGAACGCCCGGGCGCGGTGGCTCTCACGGTTCTTCGTGTCGGGACCGAGCTCCGCGGCCGTCTCGTCGTATCCCTCCGGCACGAAGATCGGATCGTAGCCGTGGCCGTGCGCTCCCCTGGCCTGCCGGGAGATCCTGCCGGGCCAGATCCCCTCGACCACCGTCGGTTCCTCCCCCGGCACGACGAGTGCCAGAGTGGCCGTGAAGTGCGCGGCACGGGACGCGTCCGGCATGTCCGAGAGCTGGTCGAGCAGCAGCTGGAGGTTGGCCTGCGCGTCGCCGTGACCTCCCGCCCAGCGGGCCGAGAAGATGCCGGGTGAGCCGCCCATGACGTCGACGCAGATGCCGGAGTCGTCCGCGAGTGCCGGGAGGCCCGTGTGCGCGGAGGCCGCGCGCGCCTTGATGAGGGCGTTCTCCGCGAACGTCGACCCGTCCTCGACGGGCTCGGGTCCGTCATACCGCACGATCTCGATCCCGGGGACGGCATCGCCCAGGATCTGCTGGAACTCCAACGCCTTGTGGACGTTGTGAGTGGCGAGGACGACGCGCACCACGGCTCAGGCCCCCGCGCCGATGGCGGCCTTCTGCACGTCCGACAGCTCGGTCGTGCCGAGCAGCGCGAGGTCGAGCAGCGAATTGAGCTCGGAGCGGTCGAACGGGGCGCCCTCGGCGGTGCCCTGCACCTCCACGAACAGACCGCGGCCGGTGACGACGACGTTCATGTCCGTCTCGGCACGCACGTCCTCCACGTAGGCGAGGTCGAGCATCGGCGTGCCGTCGATGATGCCGACCGAGACGGCCGAGACGGAGTCGATCAGCGGCGTCGCCCGCTGTGCGATGAAGCGGTGCTCACGACCCCACTCGAGTGCGTCCGAGAGGGCGACATAGGCGCCGGTGATGGCGGCGGTGCGGGTCCCCCCGTCGGCCTGCAGCACGTCGCAGTCGATCACGATCGTGTTCTCGCCGAGCGCCTTCATATCGACGACGGCGCGCAGGCTGCGGCCGATCAGCCGGCTGATCTCGTGGGTGCGGCCGCCGATCTTCCCCTTGACCGCCTCCCGGTCCATCCGGTCGTTGGTCGAGCGCGGCAGCATGGCGTACTCCGCGGTCACCCAGCCACGACCTTTGCCCGCCATCCATCGGGGCACGCCGTTCGTGAACGACGCCGTGCACAGCACGCGGGTGTCGCCGAACGAGATGAGCGCCGATCCCTCCGCCTGCTTGCTCCAGCCGCGCTCGATGGTGACCGGGCGGAGCTGGTCGGCGGTGCGCCCGTCGGCGCGGATGTTATCGGTCACGTGGCTCTCCTCGTGTGGATGGGATGGTCAGAACGGAAGGTCGATGACGCCGGTCTGCACCAGGTCGACACGGGAGACCTCCGGGCCGATGAAGCGGTGCGCGAGGCGCAGGAAGTTGTCGGCGTCGAGGCCGGTCGCCTCGTAGTGGATCGTCGGCGGTTCGGCGGACCGGCGCTCCAGGCCTCCGCCCACGAGCGTCCGGTAGACGTCCTTCGCGGTCTCCGTGTCGCTGGAGACCAGGGAGACGCCCTCGCCCATCACGTAGGAGATCGCGCCTTTGAGGAAGGGATAGTGCGTGCAGCCGAGCACGAGTGTGTCGACATCGGCGTCGCGCAGCGGCTCCAGGTAGTCGGCGGTCACCTGCAGCACCTCGTCGCCGCTGGTGATGCCCGCTTCGACGAACTCGACGAACCGCGGGCACGCCTGCGTGAAGAGCTCGAGCGTCGGCGCGGCGGCGAAGGCGTCCTCGTAGGCGCGGGAGGCGATGGTGCCGACCGTGCCGATCACTCCGACCCGACCGGTGCGCGTCGCGCGCACGGCGCGCCGGACGGCCGGCTGGATGACCTCGATCACCGGGACGGAGTAGCGCTCGCGGGCGTCGCGCAGCATCGCCGACGAGGCGGTGTTGCACGCGATCACCAGCAGCTTAACACCCTGTTCGACCAGGAAGTCCAGCACCTCGAGCGAGTACCGCCGCACGTCGGCGATCGGCTTCGGCCCGTACGGCGAATGTGCGGTGTCGCCCACGTAGAGGATCGACTCGTTCGGGAGCTGGTCGCGGATCGCACGCGCGACCGTGAGCCCGCCGACTCCCGAGTCGAAGATCCCAATCGGCGCATCCGTCACAGCGATCCAGCCTACCCCGCCGTCCGGTGCGGCACGCCGCTAGGCTGATCGGGTGACCGAGTCATCCGCGCTCCTGACCGACCGCTACGAGCTCACCATGATCGACGCCGCCCTTCTGAAGGGCACGCATGACCGCGAGTGCGTCTTCGAGGCGTTCACCCGCAGGTTGCCGGAGGGGCGGCGCTACGGGGTCCTCGCCGGCACCGGGAGGCTGCTCGAGCTGCTCCGGGAGTTCCGGTTCCGCGATGAGGAGCTCGACTACCTGCGCGAGAACGCCGTCGTCCGGTCGGAGACGCTGGACTGGCTCGCCGGGTACCGGTTCTCCGGCACGATCCGCGGATATCGCGAGGGCGAGGTGTTCTTCCCCGGATCGCCCTTCCTGATCGTGGACGCGCCGTTCGCCGAGGGCGTGGTGCTCGAGACCCTCATCCTGAGCGTCTTCAACTACGACTCCGCGGTGGCCTCCGCCGCCGCGCGCATGGTCTCCGCCGCCGCCGGCCGCCCCCTCGCAGAGATGGGCTCGCGCCGCGCCAACGAGCGCAGCGCCGTCGCCGCCGCCCGCGCCGCGTACATCGCCGGTTTCGGTGCGACGTCGAACCTCGAAGCCGGCCGCACCTGGGGCGTCCCGACCATGGGGACGGCGGCGCACGCCTTCACCCTGCTGCACGACTCGGAGGAGGACGCCTTCCGCGCCCAGGTCGACGCCCTCGGGCCCGGCACCACCCTGCTCGTCGACACCTACGACGTCGAGCGGGCGATCGAGACCGCCGTGAAGGTCGCGGGGCCGGGGCTGGGCGCGGTGCGCCTCGACTCTGGTGACCTCCCGAAGCTGGTGAGACGGGTGCGCGAGAAGCTCGACGGTCTCGGCGCGACGGAGACGAAGATCACCGTCACGAACGACCTCGACGAGTTCACCATCGCCGCCCTCGCCGCGTCCCCGGTCGACTCGTACGGCGTCGGGACCTCGGTCGTCACCGGCTCCGGGTCCCCCGCCTCCGGCATGGTCTACAAGCTCGTGGCGCACCGCACGGTCGACGGCACCGGCGAGTGGGTTCCCGTCGCCAAGAAGTCGGACGGCAAGGCGAGCGTCGGCGGGCGCAAGCACCCCGTGCGTCGGCTCGACGAGCGCGGTCTCGCGGTGGCGGAGGTCGTCCACATCGTCGACGACGGCGATGTTCCCGATGACACCGGGCGAGACCTGCTGGTCCCGCTCGTCACCGATGGCGAGATCCACCCCGAGCACCTCGGCGCGGACGGTACCCGCCGGGCGAGGGAGCACCGCGAACGCGCGATGCGGGAGCTCCCGGAGCAGGCGTTCCGCGTCGGTCGCGGCGACCCGGTGCTGCCGACGATCTTCGCCTAGGTGGCTCTACTCGTCCTTGAGCTTCTCGTAGATCTCTTTGCACGACGGGCAGACGGGGAACTTCTCCGGATCCCGCCCGGGGGTCCACTTCTTGCCGCACAGCGCCTTGACCGGCTTGCCGGTGATCGCGGACTCGAGGATCTGCTCCTTCTTCACGTAGTGCGAGAAGCGCTCGTGATCGCCCGGCTCGACGTTCTGGAGGAGCTCCTCGAGCTCGCGGTCCAGCGTCGCCGCACCGCCGCCCGAGGGCAGACCGCCTGGTTCGGAGATGCTCGCCTCGTTCATCCCTCCAGTGTAGACGCGTCGCTCAGCCGTTGCGCGTGGCGAACGCCATGACGTCCGTCCCGCGCCGGTCGAACAGGCGGGCACCGGCCCAGAGGCCGCCGAACAGGCAGGCGAAGCCGATGATCACCGCGACGACGGGGGCGACCCCGAGCCAGAACGGGTTCACCACCAGGCCCAGCACGAGGAACACGACCACCGGAGAGGCCAAGAGGAGGATGGCGAAGAAGCTGAGCGACTGCACCAACGCCGCCGAAGCGCCGGACGTCTGCGGCTGGGTGAAGGCGCTGTCACCCGGTTTCGTGGCCGGATACGGGAACAGCACCGAGGAGATCGACGAGAGGCCCAGCCCGATCACCAGGATCGCCCCGCTCAGCGCGGCGACGGTCGGGAGGATCGCCCAGTCGCCGTAGGCGATCGTGGTCGCGATCGAGCCGATCGCGATCACCGGGATGCCGATCACGATCGGCGGGAAGAGACGCCCGACGCGGTCGGCGATGCCGCGGGTTCCGGAGACGATGTGCAGCCACACGGCCGTGCCGTCGAACGCCACGTCGTTGTGGACGCTCCAGCCGAGGAACAGGCACACCAACGGCAGCGGGACCAGCGAGACGTAGTGCGACGGCAGCCCTGCGAGCAGGAGCGCGACGATGACGAAGACCGGGATCACCGGGATCATGACGATCGAGACCCAGTAACGCGGATCGCGACCCCAGTACGTCATCGAACGCGCCGCGATCGCCGCGGTCGGTCCGCCGTGGAGCCGGCCGAACCAGCCCGTGCCGTGGTAGGCCTTCGTGCGCGCACGGCGCGGGGGCGTGACGAGGACGGTGCTCACCAGGACGTCCCAGACGAGCCAGAGGAGCCCGACGGTCGCCACGGCCACGAGCAGCTGCAGGAGCGCGCGACCGAGGTCGCCCGAGGCTGCTGCCCCGGGAGCGCTCCAGGCCGCACCCAACGGCGTCCACGACATCCAGGACGCCGCACCCGAGAGCGCCCCGAGCCCGTCGCGGCCCCAGTCGACGGTCACCAGCAGCAGCACGGCCGGCGCCAGGAGGACGAGCAGCAGCGTGGCGACGACGCCGCCCGCCTCCCGCGATCGTCTGGTCGCCAGCAGGAACGACGCGAGCGCGGTCGAGACGCGCGAGGCCAGCACGCAGGTGGCGACCACCAGCACGGCCGAGACGAGGGCGACGATCGTGGTCATCGGATCCCGCGACCAGGTGACGACCGTCGCGGCGCTGCACACGATGAGCACGAACGACGGGATGCCGACCAGGCCCGCCAGCAGCAGCCCGGTCGACAGGACCCGGTTCGGGAGGCCGAACAAGGCGAACTTTCGGGGGTCGAGCGTATCGTCGACGCCGAACAGCAGCGGCAGCAGGAGGAAACCGGCCACGACGATCGAGCCGAGCACGACGAGCACATCGTGCACGGCGTCGACATCGGTCACCAGGCGCGCCGCGACCAGCGCCGAGACGGCCACCACGGTGATGACGCCGCCGTAGACGACCCCCAGGACCAGCCCGAAAACCTGCCACGGGCTGCGCCGGAAGGCGTTGCCCATCAGCCGGAGCTTCAGTCCGAGAAACTGTGCAACCACTCCATGCCCTCCGCTGCCTTGCGTCCGCCCGCGAGGTCGACGAACCGCTCCTCGAGCGTCTGCTCGCCGCGCACCTCGTCGATGGTGCCGGCCGCGAGGACCTTGCCGCGCACGATGATGGCGACGCTGTCGCACACGCGCTGGATCATGTCCATGCCGTGACTCGACAGCACGACCGTGCCGCCGGCAGCGGTGTAGCGCTGCAGGATGTCGACGACGTTCGCCGCGGAGACCGGGTCGACCGACTCGAAGGGCTCGTCGAGCACCAGGAGGCGCGGCGAGTGGATCATCGCTGCGGCCAGAGCGATCTTCTTCGTCATCCCGGCCGAGTAATCGGCGACGAGGCGGTCGAGAGCGTCGTCGATTCCGAAGGCCGTCGCGAGGTCGGCCGAGCGGGCTCGCACCGTCTTGGCGCTGAGCCCGCGGAGCGTGCCTGCATACTGCAGGAACTGCGCGCCCGTGAGGCGATCGAACAGCCGGAGACGATCGGGGAGCACGCCGATGACGCGCTTGGCTCGGATCGGGTCGGCCCACGCGTCCACGCCGTGCACGATCACCGACCCGGCGTCCGGGCGAAGGAGACCGGTGACCATCGAGAGCGTCGTGGTCTTGCCCGCGCCGTTCGGACCGACGATGCCGTAGAAGGAACCCTCGCGCACTTCGAGGCTCACGTGGTCGACCGCCACCGTGTCGCCGAAGCGCTTGTGGATGTCGCGGACGGCGAGCACGGTCGGGCGCGGATCCGGGGCGGGAGCCGGAGTCTGTTCCGTCGCCGCCTCGTCTGCGGCGACGGTCGCGGGCGATGCCGTGCGGGCCTTCGCGGACGTGCTGCGCTTGCGCGGCGCCCGCGTGCTGGTGCCGGTGGCGGCCGGCGCGGTCTTCGCCGGCGTGCGCCGCGGAGCCGGGCGCGGCTTGGCCTGCGCCCCCTCGCTCGTGCTCTCCGTCATGGTCTCCCCCGTATCCCCCGCAGTGCCCGTGTGCTCCACGGCGACGCCCGTGTCCTCGACGGGCTCGGCGTCGTCCTGATGCACACGCTCGAAACTCACCCCGCTAACGTACCAACAGGCTCACCTCAGGACAGCCCTCCGGTGCGATTCGGGCGCGCCGGAGCACCTCTGAAACACCTGTGAGGAACATAACGACCCCGCAACGACATCCGTCAACCCCTGCCCCCGGAGAGGGGGCGTCGGTAGTCTGGTCGAGGCATGAAGGGGTGTCCATACGCGTAAGCGCTGATGAACCCTGGGTTAACCGTCCCAGTCCCGGTGCGTGGCTACGAAGCCGCAGCGCCCGTCCGCGCGGATTCCAAGGAGATGATTGTGACGACCCAGGTAGTGATCCTCGCGGCCGGGATGGGCAGCCGCCTCGGCCGCAGCCTTCCGAAGCCGCTGACCGAGCTGAGCGACGGCCGCACGATCATGCAGCAGCAGTTCGACAACATCCACGCCGCCTTCGGCAAGGATGTCACGGTCACGATCGTCGTCGGCTACAAGCTCGAGCACATCATCGAGGCCTTCCCGGACGCCCAGTTCGTCTACAACGAGCAGTACGACCAGACCAACACCTCCAAGAGCCTCATGCGCGCCCTGCAGGCCTCCGGCCCCGGCGGCGTGCTCTGGATGAACGGCGACGTGGTGTTCGACCCCGCCGTTCTGGTGCGCGGCGCGGCCATGGTGAGCCGCGACCAGACGTTCGTGACGGTCAACACCTCGTCGGTCGCCGACGAGGAGGTCAAGTACACGACCGGCCCGGAAGGCTACATCCAGGAGCTCTCGAAGACCGTCAAGGGCGGCCTGGGCGAGGCCGTGGGCATCAACTACATCTCGAGCGCCGACAAGGCAGCCCTCGTGCGCCAGTTGCAGCGCGTCGGCGACCAGGACTACTTCGAACGCGGCATCGAGCTCGCCATCGAGCAGGACCGCCTGCTGGCCGAGCCGGTGGACATCTCCGATCTCTATGCGGTGGAGGTCGACTTCCAGGAGGACCTGGAGCGCGCGAATCTTTTCGTGTAGTCGAAGCCGCGTGACGGATCACGCAGCTTCGATCAATACGATGGGTACTCGTGACCAGTTCTTCGCTTGAGGTGCGCCCTGCGCAGCGGACCCGTTTCGCACGCTATCGGCACTCCCTCTGGTTGCTGACCAAACGCGACCTCCGCGTCCGCTACTCGACCAGCGCCCTCGGTTACCTGTGGTCGATCCTGGATCCGCTCGTGATGAGCGCGATCTACTGGTTCGTCTTCACGGTGATCTTCCATCGCGGCGTCGGCGAGGACCCGTACATCGTCTTCCTGCTCGCGGCCCTGCTGCCGTGGATGTGGTTCAACGGAGCGGTGTCGGACAGCACACGGGCGTTCCTGCGGGAGTCCAAGCTCATCCGGTCGACGATGATCCCGCGCACGATCTGGGTCAACCGCATCGTCGCATCCAAGGGCATCGAGTTCCTGCTGTCGCTGCCGGTGCTCGCGGTGTTCGCGATCGCCACCGGCGCGCGGGTGAACATCGACATCCTGCTGTTCCCGCTTGCCGTGCTGATCCAGACGGTGCTCACGATCGGGATCGGGCTCCTGATCGCCCCCCTCGTCGTGCTCTTCCGCGACCTCGAGCGGGTGGTCAAGCTCGCCCTCCGCTTCCTGTTCTACGCGTCGCCGATCATCTACAGCGCGCGCGATCTGCCCGGAGGCTGCGGAGGCGCCGACGTCGCCGCCAAGCACTGCGCCGCCTACGCGGCTGCCCACCCGGACGCGATCGGGGACACGCTCTTCTCGCTGCACTTCTGGTCCGCGTTCAACCCCCTCACCGGCATCTTCAGCCTGTATCGGGCGACCTTCTTCGCGGCGGAGCTGGACTGGTTCCTCGTCGGTGTGAGCGCCGCGATGTCCGTGGTCATCCTGTTGGTCGGCTGGCTGGTGTTCAAGCGCTACGAGCGCGATGTGCTGAAGGAGATCTGAGTGGCGCCCGTCATCGAGGTCGCCGGACTCGGCGTGCGGTTCCGCCGCAATCGCGGCGGCCGGAGATCGTTCAAGGACCTTTTCGCGTCGCGCCAGCGGCGCACGCGACCGGACGACTTCTGGGCACTGCGCGGTGTCTCGTTCCGGGTCGAGGCCGGCGAGGCGATCGGCGTCGTCGGCCGGAACGGACAGGGGAAGTCGACGCTGTTGAAGCTCGTCGCCGGCGTGCTCCTGCCGGACGAGGGCTCCGTGCGCGTGCACGAGGGCGTCGCGCCGCTGATCGAGATCACCGGCGGCTTCGTGGACGACCTCACCGTCCGCGACAACGTCTACCTCACCGCGGGCCTCCACGGTATGACGCGTGCTCAGATCGACGCGCGCTTCGACGAGATCATCGGGTTCGCCGAGATCGGCGACTTCGTGGACACGCCGTACAAGCATCTCTCGAGCGGAATGAAGGTACGGATCGCCTTCTCGGTGATCTCGCAGCTGGAGGAGCCCGTGTTGCTGGTCGACGAGGTGCTGGCGGTCGGCGACCGGGGGTTCCGCGAGAAGTGCTACCGGCGCATCGAGGAGCTCCTCGCCGGCGGGCGGACGCTGTTCTTCGTCTCGCACAACGAGAAGGACCTGCGCCGGTTCTGTGCTCGCGGGCTCTACCTCGACAAGGGCGGACTCGTGCTCGATGGGCCGATCTCGGACGTTCTGGATCTCTACAACCAGGACTACGGAGGCTGACGAGAATCCCCGATCAGGGCACTTTTCGAGAGCAGCACGGATCTCTCCACAAAAAGAATCCGATCGAGTTTTCCCCACATGTGGCTTAACTGCCCGATTCGGGGGCGGGAGCGTCGGACGGGGTGGCTAACGTCGTCGGCATGAGAGACCGACGAAACCTCCGCAGCCCCCGTCCCGCCTTGCCGCTCCGCCGCTTCGCGTATCGCGTCCCGTGGAGCGTCGACCGCAGCACCGCTCCGCACTATCGGCTCGTGAACACCGGCGGCGACGTGCTCACGGGCGTCAGCGTCAGCGTGGCGGGCCACTCCGAACTGCGCGTGAGCGCACCCACCTCCGTGAGCCCGGGCGAATGGGTCAGAGCGAGCCTCTCCGGCTCCGACCTGGCGCGTGACACCATCCTCGTCGTTCGCTGGTTCCCACCGGACGGCCGCGAGTACCTCTGGCAGGTGTCGTTCTGAGCCAGCGGGCCGGCGAGGGTCGAGCCCTCGCCGGCCGGAGGATCGCGGGCGAGACTAGGAGACCCGGCTCGTGTCGCGGGCGCGGATGTAGTCAGCAGCCGTGAGCACGGTCAGTTCGGCCGGAAGATGCTCGGCGGTGATCGCCTCCGTGAAGTACCCGATATCTCGTCCGAGCACGCTGGCGATCCGCAGCACGGTCAAGAGGCTCGGGTTGGCCGTACCGCGCTCGATCTTGCCGTAGTTCGTCACGTGCATCTGGGCGAGGTCGGCGACGGCCTCCTGACTCAGCCCGAGCTCGATGCGGGCCATCCGAACACGGCTCCCGAAGATCTCCGCGGCGGGAGAGAGTGGTTCTAGCATGTCTCATTCCTAGTGATCAGCCATCGACAGGGCCAGAGCGCTAGAGCCTCAGGAGGTTAGAGCATCAAATGCATCGAACGCATGCATCCAGCTTCACCGCCTCGGGTGCAACCGCTGTGGGCCATGGGCGCGCGGGTGCGCGAGACGACCAGAGCCTTCAGCTGAATGCCCGCTCGGGCGGTGCGCCTACACTCTGTAGCAATGGCCAAGAAGCAGCTCCCCTACGTCTCCGCGACCGGCGGACCTCCGCGTGGCGGCGACACGCCCCGACTCGTCGACGCCACCCTCGATCGATTCCTGGGCGTCCAGCGCCCGGCGGTCATCGCCCACCTCCGCGCGCTGCGACGACGGCATCCCGAGGCGACCGGGCCCGAACTGGCGGCCATGCTCGAACGGCGGTACCTCGCGGCAGTCACCACCGGAGGCGCTGCGGTCGGCGCGACGGCGGTGATCCCGGCCATCGGCACGGGGATCACACTGGCGCTGTCGGGGCTCGAGACCGCCGCCTTCCTGGAGGCGACCGCGCTCTATGCGCAGTCGCTCAGCGAACTGCACGGAATCGCGGTCGACGACCCGAACCGCGCGCGAGCGCTCGTCCTCACGATGATGCTAGGCAAGGAGGGCTCCGATCTCGTGAGGCAACTGGCCGGGCAGGTGGGCGGGGGAAGCGTGACCCGCACGGCCTACTGGGGTGAACTCGTCACGTCCACACTGCCGTCGATGGTGGTCGGACCGCTGGTCGACCGGTTGAAGAGCGTATTCCTTCGGCAGTTCGCGGTCCGCGGTGGTGCGGGGATCGTGGCGCGCGCGATCCCGTTCGGGGTCGGGGCCGTCGTCGGAGGAGCCGGCAACAACATCCTCGGCCGCCGAGTGGTGCACAACTCGCGATTGGCCTTCGGCGCCGCGCCTCTCGTGGTGCCCGCGACCCTCCAGCCCGGCGAGGGGCCGGCCGCCGTGATCCGTCTCGGCCGCGCGACGGGGGACCGCGTGCTCCGGGTCGGCACGGTGATCCGCGGAGCACTCCCTCGACGCGCGGGCACCCGGTCGTCTGTGGCACCGGCTCCCGCACCGCACGAGCTCGACGCGGAGGACGGAGCGGACGGGCCGACGGCCTGAGAGTCCCCGGCCATCAGACAGGCGGCCGCTCAGACGATCGGCGGGCGCCCGGCACGTGCCATGCGCCAGACGGTGCGCCACCGGATCGGCCGCCGTTCACCGGGATCCGTGCGCCACCCCTCGACCCAGCCGCCGAACCAGGCACGCAGCACGGCGGGCTTGCGGAACCAGCGCAGGAGCTGGATGCCGGTCCACGAGCCGACATAGACCGGGACGAGGACGGCGGGGAGATTGCGCCGGGCCAACCAGACGCGATTGCGGGCGTTGAGGCGGTAGTAATAGGCGTGGCGGGTGGGAGACACAGCCGGGTGCTCGGCAAGGAGATCGCCCGCGTACCAGACCCGCTTGTCCTGATCCCACACCTTCCACGCGAGATCGATGCCCTCGTGGGCGTAGAAGAACGGATCGGCCCACCCGCCGGCACGCTCGAACACGGTGCGAGGAAGCACGATCGCCGCCTCCAGCACCGAGAACACGGTGCTCGACGCCGTCGGATCGCCCTTGCGGATGCGCGGGATCCAGCGCCGCGGCGATTCCCCGCCGTGCGGGTCGGCGAGCCGGGGTTGCAGCATCCCGATCGACGGATCCTCGACGAGGAGGCCGATGGCGTCGGCGAGGAAGGTCGGAGACGGGATGCTCGCATCGTCGTCGAGGAAGAAGAGCCACTCGCCGTTCACGAGCGGAACACCGCGGTTGCGGCCGGCCGGGATACCGAGGTTCTCGGGCAGCGCGAGCGCCGCGACGCCGTCCGGGAGAGGCGGGTCGGCGGTCGCCGGGTCCCAGCCGTTGCCGACGACGACGATGTCGATGCGAACACCCCGCTGCGCCAGCACGGACTCGAGACCGTGCCGCAGCTCGACGGGGCGGGTGCCCTGCGTGAGCACCACGACGCCGACGGCGGGCTGCTCAGCCACGGACGCGCCGGGAGGCCATGATCGCGACGAAGTGCCCGATCACGGCGAGGAGGGCGAGCGGGACGAGAGCCGAGAGAAGAATCCGATCCGCGAGGACCGGACCGATGAAGAGCCCGACGATCGCGAACACGAAGATCAGGATCGTCAGCTCGACCGAGTGGTACAGGCGGTGGAACGGCAGGTAGCGCGCCGCCCGGCGGAGCGAGGCGATCACACCGTTGGTCGGCGCGTACGCCGCCTTGGTGTCCGCGAGCTTGGGGAGGCCTGCATTGGCGCGGGCGACCCGGACCATGTCGTTCAGAGCCTTGTTCAGCACGATCAGCAGCGCGAGGAGCGTGCCGAGGTTCGTCCAGAGGAAGTCCTGGGGCGCCTCGAACGGGAAGCCCGCGGCGCGCACGCCGAGGACGATCGCGATGAGCGTCTCCGTGGTGTAGTGACCCACGTTGTCGAGGAAAATCCCGGCGGGCGACGACGTCTTGCGCCAGCGCGCGACTTCACCGTCGCAGCAGTCGACCAGCATCTGCAGCTGGCCCAGGACGAGCGCGAGCGCCGCTCCCCCGATGCCGGGGACGAGCAGGCTGGCCGCGGTGGCCCAGCCGGTCAGGATCATCAGTCCGGTGACGCCGTTGGCGGAGATGGAGGTCTTGAGCAGGATCCACGTGAGGTACGGCGAGAGCATGCGCAGGTACAGCGACGCCGTCCAGTGCTCGGCGTTGCGACGGCCGCGGACCTCGGGCGGCTGTGCGACCGCCTTGAGCTCGGCGATCGAGGCCGGGCGGGTCGTCCGCGCCCCGCTACCCTGTGCTGACATGCCTACCTTCCCGTATGGGCCGTGATGTTGCGCGTGAGAGACAGGTACCCGAGCACGAAACCGGTCCCCCAGCAGAAATGAATGCACGGCAAGACTACGAGAAACCAGAGGAAGGGGCGAAAACCGTCGCGACGCCCCCAGAGCACGGCGGAGACCACGACGATCAGCAGGTAGAAGGCGGGCGCGGCGAAGCCCCACAGAAGCCACGGCGCGGCCCCCACCGCATTCTGCACGATGCCGACCAGGCCGAGGAGCGTGCCGATGGCGACGCCCAGAACCATCACGGGCGGAGCGAAGTAGCGCAGGCCATTGGAGGCCGGATACCGGCGAGCCAGCTCGCCGCGCCAGATACCCGTCGAGAAGAATTGGCGGCCCAGCCGATAGAGATTGGGGCGCGGGCGGTACGTGACCGTCAGCCGCGGGGTGAACCAGACCGTACCGCCCGAGTGCCGGATGCGCCGGTTCAGCTCCCAGTCCTGGCCGCGCTTGATCTCCTCGTCGAAGAGCCCGACTTCCAGCAGCTTGTCGCGTCGGAACACGCCCAGGTAGACCGTCTCGGCGGCGCCCGCGGAGCCGCCGACGTGGAGCTTGGTGCCGCCCAGACCGACCCGGCTGCCGTACGCGCGCGCCACCGCCCGCTCGAAATCGGTGGTGCCCTGCGCGTCCATCAGACCGCCGACGTTGTCGGCACCGGTCTCGAGCATCGTCTCCACGGCGATGCGGGTGTAGTCGACGGGAAGCACGCTGTGCGCGTCGACGCGGACGATGATCGGGAAGTGCGACTCGCGGATGGCCAGGTTGAGCCCGGCCGGCGTGGACCCGACGACGTTGTCGACGACTCGGATGCGCTGGTCGACGGCCGCGAGCTCCTCCACGAGCTCGGTGGTTCCGTCGATGCTCGGACCGAGGGCGATGGTCACCTCGATCGGGCCCGCGTAGTCCTGCGCCAGCAGGCTGTCGACGGCGGCGCGGACGTGTGTCGCCTCGTTGAGCACGGGCATCACGTACGAGACACCGGGCACGGTGTTCGGGGTGTCGTCCGGCATGCGTTCCATTCGTGATTCCAGGGTCCGCCCGAGCCTACCAGCCGGTTGCTGAGCAGCTTCGATTCACGAGGAAGGCGCCCCGTGCCGGGCACGGGGCGCCTATCCGGTCGCGGGGCGGGATCAGTTCGCGGTCAGCGAGCCGAGAGTGACCGTCGCGGTCTTCGTCTGGCCGTCGCGCACATAGGTGAGCTCGGCCGTGGCACCGGCTGCGAGCGCGCGCACCTGGGCGGTGAGGTCGGTCGCGTCGGTGATGGGCACGCCGTTGACGTTGACGACGATGTCGCCCGCCTTCAGCCCGGCACCGGCGGCGGCACCGCCAGACGTGACCTCCTTGATCAGCGCGCCGACGGTGGTCGCCTTGCTGTCGGAGCTGGCGTCGGCGACGGAGGCGCCCAGGAGGCCGTGCGTGGCAGAGCCGTTCTTGATCAGCTCGTCGGAGATCCGCTTGGCGAGGTTCGACGGGATCGCGAAGCCGACGCCGATGCTTCCGGACTGGCCGCTCGAGTCGCTGCTGCTGTTCGCGCTGGCGATCGCGACGTTGACGCCGATGAGCTCGCCCTTGCTGTTGAGCAGCGCGCCGCCCGAGTTGCCGGGGTTGATCGACGCGTCGGTCTGGATCACCGGCAGCGAGATCGTGCCCTTCGAGGTGGACTGCTGCTGGGAGCCGCTGCCGCCCTGGCCCGGGAAGTCGAAGTTGAACGGGTTCTGCGAGCCACCGTTGCCGTTGCCATTGCCGTTGCCGTCGCTGCCGTCGGTCGACTTCGGCGCGGCCGAGGACGCGATGCTGATGCTGCGGTTGAGAGCGCTGACGATGCCGTCGGTGACGGTTCCGGAGAGTCCGAGCGGGGCTCCGATCGCGACGGCGGTGTCGCCGACGTTGAGCTTGCTCGAGTCGGCGAACGTCATCGGGGTCATGCCGGACGCGCCGTCGAGCTTGATCACCGCGAGGTCGGTCGTCGGGTCGGTGCCGACGATCTTCGCCGAGTAGATCTTGCCGTCGTTGTCGGTCACGCTGATGGAGACGTCGGAGGCGGCACCGTCGAGGGTGACGACGTGCGTGTTGGTCAGGATGTACCCGTCCGACGTGAGGACGATGCCCGAGCCGGTGCCGCCTTCGCTGGAGGCGGTGACCGAGATGGTGACGACGCTCGGCGAGGCCTTGGCGGCGACGGCCGTGACCGTGGTGGCGTTGTTGGCATCGTTCACGGTGATGTTCTGCGGACCCGAGACGGTCTTGATCGTGGCGTTGTTCGAGTTGGCCGCGGAGTAGATGCCGACGCCGGCGCCGGCGCCGGCCAGGCCGCCGACGAGGGCGCCGATCGCGAGCGTGGCGATGATGAGGCCGGTGTTGCGCTTCTTGGCCGGACGGTCGGCCCCGGGGGTACCGGGGGCGCCGGGGGCGCCGGGTGCCGGTGTGCCCGGCGCTGCGGCGTACGCGTGCTGGTGGGCGTGCGGGGCGTAGCCGCCTGCCGGGGCGGCGCCGGCGTAGGCCGGCTGACCGAACGAACCGTTGCCGTAGTCGGGCTGCTGCGCGGTGGGCTGCTGCGCGGTCGGCTGCTGCGCGGTCGGCTGCTGCGCGGTGGGCTGCTGCGCGGTGGGCTGGGCTCCGTACGGCTGCTGAGGCGCGACCGGCTGGGTCGGCTGCGTCTGCTGCGGGGCGACAGGCTGCGTGGGCTGAGCCGCGGGAGCGCTCCATCCACCGGCCGGGGCGGCCGACGCGGCCTCGGGGGCGGTGGGCTGCTCGACGACGAGCGGAGCGGGCGTCTCGATGACAGGAGCGGCAGGCGCATCGGCGGCCGGAGCGGCGGGGGCCTCGGCGGCCGACCCGGCGACGGCCGGGGTGTCGGTGGAGGCGGTGCTGCCAGCATCCACGACCGCGTCGGTGTCGGCGTCGTGCTGGGCCTTCGCGGGCTCCGGGGTGATCGGGGTGTCGGTCATGGTGTTGCTCCTTCCAAGCACAGACAGCTTGGGACGCGAACCTGGGTGTTCTATTTGCGCCCCCTGTGGGCTGCCTTCCGCCTGTCGATGACTCTCCTTAACCTAGTCGACGGGTCTGGCGCCGCCCGGGCGGTTAGGTTGGGAGAGCAGCGGAGAAAGGGGTGGACATGTCGGTCTCGGGAGCCTGGCGTCGAGCGGCGGGCGGGGCGGGTCTGCTCGGCTCCGACGGTTCGGTCCGTCCGACGATCTTCGCCGAGATGAGCGCCCTGGCCTCCCGCACGGGCGCGATCAACCTGGGGCAGGGGTTCCCCGACGAGGACGGCCCCGCTGAGGTGCTCGACGCCGCGGTCGCCGCGATCCGCTCGGGCGCCAACCAGTATCCGCCCGGCCCGGGCATCCCCGCACTCCGGCAGGCCGTCGCGGAGCACCAGCACCGGTTCTACGGCCTCGAGCCGGATCCCGACAGGGAGGTGCTGATCACCGCGGGCGCCACCGAAGCCATCGCCGCCACGTTGCTCGCCCTGCTGGAGCCTGGCGACGAGGTCGTGACCTTCGAGCCCTTCTACGACGAGTACGGCGCCGTGATCGCCCTGGCCGGAGGCCGCCACGTCACGGTGCCGCTCGAACCTCCCATGTTCCTCCCCGATCCCGACCGGTTGCGAGCGGCAGTCACCGACAGGACGCGCGTCATCCTCGTGAACACGCCCCACAATCCGACCGGGACCGTCTTCGACCGCGAACTGCTCACCACCATCGTCGAGCTCGCCGAGCGCCACGACGCCGTGATCGTGACCGACGAGGTCTACGAGCACCTCACCTTCGGGCCCGAGCACATTCCCGTCGCGACGCTGCCGGGTGCACAGGGGCGCACCGTGACGATCTCCTCGGGCGGGAAGACCTTCAACACCACCGGATGGAAGGTGGGCTGGCTCACCGCTCCCCCGGAGCTGGTGACCGCGGTGCTGGCGGTGAAGCAGTTCCTGACCTACGTGAACGGGGCGCCGTTCCAGCCGGCCATCGCCACGGGCCTCGCACTGCCCGACTCGTTCTTCTCCGGTATCGCCGCGGAGCTCGCACGCAAGCGGGACATCCTGTCCGCCGGTCTCCGGGAGGCCGGGTTCGGCGTTCTGCCGACCGATGGCACATACTTCGTCGTCGCGGACGCGGCTCCGCTCGGCCACTCCGACGCGGTCGGCTTCTGCCGCGCGCTCCCGGAACTCGCCGGGGTGGTGGGCGTCCCGCTCGCCGCGTTCTGCCGCCCCGAGTACGCGGCGCGCACCGCCTCCCTGGTCCGCTTCGCGTTCTGCAAGCGGGAGGCTGTGCTCACCGAGGCCGCCGCGCGGCTCTCGGCGCTGCGGGCCTGAGGAAGCGGCGCCCGCGGCCTGGCCGGCGGCCTGCTCGGTCAGGATCGCTCAATCGCGTGGAACCACCCGGTAGCGCCGCAGGGCGAGAGCGGGATTGACCTCGCGGACCTGCCGCACCCGGTCCCGGGAGATGTCGGCGATCGCGACCCCGGCCACCTCGGCGACGCCCGCGACCACGGCACCCATCGGATCGACGATCGCGCTGCCCCCGACCGCGATCGGCGGGGTGTGGTCGGCGGCCGCCACATAGAGCGTGTTCTCGATCGCGCGCGCCTGCAGGAGCGTGGACCAGTGATGTTCCTTCAGCGGCCCGCGCACCCACTCCGCGGGGATCGCCACCAGCTCGGCGCCGGCGTCGGCGAGGGTCCGCGTCACCTCCGGGAATCGCAGGTCGTAGCAGGTCTGCATCCCCACCCGGAGCCCGTCGACCTCGAAGACCTGCGGCTCGACCGTCTCACCGGCGACGACCCAGTCGGACTCGCGGGAGCCGAACGCGTCGTACAGGTGCTGCTTGCGGTAGACCGCGACGACGTCGCCGCTCGGCGCCACGGCGACGAGGGTGTTGGCGAAGCGGCGCCGCTCCCCGGTGCTCTCGACCAGACCGGCGACGATGTGGACGCCGTGGTCCCGCGCTGCGCGGGCGAGCGCGCCGACGAACGCGCCGTCGAGTGCCTCCGCGTTGCGCGCGAACGACGGACCCAGCGGGTCGGTGAAGTACGAGGAGTACTCGGGAAAGACGACGAGCCGGGCACCGCGCTCGGCCGCGACAGCCACCAACCCCGCGACCGTGTCGCGGTTGTGCGTCGTGTCGTCCCGCGGGGTGAACTGGGCGACCGCGACGGCGGTCATGATGCCGTGCCCTGCACCGACCCGGCGGCGGGCCGCGCGTCGGCGCCGGGGAGCGCCTCCACGACCGGCTGCGGGGTCTCCACCGGCAGGGCCAGACTGATCGAGGTGCCGATGCCCTCCTCGCTTGCGATGTCGAGCCGTCCGCCGTGGGCGGTGACGATCGCCTTCGTGATCGTGAGGCCGAGCCCGACGCCCGGGACCGCGTTGCGCGTCGCGGTGGACGCGCGGAAGAACCGCTGCGAGAGCTGGCTCAGCTCGACCGCGGGGATGCCGATGCCGGTGTCGGTCACCGCGATGACGGCCTCGTCCCGACCGGATCGCAGCGACACGGTGACCGTGCCACCCGACGGAGTGAACTTCACCGCGTTGGAGATGAGGTTGTCGACGGCCTGTCCCAGGCGTACCGCATCGCCCCGGACGACCACCTGCTGCTCCGGCACCTCACCGACCAGCGCGACGCCCGCGGCCCCGGCCACCGGCCGCGCGGACTCGACGGAGGCGGCGACGACGGAACTGAGCTCGACGTCCGTGATGTCCAGGGGGAAGCGGCCCGATTCGACCTGCGCGGTGAAGAGCAGGTCCCCCACCAGACGCAGGAGCCGGTGGGCGTTGCGCTCGGCGACGCCCAGATACTGCAGCTGCTCGTCCGACAGCGGAGACTCGTCGTCGTCGCGCATGAGCTCGAGGTAGCCGAGGATCGAGCTGAGCGGGGTGCGGAGCTCGTGCGAGATGAGCCCGACGAACTCGTCCTTGAGGCGCGCGAACTCGCGAGCCTGGGTCATATCGGTCGCGACGAAGATGAAGCCGACCCGGTGCCCGTTCTCGTCGAGCCGCGGAGTGGCGGCCACCTGCACCGGCACGAGCTTGCCGTCGGCCCGCACGTAGGTCCAGTCGCGGACATCGGCGTACCCGGCGCGCACTGTATCGACCAGGGCTGAGAAGTCGTCCGCGCTGGCGACCGTCGTGAAGCGCGCATCCATATCGCGCAGCCGATCCTCGAGCTCGGATTCGAGATGGAACTCGACGATGTGCCGGCGACCCTCGACGACCTGCTTCTCGGTCAGTCCGAGCATCTTCTCCGCGCCCGGGTTCCAGACGTCGATGAGGCCGTCGAGATCGGTGCCGATGACGGACTGCTCGGTGACCGCGTTCCAGATGCTCTGGATGAGGCGGTTCGCCGTCTTGAGCCGCGCCTCGTTGAGCACCAGTTCGTCCTGGGCCGTGACGGCGTGGGCGAGCAGCTCGGCGCGTTGCTCGGCCGCCGCCCGCGTGACGATGAGCTGCGCCCGCAACCGGTGCGCGATCTCGTTGACGACCGTTGCGAGGATCAGATACACGACCGGCGAGAAGAGAGCGCGTACGAGGTCGACCGGTGCGCTGGGGACACTGGTCGCGAAGATCGGCGCCAACAGCACGGCGAACATGCCCAGGGTCGCGATCAGGATGTTCCTCCGCCCCTCCTCCGTGGCGATCGACACGAATGGGAGCAGCAGGACGACGACGATCGGCGAGGCCGAGCCGCCGGTGCCGAGACGCAGCAGCCCGATCGCGAACAGTGAGAGCACGGGGACGACGACGATCCAGCCCGCGTGGAACCGGGGCCACGGCACGACGGCGGCGAGGACGGTGGCAACGACGATCAGGCCGATCGACGCCCAGACGAACTCCGGGTTGTCGACCGGCACGAAGTGCGGGATCAGCGCGACGGTGAGCGCCAGCAGGAATCCCACCAGGGTGGGGACCTGCTTCATGAGGACCGACGGCGAGTCGATCGGGAGACGGCCGAGCCAGCGGTCGAGCGTCATGCGGTGGCCTCGATCCCGAGCATCTGCCGGATACGCTCCGACAGCACGCGCGGGCTGAACGGTTTGACGATGAACCCGTCGGACTGCTCGGCGACGACGCCGTGATCCGTGAGCAGCTGCACCGACGCCGAGACCATCAGGATGCGGGTGCGGGGCCGTTGGGCCCGGACGGCCTCCGCCACCTCGACGCCGTTCAATGCGGGCATCGAGATGTCGAGCACGGCGAGGTCGACGTCCTCGGCGAGCAGCGCGTCGAGGGCGGCGCGGCCGTTGTCCACAGCTGCGGCGACCTCCACGCCGGCGCGCTTCGCCGCGATCACCATGAGCCCGCGGATGTCGTCATCGTCATCCGCGATGACGATGCGGGGAACCGCTCCGCTCACGAGAAGAACACCACCCGGACGACGACGATCGCCGCGAGGACGAGGAGCGCGATCCCCCCGTAGACCGGCAGGCGCAGCTCCCAGCGGCGGTTCTGGTCGATCTCGCGCTGGAGCTCTGCGTGCTGGGCACGGTTCAGCTCGACGGGGCTCATTGTTCGTCCTCATCCTCGGTCGCGATCTTGCCGGCCGCCTCGGTGAGGAGCGCGGTCACGCGGTCGTACCGCCCGACGTCGGTCGCGATGTGGCTGTCGGTGGAGGCAACGATACGCGCTCCCGCGCGGTGGAGGGCGACGATCGCGTCGGCTCCCGGGCACTCCCATTTCTCGTTCACCTCGACGACCGTCCCGGTCGCGGCCGCGGCCTGCGCCCAGGCGGCGAGCCGGTCGGCGCCGAGCTCGGCCTCGTCGAGGCCGACCTTCGGCAGGATGGAGAACCAGTGCGCGAGTTGCGCGTGCGGGGTGCGCTCCATCGCCCGGATGCTTGCGGTGACGAGCAGGTCGAGGGCGTCGTCCGCGCTGAGGCCCGCGGCGATCCGGTCACGCGTCGCCTGCGGCGACCACGGGCCGTCCGTGCCGGGGAACTGGTGGTCGCCGATCACGATCGCGTCGACGCCGCCGCGCCCGACCACGAGGTCGGCCGGGATGTCGACCGCGCCCGACACGTCCAGCAGTTTGGTCTCGACGCCCGTGACGACGGTCAGTCCGGCCGGGACGGGCTCTGCCGCGACCGCCGCGACGAACTCGGGGACCCAGGTGGTGGAGGCGCGCACGTGGTCGTTGAGTCGCAGACGCGCGAGCCCGGCGGCCTTCGCAGCGGCGATGTTCTCGGCGAGGGTGCTGACGGCGTCGTCCGAGAAGGTGGAGTGCACGTGGAAATCGCCGCGCAGCAGCGCGGAGACGTCCGGCACGACGGGTGCGCCGGTCACTCGTCGAGCTCGTCCGCGTGCGCCGCGTTCTCCGAGACCAGCACGTCCGCGGGGTCGAGGAAGACGTCTTCGAGGAAGCGCACGTTGGCGACCTCGCGGAAGTCGACGGACGACGGCACCTCGCGGCCCAGCACCAGGTCGAGCAGGAGGGACGGCATGTCGACGCCGGCCGCAATGGTGAGCGGCATGGCCCCGGGGAAGCGCGGGTTCACCTCGAGCAGCGCGGGCACGCCCTCCACGCTGTAGCGCAGCTGCACGTTGGCGACGCCGGTGAGGCCGATCGCCCTGGCCACCGCCGCCGCCGTGTCGGAGAGTTCGGCGCGCTTGACGGTGCGCCCGGCGATCGAGACGCCCGAGTCCACGCGCTCGCGCGAGCGGGGCACCGCGGCGATCACGCCGCCGTCGAGACCGGCGAGCACGTCGACCGAGAACTCGTCGCCCGGCAGGTTCTCCTGGATGAGGATGCTGTCGTCGAGCGTCAGCCCCTCCAGCGCGTCGCGATCGGGGATGAGCCGGACGCCGCGGGATCCCGCACCGCTGCGGGGCTTGACGATGACCGGGAAGTCCCAGTCCTCCGCGACGCCCTCGGCCGTGAGCAGCCGGGTGAGCGGGATGCGCGCCGCGCCGTCCACCCGCCGGGCGAGGGCGTGCTTGTCGAGGCAGGTGACGAGGGTCTCGTAGCTCGGCGCCGCGAGGGCCGTACCGACCGCGAGGAGCTCGTCCCGGCGGGCGGCCAGCCCCGGCAGCTCGACGTCGACCGTCGAGAACAGCACGTCGACGCCGTCGGTACGGCACATCGTGATGAGCTCGTCGACGAAAGTCTCCGAGCGGCCTGCGGGGACGATGCGGCGATTCCCCGCGGCCACCAGGTAGAGGCCGCTCGCCCAGCCGTCCATGTCGGCGGCGAGCACGTCGACGTCGTCCCTCGCCAGCAGCGAGCGGATGACGGCGACGCCCGCGGGTCCGCCCGCGCCGGTCACGAGAACTCTGGTCATTCGGCGGTCCTTCGGATTCGGGCCTCGGTCGAGATCGTCGAGGCGGGGATGGAGATGTCCGCCGTGTCGCGCATCACCTCGAGCGGCTCGCACCAGGTGCCGCCGCCGAAGCGTGACCAGTAGCGGGCGGTCGCGAGCACGAAGTCGTGCTCGAGGTACGCGCGCAGGTCCTGCGAGCGGAAGCAGTCGATGAGCGCGAGCTTGGCGTCGGTGAATCCGTCGATCGGCACGAACCGGGTCGGCCGGAAGTCGATCGTCGCGCTGGGGCTCTGGAAGCAGCAGACCGTGCGCACAGTGCGGGTCGCCACGCTGACGGCGGCGTTCACCGCCCGGTGATCCTGATGGCGGTCGTGCGCGGAGTGGGTGTAGACGATGTCCGGGTTCACCTCGCGCACGACGCGCTCGATGATGCCGACCGTCGGGTCGGCCGCCGAGATCCGGGTGTCCTCCAGGTCTTCCAGGAACAGTCGTGCTCCGAGCAGCTCGGCGGCCGCGAGCGACTCGTGCTGACGGTCGGTGGCGTCGCCGCCCCGCGCTCCGCGAGACAGGGTCAGGATGACCACCTGGTTGCCGGCGTCGCGGTGCGCGGCGAGGATGCCGCCGACGCCGATCTCGACGTCGTCGGGATGGGCTCCGACCGCAAGGACCACCTGCTGACGGTTGGCCGAACGCTTGGTGCGCCCCTCCTCGGCCAGGCGCGTCACGATGGACACGAGGTCGGCCGACGCGACCGGCTTGGTGAGGAACTCGTCCGCCTGGCTGCGCAGCGCCGCGACCGCGTAGTCGACGGAGACATGCGCCGTCATGACGACGACCGGCATGCCCGGGTACTGCGCGCGCAGATCCTTGAGGAGGTCGAGCCCCGAGATGCCCGGCATCTCGATGTCGGTCAGCACCAGATCGGGCTCGAAGTCGGCGACGGTCGAAAGCGCGCGCGACGGGTCCGTCACCGCAGCGACCACCGCGTCCGCCCGCTTCTCGAGCACGGTCTTCATGAAGAAGGCCACATCCGGGTCGTCCTCGATCACGACGACCCGGTACTTCTGTGCAACACTCGCCATACGCTTCCCCTACGTCCTGCTCCCGACTTTAGTGGGACGGACGGTCTACCACGCGGAGAATCGCGCCGGACGCGCCCGGGATCGCGGCTCGATTTCCCGGCCTCCCCACGCCGTGATAGAGTCATTTCTTGTGACGCGGGGTGGAGCAGCTCGGTAGCTCGCTGGGCTCATAACCCAGAGGTCGTAGGTTCAAATCCTGCCCCCGCAACCAGACAGGCCCGGACTTCGGGGAGAAATCCCCGGTCCGGGCCTTTTTTGACCCCGGGGTCTCGTGGCCCTCGAGCGCGGAGGAACATGGACGAGGCCCTCGCCGCCGACACCGTCGCGGACGCCTGGGAGCAGCATCCCACCTGGGCGCTGCTGCGCAGCCACAACGGGCGGTGGATCCTCCCCCTGTTCTCACGGCACCTCGAATTCGCCGACGGCCCCGTCTCCGCCGATTGGTTCCACGGCAAGGTGGCGGAGGCGCTCGGCACGATCGCGGAGGGCGACGCCTCCCCCGCCTCCGACGACGCCGCCGCCATCGACACGCCCGCCGACGATGCGGCACTCCCCCGCCGTTCCGCCCCCGCCGACTACTGCCGCACCTGGGTCGACAACCGCTGGCTCGTTCGCTCCCGGCCCCACGACCGCGAGGGACGCGCCGAATACCGCCTGTCGCAGCACTCCCTCCAGGCGCTCCGCATCGTGCGCGAGCTGGTGGAGGCGGACTCCGTCGTGTCGGAGGCCCGCTTCGGCAGCATCGCGCACGCGGTGCACCAGCTCGCCGACATGGCCGACCCCGACGTCGGGACTCAGCTCGCGCGGATCGACGACGAGATCGCGCAGCTGCAGGCCCGACGCGAGCGCATCGCCGCGGGCGGCCTCGAGACGGTCGACGGCGAAGCGGTGCGTCGCCAGCTGCGGGAGGTGCTGCGCCTCACCGCCTCCCTGCCCGAGGACTTCCGCCGGCTCAGCGCCATGGTCGAGCAGCGGCACCGCGAGGTCGCCCGCCGCGCGACCGAGGAGCAGGTCGGCAAAGGCGCGCTGGTCGAGCAGTACCTCCGCGACAACGACCTCCTCGAACAGACGCCGGAGGGGCGCGCGTACCGCGGCTTCGCCACGATGCTCTCGTCGCGCGGACTCGACGGCATGCGCGCCGACCTCGAGCGCGTGCTCTCCCAGCCGGACGCCGCCACGGGGATGACCGAGCGCCAGCGCATGCAGCTGGAGACCCTGATCGGCTCGCTCCTCACGGAGGAGCAGACGGTGCAGGAGACCTACCTGCGCTGGATGTCGTCGCTGCGCCGGTTCCTGAGCCGGTCGGGCGCTGCCCGGCACCAGCGCCTCCTCTCGCTCGCCGATCAGGCCCTCGCCGCGGGAGCGCACTGGGCGCAGGTGCGTCCGGGCCCGGTGTCGGTGCCGGAGGATGTGCTCGGCCTCGGCCCGTGGGCGCTGACCGACATCACGCAGACCCAGGTGTGGCGCGGCGGCGAACGGCCGGAGATCGGCGTCGCCGTGACCGAGAGCAAGGACACGCTGCCCGATTCGGAGCGAGCCGCACTGCGCCTCGCCGTCGGGACGGGACCGGACGCCGTGCAGGAGACCGTCCAGCGCCTCCTGGCGGAGCGCGGCACGGTCACCGGAGCCGAGGTCTTCGCGGCGACGCCGCCGGAGTTCCGCCGGCTCGGCCTCCTGATCAGCCTCCTCGACCACGCCGCCGAGCGGGACGCGGTGCAGGACGGCACCGACACCGTCCGCATCGACGTATCGGGCGAGCCGGCCCGCGAGGTGACCTTCCCGCGATCCCGTTTCGGCGGCGCGGACGACGAGACGGCCGCGGCACGCGGCGGGAGGACGGAACGATGAGCGACATCATCACCGAGACCGGATCGGACCGTGGGGCCGAGGCGGCGGCGAACGACGCCGGCGGCGCGACCGACGCGTTCGGCGACGCCGCCGACGAGCGGCTCCCGCTCGCCGCCCGGCGCGCACTGGTCGCCCTGTTGACCAGCCGGTTCATCACCCGTTCGACGCACCCGGAGGCGTGGGGCGGTCTGATCGATCACGAGGACGAGGTGCGCACCCGTCTCGAGGAGATCTTCCTCACCTTGTCGATCGACCGCGACCACGAGGTGGCGTTCAAGCGGCAGAGCGCCGAGGACGGCGCCCCCGTGCTCCTCCGTCGCGAGAAGCCGCTGTCGCGCGACGCGTCGCTGCTGCTCGTCCTGCTGCGTCAGGAGCACGCGTACACGGACGCCTCCGACGACGCGGTGACCGTGAGCCGCGACCACATCTCCGAGTTCCTCGGCCGATTCCAGACCGACGCCGCGCACGACGAGGTGCGCGTCGACCGGCGCATCCGTGCGGCGATCGCGGCGATGGAGCGGATCGGGCTGCTCGTCCCCGAAACCGACGACCCCGACCTCTATGTCGTCTCGCCCGCCGTCGTGCCGCTGGTCACGACCACCGAGCTCGCGCACCTGACACGCCTCTTCCAGGAAGCGAGCGGCGCCGAGCTGCGCGGCGACGACAGGACGGACGCCGACGACACCCGCATCGACGCCACGGAGGTGGACGCGTGACCGATCTGCTGACGACCGGCCCCGAACAGCTGGACGACGACCTCCCCGTGGCCGACGGGCTCATCCACAGCGGTCAGTTCCGGATCGAGCAGGTGCAGCTGCTCAATTGGGGCAGCTACGACGACCTCCACACCATGCCCGTCGGCCGCGGAGGTCTTGCGATCCTCGGCCCGACGGGGCGCGGCAAGTCCACAGTGCTCGACGCGATGGCCGCCGTCGTCATGCCCAATCCCCAGGAGTTCAACCGGGCGGCGCGCGACGACACCCGTCAGCGGTCGGAGCGGACCGTCTACAGCTACGCGCGCGGCAAGACCGATGAGGTTCGCGAAGCGGGCTCCGATGTCACGACCACGCACTTCCTGCGTCCACTCGGAACCGCCTTCGCCTCCGGCGCGGCCATCACCTGGCGCACGGAGCTGGGCGAGACGATCACGGCCGCACGCCTGGCGTGGCTCGGTCGCGACACCGCGACGCAGGACGAGGTCACCGCCGCCACGGTCTACGTCTTCGTGCAGGGCGAGTTCCCCCTGACGCGCCTGGCCGAGCTGCGGCCGGAGCCGGGCAGCTCGTCGCCGTTGACGCGCGGCTCGCTCGGCCGGCTCGTCGACCCCGTCCGCGACCTGGTGACCGGCTCGCAGCCCGAGTTCCGCGTTCGCCTGTGCACCGAGCTCGGCATCGGCGGCAGCGACGAGTCACAGCTGAAGGCCCTCACGCTGCTGCGCCGGGCACAGGCGTCGAAGGGTGTGTTCTCGATCGACGACCTGTTCAAGCAATTCGTTCTCACCGAGCCGCGCGCACTCTCCCGCTGGGAGACCACGCTGTCCAGCTACCGCGAGGCCTCCGCCCTCTACGACGTCTTCGAGACCACCAGACGCAAGCTCGAGGTGCTCGCCGACGTGCCCGCGCGCGCCGAGCAGTACCGTGCGGCGCTCGACGACGCGACCGGCAAGCGCCGGCTTCTGGCGCCGCTCGACGGCGAGGAGAGCAGCCGGCTCTGGGTCTGGCTCTCCGAGAAGGTGGCGGACTGGGTGCGTGGCGAAGTCGACCGCGTCCGCGACGCCAAGCGCGAGCAGGAGGCGCTGCGCCGGGCGGCCGCCGACGAGGAGGCCGCCGCCCACCGCGCCCACAAGGACGCCCTCGACCAGCTCGCCGCGCTCGGCGGCGACCCCTCCGAGGCGATCCGCCGGGAGCAGGAGGTCGCGGCGATGATGCTCTCCCAGCTGGAGCGCGAACGCGACCGCGCTGCGCGCACGTTGACCAGCGCCGGCCTCGACCTGCCCTTGACCGCCGCCGAGCTCGCCGAGTCGAAGGAGCGCGCCCTCGCCCTGCTGGCCGAGCCCTCCGAGACCGGTGACGACCGCTCGCAGCGGTGGGAGCTCGCCGCCCGCGTGGAGGCCGTGAAGCGCTCCCTGGCCGAGAAGACCGCACAGAAGAGCTCGTACGAGCGACGTCGCAGCAACGTCCCGCCCGAGGCCGACGCGCGCCGGCGCCGGATCGCGGAGGGGATCGGACTCGCCCCGGAGGAGGTCCCGTACGCCGGTGAGCTGTTCGAGGTCGCGCCGGGTCACCGCGACTGGGCGCGCGCCGTCGAGCGGGTGCTCGGCGACCTCGCGACCCACCTGGTGATCGACGAGCGCCGCTTCGCCGCAGCCCGGCGCTTCGTCAATGACAACGACATGCGCGGCCGGGTCGTGCTCGTACCCGCGGTCGCAGACGCCCCGTCCGAGCGGACGGCGACAGAGGGCACCGTCCCCGCGCTGCTCGCGTTCGACGAGCAGAGCCCGTTCCGCGGATGGCTGCACGACGAGATCGTCGCGGACCGGACCGTCCTGTGCGTCGAGACTCCGGACGAATTGGACGCGTCGCTCCCCGCCGGCGTCAGGGGCGCAGTGACCCGGGCCGGGCTGCGCACGGGATCCCGCAACCGGGTCATCAAGGACGACCGCGGTGCGGAATCGTGGATCGGTCTCGACAACGCCCCGCGCATCGTGGATCTCGCTGCAGAGATCGAACGGCTCGAGGCCGAGCTCGATCAGGCGCGCACGGCCTCCGACGCCGCCGAGGCTCGATCGGCCGGTGAACGTCACCGCCGTGACGCGCTCGCATCGGTGGCGGACCTCGACTGGGCGACGATCGACGTGGCCCCGGCCGCCGAGCGCGTCGCCGAGTTGGCCCGCCGCCTCGAGCGTGTCGCGGTCGACCGCCCGGAGATCGCCGAGCTGACCGCTGCGGCCGACCGCGAGGACGAGGCCCGGCTGGCCGCGGCCCGGCGCGGCGCCGGGATCCAGCGCGTGATCGACCAGCTCGACGCCGAGCACGCCGCCCTCGCCGACATCGAGGACGAGGTCGCCGACCACCTGGCCGACGCGACCGGGCTCGACGCCGACGAGCGCGCACTCCTCGGCTCACTGCCCTTCGCCGCGCCGCGCGAGGCGGCCGACGTGCGGCGCCGGTACCTGGACGCCGAGCGACTCGTGCGCGATCAGATCGAGGCGCACGACCGCGTCCAGGAGCAGTCGGAGTCACTCCTGGTCGGCGCGTTCCAGCGATTCCGCGAGCTGGATCCGTCGGCGGAGCTGGACGCGACGATCGACAGCCTGCCCGCCGCCCTCGCGGTTCAACGCGCCCTCGTCGAGGACGACCTGCCGCGCGCGAAGTCGGAATGGCTCGCCAAGGCGGGCGCGAACATGGGCGACAGTCTCCGCGCCCTCCTCACTCAGATCGAGGAGGACGCCCGGGCCATCCGCCGCGGCGTGCGGCCGATCTCCGCCGCCCTGCACGGCATCGAGTTCCGCGAGGGCTCCACGCTCGACATCGACCCGCGGCCGGCCGGCAACAGCGACCTGACGGAGTTCACGCGCACCCTGCGCAAGCACACCGCGGCCGCACCGGGCGAGACGCGCGATCCCGCGCGGATCGAGCGTGACTTCCTCTCCCTCCGGGCCGATCTCGGTCGGCTGGAGGAGCGCTCGCGCGCCGGCGAGGCCTGGCGACGCCGCGTGCTCGACGCGCGCGAGCACTTCCAGTTCCGTGCGATCGAGACGCGCCGCGACGGCACCCAGATCGTGCACGAGGGGGTGGCAGGCAAATCCGGCGGCGAGGGCCAGGAGCTCATCGCCTTCGTGCTCGGCGCCGCGCTGCGCTATCGCCTGGGCGACGGGACCGACCGGGTTCCCGTGTACGCGCCGATCGTGCTCGACGAGGGATTCGTGAAGGCGGACAACGAGTACACCGGCCGCGCGCTCTCGGCCCTGCGCGGGCTCGGCTTCCAGCTGATCGTCGGCGCTCCGCGCGACAAGGTGAACGCCTTCGAGCAGCACGTGGAGAGCGTGGCCTACGTCACGGGTGACCCGGCGCGTCCCGGGCGATCGCGCATCTACGCCCTCAGCATCCGGGAGGCGGTGGAGCTGGAGCGCATCGCGGACTGAGTGAGCGGCATCAGCGGAACGCCACCTCGTCGAGCTCCACGACCTCCACTCCGGCGGCGGTGAGCTCGAGGGTCACGCGCGCGACGATCTCCTGCGCGGGGATCTCCGCGTCGAACGTGGCGTGCGCGCCCGTGGGCACGACGACGTCGAAACCGCGCTCCAGCGCGCCGAGTGCGGTGGCCTGCACGCACAGCTCGCTCTGCAGCCCGGCCACGACGAGGGTGTCGACCCCCATCGCGTGGAGCACGTCGGCGAGGGCCGGGTTCGAGAGGAAGGTGTCGGGGACATCCTTGCGCACGACGGGCTCGCCCGGCTCGGGCGGGAAGACCAGCTCCCATCCCGGGGTCCCCGGTTCGTCCGGATCGCCCACGGCTCCGTCGTTCTCGACGTGGATCACGGGGACGCCCGCTTCGCGCGCCGCGTCGAGCAGGCCACCCAGTGCCCTCCGGAGATCGTCGGCCCCGTCGACGGCGTCGTCGCCCTCCAGCATCGTGCGCTGCACGTCGACGAGCATCAATCCATACCCCATGACCCCATCTTGCGCCCCATTCGCTAGGGTCGTAAGGGTCGCCGCGGCCGGATGGGCCGACGACGGCGCACGGCGAGGACGGCAGAGGCAGTGACAGACGAACCCGGCAAGGCCACGCAGGCCGCCGTCCGCGAGCGGAATCTCACGACGGCTCTCCAGCTGGTGCTCTCCGGCAACGGCACGGCCACCCGGGCGAGCATCGCCCGGAGGACCGGCCTCACCTCGGCGACCGTCTCCTCCCTTCTCGGCGGCCTGATCGCCGACGGGCTCGTGGCCGAGGGCGAACGCGCCGAGAGCACCGGCGGCAAGAGGGCGACCACGCTCCGGGTGGACACCGAACGGCAGGTGCTGCTGTCGGTGCTCGTACAGCCCGGACTCGTGCGCGGAGCCGTGCTGAGCATGCTCGGAGAAGAGCTGCACCGGACCTCCCTCCGTCCGTCCTCCCCCGGCTCCGTCGACGACGTCCGCACCGTCATCCGCCGGCTCGCCGCCACGACCGGAGCGCGGATCGCCGCGGTCGGCGTGCAGGTGCCCGGCATCGCGGACGGCTCCCTCATCCGGGAAAGCGTCCAGCTCGGCTGGCGCGACCTCGACCTCGTGCGCGAACTCTCCGGAGCGGTCGACGCACCCATCCATCTGGTGAACGACGCCGACGCCGAGGCGATCGCCGACACCTCCGCCGACGACGGCTTCGGCGCCAACCGTCTCTTCGTCTCGTTGAGCACCGGCGTCGGCGCCGCGGTCATCGTCGACGGGATGGTCGTGGCGGGGGCCGCGCACCGGGCGGGTGAGATCGGCCACGTGCCCGTGCTGTTCGGCGACGATGCCCCGCTCTGCGCGTGCGGCAACCGCGGATGCCTCGAAGAGGTCGTCTCTGTGACCAGCCTCCTCGGGCTCCCCCACGGCGCCGACCTCGAGGCCGTCGACATCGCGGCGCTGGCCGCCGCCCCGGAGGCGCGCGAGCGGATAGCGTCGGGCGCCCGGGTCCTCGCCCGCGCCCTCCTTCTGGTCGGGGCGGCCTTGGATGTGCCCACCGTGGTGCTGGGCGGAGCGTCGGCCGAGCTGGGGCCCGAGTTCATCGGGCATCTGCGCGCGGAGGCGGCCCGCCATCCCGTGCGCGCGGCCATGCCGCTGAGCTTCCGTTACGCGCGCTCGGCCATCGACCAGCCGTTCCGGGGCGCTGCGCAGCACGCCCTCCACTCGACCTTCGGGGTCACCTGGGCGCGTTGACCCACCACCGGGTCGCGTCTCAGGAGACGCCGAGTTGCGCGGACATCACCAGGATGACGCAGCCGCGGAGCACGATGTCGCGGCCGAGCGCGGTCATCCTGACCGCGGACGCGGAGTGGAAGCCCGCCATGGTGCGGTTGTCGAGCGTGCGGCGGACGGCGCCGATGAGGGCGCCGTCCAGCAACTCCTCCGGGCCGCTCAGCACGACCTCGCCGAGATCGAGCGCCCCGACGATCGGTGCGAGCGCGACCCCGAGCCGCTGCCCCGCCTCGCGGAGCACGGGCTCGATCGATCGTCCCGCGATGGCGGCCGCGGCCACCCGTGACTCCAGGCGCGGCACCGCCAGCCAGGCCTCGAGCACCTGCTCACGGTCGTACGGGGCCTCGGTCCCGTCGTCCGTGCCGACCATCACCTGACCGATCTCGCCGGCCGCGAACCGGCTGCCGACGACAAGCGCTCCGGCGACGAGCAGGCCGGAGCCGACACCGTGCCCCACCTTGACGAGCATCATGTCGCCCTCCGCGGCGCCGAACCCGTGCTCGGCGAGCACCGCGGCATTCGCGTCGTTGGCGACGAAGACGGCCCGCCCGGTCCGCTCGGCGACGAGCCGTTGGAGAGGCACGTCCGTCCATCCGAGGTTCGGCGCCGCGACGATGGCACCGCTCGCGTCGACCACACCGGGCGAGCCGATGCCGATGCCCAGCACGGGCGCGGTGGCCAGCTCGACCAGGCGCGAGACGAGGTCGAGAGCCTTGGCGATCGCGGCCTCGCCCTTGCTCCCCGCGAGCAGCACCTCCGCGCTGCGCAGCACCGTGCCGTCGATGTCCATCACGGCTCCGCGGAAGACGGCGTGCTCGCTGAGGTCGACACCGATGATCTGCGTGGCGCCGCGGTCCATGTCGAGCAGGACCGCGGGCTTGCCCGGCCGCGCATCGTCGCGCTGCCCCAGCTCGACGACGAGGCCATCCGCGATCAGCTCGCCGACGAGATCCGAGATCGTGACCCGGGTGAGGCCGGTTCCCCGCGCCAGATCGGCGCGGCTCGCTCGACCGTCGCGGTACAGGGACTGGAGCACGAGCGAGCGGTTGTGGTTGCGGGCGTGCTCCGGCAGCACCTTTGTCCGCGGACGCAGGGCGCGCCCCGGGATCATCGCCCCGTCGACGGTCGGGCCTACCGGATCCGAGGACGGCGGACGGCGGACATCATCGAGGAGCATGTTTGTTAGTAAAGTGGACAATCAAAGTTCTGGCAAGTGCTTCGGCGCCGTTCGTGCAAACCGGCACGGATCCGATGCGGGCTTACGGCAGTCCCCGACGATAGCCGCGCGGCGCGCGAAACACGACGGCGCCCGTGCGAGCGATCCGCACGGGCGCCGTCGTGTTCGTGGTGCTACTTGCCCTCGGCCGCGATCGCGTCCTGGAGGGCCTGCTGCAGTCGCGCGTCGGCCTGGCCGTAGGCGGCCCAGTCGCCGGCCTTCAGGGCCGTCTCGCGGTCGGCGAGAGCCTGCTTGGCCTGCTGCAGCGCCGCTTGCAGGGCGGCGTTGTTCGCCGAGCCGGTCGAGCCGGTGCCCGATCCGGTGCCGCTGCCTGCTCCGGTGTCCGTACCGGTTCCGGCACCGGTTTCACCTCCCGGCGGAACGTTGTTGTCTCCCGCGCTCGCCCCGGAGTCTCCCCCGAACAGTGCGTCCAGAGCCTGATCGAGGGTGTCCTCGAACGCGATCTTGTCACCGAAGGCGACGAGCACCTTCTGGAGGAGCGGGTAGCTCGTCTCCCCGGTCGACTTGACGTAGACGGGTTGCACGTAGAGCAGACCGCCGCCCACCGGCAGGGTGAGCAGGTTGCCGTTGATCACATCCGTCTTCCCCTGGCGCAGGAGGTTGAGCTCCTGCGACACCGTCGGATCGGAGTTGAAGTTGTTCTGCACCTGACCCGGCCCCGGTATGGTGTCGCTGGTGGGCAGGGACAAGAGTCTCAACTTGCCGTAACCGGCGGCGACCTTCCCCTTGGTGGAGCCCGCGTCGGCATCGACGGCCAAGTAGCCCTTCAGGACCGATCTGCTGGCCTCGCTGGATGCCTGGGGGATGAACGTCGTGTAGAGCGAGAAGCTCGGCGAGGTCTGGCCCGGCATCTGCATCGTCAGGTAGTACGGCGGCTGGAGCGTCGGATCCGTCGACGAGGAGGTCGGGTCGTTCGGCGTCGTCCAGGCGTCCTCCCGGGAGTAGAACGATCCCGCGTCGGTCACGTGGTACTGCCCGAGCACCGAGCGCTGCACCTTGAACAGGTCTGCCGGGTAGCGCACGTGGCTGAGCAGCTGCGCGCTCATGTCGCTGATCGGCTTGACCGTCGACGGGTAGACCTTCTCCCACGTCTTGAGCACCGGATCCTTCGCGTCCCACGCGTACAGGGTCACGGAACCGTCGTAGGCGTCCACGGTGGCCTTCACCGAGTTGCGGATGTAGTTGATGTCGTCGAAGGCGTAGGCCGGCTTCGGCGTCTCCGTGTCCGCGATGGCGTCGCTCAGGCTGCCGACGTGCGAGTAGGGGTACTGGTCGCTCGTCGTGTAGCCGTCGATGATCCACTTCACCCGGCCGTCGACCACCGCGGGGTACGCCTGCGAGTCGAGGGTGAGGTAGGGGGCGACCTTCTGGACGCGCTTGATCGGGTCACGGTCGTACAGGATCTGCGAGTCGTTGTTGACCGCGTCCGACAGCACGATCTGCTCGTCCTGGAACTTCAGCGCGTAGACGAGCCGCTTGAAGATGTTGTCGAGCTTCGGCCCGGCGTTGCCGGAGAACGTCGTATACGTCTGCTGCGCACCGTCCGCACCGCCGGGGTAGTCGAGCTCCACCGACTTCGACCCCTTCGGTGCGCCGACGATGGAGTAGGTGGGCGACTGCTGGCCGAAGTAGATCCGCGGCTCGTACTCGCCGAGGGTGCCCTGCGTCGGGATGCCGTACTCCATGAAGACCGGCTGGCCGTCTGTCGAGCGCTGGTTGCCGTACGCGGCGACCAGGCCGTAGCCGTGGGTGTACACCAGCGTGTCGTTGTACCAGTTGCGGGCGCTGGTGAGGCCCGACTGCTGCAGCTCGCGCACCGAGACCACCGCGTCCTGCTCGTTGCCGTCGATCGTGTAGCGGTCGACGTTGAGCGTGTTCGGGAAGGCGTAGTACTGGCGGAACTGCTGCAGCTGGCGGAACGACGGGCTCACGATCGCCGGGTCGATGATGCGGATCTGCGCGGTCGTCTGGGCGTCCTGGCGGAGCGCGCCCGCCTCGGCATCGGTCTTGGCGTCGTACGGGATGACCTCGATGTCGCTGAGGCCGTACGCCGCGCGCGTCGCGTCGATGGAGTCCTGGATGTAGGGCGTCTCCAGTGTCTTCTGGCTCGGCTCGACCTGGAACCGCTGGATGACCCACGGGAAGATCGCGCCGACCACCAGAGCCGAGACGATGAGGAGCGCCGTGCCGACCAGCGGGAACCGCCAGCGGCCGACGAACGCGGTCACGATGAACAGGATGGCGACGAACACCGCTGCGCCCGCGAGGATCGCGCGGGCAGGGATCGTGGCGTTCACGTCGGTGTAGGCGGCGCCGTTGATCATGTCGCCGACGTTCGAATCGGTGACCGTCGCGTAGCGATCGAGCCAGATGCTGACGCCCTGCAGGAGCAGGTAGAGCGCGGACACGACGGAGATCTGCACGCGCGCGGCCTTGCTGATGCGGACCTCACGGCCCGAGACGCGGATGGACCCGTACAGGTAGCAGGTGGCCAGCGTCGCGATCAGCGCGATGAGCACGACCGCGGACGCGAAGCCCACGGCGCTGCGGTAGAACGGCAGCGCGAAGACGTAGAACCCGATGTCGAGCTTGAACAGCGGGTCCGTCTTGCCGAAGGGAGTGCCGTTGATCCAGGTCGCGGCGAGCTGCCAGCGGCTGGCCGACGAGACGCCGGCGAAGATGCCGAAGACGATCGGGATGCCGTACATCGCGAGCCGGCGCAGCGGCTCGATGACCTGCTGGTAGCGGTCGAGCTGGCTGTTGAGCTTCGCGTAGACAGGCCGCAGCCGGTACGCGAACTGGATGCAGGCCCAGAGCGGCAGCGCCATGCCCAGGAACCCGACGAAGAACATCGCGATGGCGCCGAACCATTGCGTCGTCAGCACATTCAGGAACCCGACCTGCTGGTACCACAGGATGTCCGCGTAGAGTCCGGCGAAGACGAAGAACAGGATCACCAGGGCGACGATCACCCCGAGGGTGATCCAGATGGCCGCGCGGCGGCGTCCTGCTGGTCGTGCGGCGGTTGTTGAACTCACGTGCGGCCCTCTTGCTCTCGCGTGATGTGCAGATCGGATCCATCCTAGGCGGGCGTCGCTTGGAGAACGCCGTGCCCGCCGCTGGGCCGGGGCGGACCGGGAGCGTCAGGAGGCGGGGCAGGTGGGCAGGCCGGCGGTGCTGCCGCCCGAGCTCACGGCCTTCAGGACGGCGAGGGAGTCGGCGAGCGTCTTGACCGCGAACACCCTCAGCCCGGACGGGATGTGGCCGGTCACCTCGTCGCAGTTGGACGCGGGAGCGAGGAAGTACTGCGCCTTGCCGTCGTCGCGCGCGGCGTACATCTTCTGCCGGATGCCGCCGATCGCCCCGATGTTGCCCGCATTGTCGATGGTGCCCGTGCCGGCGACCCGCTTGCCGCCGTTCAGCTCGCCCGGTGTCAGTTTGTCGATGATGCCGAGGGCGAACATCTGGCCGGCGCTCGGGCCGCCCACGTTGTCGAGCTGGATCTTGACGTCGAAGGGGAAGGTGTAGTCCATCCCCGCGCCGATGCCGAGCACCGCGCGCCCGGAGGACTCGGTCGGGGTGATCTCGACGGTCGAGGCGGCGCCGTCGCGCAGGATGCCGATCCGCGCGGCCGTGCCGGTGCCGTTGTCCGCGATCGCGTCACGCAGCGCCTGGACGCTCTTCACCTCGGTGCCGTTCACGCTGGTGATCTCGTCGCCCTCCTTGAGCGACGTCGCAGCGGGCGTGCCGCTGATCAACTGCTTCACGACGATCGCCTGCGGGAAGTCGTAGCCGAGCTCGTTCAGCGCGGCGGCGACGGCGTCCTGCTGCGAGTCCACCATCAGCGCCGCGTTCTCGGCGTTGGACTGCTCGGTGGTCGTCCCCGGAGGGAAGACGGAGTCGATCGGGACGACGGCCCTGCTCGGCTGGAACCACGACGACACGATGTCGAACCAGCTCGGACGCGAGTCGGGGTTGCCGACCACCGACACGGTCAGGAGATCGAGCGATCCGGAGGTGGGATACGTCTTCTGGTCGGGGATCGAGATGAGCTGCTTCGCATCCTCGCTCTTCGCACCGCCGACCTGCTGGTCGGTGCCCAGGGTGTTGAAGACGGGACCGGGGATCTCGATGACGAAAGGTGCGGGCGCCAGCGCGAGCACGAGGGTGAGGGCGAACGCGACCAGCACCGAGACCCACCCGACCACGACCCGCCGGGGCGGCCGGACCGGCTGTGGCGGCTCCACCGCGGCGTGCTCGTCGTCGGTGAACAGGGTCACGCGGGTCGTCCCTTCGGTCGTGTTCGCCACGGGCGCACGGCGCACCCTGCTGCCTGGGCGGATTCCCACCCGGCTCTTGGAGATCAGGAGCTAGCGTAGATGGCAAGCCTGAAAGCCGCACGCCGCGGCGGTATCACTTCGAGACGAGGGGCGCCCACGATGGCCGACGAGCCGAACAAGGAGCCGGACGACGAGTTCCGGGACATGTTGCGCGAGTTCCTCTCCGGAGGTGCGTCGATCGATCCGAGCCAGCTGGCCGGGGCCGCCGGGTTGCCGAACGACCCCGCGAGCATCCAGAAACTGCTCGGTCAGCTGCAGAACGCGCTGATGAACCCGGGTGGCGGAATCAACTGGGACGTCGCCGAGCAGCAGGCGCGCGCACTCGCCGGCGACGGCGCGCACACGGTCACCCCGGCCGAGCGCGCCTCCCTGGACCAGGCGTTCAACGTCGCCGGGCTGTGGCTCGATCAGGCGACCACCGTCGCCGGACTCTCCGGCACGCCGGAGCTGATCGGTCGCGCCGAGTGGGCGCGGCAGACGATGCCGCTGTGGACCCAGCTCGCCGAGCCGGTCGCGCTCAGCATCTCCGATGCCCTCACCCAGGTGCTCACCGATCAAGCCCCGGAGGAGATGCAGGGCATGATCCAGAACGCCGGTCAGGTGATGCGCTCGATCGGCGGCGCGCTGTTCGCCATGCAGCTCGGCCAGGTGGTCGGGCAGCTCGCGAAGGAGGTCGTCTCGGGAGGCGACATCGGCATCCCGCTGCTCGCCGACGGGACGGCGGCGCTCCTCCCCCAGAACGTCGCCGAGTTCGGCGCCGGCCTCGACATCCCCGACGATCAGGTACAGCTCTACCTCGCCGTGCGCGAGCTCGCGCACGCGAACCTCTTCCGGCATGCCAAGTGGCTGCGGCTGCAGCTCATCACCCAGATCACCGCCTTCGCCAAGGGCATCACCATCGACACGGAGCGCCTCGAGTCGCTCGCCGAGAGCTTCGACCCCTCCAACCCGGAGGAGTTGCGCGAGGCCATGGTCAGCGGGGCGCTCATCCCGCCGAAGACCGAGGAACAGCTGGAGGCGCTCGGCCGACTCGAGACGGTGCTCGCCCTCGTCGAGGGCTGGGTCGACGTCGTGACGGCGGACGCGACCCGCCTGCTCCCTCGCGCGGATGCCATCGCCGAGACGGTCCGCCGCCGCCGGGCTTCGGGCGGACCCGCCGAGTCCGCCTTCGCGACGCTGGTGGGCCTCGAGCTGCGCCCGCGCCGACTGCGGGAGGCCGCCGCGATGTGGCGCGCCGTGACGGACGCCGTCGGCCAGGAGGCGCGGGACGCCCTCTGGTCGCATCCGGACCTCCTCCCCCGCGCGAGCGACCTCGACGACCCGTCCGCCCTCGTCGCGCGTCTGACGGCCGAGGCGACGGGCGCGGAGCCCGAGCGCGACGAGCTGGACCAGGCGATCGAGGACCTGCTGCGCGACGACACGGACCGTCCCTCGGAGGGCTGACCACCGCATCCGGTGTGGCCGGCTGGGGATGACCGCCGGCGTGCCTCGCACCTGTGGATAACGGCCGATCGCCGTGGGTCCCCGGGCAGGATGACGGGATGGTCCTCGCACTCGATCCCCGCATCCCCCGGGTCTGGCGCTCACCGGACGCGCTGCAGTTCGGCGTCGACGCGCCGGTGCTGGTGCTGGAGCCGGTCAGCCCGGCGGAGGAGCGGATGATCGCCGCCCTCGCCGACGGCGTGTCGATGGCGGGGCTGCGGATGATCGCGAAGCGCTCGCGCGCGGGGCAGACGACCGTCGACGCGCTGCTCGCGCGGCTGCATCCGGTGCTCGATCGACCCGACGACCGCGCGGCCGCGACACCGTTCGTGGCCCTGGACGGCGACGGGCCGACCGCCGCCCGCGTCGTCGGGCACCTGCGCGATGGCGGAGCGGAGGTGGCTGCAGGGCTCTCGTGGAGCGATCCGCGGGTGGAGGCCGCAGCCTTCGCCGTCCTCGTGGGCTCCTACGCGATCGAGCCTTCGCGCCACGGGAAGTGGCTGCGCAGGGACGTACCGCACCTCCCCGTCGTCTTCGGCGAGAAGCGGGTGGTGGTCGGGCCGGTGGTCCACCCCGGTCGCGGCGCGTGCGTTCGATGCCTGGATCTGCATCGCCGCGACGCCGATCCAGCGTGGCCCGCGCTGGCGACACAGCTGCACTCCCGCGCTCGACCCGGCGAGTCGCCGCTGGTCGTCGAGGCCGTCGCCTCCGTCGCGGCGGCGATCGCGCTGGCCGTCGTGGGTGGGCGGGCCGTCGGGCGCGGGAGGGCCGTCGAGCCGCAGCCGGCCAGGAGCACGAGCTTCGACCCGGCTACGGGCCGCTGGAGCACGGCGGAGCATATGCCGCACCCGGAATGCGGGTGCCTCGCGCTGCCGCTCAGTCGTCCGATGTGCCCTGCTGACGCGCCGGCGGGGCCAGTTCGGCGAGGAAGCGCGACGGCTGCCGGACGACCGGACGTCCCGGCTGGGAGCCTCGATGCGACCAGCTGAGCCGCAGACGGCGGCGGGCACGCGTGATGCCGACATAGAGCAGGCGACGCTCTTCGTCGATCTGCTCGAAGCCGGTGGCGTAGCTGATGGGGACGAGGCCTTCGCTCAACCCGATCAGATAGACCGACTCCCACTCGAGACCTTTCGCGGCGTGCAGCGTCGCGAGCGTGACGGCGGCGAGCGTCGGCTCGTGCTGACCGGCCTGGCGGGCGAGCAGCTCGTCCGTGAAGCGGCGGAAGGTCGTGCCGGCCGGCATCTCGTCCACGAGGCCCATGATCGCGTTCAGCGACTCCCACCGCTCGCGCACCGCTCCTCGGCCGGACGGCGGCTGCACCGACCAGCCGAGCGTGCGCAGCACATCGCTGACGGACTTGAAAACGGGTTCGTCGGTCGCGGCGACGCTGGCGGCGCGCAGAGTCATGATCGCCTGCCGCACCTCCGGCAGATCGAAGAACCGCTTGGACCCGCGGATCTGGTAGCTGATCCCGAGATCGCCGAGCGCCTGCTCGAGCAGGGCCGCCTGGACGTTGACCCGATACAGCACGGCGATGCTCTCGGGTCTCGCACCCGCGGCGATCTCGGCCGCGATCCCCTCGGCGACCGCGCGCGCCTCGGCACGGTCGTCGTCGAACGCGGCGGGTGGGGCGACGTCGCCGGTGGGCGCTCCGTCGCGGCCGCGCTGTGCTGCGGCGGCGTGCAGGGTGAGCGCCCCGGAGCGCCCCCGCATCAGCCGGTTGGCGGTCTCGATCACACCGGGCGTCGAACGGTAGTTCTGCTCGAGCCGCACGACCGTCGCTCCGGGGTGCTCGCGCTCGAACCCGAGCAGGTACTCGCTCCGCGCACCGGCGAAGGAGTAGATGGTCTGGCTGGCGTCGCCGACCACGCAGAGGTCCCGGCGATCGCCGAGCCAGAGCCCGAGCAGCTGATGCTGCAGTGGCGACACGTCCTGGTACTCGTCGACGACGAAGAAGCGGTACTGCTCGCGGACCTGCATCGCGACGGACGGCTCGACCTCGATCATCCCGGCGCACACCAGCAGGACGTCCTCGAAGTCGATCTGCTTGCGCTCGTCCTTCAGCTCCTCGTACGTGCGATGCAGGTCGAGGAGCTGATCGGCCGTGAGCGTGCCCGGCAGCGGGCGCGACGCGAGCGCGTCCGCGTACTGGTCGAGCGTCAGGCTCGACACCTTGCGCCACTCGATCTCCGCCGCGATGTCGCGCAGCGTCGCGGTGTCGACCCGCAACGACAGCTTCTCGGCCGCGTGCCCGAGCACACGGCCTTTGCCGTCGAGGACGCTGGGCAGCTGCCCGCCCACCACCTGCGGCCAGAAGTAGTTCAGCTGCGCCAGGGCGGCGGCGTGGAACGTGCGCGCGGCGACTCCCCCGGCGCCGAGCTGACGCAGGCGGCCACGCAGTTCCGCGGCGGCGCGGTTGGTGAAGGTCAGCGCCATCACGCGGTTGGGGGTGAATGCCCCGGAGGCCACGCCGTAGGCGATCCGATGGGTGATCGCGCGGGTCTTCCCGGTGCCTGCACCCGCGAGGATGCAGACCGGGCCGAACAGAGCCTCTGCGGCGACGCGCTGCTGGGCGTCGAGCCCCGCCAACAGCCCCGCCGGGGTGGGTGGAGCGTCCGTCACGGGGCCGCCGGCGGCTCGTCGAGGGGTCCTCCGTACCAGTCCTCGATCAGGGCCCGGGCGATCGAGGAGCGACCGGGCAGGATGACCTGCCCGCGGGCGTCCCACAGCTCCTGCCTGCTGAACCAGCGCAGGTCGAGGATCTCCTCGCCATCCGGCGCCAGCGCCGCAGGCGGCTGGTCGTCCGCGAGGCGCGCCGTCATCCCGACCATGACGGAGGCGGGGAAGGGCCACGGCTGCGAGCCTTTGTAGCGTGCGTCCACGACGCGCACGCCGGCCTCCTCGAAGATCTCGCGCTCGACCGCGGACTCGAACGACTCACCCGGCTCGACGAATCCGGCGAGCAGGGAGTAGCGCGAGTGCTCCCACATGGCGTTCGAGCCGAGCAGCAGACGGTCGGCGGCGTCGAGCACCGTCACGATCACGGCGGTGTCGGTCCGTGGGAACACCTCGGAGCCGTCCTCGAAGCAGCGACGCACCCAGCCCGCCTGCTCGACGACCGTCGGCGTGCCGCAGCGCGGGCAGTGCGTGTGCGAGGCGTGCCAGTTGGCGATGGCGAGCGCCTCGGTGAACAGCCCGGCATCGCGGTCGCTCAACGCCGTGGCGACCGTGCGCAGGTTCGCCCAGCGCGACTCGTCCGGCTCGAGCTCCTGCGCGGCGGCATCGGTGAGCACCTCCAGCACGACGGCCGTGCCTGCAGGCTCCGTCGGCGTGGCGACGAGCGTGCGCCCGAGGTAGACGCGGACCAGTGCGGCGGTCACGCGCTCGACGGGGAGCAGGTCGAGGGCGGCCTCGCCACCGTCCGGTGCGCTCCACCCGTCGCCCGCGGGCGTCGCGGCCGGGATGCTCTCCGCCGTGACGAGCGCACGTCCTTTCCACAGTGCCAGCACGCGCGTTCCCGGCTCCTCCCAGAGCTCGTCGAACAACGCGGGTCGCGATCGGGCGGCGTGGTCGCGGTCCACGGCGTGGCGCGAGAGCGGAAGGGCGCTGAGCGCGCCGGACGGGGGTGCTGACGACATCGAGAACCTTTCAAGGCGTGGCGATCAGAGCCCACGCACGGATGTCCATTTAGCCTAGGGAGCATGGCCAGATCCCACTTCACTCTAGCCGCGCTGGCCGCCTCGGCCGTGCCCGACCTCGTCGTCTCCGGCGCTCGCAGCTACTCTCGCGACGGAGCCGGCGAATTCGACGCCGCGCTGCTGGATGAGCGGGACGGCCGCGTCTGCATCGTACGCGTCCCACTGTCGCAGTCGGCCGAGTCCGAGCAGAGCGCCGACCTCGTCGCGCTCCGCGCGCTGACCGCGGGCATCCGCAGCCGCCTCCCGTTCGACGTGCCGCAGTACCTCGGTCAGGCACCGGTGGGCGGCACCCGCGCCGTCGTCTACGACTTCCTTCCCGGCGAGCACGTCGCGGTCGAGGAGATCCCACCCGGCGACGGTCTGGCCGGATCGATCGGCCATGCGATCGCGGCGATCCACAGGCTGCCCACGAGCTTCGTCGGGGAGGCCGGCCTCCCGGTCCTCTCCGCCGCCGACAGTCTCGCGTCGACGACCTCCCTCATCGAGTCCGCCGCAGCGACCGGGCTGCTTCCCGCCGCCCTGCGCGACCGATGGCGCGACGCCACCGCGGACCACTCGCTCTGGCAGTTCCAGCCGACCGTCATCAACGGGGCGCTCACCGCGGACTCCTTCCTCGTCGACGGCGACTCCGTCACCGCCGTCATCGGCTGGTCGGCCCTGCGCGTCGGCGACCCCGCCCGCGACCTGCACTGGCTCCTCGCCATGAACTCCGAGGCGACAGACGGCGCACTCACCGCCTATGCGTCCGCGCGCCAGGTGGCCACCGATCGGCAGTTCACCCAGCGAGCGATGCTGTACGCGGAGCTGGAAGTCGCCCGCTGGCTGCTGCACGGGCGCGAGGTCCGCGACCAGCACATCGTCGACGACGCCGTGAGCATGCTCGACGGGCTCGTCGACCGCGTGCACAGCAACGCGGTCAACCCGCTCGCGAACGCCACCGGCCCGATCATGGCCATCGGCGACGTCGAGGCCATGCTCGACCGCACCCCCGGCGACCGCCCCGACGGCTACGGCCGCTCGGGCGGGATGAAGCCGGTGGCGGAAGACCAGAGCGAGCGCAGCTCCTCCTCCTCGTAGAGCCGTTCCGGCCGCACGACCCGGTCGTCGGCGACGAAGTAGAAGACGGCGTCGATGCGTGCGGGATCCACGCCCGCGTAGCGGGCGAACGCGAGCCGGTACAACGCGAGCTGCAGCTGCTTGCGCTCGAGGTCCTCCGCGTCACGCGGCGCCTTCCCCGTCTTCCAGTCGACGATCTGGTAGTCGTGCACCCCGTCGTCGGCGCGGTAGATCGCGTCCAGTTTGCACACGACCACCTGGCCGGCGAGCGTCACGTGGATCTCCAACTCCACGCCCTCCGGTCGGCGACCGGCCCACTCGCTCGCCGCGAACGTCGCCTGGAGCTCGGCCAGCCGATCGGCCTCGAGCAGCTCCCCCGCCGGGTCGTCGAGCTCCGTCGCCGTCGCATCGAGCTCGTCCGCTCCGCCGGCCGGCGTGCCGAACCGCTCCTCCACCCAGTGGTGGAACAGCGTGCCCAGGCGCGTCTGCCGGTAGGGCCGCTCGGGCATCGGCCGGCGCAACGACGCGGCGACGCCTCCTGGATCCGAGATGTAGTCCTTGAACCGGGACGCGGGGATGCGGGTCGGCAGCTCCACCAGCCCGGCCTCAGCGACCCGCGCGGCGCGTTCCGCGAGCAGCAGGTCGAGATCACGGGCGTACACCCCGCCGCGGGACTCGCCCCGCTCCCGTCGTGCGCGTACCGCTTCGGCGGCGGCCTGCACGCGGTCGCGCCGCGTCCCCAACGGGTCGAGCGGCCAGGTGACCGTCTGGGCCGTGAGGGAGAGCGGGTTCTCGTCCGGCTCGTCGCACTCGGGGAACGCGTCCTCCGGCAGCAGCCCGGCCGCCTGCAGCTCCAGCAGGTAGGCGCCCGGCCCGCGCGGCCGCGTCTGCGTCGACCAGTACGAGCCCGTCAGCAGCAGCCGCTCGCGCGCCCGCGTGACGGCGACGTAGATGAGGCGGCGCTGCTCTTCGAGGTGCCTGCGCAGGTTCTCGGCCTCGAAGTCCGCGATGGAGTCGTCGATCTGCTTCTGATCCTCGGCCGTGCGCCACGCGAGCACCGGCAGCTCGGCGGAGTCTCCGCGGAACTCGTTCGGCAGCTGCCCGAAGGCCAGCCAGCCTTTGCGGCTCTGGGGAGGGCCGGGGAGCTCGCCGTCGACCAGGCGCGGCACGGCGACGACATCCCACTCCAGGCCCTTGGCGCCGTGGATGGTGAGGATCTGCACCGTGCCCGGTTCGGGCTCCTCGCTGCGGGGCGCGAGATTGTCGCGCTGCTCGGCCTCCGCGAGCCACGCCAGGAACGACCCCAGGGTTGCCCGATCGTCGGCGGCGAGGTATGACGCGACCTGCTCCGCGAACGCGTCGAGACTCGCCTGCCCGAGCTGTGCCGACTCGTTCGCCGCGACCTCGATGTCGAGCAGGAGCTCCTGCTGCACCAGGGTCACCAGATCGAGGAGGTCGAGGCCGACCCGGGAGCGCAGGCGGTCGAGCAGTCGCCCGGCGTCGCGCATGCGCTCCAGACCGGTCGGGCTGATGTCCTGGAGCTTGCTGTGCCCGTCCGGCGCCTCCACGATGAAGTCGAGGGCGTCGACGAGCGAGGCGGACTCCTCCCCCGCGACCGAGCGACGCAGACGGTCGCGCACCTCCGGGTCGAGCTCCTGGAAACGGTGGTCGCGCGTCGAGAGCCACGAGGCCACGCTGCGCAGCCCGGCGACGTCCTTCGGCCCGACCCGCCAGCGCGCGCCGGTGAGCAGCCGGATCAGCTCGGAACCGGCCGTCGGGTCGTGCATGACCCGCAGCGCGCTGACGAGGTCGGCGATCGCCGGCTGCTCGAGCAGGCCGCCCAGGCCCAGCACATGGTACGGGACGCCCCGGCGGGTGAGTGCCGCCGTGAACACGTCGATCTTCTTGAGGGAACGGCAGAGCAGCGCGGCGCTCGGCGGCACGCCGTCCGCGTCACGATCGCCGATCCGCGCCTCCAGCCACGCGGCCACGGTCTCCGCCTCGTCAGCGACCGTCTGGTCGAAGGCTGCCGTCAACTCGCCGGATGCGGCTCCGGGGCGCGGCAGCAGGAGCTCGACAGGGACCGGCGAGGCGGCTGAGAGCGGCGCGACGAGCGTGTTGGCGGCGTCGAGGATGCGGGTCGGGTTGCGCCAGCTCGTGCTCAGTGCGTACTCGTCTGCCCCGCCGTGCTCGCCGCCCGCGCGGTGCCCGGTGAAATCGGCCGAGAAGCGTCCGAGGTTCGCCGCGCTCGCGCCACGCCAGCCGTAGATCGACTGGTGGGGGTCGCCGACGGCCATCACAGCCTGGCCGGCGAACAGCGTGGAGAGCAGGCGCGTCTGCACCACTGAGGTGTCCTGGTACTCGTCCAGCAGCACGACCCGGAACCGCCGACGGTAGTCGGCGACGACCGCCGGCAGCCGCTCGGCGATGTCGAGCGCGAGAGCCACCTGGTCGGAGTACTCGACGAAGCCGCGGCGCCGCTTCTCCGCGGCGAACTCCTGAGCGAGCGCGAGCAGCGGCGGAAGGGATCCGACCGCCTCCACCGCTTTCAGCACCGAGCTGTACGGGGTGCTCTTGCGCGCGTTCCCCGTGGGCAGTTCGAGGACGCGCGAGAACTCCTCCACCACCATGCGCTCGACGTCGACCGCGTCCGCGACGTTCTCGCTGAGGGCCCGGCTCAGGGTGAGCACGGCGCTCGTCACCGCGTCGACGCCCCGCTCCAGCTCGACCAGACGATCGTCGGCGCTTCCGACCACGAGCCTCCTGGCCAGCTGCCAGGCCGAGGCCTCGCTCAGCACGGCCGACTCCGGCTCCCGGCCGATGAGCAGGGCGTTCTCGCGGAAGATCGCGTTGGCGAAGGCGTTGTACGTGGCGACTTCGGGAGCCTCGAAGGGGTCGAACGCGATCTCGGTCAGCCCGGAGTCCACCAGCTGCTCGATCCGCGTGCGGATGCGCGCGGCGAGCTCGCCGGCCGCCTTGCGCGTGAAGGTGAGCCCGAGGATCTCCGGCACGCGCGCGTGCCCGTTCGCGAGCAGCCAGACGACGCGGTTGGCCATCGTCTCCGTCTTGCCGCTGCCCGCGCCGGCGACCACGATGGCGGGCCGCACGGGTGCCTCGATGACCGCCTGCTGCTGCGGGGTCGGCTCCGGGAGGGCGAGCGCTCGCGCGATCTCCACCGCGCTGATCGCGCGCGTGGGCCGCTCCTCCCGCTCGAGCCCGTGCGTCGGGTCGTCGAGGGTCAGTGCCTGCTCGACGAGGTCGAGGTCGGCGTCGGCGGCGGCCCACTCCAGCACGTTCTCGTCGTTCACGATCGCTCCTCCCTCTCGCCCCGAATTCTCCGCGCGCGCATCAGGCGCTCACCGCCGGCACCAGGTGGATGCGGTACTCGTACTTCGCGTGCGGGTCGCGCTCCCCGAGATCGACGACACCCGCGAACGTGGCCGCGGCCATGCCGTCCGCCGCTGCGGCGACACGCTGCTTCAAGCGCTCGAGTCCGCGCCGGTCGACGCGATCCTGCGCGACCTCGCGGTAGCTCTTCCCTCGCACGCCCTTCGCCACGAACAGCAGCTTCGCACCGCCCGACGGCAGACCGGTCGCGACCTCGATCGCGCCGTGCTCGAGCGCGAGCTGGTAGGCGCCGAGCTGGGCGTGCTCCGCGGCTTCCGCCGCCGAGGGTGTGCGGTTGCCGGTCTTCAGGTCCACGATCACGACCGTGCCGTCCGCCGTGCGCTCGACCCGATCGATGGTGCCGCGCACGAGCGCCCGCCCGATCCGCAGTTCGAACTCCCCCTCCGAGCCGAGCAGCACTCCCCCGGCGCGCTCGAAGTCGCGGAGGTACTCGGAGACGCCCTGCGCGAGGGTGCGCGTGCGACGACGCTCCTTCTCCTCCAGCCACGGCGACTCGAAGCTGAGCTCCTTCCAGCGGCGTTCGATGCCGCCCCAGAGGCGCTCGACGCTCAGATCGCGATCGTCGCTGGTGCTCGCCTCCTCCATCACCGCGTGCACGACCGTGCCGATGCCGGCGGCCAGCCCGCTCGGCGACGAGGCCATCGCGTCGACGAACCAGGCCAGGGGCGACTTCTCGAACGTCTCGAGCCGCGACGGCGAGACGCGCACGACCTGCTCCTCGTCGTCGAGGTCGACCAGCGGCTCGACGGTGGAGGGCTCGACCAGGCCGTACCACTCCGCCGGGTCGGCGCCCTCGACCTCGGCGTCGGCCAGGCGGGCGAGGGCTTCCGCCGCATCCGCGGAGCCGGTCGTGGCGAGACGGCGCCGCAGGCGGCCCACCATGCCGCGCAACGAGAGCGGGTGGAGGGTCTCGTCGGTGTCGTCGACGGCGACCTCGCCCGGGAGCCGGAGGAACGGCGAGGGCTGCTCGTCGTCGTTCGCCGTCGCGCTGAGGATGACCTGACCCCGGGCGCGCGACACGGCCAGGGCGAACATACGGAGCTCGTCGCCGAGCACCTGGGCACGCTGGTCCTCCGTGACGGTCTCGCGACCGTCGAGGGCATCGGCCAGCTCCTGCGGATGGAGGAGCGAGCCGCGCAGCCGCAGATTGGGCCACACGCTCTCCTGCAGGCCGGCGACCGCGACGACCTCGAACTCGCGGCCGACGGTCGCGCTCGGCGTGCAGACGAGCACCGCCGGTCCGGCGGTCTGGGCGGCGAGGGTGTCCTCGGGGACCTCCGCTCCGAGGAGTTCGACGACGAAGTCGGCCGCCGGCCGCTCGGGGTAGCGTTCGACGAACCGCCGCGCGGCGGTGAACAGGGCGACGACGCCGTCCAGGTGCCGGTTGGCCTCGTCGGCCACGATGCCGCTGCGCTCCGACTGCTCCAGCCAGCGCGTCGCGAGGCCGCTGCGCTCCCAGGCGTGCCACAGCAACTCCTCGATGGTGGCTCCCGCCTCCGCCTTCTCGCGCCCCGCACGCAACGTCTCCGCGAGCCGCCCCGCACGGCGCGCCGGGGACGAGTCGATCAGCGACAGGTGCGTCGGGTCGCCCAGCGCCTCGACCAGCAGCTCGTCGCCGGGCCGGTTGCCCTCCCCCGCGAGCTCCTCCTGACGCAACGCGAGCCGCAGCCGCCGCAGGCTCACGGCGTCGAGACCGCCGAACGGCCCGAGCAGAAGTTCGGTCGCGACCTGCGGGGTCGCCTCGACGGCGCCCAGTTCGACGCCGGCGACAGTGATCAGCTGGCGGGCGGCGTAGTCGTCGCGCAGCGCTCGACCGGCGATGCTGGTCTTCGTCGGGACCTCCGCGACCGCCAATGCGCGTGCGAGGCCGGGGACGTGCGCACCCGATCGGACGACGACCGCCATATCGTCCCAGGGGACGCCGTCGAGCAGGTGCCGCTCGCGCAGCCGCCGCGCGAGCCGCGCCGCCTCGGCCGGCGCGGAGGACGCCTGGAGGCGCAGCACCGCCGCGGGGCCGTCCGCAGTGCCGACGCGCCCGGCCGACGCGAGGCGCTGCACCCCGGCCGCGGCCGTCCCGATGCGCTCGGTCACCCGCGCGGTGAGCTCACGCAGCTCGGGCGTCTGACGATGGGCGGTGCCCAGGACGACGCGCTCGACCGGCACGCCGAGCCGCAGGCTCAGCTGCCCCAGCGCACCGGTCTCGGCGCCGCGGAAGGTGGTGGAGGCGACATCGGGATCGCCGAAGGCGACGACGGCGACCCCGCGCTCGGCGAGCGCGTGCAGCAGCGACAGCGTGGCGACCGTCGCCTCCTGCGCGTCGTCCACGAGGACGACCCTCAGCCTGTCGAGCGCGCCGCCCTCGCGGACGACGGCGACCGCGGAGGCGATGAGCTCGGCCGAGTCGACGAACCCGCCGCGATAGCTGTCGACGACGTCCTGGTACTCGGTGAGGAAGCGGGCGGCCGCGCGCCACTCGTCGCGTCCTGTGATCGCGCCCAGCTCCGAGAGCCGGGGCGGCGTCACGCCGTGCTCGGCGCAGCGGGCCATCAGCTCGCGCAATTCGGTGCGGAACCCCCGCAGCGCGCGGACCTCCTCCCCGAGCGGCTCCGGCCAGCGCGGCCCTGTGCCGTCCTCGATGTGCCCGGCGAGCAGCTCGGCGATGATCTGGTCCTGCTCACCGCCGGTGAGGAGCCGTGGGGCCTCCTCGCCCGTGCGGCGTGCCCGCGAGCCCACGAGCTGGAACGCGAGCGAGGTCGCCGTGCGCGCGAGCGGTCCATTGGTCGGTACGCCGAGCCGGAGCGCGATGCGGTCCCGCAAAGCGGTCGCCGCGGCGCGGGAGGCGCTCAGCGCGAGCACCTCGTCGACGCCGTAGCCGCGGCCGAGCACCCGATCGGCGATGGCCTCGACCAGCGTGGTGGTCTTGCCGGTGCCCGGCGCGCCGAGAACCGCCGCGGAGGCGCCGTCGGCGAGCCGCAGGACGGCGGCCTGAGTGTCGTCGAGGACGAGCGCGGCGCCCGAGGTGCGCCGGTCGGGGCGCGGACGGAAACCTCGGGTCGTCATGTCCCTCACGGTATCGGCGTCCGCCGACAGAGAACGCGACCCGGTGCCGCGAGCCGTGTGCCGTAGTCTGAATTCACATCGGCCTGTCGGTTTCGAACGGCCCGGAACACGTGAAAGGACCGTCGTGGAGATCCGCATCGGAATCGTCAACGCCCCCCGCGAACTGGGATTCGAGTCGGCGCAGTCGCCCGACGAGATCGCGCAGCAGGTGGAGACCGCCGTCACGGGCGGCGCCGCCGTGCTCAAGCTGACCGACGACAAGGGTCGCGTCTACGTCGTGCCCACCGCCGGAATCGCCTACGTCGAGGTCGGCGCCGAGGAGTCGCGCCGCATCGGCTTCGTCGGCTAGATTCCCGTCTCGTGGAACTCCTCTTCGTCGCCCTGGGCGGCGCCCTGCTCGGCCTCGGCGCCCGCTATCTGCTCCCCAACCGTCACACCCACGGTGCGGTGCTCATCCCCGCGCTCGGCGTGATCGCCGCGAGCGTCCTCTGGGTCGCCCTCACCTGGGCGGGCCTGAAGTGGGACGGCGGCTGGATCTGGTGGATCACCCTGGTCGGCACCGCGGTCATCGTCGCTGCCGTCGATCTCGTGGTCGGTCGCATCCGCACCGCGCACGACGACAAGCTGCTCCACACCCTCGCGAAGGGTGCGATCGCGCGCTGACCCGGCGGGCGCCCCGGCATGCCCGCGGCGACCGTCAGGCGGTGAGCCCGAGCGCGTCCATCCGTCGCGTGTGCGCGGCGATCAGCTCGGTGAAGATCGGCTCGATGCGCTCTTCGTCGGTGGCGCGGTTGCCGGAGAGGTGGAGCGCGGAGCGCGCGACGAGGAGCGTGTCGCCGACCAGACGCCTGCCCCACATCGCCAGCCGAGACGCGAGCCGCGGGTCGGCCCCGATCTCGGTGCGCAGTACCTCCAGCACCCCCTCCTGACCGGACTCGGAGCCCAGGAGGTGCGCGACGCGCGGCCCGATGTCGCCCGGCAGCCCCGCGGCCAGCCGGATGAAGAAGTCGTCGAGGAGGCCGCCGGTCACGAGGGCCGAGAGCAGGGTCTCCCGCCAGTCCGATCCGACGATCGTCGCACTGAAGCCCTCGATCGCATCGGCGAAGGGTTTCATCACCTCGCCGGGCTCGTCGCCGCGGCGACGGATCTCGGCGACGATGCCCTGGTGCTTCGACAACGCGCGCCCCGCCGCAGTCGATACGAGTTCCTTCGCGGCGAGCGAACCGCACTCCGCCGCGACGCGCGACAGGGTCTGGAACTGTTCCAGTTGCAGGTACGCCGCCTGCCCCAGGTAGGGCAGCAGGTCCGGCATCACCTCGTGCAGGTCGATGCGGACCGCCGGTGCGCGGTCGGCGCGCGTGGCGAGACGGGGCAGCTCGACCACGGGGCGTCGGCGCGTGAACCAGGTTGACACGTACAGCAGTGTAACGGGGTCGTCCAGTAGGCTTGCCTCGTCCGTCGGCGGTGGATCGACGGCCCCTGCGCCTGCGACAGAGACCACGGCGTAGACCTCACGTACGAAACGACAGGCATACCTTTTGACTTTCTCCGAACTCAACATCGACCAGGACATGGTGGACGCGCTCGCCTCCAAAGGCATCGTGGAGCCGTTCCCCATCCAGACCCAGACCATCCCCCTCGCGTTGAGCGGCCAGGACATCATCGGCCAAGCGAAGACGGGCACCGGCAAGACCTTCGGCTTCGGCCTCCCCATCATCCAGCGCATCGGCCTCGACCCGGAGCCCGGCGTCAAGGTGCTCGTCGTCGTCCCGACCCGCGAGCTGTGCGTCCAGGTCGCCGAGGACCTCGAGCTCGCCACGTCGAACCGCTCCACGAAGGTCGTCAGCATCTACGGCGGCAAGGCCTACGAGGGCCAGGTCGAGCAGCTCAAGGCCGGCGCGCAGATCGTCGTCGGCACTCCGGGGCGTCTGCTCGACCTCGCAGGGCAGCGTCTCCTCGACCTCAAGCAGGTGCAGGAGGTGGTGCTCGACGAGGCTGACAAGATGCTCGACCTCGGCTTCCTCGCCGACATCGAGAAGATCTTCCAGCAGGTCCCTGCGACGCGCCACACCATGCTCTTCTCGGCGACCATGCCCGGGCCGATCGTCGCGCTGGCGCGCCGTTTCATGACGCGCCCGGTGCACATCCGCGCCACGGACCCGGACGAGGGTCTCACCCAGGCCAACATCAAGCACGTCGTCTACCGCGCGCACTCGCTCGACAAGGACGAGGTCATCGGCCGCATCCTGCAGGCCGAGGGCCGCGGCAAGACCGTCGTCTTCACGCGCACCAAGCGCGCTGCGGCGAAGCTCGTCGAGGAGCTCAACGACCGGGGCTTCAACGCCGCCGCCGTGCACGGCGACCTCAACCAGGAGCAGCGCGAGCGTGCGATGGCGGCTTTCAAGGCCGGCAAGAAGGACATCCTGATCGCGACGGACGTCGCTGCTCGCGGCATCGATGTGAACGACGTCACGCACGTGATCAACCACACGGTCCCCGACGACCACGACACCTATCTGCACCGTGCCGGCCGCACCGGCCGCGCCGGCAAGACCGGGGTCGCAGTGACCTTCGTCGACTGGGACGACCTGCACAAGTGGGCCCTCATCAACCGCGCACTCGAGATGGGCGTGCCGGAGCCGACGGAGACCTACTCGTCGAGCCCGCACCTCTACGAGGACCTCGGCATCCCCGCCGGGTCGAAGGGGCGGCTGAAGAGCACGCCCGTCGTGAAGGCCGAGGCCGCCCGGCCGGCCGCGGCAGGGCGCGACGGCGAGCGTCCGTCCGGCAACCGCAACCGGCGCCGCACCCGTGGTGAGGGCTCCTCGGCTCCGGCCGCCGGCTCGGCGTCCACCAGCGCGCCTGCCGCGACGGACGGCTCGGGCGAGCAGGGCGTCGCCGCCGGCACGCACGACGGCGGCGGCTCGCAGCACCGCGACGGCAACAGCGCCCCCCGCCGTCGCCGTCGCCGCTCGCGGGGCGGCGCATCCACCGCACCGAGCACGCCCCCGGCGAACTGACCCGGCGCCGCTCGCGGCGCTGCACGACGAAGGCGGCGACCCTCACGGGTCGCCGCCTTCGTCGTGCGTGCCGTCGGCCGGTCAGTACCAGTTGTGTCCGAGGTGGAACGACCACGCGGCGCACGGGGACCCGTAGCGGCCGGAGATGTACGACAGTCCCCAGTCGATCTGCGTGTTCGCGTTGGTCATCCAGTCGGGGCCGGCGCTGGCCATCTTGCTCCCCGGGAGCGCCTGCGGGATGCCGTAGGCGCCGCTCGATCGGTTGTAGGCGTCGGCGCGCCAGCTCGACTCCTTCGTCCAGAGCTTGATGAGGCAGCTCATCTGCTCGCCGCCCCAGCCGTAGGCGGGGAGTCTGCTCGATGCGTACGCCTGCGCGGCGGCCGGGTTCACCACGATCCCGGGCGGAGGAGCGGAGCTGTCGGCTCCACCGCTCCCGCCGCCTGCACCTGCGCCGCTCCCGGAGTTCGCGGCCTCCTCCGCGGCGCGCGCGGCGACCCCCTCCGCGTACTGCCGCTCGACCGAGGCCGCGGTGTTCTTCAGCGACGCGAGCTGTGCGTACAGGGTGTCGGCGCGGGTCTGCTGCTCGGCGACCGCGGCGTCGGAGGCGGCCTTCGCCGCGGCCGCCGCGTCGTACGCCTTCCTCGCCTCCGCGTCGAGCCGGGTCCGTTCGGTCCGGGCCGCCGCCGCCTGGTCACGCAACGACGCGGCGACGTTCTTCTGCTGCGTCGCCCGCGCGTAGAGCGCACTCGAGCGTTCGCCGAGCTTCGAGACGGCCCCGAGCTGGTAGAGGAGGGAGTCCGCGGACGCGCTCCCGCCGCTCACGAAGAGGCGGAGGGACACGTCCGAACCGCCCCCGCGGCTGAGCTGTGCCGCGAGCGCGCCGCTCTGCGTCCGCAGCGTCGTCGCCTCGGCTGTGGCGGCTTCCGCCTGCGCGGCGAGATCCGCCGCGGTGCGGGTGGCCGTCTCGAGGGCGGCCTGCGCCGCCCCGTAGTCCGCAGCGCGAGCGATCGTCTCCTCCGCCGCCGCGTTCGCCGCACTCCGCAGTCCGGCGAGCAGGGAGGTGATGCGGTCCACCTGAGCCTGTGCGGAGGACGCGTTCGCCTTGGCGGCGGCGACGTCGTCCCAGCTCGGATACGTCTCGGCGGAGGCACGCTCGCTCGTGTCGACGGCCACCATCCCCGCCACCAGCACGGCGACCGCCGCGGATCGCGCCCACACGCTCATGTCAGTACCAGTTCGGGTCGTGGCTCATCTCGAAGTTCCACGCGGCGCACGGCGATCCGTAGGCGCGGTCGATGTAGTCGAGACCCCAGTTCACCTGGGTGTCCTGGTTGGTCATCCAGTCGGCCCCTGCCGACGCCATCTTGCTGGCCGGCCACGCCTGCGGGATGCCGTACGCTCCGCTGGAGCTGTTGTAGGCGTCGGCGCGCCAGCCGGACTCGTGGTTCCACAGTTTGATCAGGCACCCCATCTGGTCCTGCCCCCAGCCGTAGGCGGCGAGGCGGCTCGACGCGTACGCCTGCGCGCCGGCCGGGTCGACGACCATTCCCGGCGGGGGTGCGAACCCGTCGGAGCCGCCGCCCGGATTGGCCGCAGCGGCCGCGGCCGCTGCGGCGGCCTGCCCCGCCGCGTAGCTCTGCTCGACCGACGCCTCGGTGTTCTTCAGCGACGCCAACTGCGCGTACAGCGTGTTGGCGTGGGATTTCTGGTCCGCGAGTTGCGCCTCGGCGGCCGCTTCCGCCTCTTGCGCCGCCTGGTAGGCCTTCTTCGCGTCCGCGTCGAGCTGGGTGCGCACCTTCTGTGCGGCGGCGGCCTGGGTGCTGAGAGCGGAGGCGACGTTCTTCTGCTGGTCGGCCGCCGCGAGCAGTGCGGTGGAGCGCGACGTCAGCTTCGACATCGCGCCCAGCTCGTAGAGCAGGGACTGCTGGCGGGAGGAGTTGGCGTCGAAGAAGAGCCGGAGGGTGACGTCCGACGCACCGGCGCGCGCCAGCTGCGACGCCAGGGTCCCGCTCTGGGTGCGGAGCATCGCAGCCTGCGCCGCTGCGGCCGTCGCCCGGGTCTGCAGATCATCGGCCTTCGCCGTCGCGGCCTGGAGGGCCGACTCGGCGGCGCCGTACTCGCCCGCACGCTTGACGGCGAGGTCGCCTGCGGCGTTGGCGGCGGTCTGGAGGCTCGCGAGGAGGCCGTTGATGCGGTCGACCTCCGCCTGGGCGTTCGCCGCGTTCGCCTTCGCCGCCTGGACGTCATCCCACGACGGATAGCTGGTGTCCGCCGCCGCAGGCGCCGCACCTCCCGCCAGGACGAGCGCGCCGACGAGCGCCGCCGCCGCCGCAGAGGACGTCCACATCCGTTTCACCCGAGTACCTCGCCTTCCGTCCCCCGCGGTCCAGGCTAAGCGCACCTGGTCACGGAGCGGAGAAAGGCGCCGCGCCTGTCGCTTCTTCGATCATCCGGTCGAGGACGGCGGGATCGGTGGTGTTCTCGCCGAGCCGGTTCGGTTTTCCCGCACCGTGGTAGTCGCTCGATCCGGTGATCGCCAGGCCGTAGCGGGCCGCGAGCTCGCGCAGCCGCGCCTTGCCGTCCTCGGTGTTCTCGCGATGGTCGACCTCGAGACCGAACAGCCCGGCGTCGACCAGACGGCGCAGACGGTCCTCGGGGATGACGCGGCTTCGTCCGCCCGTCGCGGGATGCGCGAGCACCGGGATGCCTCCCGCGGCGCGGATGAGACGGACGCCGGTCAGCGGGTCGGGGGCGTAGTGCGGCTGGAAGTAGCCGCTGCGCCAGTGCAGGATCCCCGCGAACGCGGCACTGCGGTCTTCGGCGAGCCCGCGGGCGACCAGCGCGTCCGCGATGTGCGGGCGGCCGACGGTCGCGCCCTCCGTGGCCTGCGCCATGACGTCGGCCCAGGTGATGTCATAGTCCTCCGCGATGCGCCTGACCATGTCCTCCGCGCGTCGCATCCGACCGTCGCGGATGCGCTGCGTCTCGGCGACGAGCGCCGGATCGGCGGGGTCGAAGAGGTAACCGAGCATGTGCACGCTCGCGAACTCGATCCGCGTGCTCAGCTCCATCCCCGGGATGACCGTCACCCCGACGTCCGCACCCGCCGCGGCCGCGTCCGCCCACCCGGCGGTGGAGTCGTGGTCGGTGAGCGCGACGGTCCCCAGCCCCGCCGCCGCTGCGGCGCGGACGAGCTCCGCAGGGGTCTCCGTCCCGTCCGACACGCTCGAGTGCGTGTGGAGGTCGACGGGACCGCGGAACCGTCGCGCATCAGCCATGCCCTCCATCCTAGGAGTGGGAGAATGGTCGGCATGTCGTCCCAGTCGTCCACGCCGTCCCCCGCCGACACCGCCGCCGAGTCGGCCGAGATCCCCGCAGAGGCCGCGGAGGCCCCACGCGCCACCGCGAACCGCTCGACCACACCGGGCTCCGACGCCTTCAAGGCGTACATCGGGAGCGGCTGGGCCGAACGGCCGGACGTGCTCCCGGGCGCCCGCGAGCAGGCCGCCTACGCCGCGCGCCGCCGTGCGCGCGTCTCGGAGCTCTTCCGCGGTCGCCGTGTCATCGTGCCGGCCGGCCGGCTGAAGCAGCGCTCCAACGACACCGACTACGCCTTCCGCGCCCACTCCGCGTTCACCCACCTCACGGGATGGGGATCCGACGCCGAGCCCGGCAGCGTGCTGGTGCTCGAACCCGTCGGTGACGGCCACGAGGCGACACTGTACTTCCGCGAGCGTGCCGGCCGTGACTCCGACGAGTTCTACGCGAACCCCGAGATCGGCGAGTTCTGGATCGGGCCGCGCCCCTCCCTCGCCCAGGTCGCGAGCGACCTCGATCTGCCGACGCGCGGCATCGCCGACGCCGCCGACGTCATCGACACCGTGGACGCGACGGCCGTGGTCCTGCGGGAGGCGGACCCCGCGCTCACCGACCGGGTCGACACCGCGCGCCTCCTGCTCTCCGAGGCCGCCGATCCCGAGGATCACGCCGAGGACGACCGCCTCGCGCGCGAGCTGTCCGAGTTGCGGCTCGTCAAGGACGACTACGAGCTCGCCGAGCTGCGGGCCGCGATCGCCGCCACCGCGCGCGGGTTCGACGACGTGATCGCCGACCTCCCCCGGATCGTGGCGCACCCGCGCGGCGAGCGCCTCGTCGAGGGCATCTTCAACGGCCGTGCGCGGGCCGACGGCAACGCCGTGGGTTACGACACGATCGCCGCCAGCGGTCCGCACGCCTGCATCCTCCACTGGACCCGCAACGACGGCCCTGTGGTGCCCGGCGACCTGATCCTGCTCGACGCCGGCGTGGAGATGGACAGCTACTACACGGCGGACATCACCAGGACGATTCCCGTGAACGGCACGTTCGGCGAGACCCAGCGGCTCGTGTACGAGACCGTGCGCGAGGCCGCCGACGCCGCGTTCGCGATCGTCCGCCCCGGCATCCGCTTCCGCGAGATCCACGCGACCGCCATGGCCGTCATCGCGCGCCGGACGGCCGAGTGGGGGCTGCTGCCCGTCTCGGCGGAGGAGGCGCTCCTGCCGGAGAACCAGCAGCACCGCCGCTACATGGTGCACGGCACGAGCCACCACCTCGGGCTCGACGTGCACGACTGCGCCCAGGCACGACGTGAGCTGTACCTCGACGGCGTCCTGGAGCCCGGGATGACCTTCACCATCGAGCCGGGGCTGTACTTCCAGCCCGACGACCTGACCGTGCCCGAGCGCTTCCGCGGCATCGGCGTGCGTATCGAGGACAACATCCTGGTGACGGCCGGCGGCGCCGAGAACCTCTCGCTCGCCATCCCCCGCACGGCCGACGACGTCGAGGCGTGGATGAGCCGGCTCGGCGCGCGCTGACCCGGGCGCGGGTCAGTCGCGCGGTGCGGGCGGCGCGTCGGGGTCCGGCGCCGCGGGCGGCGGCTGCCACGCGGGCGGCGGGTCGCTGGGATGCGGCGCGGCCGGCGGGTCGCTCGGGTGCGGTGCCGCGGCGGCGGGCTGCTCGGCGGCTCCTGCCCCGCCCTGGAGGAGGTTGCGCGCGCGGTTGCCGAGGTCGCTGTCCACGAGCACCGAGTAGCTGGTCGCGATCACCTGCATGACCGAGGTGTAGTCCTTGCGGCGGCGGTTGATCGCGTAGGAGACGATGCCGAAGAGCATGCCGAACCCGGCGCCGATGAGCACGGCGGCGATCACGAACGCGAAGCTCACCGTCGGCGAGAAGATGATGAGCAGCAGCCCGAAGAAGATGCCGAGCCAGGCGCCGGAGGCCGCACCCGCGAGGGCGACCCTCCCCCACGTGAGCTTTCCGGTGACCCGCTCGACGCTCTTCAGGTCGCTGCCGACGATCGAGACCTTGTCGACGGGGAAGTCCGCTCGCGCGAGCACGTCCACGGCCTCCTGCGCGGCGAGGTAGGTCTCGAAGGTCGCGACGACCTCACCGCGCGGGAGGGTCGGGAAGAGCATCCGGTTGCGGCCGCCGAGCGGGCTGGGGCTGGTCATCTTCCCATTCTCCCATTGTCACGGTGCGCTCGGCGGGAAGGGCTTAGGTTTATACACGTGAGTGCCACGAGGATCTTCGTCGCCCGGCTCGCCGGGACCAGCGTCTTCGACCCGGTCGGCGACCGGGTCGGCCGCGTCAGGGACGTCCTGGTGGTCTATCGCAAATCCGATCCGCCGACCGTCGTCGGGCTGGTCGTCGAGATCCCCGGCAAGCGGCGCGTCTTCGTCTCGATCGGGCGCGTGACCAGCATCTCTCCCGGCCAGATCATCACCACCGGGCTCATCAACGTGCGCCGGTTCGAGCAGCGCGGGGGCGAGGTGCGCGTGATCGCCGAGCTCCTCGGCCGCAAGGTCGACTTCGCCGACGGCAGCGGCGAGGCCACCATCGAGGACGTCGCCATCGAGGAGTCCGCCACCGGCGAGTGGGCCGTCGGGCAGCTCTTCGTGCGGCGCCCGAAGTCCGGTGCGTCACCGTTCGGCAAGGGTCCGACGACGATCGTGACCTGGAACGAGGTCACCGAACGTCTGCGCCGCGGCGAGGCGCAGTCGGCCGAGCAGCTCATCGCCACCTACTCCGAGCTCAAGCCCGCCGACCTGGCGAACACCCTGCTCGACCTCCCACCGCAGCGCATGCTCGAAGTCGCAGAAGAGCTCCCCGACGACCGCCTGGCCGACGTGCTGGAGGAGATGCCCGAGAGCGAGCAGGTGCAGATCCTCACCAAGCTCGACGACGACCGGGCCGCCGACGTGCTCGACCAGATGGAGCCGGACGACGCCGCCGACCTCATCGCCCAGCTCTCCGACGAGCGCGGCGAGCACCTCCTGGAGCTGATGGAGCCGGAGGAGGCGGAGGACGTCCGCATGCTCCTCAGCTACGCGCCCGACACAGCCGGCGGCCTGATGACCACGGAGCCCATCATCGTGTCGGCCGACGCCACCGTCGCCGAAGGCCTCGCGCTCATCCGCCGGCACGAGCTCGCTCCGGCACTGGGGGCGGCGGTGTGCGTCACGCTGCCGCCGTACGAGCCGCCGACGGGGCGGTTCCTCGGTATCGTGCACTTCCAGCGGATGCTGCGCTACCCGCCGCACGTGCGGCTGGGCACCCTGCTCGATCCGAGCCTCGAACCGGTCACCGGCGAGACCTCGGCGGCCGAGGTCTCGCGCATCCTCGCGAGCTACAACCTCGTCTCGGTCCCCGTGGTCGACGACAAGCACCGGCTCGTCGGCGTGGTGACCATCGACGACGTGCTCGACTACCTCCTCCCGGACGACTGGCGAAGTCAGGACGAGGACGAACCGGTCAAACAGCCGAGTCCGTCCGACGAGACCGGCAGCATCCGCATCGTGAACGGAAGGAGGGGCCCAGGTGGCACGCGGTAGGCAGGACGACCGGCTCGACGCGCCGAAGGGGCTGCGCACTCCCGTCCTCGGCTCGTCGTCCCGCCGGGGGCGCGCCGATCAGAACGACCGGTTCGGACGTTTCACCGAGTGGATCGCGCGCGCGATGGGGACGCCGTGGTTCATCCTCGGGCTGACCATCTTCGTCGCCGCGTGGATGGCCTGGAACACCCTCGTCCCGCCTGCCTGGCGCTTCGACTCCGCGGCGCTCGGCTTCATCGCGCTGACACTGGTCCTCTCCCTCCAGGCGTCGTACGCGGCCCCGCTCATCCTGCTCGCGCAGAACCGGCAGGACGACCGCGACCGGGTCCAGATCGAGCAGGACCGGCAGCGTGCCGAACGCAATCTGGCCGACACGGAGTACCTGGCGCGCGAGGTCGTCGCTCTGCGGCTCGCCGTGAGGGACATGGCGACGAAGGACTTCATCCGCGCCGAGCTGCGCGCGCTGCTCGAAGACCTCGAGGAGCGCGACGCGGGAGAGGGCGAGACGACCCGTGCCTGAGCTGGCGGACGCCGTGGGGCGTGCGCTGGCGGCGGTGCTCGACCCCGAGATCCGGAAGCCGATCACCGAGCTCGACATGGTGGGGGGCGTGGAGGTCGCGCCCGACGGCCACGCGACGGTCGGTATCAAGCTCACCATCGTCGGCTGCCCCGCCGCGGACGCCATCGAGCGCGACGTGCGCGCGGCCACCGCGAGCGTGCCCGGGGTGACGGACGTGACGGTGGACGTGACGGTCATGACACCGGCCGAGCGGAAGGCGCTCACCGAGCGCCTGCGCGGCGGCCGCGCGGCCCGCACCGCGCAGTTCGGCCCCGACTCGCTGACGCGGGTCTACGCCGTGACCAGCGGCAAGGGCGGGGTCGGCAAATCGACCGTCACCGCCAACCTCGCCGTCGCCCTGGCGGAGCGGGGACTCCGGGTCGGGATCGTCGACGCCGACGTGCACGGATTCTCCATCCCGGGCATCCTCGGGCTGACGGACGAGCACGGCGTAGCGCCCCGCCCCACCCGTGTCGACGACATGATCCTCCCGCCCGTCGCCTACGGCGTGAAGGTCGTCTCCATCGGAATGTTCGTCGACTCCCCGTCGGCCGCGGTCGCGTGGCGCGGGCCGATGCTGCACCGCACCATTCAGCAGTTCCTGACCGACGTCTTCTTCGGCGACCTGGACGTGCTGCTGCTCGATCTGCCGCCCGGCACGGGGGATGTGGCGATCTCGGTCGGTCAGCTCCTCCCGCAGGCCGAGGTCGTCGTCGTCACCACGCCTCAGCCGGCCGCGGCGGACGTCGCGGAGCGCAGCGGCGTCGTCGCCCGGCAGACCGGTCAGACGGTCGTCGGCGTGATCGAGAACATGGCCGGCCTGGTGCAGCCCGACGGCAGCGTCCTCGAGCTCTTCGGCAGCGGGGGCGGCGAGGAGGTGGCCCGCCGGCTGTCCGCGGGCCAGGAGTCCGAGGTGCCGCTGCTCGCCTCCGTGCCGCTCAGCATCCCGCTGCGCTCCGGAGGCGACACCGGGGCACCGATCGTCGTGACGGATCCGCAGGATCCGGCAGCCGCCGCGATCCGCCTGGTCGCCGAGCGGCTCGCGACGCGGAGCCGAGGACTCGCCGGGCGCAAGCTCGGCCTCAGCCTGAAGTAGCGGGAGGGCCCGCGGTCACACCGGCTCCACGAGGCGTGCGAGCAGCTCGACCAGCAGCCGCTCCGTCAACGACCTCGGGAGCGCCTCGATCATGGCGAGCAGAGGCGCCTGATCGTCCGGGAGGGCGCCGTCTCCGCTTCCGCCGATCCCCACCGCCTGCAGCACGGCGACCGCCGCATCCGAGTCCAGAGGGCTCTCCGCCAGGCCGTCGGGGAGCGTGTCCAGGACCGCGGCGGGATCGACCGGCGGGATGCCGCGCGCCTCGTCGGCCGCACCACGCAGCGCCGCCTCCAGCTCGTCCAGCCGCGATCCCGTGACGGGGGTGATCGTGAGGTGGGTGGTGTGCGGCAGTCGGGTGCCGTCCGCCTGGGTGAGGCCCGGCTGCAGCTGGAGGTGCCAGCCGCGCGCCCGTGCGCGGTCGGCCCAGTGATGCGGGTCCACCCGCCGCTCCGGGGGCAGGGACTCGTCCGTCGTCACGGCCAGGAGGGGCCCCGTCGGGGTCCCGAGCACGCGGAGACCCTCGATGTCCGCGACGAGGTCCGTCAGGGCGGCCGTCGACCGGCGGCACGAGTCCGCGAGCTCCGCCAGTCCCCTGGCCCCGAGCGCCTGGACGATCGCCCACGACGCCGCCAGCGCCGCGGCCGACTTCGAGCCGAGGAGGGTCGGATTCACGACGGGGTAGCCGGGCCATCCCGTCGTCGCGAAATACTGCAGCCGCTGGCGGTCGCGACCGCGCTGCAGCAGCACGCTCGCGCCTTTGGGCGCGTAGCCGAACTTGTGGAGATCGGCCGAGACGCTGGTCACCCCGGGCAGGCGGAAGTCCCACAGGGGAAGCGCCGAGCCGTCCGCCTCGCGCCAGAAGGGCAGGATCCACCCGCCGATGCAGCCGTCGACGTGCAGCGCGACGCCCGCCTCGGCGCACCCCTCGGCGACGATCTCGACCGGGTCCAGCGCTCCGTACGGGTACGACGGCGCGGAGACGACGACGAGCGCGACGTCCGGCGCGAGACGCTCCAGGAGACGCCGCGGGTCGATCCGCCCGGTGGCCGGGTCGACCGGCACCAGGTCGAGCGCCAGATCGAAGTACTCGGCCGCCTTCTGGAACGCCGCGTGCACGGTCACCGGGGCGAGGAGGCGGGCACGCCCCTCCCCTCCGGCCGCGCGCCACGCGTCCCGCGCCGTCTTGACGGCGAGGAGGCATGACTCGGTGCCGCCCGAGGTCACCGAGCCGACCACGTCATCGCCGCCGTGCAGCAGCTCGCGGGCGAATCCGACCACCTCGCGCTCCATCACCCCCACCGAGGTGAACGTGGTCGGATCGAGCCCGTTGACCGGCTGCACGAGCCGCATGGCCGAAGCCGCGAGCTCGTCGATCTCGGCCACGCCCGAGTCGTAGACGTAGCTGAGGACGCGGCCGCCGTGGGTCGGCGCATCGGCCGCGCGGAGGGCGGCGAGGCGGGCGAGCACGGCGCGGGAGTCAAACGAGACCATCGATGTCGTCCTTCCGGAGGCGGTAGCGAGTGAGCGGGAGGAGGCTGAGGGCGAGGAGCGCCGCCGGCACGGCGCTGAAGGCGAGCACGATCCCCGCCACCGCGGCGGCGGGCTGCGACGCGCCGGCCACGACGACGGTCGGGTCCGCAGAGCGCACGACATATCCGGTCACGGCGAGCACGACGGTGAGCACGGTCGCGCCGAGAGCCATGCCGGTGGTCTCCCCCGCGGTCCACATGCCGCCGAAGGTGCCGGCCCGGCCCGGCCCGTTGCGGCGGGCATCGTGCGAGATCACGTCCGGCAGCATCGCCATCGGCAGAGACTGCATGCCCGCGTACGCGGCGCCGGCGACGGCGACGGGGGCGTAGACCCAGTCGCCCGGCGCCCAGAGCAGCGCGACCATCGACAGCGATGCGAGCCCGAACAGGATGCTCGCCGCCACGAATCCCCGCTCCTTGCCGATGCGCCGCGCGACCACGCCCCACAGCGGGGTGACGATGAGAGCGGGACCGATCAGCGCGAGGAAGAGGAACGTCACCGCGTCCTCCGAGTGCAGCACCCAGGTGGCGACGTAGTTCGCGCCGGCGAGCATCAAACCCGTCGCCAGCCCCTGCAAGAGGAACGTCAACAGCAGCGCGCGGAAGGGCTGGCTGTCCCGCAGCACGCGCACCCCGGCCGCGTAGTTGGTGCGCAGTGTGACCAGCACCGACTCGCGGGGCGGCGCGACCGCTGCGGGAGCCTGCCGCGGAGCGACGAACGCCGAGATGAGCATCCCGCCGCCGATGGCGACACCGGCGATCAGGGCCATGACCGCGTAGCCGCCGAGCGACCGCAGCGCCGGCCCTCCCGCTCCGAACAGCAGGATGGCGAACGTCAGCACGACCACCCGCCAGGTCAGGAGCCGGGTCCGCTCGTCGTACCCGCTCGCGAGCTCGGCCGGGAGCGCGATGTACGGCACCTGGAACAGGCTGAACGCCGTGGCCGTGAGCACGAACGCGACCAGCACCCACGTCGCCGCCACCGCCTCCGGCGTGCCCGGCGGCACGGCGAACGTGAGCAGGAAGAACACGGGCAGGGCGATCGCCCCCAGCACCATCATCGGCCGCCGCGATCCCCGCGCCGCGAGCATCCGATCGCTCCGCGCCCCGATGACCGGATCGATGATCACGTCCCACACCTTCGCGACCGTGACGACGACGCCGGCCACCAGTGCGGCCACCCCGAGGCTGTCCGTCAGGTAGTAGACCAGCACGAGTCCGGGGAGCGTGGCGAAGCCACCCGTGCCCAGCGAACCGATGGCGTACCGGGCGACCGTCGGCCGGGTGAGCGTCTGCTCCGATGCGATCATGTCCGCATCGTATTGGATGCGGGGTCGGATGCCCGGCTACGTCGCCTCGGCGTCGAACGGCGGCACGGCGCCCGCCGGCAGTGCGCGGCGTGCCGCGGCGCTGGGACTCGCGGGCTTGATGGCGCTGGCGGGCGCGGGGGCGTCGTCGAGGAGCGCCTCGCGGATGATGCGGCGCGGGTCGTACTGGCGGGGGTCGAGCTTCTTCCAGTCGACCTCGTCGAATTCGGGGCCCATCTCGTCGCGCATGCGGCTCTTGGCTCCGTTGGCGAAGTCGCGCAGCGAGCGCACGAACTGGCCGAGTTTGCCTGCGTAGGTGGGGAGCCGCTCGGGACCGATGACGAAGGCAGCGATCACCGCGACGATGAGCAGCTTGTCGAAGGTCAGACCGAACACACGTTCAGAGTATCGTGCCGGCTTGCGCGGATGCTGGGTTCCCGGGCCGTATCCTGGACCGGAGGCAAGGAGCGCTGTGTCAGACAAGGACTCGAACTGGAGATTCGCCGACGACGTCATCGTCGAGAGCGAGGTGATCGCGCGGGCCCGCCAGCAGTCGCTGGAACTGGGAGTCGACCCGATCTCGCCCAGCACCGGGGCTCAGGCGGCCGTCGTCGTCGCCGCCACCGCCGCCGAGAACATCGTCGAGATCGGCACCGGTGTCGGCGTCTCCGGCCTCTGGCTGCTCACCGGCGGGACGAACGCTCAGCTGACCTCCATCGATCAGGAGCTCGACCACCAGCAGCACGCGCGCACCGCGTTCACCGAGGCGGGCATCGCCTCCAACCGGGTGCGCCTCATCACGGGCCGTGCGCTCGACGTCCTGCCCCGGATGAACGAGAACTCCTACGACATCGTCTTCATCGACGCGGACCCGCAGTCGGTCATCGAATACGTCGAGCACGGTCTGCGGCTCGTTCGCCCGGGCGGCACGGTGCTCGTTGCCCGCGCGCTCTGGCGCGGCCGCGTCGCCGACCCGGCCGCCCGCGACGACATCGCGACCGGGTTCCGCACCCTCATCACCGAGACGGCCGGTTCCGGCGCTGTCATCAGCGCCCTCTCGCCCGCGGGCGACGGCCTCCTGCAGCTCACCAAGCTGACCCCGTGAGCCGCGCCCCGGCCACGCCGGCGGGGCCACGCACTCGGGAAACGACGAACGGACCCTGATCGCTCAGGGTCCGTTCGAGGTGTTCGTGTCTAGGAGGCGCTCACGACGCTCGCCAGAGCATCGTGGAGTTCTTTGGCTTCCGCGTCGTTGACGGAGACCACCAGTCGTCCGCCGCCTTCGAGCGGCACACGCACGATGATGAGCCGTCCCTCCTTCACAGCCTCCATTGGCCCGTCCCCGGTCCTCGGCTTCATGGCCGCCATGCAGCTCCCCTTTCGTGGATGTCCCCCTATTATCCGACATCGGCGCCGACCTGTGGAAATCGAGGACGTACGCCGAAGGTCGCAGAGATCACGGCGGCGACCAGTCGGCGCCCGCGACGCCCCAGCAGATGGCGATCCAGCCGACCTGCATCGCGAGGAACAGCACGACCATCAGGACCCGGTAGACGCGGCTGCGCGGCAGCGCCAGCACACCGAGGAGCGGGAACAGGGGCAGGAGGAGCCGGAACGTGCTCGACTGCGGAAAGAAGACCGCTAAGAGGTACACGGAGTACGCGATCACCCAGAACAGCAGATCGGGTCCGAGCCGGCGCACCGGGGGCGAGAAGAGCAGCACGGCGTAGAGCGCGACGATCACCACCAGGGCGACGATGCCGACCCAGCCCGGGATGCCGAGCATCACGGTGGACCACCACTGCGCCCCCTGGAACCAGGGCGCGAACGGCACGAGGTGCACGTAGCCGATGTACGCGGCGCGCCAGGCGAATTCCGTGTCGGTGTACGCCGTCCACGACCCCGTCACGAGCCCGGCGATCGCGGGCCACGCGAGGCCCGCGAGCCCGCTGAACACCGTCAGGGACACGCTCAGCACGCGCTCGCGCACCGGGAAAGGGTCGGTGCCGCGGCGCGCCCAGCGGTAGATCACGTGGAGGCCGAGGGCGAGGGCGAAGGCGAGGCCGCTCGGGCGGGTGAACGCCATCACGAGCGTGACGGGGAACAGCCAGCCGTACCGGCGCTCGACGAGCAGCAGCAGCGCGACCGCCAGCAGCAGGATGCCCAGCGACTCGGCGTACGAGACCTGGAACAGCGGCGAGACCGGTGCGACGCAGAACAGCACGATCGCGAACAGCGCGGTGGACTCCGAGAGCCCGACGCGCCGCAGCAGGCGGTGGAACACCAACGCAGCGCCCGCACCGCAGGCGACGGAGACCAGCACCGAAGCGGGCGCCCACGACAACCGCGTGACGAACATGACGGCGTTCACGACGCCCGGGTACACCGGCATGAACGCCCACGCGTTCTCGGTCACGTGCCCGCCGTCGGTCGGCAGCGTCGAGGGATACCCCGAGACGGCGATGATGTTGTACCAGAGGCCGTCCCAGATGGTCGCGAACGAGAAGTAGTCCGGCTTCGGCCCGGTCCAGGGGTTCTGACCCTGGTTCGCCGCGAAGATCAGCAGAATGACGGTGGTGACGACGCGGCTCGCGACGAAGATCGCAAGCACGCGGACCCACCAGCGGGTCCACCACGGCGCCGCCGCCGCCGCGGAGCGCGCGGCGGCGGACGGCTCAGCGGGAGCCTGCGCCGGTGAGCCAGGCACGGAGCCCCGCCTCCACCGCGACGATCTGCTCCACGTCGACGCGCTCGTCGTCGGCGTGCGCCTTCAGCGGGTCGCCCGGGCCGTAGTTGACGGCGGGGATGCCGAGTGCGCTGAACCGCGCGACATCGGTCCAGCCGTACTTCGGCTTGGCCACGCCGCCGACCGCAGCGACGAACTCCTGTGCGAGCGGTGCGTCGAGGCCGGGGCGTGCGCCGTCCGCCCGGTCGACGACGGTGATCTCGTAGTCGCCGAACAGCTCGTGCATGTGGTCGATGGCCTCCTGCGAGCTGCGGGAGGGTGCGAACCGGTAGTTGATGTGCACCATCGCCTCGTCGGGGATGATGTTACCCGCGATGCCGCCGGAGATCCCGACCGCGTTCAGCCCCTCCTTGTAGACGAGCCCGTCGACCTCCACTTCGCGCGCCTCGTAGGCGGCGAGGATGTCGAGGACGGGCGCGACCTTGTGGATGGCGTTCTCGCCCACCCAGCCGCGGGCGGAGTGCGCACGCAGGCCGAAGGCGCGCACCTCGACGCGGAGGTTGCCGTTGCAGCCGCCCTCGACGACGCCGTTGCTCGGCTCCCCGAGGATCGCGAAGTCTCCGGCGAACAGATCGGGGCGGTTGCGCGAGAGCCGGTTGAGGCCGTTGAGCTCGGCGTTGACCTCCTCGTGGTCGTACCACATCCACGTCACGTCGATCGCGGGATCGGTGAGCTCGGCGGCGAGCTTCAGCTGCACGGCGGTGCCGGCCTTCATGTCGACGGTCCCGCGGCCCCACAGATAGGTGATACCGCCCTCGGTCTCGAAGCGCGTCGGCAGGTTGCCGTTGAGGGGAACGGTGTCGATGTGGCCGGCGATCAGCGCACGGCGATCCCGTCCGAGGTTCGTGCGGGCGACGATCGTGTCGCCGTCCCGGATCACCTCGAGGTGGTCGAGGCCGGCGAGGGCCTCCTCGATGGCGTCGGCCAGTTCCTTCTCGTTCCCGGAGACGGACTCGATGTCGCAGATCTGGCGGGTGAGGTCGGTGGAGGTGGCGCTGAGGTCGAGAGGCACCCTACTAATCTAGAGCCATGCCTTCCGAGATTGCTGACGAGTCCCCCGCGCCCGCCGCCTCCCGCACCGCGTGGGGATACGGACTCGCGACGGTCGCCGGCGACGGCACCGTGCTCGACACCTGGTACCCGTCGCCGCGCCTCGGCGGCATCCCGGCCGGTCGCGAGCCGTGGATCGCCCCGGCCGAGCTCGAGGCCCTGGCCGGCGAAGACGCCCGCCGGAACGTCCGCATCGACATCGTGACCGTCGAGATCGACCTCGACGCTCCCCCCGCCACCACGCCGGACGCCTACCTGCGCCTCCACCTGCTCTCGCACCTCCTCGTCGCGCCGAACACGGTCAACCTCGACGGCGTCTTCGCCCACCTCCCGATCGTCACCTGGACGAACGCCGGCCCGGTCCTCCCGGCCGACTTCGACCGCCTGCGCCCGGCCCTGCAACGCGCCGGCATCCACGCCACGGGCATCGACAAGTTCCCGCGCCTGCTCGACTACGTCACACCCGACCGCGTCCGCATCGCCGACGCCTCGCGCGTGCGCCTCGGCGCGCACCTCGCGCCGGGCACGACCGTGATGCACGAAGGCTTCGTCAACTTCAACGCCGGCACGCTCGGCTCCTCCATGGTCGAAGGCCGCATCTCGCAGGGCGTCGTCGTGGGCGACGGGTCCGACATCGGCGGCGGGGCCTCCATCATGGGCACACTCTCCGGCGGGGGTACCCAGCGCGTCGCGATCGGCGAACGTGCCCTGCTCGGCGCCAACTCCGGCATCGGCATCTCCATCGGCGACGACAGCGTCGTGGAGGCGGGCCTCTACGTCACGGCCGGCACGAAGGTCATCGTCGTCGACGCGGCCCCCACCGCCGACGGCCGCCCCCAGACGGTCAAGGCCGTCGAGCTGTCAGGCGTTCCCGGCCTGCTCTTCCGCCGCAACTCCGTCAGCGGAGCCGTCGAGGTGCTGCGCCGCGCCGGCTCGGGCGTCGAGCTCAACGCGGCGCTGCACGCCTGACGGTCGCGCCCTCACACCAGGGCGAGCACCGATCCCGGGTCGTGCAGGATGCGGCCGACGTCGGAGAGCAATCGGGAGGCCTGCTGGCCGTCCACGATCCGGTGATCGAACGACAGGGCGAGCGTGACCACGTCGCGCAGCGCGATGGCCCCGTCGTGCTCCCACGGCTGACGGCGCACAGCGCCGAGGGCCAGGATGGCGGCCTCCCCCGGCGTCAGGATGGGCGTGCCCGCGTCCACCCCGAACACGCCGACGTTGGTGATCGTGATCGTGCCGCCCGTCAGATCGGCCGGCGCGGTTCGTCCCGCCCGGGCCGTCTCCGCCAGGGAGCGGATCGCGGCGGCGAGCTCCGGCAGCGGCAGCAGGTCAGCGTCGCGGACGACCGGGACGAGCAGGCCGCGCGGCGTGGCGGCGGCGATGCCCAGGTGCACCGCACCCGACTGCACGATCTCCTGGGCGGTGTCGTCCCAGCGCGCGTTGACGTCGGGCGTGCGACGGATCGCGAGGCAGAGCGCCTTGGCGACGACGGCGAGGAGCCCCGGCCGGGCCTCGGCGGTCTCCGTGCGCGCCCGCAGCCGCTCGACGAGCTGCGAGGTGGCGGTCACATCGACCGTGACGAACACCGTCGCCTGCGGGGCGGAGAACGCGCTGCGGACCATGGCCTCGGCGGTCGCCTTGCGCACGCCGCGGATCGGGATTCGGGTGTCGCCCCGGGCGGGCGCCGTCGTGGCCGCGGCCACCGGGAGGCGGTTCGCTCCAGAGGTCTCGGACATGCGAGGCGATGTGGTCACGGCGTCGAGATCCTGGCGGGTGACGAGGCCGCGCTCGCCCGTCCCGGTGACGGTGGCGAGGTCGATGCCGCGCTCCCGCGCGAGTCTGCGCACCGGCGGTGTGGCCCGCGGGCGCTCGGCGGCGGCGGCGGTGGCGGCTGCGATGGCGGTCGAAGCGATCGGGGACGCGGTCTGCCCGTGCGACGCCGCGCCGGGCGCCCCGGTCAGGCCCGGCCGCGCCCGGCGCACGGGTCGCGACGTCGCGTCGGGCCGGGCACCGTAGCCGACCAGGGTCGGCTCCGGCACCTCGGCCTGGCCACCGGAGGCGGCAGCGGGAGCGGTCTCCGGCTCCGCACCCGCCACCTCGAAGGCGACGAGCGGCTCCCCCACCGCGACCGTCACGCCCGGCTCGACGTAGAGCCGCGACACCCGCCCGTCGTAGGGCGCGGGCAGCTCCACCAATGCCTTGGCCGTCTCGACCTCGGCGATGATCTGGTTGAGCCGCACACTGTCGCCGACGGCGACCTTCCAGCTCACCAGCTCCGATTCGGTGAGGCCCTCCCCGAGATCCGGCAGGGCGAAATCCTTGACCGCCATCAGTCCTCCACCCCCGTGAGCGAGTTCGGCCGGTCCATCGCGCGATCGATGCCGTCGAGGATGCGGTCCAGGTCGGGCAGGTGTGCGTGCTCCAGCCGGGCCGCCGGGTAGGGGATGTCGTGGCCGGTGACCCGCACCGGCGCGTGCTCGAGGTGGTAGAAGCAGCGTTCCGTGATCGAGGCGGAGATCTCCGCGCCGAGTCCGCCCGACAGCGCGGCCTCGTGCGTGACGACCAGTCTGCCGGTCTTGCGCACCGATGCGACCAGCGTGTCCAGGTCCAGCGGCGAGAGCGAGCGGAGGTCGACGACCTCGACCGAGACGCCCTCGTCGCCCGCCGCCACGGCCGCATCCCGCGCCAGCTGCACGAGACCGCCGTAGGTGACCAGCGTGACGTCGCCGCCCTCTGCGACGACGCGCGCGGTCCCCATCGGGCGGGCGTCCGCGAGCGCGGCCTCCTCGTCCACCTCCCCCTTGGCGTGGTAGCGGCGCTTGGGCTCGAAGTAGAGCACGGGATCGTCCGACGCGATGGCCTGCTGGATGAGCGTGTACGCGTCCTGCGGATCCGAGGGGCTCACCACCCGCAGCCCCGCCGCGTGCGCGAAGTACGCTTCGGGAGAGTCGGAGTGGTGCTCGGCAGCGCCGATCCCCCCGGCGAACGGCACGCGGATCGTGATCGGCATCCGCACGGCGCCGGCGGTCCGGTAGTGCATGCGCGCGACCTGGCTGACGATCTGGTCGAACGCGGGGTACACGAAGCCGTCGAACTGGATCTCGACCACCGGCCGGTAGCCGCGGTAGGCCATCCCCACGGCGGTGCCCAGGATGCCCGACTCGGCCAGAGGCGAGTCCATCACCCTGCGGGGGCCGAACTCCGTCTGCAGCCCATCCGTCACGCGGAAGACGCCGCCCAGCGTCCCGATGTCCTCCCCCATCAGCACGACGTGCGGGTCGTCGGCGAGGGCCTTGCGCAGGCCCGCGTTGATGGCCTTCGCCATCGTGAGAGCGGTCATCGTCCGTCGCCTCCGACGAAGGTGCGCAAGTAGCGCGAATAGTGATCGCGCTGCCGGGCCAGGCCGGAGTGGGACTCGGCGTACACGTTGTCGAAGACGGTGAGCGGGTCCGGGTCCTGCAGCGCCAGGCAGCCGGCCCGCATCTCCGCGGCGACCCGGTCGGCCTTCTCCTGGATGGCCGTCAGACGGGCCTCGTCGAGCCGTCCCAGGCCGTCCAGGTGTGCCTCGACACGCGCGATCGGGTCGCGCCCGCGCCACTCGTCGAGCTCCGCAGGGTCGCGGTAGCGCGTGGGATCGTCGGCGGTCGTGTGCGGCCCCATGCGGTAGGTGACCGCCTCGATGAAGGTCGGCCCGCCTCCGGAGCGGGCACGGTCGAGCGCCGCACGCGACGCGGCGAGGACGGCGAGCACGTCATTGCCGTCGACCCGGATGCTCGGCACGCCGAATCCGGGCGCGCGCTCGGCGATCGGCCGCTGAGCCTGCAGGCCGACCGGCTCCGAGATCGCGTACTGGTTGTTCTGGCAGAAGAACACGACGGGCGCGGAGTACGTCGCGGCGAAGATGAGCGCCTCGCTGACGTCCCCCTCGCTCGTCGCGCCGTCGCCGAAGTAGGCGACCGCGACCGCGTCCGTCCCGTCGGCCTGGATGCCCAGCGCGTATCCCGTCGCGTGCAGCGTCTGCGCGCCGATGATCACCTGCGGCGTCGCCATGTTGATGTCGTAGGGGTTCCAGCCGCTCTGCGCCGATCCGCGCCAGACGCGCAGCAGGTCGACGAGTCCCGCACCGCGGCAGTAGGCGACACCGTGCTCGCGGTAGCTGGAGAAGACGAAGTCGTCCGAGCGCAGGGCGCGCCCCGACCCGATCTGGGAGGCCTCCTGGCCCAGGAGGGGCGGCCACAGCCCCAGCTCACCCTGCCGCTGCAGAGCGGTCGCCTCGGCGTCGATGCGGCGGATCACGACCATGTCCTCGTAGAGGTCGAGCAGTTGGTCGTGGCCGATGTCCGAGATCCAGGCGTCGTACCGCACGTCGCTCAACCGCTCCCCTGCCGGGGTCAGGAGCTGGACCGTGTCGGCGCCCGCGGGGAGGCGGACGTCATCGAGGCCGCCGTCGCGGCCGAGGTGCACACCAGGCTGATTGTCGATCGTCACGGTTCACGCAACCTTCACTCTCACGCCCGGAGCGACGCGCTTGTGGCGGCCGGCTCCGGCATCCGGCCTCATTGCCGGAATCACTCGGAAGGCTACGCTGCGCGATCAGGGCGCACAACCAACGGCGTGTCGACCGTGCACTCTGCACTGTCCGGGCGCGGACGACCGTGCTACCTTTCACACTATGCGCACGTTCGACAGCACCGACCGCCGCATCCTCGTCGCCCTCGCCGATGACCCGCGCTCGACCAACGTCTCCCTCGCCGACCGGCTCGGCCTCAGCCGCAACACCGTGCAGGCGCGCGTCGCCGAGCTGGAGCGCAGCGGCGCCTTCCTGTCGTTCGAGCGGCGCATCGACGTGCGCGCGGCCGGCTACCCGCTGGCCGCGTACGTCACGGTGCACGTGCAGCAGCAGAAGCTCGCCGCGATCGTGGACCGCCTCTCGGCGATTCCCGAGATCGTGGAGGCGCACGGCCTGTCCGGCGCGTCGGACCTGCTGCTGCGGGTCGTGAGCCGCGACGCGGAGGACCTCTTCCGGATCACGGGCGCCATCCAGTCGACGGAGGGCGTGGTCCGCGCAGAGACCTCGCTCGACATGGGCGAGCTCATCCCCTACCGCCTGCGCCCCCTGCTCACCCGCGACTGACCCGGACGGTCGCCGAGGCGGCCCAGAGTCAGCCGCCTCGGCGGATTCGGCCCCATTTCTGGCCCTCTCGGTGAATGCGCGACGCCTCAGCTCAGCAGCGTGCGCAGTTCCGCGATGCGGCCGTCCCGGACCGTGACGATGTCGATGCCGCGGGCGACCGGGTCGCCCTCAGGACCGAAGGCCCAGGCCAGCGCACCGGTGTCGGCACCAGCGTACACGGGTCCGTCCGCGACGAAGACGAAGGTCTCCGGAGCGCCGTCGAGCAGCGCGGCGGCCTTCTCGGCCAGCGCGTCGCGACCGACGACCGAACCCTCCGGGTCGCTGAAGCGCACGTCCTCAGAGTAGACCTCGTCGATCGCTCCGCGGCGGGCGGCGGCGTCACGCTCGCCGAACACGCGTCGCAGGTTGCCGTCCAGCAGTTCGCGCACATCCGCCATGGTCTCTCCTCCGGTCGTGGGATGCTCTCATCCTTGCGCATCCCGGGTGGACGCGCGAAGGCCGCGCCGACCAGTGGTCGACGCGGCCTTCGGCTGCGATCAGAGCGGGGCTCAGCCCTCCGCGGGCTCCGAGGGGCCCTCGGACGCGGCGTCGCGGCCGTGCGTGTCGGCCTCGTCCGCGATCACCGGGGCGAGCGAGAGCTTGCCACGGTCGTCGATCTTGGTGATCTCCACGAGGATCTTCTGGCCGACACCGAGCACGTCCTCGACGTTCTCGACGCGCTTGCCGCCGGCGAGCTTGCGCACCTCGGAGATGTGCAGCAGGCCGTCCTTGCCCGGCAGGAGCGAGACGAACGCGCCGAACGCGGCGATCTTGACGACGGTTCCGAGGAACTGCTCGCCGATCTCCGGGTTGGTCGGGTTCGCGATCGCGTTGACCTGCGCGCGGGCGGCCTCGGCCGACGGTCCGTCGACGGCGCCGATGTAGACGGTGCCGTCCTCCTCGATGGAGATGTCGGCGCCGGTCTCGTCCTGGATGGCGTTGATCGTCTTGCCCTTCGGGCCGATCAGCTCGCCGATCTTGTCGACCGGGATCTGGACCGAGATCACGCGGGGCGCGGTCGGGGCCATCTCGTCGGGCGTGTCGATCGCCGCGTTCAGGACGCTGAGGATCGTGGTGCGGGCGTCCTTCGCCTGGGTCAGCGCGCCGGCCAGGACCGACGACGGGATGCCGTCGAGCTTGGTGTCGAGCTGGATGGCGGTGACGAACTCGCTGGTGCCCGCGACCTTGAAGTCCATGTCACCGAGCGCGTCCTCCGCGCCCAGGATGTCGGTGAGCGCCGCGTAGCGGGTCTCACCGTCGACGACGTCCGAGATCAGGCCCATCGCGATGCCTGCGACCGGGGCGCGCAGCGGCACGCCGGCGTTCAGCAGCGAGAGGGTGGAGGCACAGACGGAGCCCATCGAGGTCGAGCCGTTGGAGCCGAGGGCCTCGGACACCTGACGGATCGCGTACGGGAACTCCTCGCGGCTCGGCAGCACCGGCACGAGGGCGCGCTCGGCGAGGAAGCCGTGCCCGATCTCGCGACGCTTCGGCGAGCCCACACGACCGGTCTCACCGGTCGAGTAGGGCGGGAAGTTGTAGTGGTGCAGGTAGCGCTTCTTGGTGACCGGCGAGAGCGAGTCGATCTGCTGCTCCATCTTGAGCATGTTCAGCGTGGTGACGCCCAGGATCTGGGTCTCGCCGCGCTGGAAGATCGCCGAGCCGTGGACGCGCGGGATGACCTGCACCTCGGCGTCGAGCGGACGGATATCGGTCAGGCCACGGCCGTCGATGCGGATGCCCTCGCGCAGCACGCGACCGCGCATGACGACCTTCGAGACCGACTTGTACGCCGCGGAGAACTGGGTGAGGACCTCCGCGTCGAGCACGCCGGCCTCCACCTTCTCGGTGAGGGCGACCTTGACGCGCTCCTTGAGGGCGTCGTCGGCGTTCTGGCGCTCGATCTTGTCGGCGATCTGGTAGACGTTCACGAGCTCGTCGTAGGCGAGACCGGCGACGTTGTCGTAGGTGTTCTGCGAGTAGGGCAGGAACACCGGGTAGTCGGCGATCGCCTTCGCGGACTGCGAGGCGAGCACGGTCTGGGCGCCGACGAGCTGGCGGATGAACGGCTTCGCCGCCTCCAGGCCCTGCGCCACGACCTCTTCGCTGGGCTTGACGGCGCCGCCCTGGATGAGGTTCCAGCTGTTCTCGGTGGCTTCGGCCTCGACCATCATGATCGCGACGTCGCCCTCGGAGCCGTCCTCGTTGGTGAGCACGCGGCCCGCGACGACGAGGTCGAACACGGCCTCCTCGAGCTGCGACGCCTTCGGGAAGGCGATCCACTGGTCCTCGTGCTGTCCGTTGCCGGGGATGAGGGCAAGGCGCACACCCGCGATCGGGCCGGAGAACGGCAGACCGGAGATCTGCGTCGAGGCGCTGGCCGCGTTGATGGCGAGCGCGTCGTAGAACTCGTCGGGAGCGATGCTCAGGACGGTGATGACGATCTGCACCTCGTTGCGGAGGCCGTCGACGAACGACGGGCGCAGCGGGCGGTCGATCAGGCGGCAGACGAGGATCGCCTCGGTCGAGGGGCGGCCCTCACGGCGGAAGAACGAGCCGGGGATCTTGCCGGCAGCGTACGAGCGCTCTTCCACGTCGACGGTCAGCGGGAAGAAGTCGAAGTTGTCCTTCGGGTGCTTGCTGGCGCTCGTCGCGCTCAGCAGCATCGTCTCCTCGTCGAGGTACGCGGCGACGGCGCCCTGCGCCTGCTGGGCGAGGCGTCCGGTCTCGAACCGGACGGTGCGGGTGCCGAAGCGGCCGTTGTCGAGCACGGCTTCGGCGAACTTGATTTCGGGACCTTCCAAGAGGTCTTTCTCCTTTGTTTAACGTCGCGGCCCCGTGTGGGCGCGACTCTCCAAGGAGCGAGCAGGCAGTTCGACACAGTTGTGCGTGTACGCGGCATCCCAGGCGAATGCGTGGGCTGAGCCCGTCTGGCCATCAGTAGAAATACACGGCTGCTCCGTCGACGCTGTCGTCGCGGGCATCCGGATACCACCACCGAGGACCAGCTCCTGCCGGCCTGCTCCGGTCGGCCGGCGCACGGCCGACCACCCAGCATCCTATCAGTCGAGGCCGCCTCGGCGGCGGATGGGGCGGATCAGAGCGCCAGGGTCGCCCGCGCCGCGTCGGCGAGCGCGGCGCCGTAGGCCGGGCCGTGGCCGGCCGCGTGCACCGCGAGCGGGTGCAGCTGGTGCAGCGGGAGGCGCGCGCGCCAGCCCGCACGCAGCGGGCGCGCGGCGTCGTACCCCGCCACGATGTCGTCGAGGAAAGGGGCACCGAAGAGCGCCAGCATCGCGAGATCGGTCTCGCGGTGTCCGCCGTGCGCGGCCGGGTCGATGAGCACGGCGCCATGAGGCGACCAGAGCACGTTGCCGTTCCACAGGTCGCCGTGGAGGCGGGCGGGCGCCTCGTCGTCGTCGAGCTCGCCGGACTCGACGCGCTCGACGGCCGCCCGGATGACCGGGAGCTGCGATGCCGTCACGGTGCCGGCCTCCACGGCGACGTCGAGGTACGGCCGGATGCGATCACGGGCGTAGAACCGGCCCCAGGACGTCTCATGGGCGATCGGGAGCGTCCGGCGTCCGATGTAGAGCGGACCGCCCCATCCGTCCGGCGGCGCGCCGAACGCGTCGGCGCCGGCGGCGTGGGTCGCGGCGAGCCCGGCGCCGAGGTCGCACGCGGCCCCGGCCGAGGGGCGCGCCTCGGCGATGCGCTCGAGCTCGATCCGTCCGGGGGCGACGCTCGCGACCCGCACGACGCGCGCTCCACCCTCGCTCTCGGCGGCGGCGAGCCAGGCGAGTCCCGCGGCCTCCGCCTCGAAGAACCGGTCGGGCGCGTCACGGCGCTCCTTCACGATGGTCTGCACGCGTTCCAGGCTACGCGGCGTACGATCTGCGCATGGACGAGGGAGTCTCGCGCAGTGTGCGCCCGCTCGTGGGCGCGTCGTGGCGGCGCGCCGAACGGGCCCGCCTCGACCCCGAGCGGGTGAGCGCGCCGCTGGTGCTCGACGGCCCCGAGCTCGAGGACGCGCGTCGTGCGCATCCCATCGCGGCGGCGCTCCCTGTCATCCGTCAGCTGCTGGTGCGCGACGCAGAGCCGGACAGCCGCGTGGTGGTCGCTGTGGGCGACGCGCGCGGGCGCCTGCTCTGGGTGGAGGGCGACCCCGTGCTGCGCCAGCAGGCGGAGGGGATGCTGTTCGTCCCCGGGGCGGCCTGGGCCGAAGGCGACGTGGGCACCTCGGCGCCGGGAACGGCGTTGGCCATCGGCGGCGGCGTGCAGATCCGCGGGTCGGAGCACTTCTCATTCGAGGTGAAGCCGTGGAGTTGCACGGCCGTGCCCGTCCACGACCCCGAGACGGGCGAGATCATCGGGGTGCTGGACGTGACCGGAGGCGACCAGGTCGCGGCGCCGCACGTCCTGCCGATGCTGGAGGCGACGGTGGCCGCGGTGGAGCGCGAACTGCTTATCGCCCGCCTGCGGGAGGCGAGCGCGGGAGGCCGCGGCCGGCGCGAACGGCCGCGCCCGGCGATCCCGTCGCTGCGGGTGCTGGGCCGCGATACCGGGGAGCTCACGGGCACGAGCGGACGCTCGGGGACCTTGAGCAGCCGGCACAGCGAGCTGCTCACCCTTCTGGCCTGGCACCGGGACGGGCTCTCGGCCGAGCGCCTCGCCGAGCTCGTGTACGGCGACCCGCGCAGCATCGTGACCCTGCGTGCCGAGATGGTGCGCCTGCGGCGAGCGCTCGCGGGCGTCGCTCCCGAGCTCGGGCCGCTCGCGCGGCCGTACCGGCTCGCCGCTCCGCTGGAGACGGATCTGGGCGGGGTGGTCGACCTGCAACGGCGCGGCGCGCACCGGGCGGCGGTCGCCGCGTATGGCGGCGGCCCCCTCCCCGGCTCCGACGCCCCGGGGCTCGAGGAGCTGCGGGAGGATGTGGTCGCCCGGCTGCGGGAGGCGCTGCTCGAGTCGGGGTCCGCCGACCTGCTGATCGCCTGGGGCGAGACCGAGCGCGGGTCGGCCGACGACGAGATCTGGCGCGCTGCGCTGCAGGCGCTGCCGCCGCACTCGCCGCGCCGCGCCCAGGTCGTCGCGCGGCTCCTCGCCCTCGAGCGCTGAGAGCGCCCCCTCGCATTTGGACCAAATGTCGTGATTCGCGCACTCAGAGTGCACATTCGGTCCGAATGTGCAGGCGCGTGTCCACGCAACGGGATGCAACGTGAGGCTGCGTAGCGTCAGGACCGACGGCACGCGACGGCGCGGGCCGCGCGAGTCGAAGGAGACTGTCATGACCTTGACCCCCGAGCAGACCGGCGCCCCGGAGGCGCCCGCACCCGCGGCGGAGGCGCCGAGCGTGTACGCCCAGCCCGGCACGGAGGGCGCCGTCGTCAACTACGCCACCCGGTACGACCACTACATCGGCGGCCGGTACGTCGCCCCGGCGAGCGGCCAGTACTTCGAGGACGTCACCCCGGTGACCGGCCGCCCCTTCACCGAGATCGCCCGCGGCACCGCCGCCGACGTCGATCGCGCCGTGGACGCGGCCTGGGCTGCCTTCCCGGCCTGGGGCAAGACCTCCGTCGCCGAACGCGCCCTGCTCCTCACCCGTATCGCCGACCGCATGGAGGCCAACCTCGAGCTGCTCGCGGTCGCCGAGACCTGGGACAACGGCAAGCCGGTGCGCGAGACGCTCGCCGCCGACATCCCGCTGGCGATCGACCACTTCCGCTACTTCGCCGGGGCCCTGCGCGCTCAGGAGGGCGGCATCAGCGAGATCGACCACGACACCGTCGCGTACCACTTCCACGAGCCGCTCGGCGTGGTCGCGCAGATCATCCCGTGGAACTTCCCCCTCCTCATGGCGACCTGGAAGCTCGCGCCGGCCCTCGCCGCGGGCAACTGCGTGGTCCTGAAGCCGGCGGAGCAGACTCCGGCGTCCATCCATGTCTGGCTCGATCTCGTGCGCGACCTCCTTCCGGACGGCGTGCTCAACATCGTCAACGGATTCGGGTTCGAGGCCGGCGCCCCGCTGGCGTCGCACCCGCGCGTCCGCAAGGTCGCCTTCACCGGCGAGACCACCACGGGCCGGCTCATCATGCAGTATGCGAGCGAGAACCTGATCCCGGTCACGCTCGAGCTCGGCGGCAAGAGCCCGAACATCTTCTTCGACGACGTCGCGGCCGAGCGCGACTCGTTCTACGACAAGGCGCTCGAGGGCTTCTCATTCTTCGCGCTCAACCAGGGCGAGGTCTGCACCTGCCCGTCGCGCGCCCTCGTGCAGCGATCGATCTACGACGGATTCGTCGCCGACGGCCTCGAACGGGTCAAGCGCATCACGCAGGGCAACCCGCTCGACGTCTCGACGATGATCGGCGCGCAGGCGTCCAACGACCAGCTGGAGAAGATCTTGTCGTACATGGACATCGGCAAGAAGGAGGGGGCGAAACTGCTGACCGGCGGCGAGCGCGCCGATCTGGGCGGCGACCTCGCGGGCGGCTACTACGTGCAGCCCACGGTGTTCGAGGGCCAGAACTCGATGCGCATCTTCCAGGAGGAGATCTTCGGGCCGGTGCTCGCGCTCACCAGCTTCTCCGACTTCGATGACGCCATCGCGATGGCCAACGACACGCTCTACGGCCTCGGCGCGGGCGTATGGAGCCGCAACGGCTCCCAGCTGTACCGGGCAGGCCGCGCCATCGAGGCCGGACGCGTCTGGTCGAACACCTACCACCAGTACCCGGCGCACGCGGCGTTCGGCGGCTACAAGCAGTCCGGCATCGGTCGGGAGAACCACCGCATGATGCTCGACCACTACCAGCAGACGAAGAACCTCCTCGTCTCGTACGCCGACGGCCCGATGGGCTTCTTCTAGGAGTCGCGGTGTCCGACGCTGCCGAGACGCGGGTGGACGTCACCCCGGCCGCCGCAGACATGCTGCGGCGGCTGGCGGAGACGCACGGCCCGCTCATGTTCCACCAGTCGGGCGGCTGCTGCGACGGCTCCTCGCCGATGTGCTACCCGGTCGGGATGTTCCGCGTCGGCTCCGCGGACGTCCTGCTCGGCGCGCTCGACGTGGACGGCATCGATCCGGTGCGCGTCTACATGTCGGCGTCGCAGTACGCGTACTGGAAGTACACCCACCTCACGATCGATCTGGTCGACGGCCGCGGCAGTGGCTTCTCGGCGGAGGCTCCGGAAGGGAAACGGTTCCTCATCCGCTCCCGGATGCTCACCGACGCAGAGCTGTCGGCTTTCGGGCTGGTCTGACGACGGAGAGGACCTGCGAGACCACCTGGACCGCGGGAGGGCGCGCGCATCCCGGCGCGACGGCGGCGCCCTCCCGCTACGATCCGGTCGCGGCGGCGCGTCGCCCCCGGGCCGCCGCCGCGGCCGTGACCGCGAAGACGATCGCGATGCCGACGAGCGTCCCGAGCGTGTTCGCCAGGAGGTCGCGGGCGTCGCTGAAACGTGCAGGGATGAAGAGCTGCACGAACTCGATCGTCAGCGTCGCCATCGCGCCCAGGGCGAGGGCCAGCCACCAGCGCTCCCGGCCGAGCAGCAGTGTCAGCAGGGCGCCCATCGGCACGAACAGGAGGATGTTCGCCGAGAACTCGACGACGTCGTCGTCGACCCAGGTCAGCAGGGGCGTCTCCGCGAACAGGGCGAGCAGCGAGGTCAGCATCCCGTTGCGGTGGGGGTCCGGCGGGAAGGGGTTCAGCGTGATCCACGCGACCGCGAGCAGGTACACGGCGGCGAGGAGGGTGAGGACGCGGCGGGCCATCCTCCTATGCTTGCGCACATGAGCATCGCGTTCCGCATCCCGATGTCCGGTCGCTCCTCCGACGAACGGCATCGCGTCTCCAGCCCGCTCGAGCTGCTTTTCGACCTCACCTTCGTCGTCGCCATCGCCCAGGTCGCCTCCCAGCTCGCCCACGCCGAGGAGGCGGGCGAGGCGCTCGCACGACTCGGCCCATACTTCATGGTGTTCTTCGCCATCTGGTGGGCGTGGATGAACTTCACCTGGTTCGCCTCGGCGTACGACACGGACGACGTGCCCTACCGGGTGATGACGCTGGTGCAGATGGGCGGCGTGCTCGTGCTCGCGGCGGGCGTCCCCGCGGCGTTCGAGAGCTCCGACTTCACGGCGATCATCATCGGGTACCTGATCATGCGGCTGGCGCTCGTCGGCCAGTGGATCCGCGCGGCCGTCGAGCATCCGGACGGGCGGTCGACGGCGATCCGGTACGCCTCCGGTATCGCCGTGGTGCAGGTGTTCTGGGTCGCCTTCGGCTTCCTCCCCGTCGACGCCCGCCCGTGGCTGTTCCTCGTCGGCGCGGCTCTCGAGCTGTCGGTGCCGCTGTGGGCGGAGCGGCCGGGGATGACGTCCTGGCATCCCCACCACATCGCGGAGCGCTACGGATTGTTCACCATCATCGTGCTGGGCGAGTCCGTGTCGGCCAGCGCGATCGGTGTGCAGAACGCCCTGGCAGCGCACGGGTTCTCCGCCGCCCTCGTCTGGATCGCCGCCGCCGGCCTGGTGCTGCTGTTCGCGCTCTGGTGGCTGTACTTCCTCGAGCCCGCGGCAGAAGGGCTGGCGAACCGCCGCAATCTGTCGTTCTTCTGGGGCTACGGACACTACGTCGTGTTCGCCTCGCTGGCGGCGCTCGGTGCGGGCCTCGAAGTCGCGGTGCAGGCCGGCGCCGAGCACCACGGCGGGTCGGACACGGCGGTGGAGTACGCCGTCGCCGTCCCGGTCGCCGTGTTCCTGCTGATGCTCTACGTGCTGCACGCACCGCTGGTGTCCGAGGTCGTGATCCGCCCGCTCAAGACCGCCGCGGCGATCCTGCTCGTGCTGCTCCTCCCCCTCGCGTCGCCGGTGCTGGGGCTCGTGGGTGTGACGATCGGGATCGCGCTCGTCGCGGCGGCACTCGTCGCGGCGACGCTGGTCGACCGCGCGTTCGCGGCCCGGAAGGCCACGGCCCTGCGCGACGAGTGACGAGGGAGCCGAACAGGATGCCGAGGGGTTGCCCCGCGGCGCTCGTCGCGGGACGGTGGGATCGAACGAGGAGGGACCATGCCGGAGAAGCCCCACGACGACGCCCGCACCGACCAGTTGACCACCGCCCCGAAGGCGACGGAGGAGGACGCCGAGCCACGTGTCGAGATCGGCCCGGGCGAAGACGGCCGCACACGGATCGACATCCGCGACGACGCCGCGGTGAGGCCCGGCGCGGATCCGCGTGACCGATGACACGAACGGGCCGCCACCCGAAGGTGACGGCCCGTCCGTAAGAAGTTCGCGGTGTCAGCGAAGAGCTGCCTCTGCGAGGACTAGCGACGCAGACCGAGGCGCTCGATGAGCGAACGGTAGCGGTTGATGTCGATGTCCGACAGGTAGCCCAGCAGGCGGCGGCGCTGACCGACCAGGAGGAGCAGGCCACGACGCGAGTGGTGGTCGTGCTTGTGCTCCTTGAGGTGCTCGGTGAGGTCCTTGATCCGCTTGGTCAGGATCGCGACCTGGACCTCGGGGGATCCGGTGTCACCGGGGTGGGTAGCGTACTCTTCGATGATCGCCTTCTTGATATCAGCATCCAGTGCCATAGACGGGATCCCCTTCCTCTCGTTGCGCGGTGCCCGGGGCCTGATGCCTGGGCTCTCTTTCTCCGCGGCCGTTAGACGGCAACCTGACGAGTCTACCAGACGGCGGTGAGGGACCCACGCCGGCGGAGGGCCGATCGGCCCTAGAGAGCCGCGCGGGCACCGGGTAGCGTCCGAGGCATGAAGGCATTGCAGTATCGCGAGATCGGCTCTCGCCCCGAGGTCGTCGAGGTCCCCGATCCGGAGGTCGGACCCGGGCAGGTCCTCCTGAAGGTCACCGCCGCCGGCGTGTGCCACTCCGACGAGTTCATCATGAGCCTCCCGGCCGAGCAGTACGTGTACGGCCTGCCGCTCACCCTCGGCCACGAGGGCGCCGGCATCGTCGAGGCGGTCGGCGCGGGAGTCACCGGCGTGCGCGCCGGAGACGCGGTCGCGGTCTACGGACCGTGGGGCTGCGGCCGGTGCCGGATGTGCGCACAGGGCAAGGAGAACTACTGCCTGAACGCCGAGGCGGAGCAGATCCGCCCGCCGGGGCTGGGCGCTCCCGGCTCGATGGCCGAGTACATGATCGTCGACAGCGAGCGCCACCTCGTCCCGCTCGACGGCCTCGACCCCGTGCGCAACGTCTCCCTCACCGACGCCGGGCTCACCCCCTATCACGCGATCAAGAACTCACTGCCGAAGCTCGGCGCCGGGACGACCGCCGTGGTCATCGGCACCGGCGGACTCGGTCACGTGGGCATCCAGATCCTGCGTGCGATCAGCGGGGCGACGGTGGTCGCCCTCGACGTCAACCAGGAGAAGCTCGACCTGGCCACGACGGTCGGTGCACAGCACACCCTGCTGTCGAACCCCGACGCGGTGGCGGCCGTGCGCGATCTCACCGGGGGGCGCGGCGCCGACGCCGTGTTCGATTTCGTGGGCGTGCAGCCGACCGTCGACCTCGCGGGCGGGATGGTCGCGGCGGAGGGCGATGTCACCATCGTCGGCATCGGCGGCGGCGCGCTCGCGGTCGGTTTCGGCCGCATCGCCTACGACGCCGCCGTCCGCACGCCGTACTGGGGCTCCCGGGCCGAGCTGATCGAGGTGCTCGATCTGGCGCGCACCGGCCAGGTGGAGGTCGAGATCGAGACCTACTCGCTCGACGAGGCACCGAAGGCATACGAACGACTGCACGAGGGGAGGATCCGCGGCCGCGCGGTGATCCTCCCGAACGGCTAGAGCCCCGGACGACGACGCGCCCCCTCCGGCAGCCGGAGGGGGCGCGTCGCGTCGTGCGGTCGGCTCAGCTGACGCCGAGCAGGTCGATGACGAAGATGAGGGTCTTGCCCGACAGCGGGTGACCGCCGCCGGCCGGGCCGTAGGCGAGCGCCGGCGGCACCGTGAGCTTGCGACGGCCGCCGACCTTCATGCCGGGGATGCCCTCCTGCCAGCCCTTGATGAGGTTGTTGAGCGGGAAGTTGATGGACTGCCCGCGGCTCCACGAGGAGTCGAACTCCTCGCCGGTCTCGTACTCCACGCCGAGGTAGTGCACGTCGACCTTGGCGCCCGGCGTCGCCTCGGCGCCGGCCCCCTCCACGATGTCGACGATCTCGAGCGTCGCCGGAGCCGGGCCCTCGGGCGCGTCGACTTCGGGCTTCTGGTTGGTGTTCTCTGCCATGCGCACCATCCAACCCGTGCGCGGGCACCGCGTCAAAGCCGTTCGCTGTGCGCGCAGCCGGAGCCGACGCAGAAGGGTCTTGCGGATCGCGTCGAGGAGGAGCACGCTAGAGGTATAACTCGACGTCCCGGGAGCGTTGCAGGCATCGCCGCACCACCGGGCGTCGAGTCTTTTAACGGGTTCACCCCCGCCGGCGAACTTCCCAACCATTGCTCGGTTTTCTGTGGCAGGCTGGCCTCGACCCCGAAGCGATCGAAGGAGCCCGCCCGTGTCGAACCCCACCCCTCCCGTCGTCCCCACCGCGTCCGGCCGCGTCGCCGGCGTCTGGCGCCACGGGTCCGCCGCCTTTCTCGGCATCCCGTTCGCGGAGGCCCCGGTCGGCGACCTCCGCTTCGCCGCGCCCGTTCCGCATGCGCCGTGGGACGGAGTGCGCGACGCCTCGGCGTACGGACCGACGCCCCAGCGGGTGGCACTGGCCGAGGTGACCGCGATCCCGGAGCCGAGCATCCCCGGCGACTCGACACTGAACGTGAACGTGTTCACCCCCGCGCCCGGCGACACCGCCGCGAAGCTGCCCGTGCTCGTGTACATCCACGGGGGCGGGTTCGTCGCCGGCTCCCCCGCGAGCCCCTGGTACGACGGCCGGGCGTTCAACCGGGACGGCGTCGTCACCGTCTCCGTCTCCTACCGGCTCGGGTTCGACGGCTTCGGCTGGATCGAGGACGCCCCGGCCAACCGAGCCGTCCTCGACTGGCTGCTCGCCCTGGAGTGGGTGCGCGACAACGTCGCCCGCTTCGGCGGAGACCCGGACGCCGTAACTATCGCCGGGCAGTCCGCGGGCGGCGGCGCGGTGCTGACGCTGCTCGGCGTCCCGCGGGCCGCCGGGCTCTTCCACCGGGCGATCAGCATCTCAGGGGCGGCGGGCGGCCTGGCCGTCGACGAGGCCGAGACGCTCGGACGCCGCGTCGCGGAACTGGGCGGAGTGGAGCCGACGAGGGCCGGGCTCTCCACCCTCGACGAGCAGACCATCCTCGGACTGCAGGCGCGTGCGACAGCTCCCGACGGCGCAGACGGGGATCCGCTCGCCGGAATCGGACAGCTGATCTCCGGCGGGCTGACGTGGAGCCCCGTCATCGACGGCGACCTCCTCCCGCAGCCGGTCGTCGACGCGCTCCGCGACGGAGCCGGCGCGGACAAGTCACTCCTGCTCGGTGCCACCGACCAGGAGTTCACAGGCGCTCTGACGCCGTTCCGCGAGCAGCTGGCGACGGTTCCCGCCGCCGCCCTCCTGTCCTCGTTCGGCGTCCCGGAGGCGACGATCGGGGCGTACAGCGCCGCGCACCCGGACGCCGACACGGCCGACCTCGTGGGCCAGTTCGTGACCGACACCCTCTTCCGCGCACCGGCGCTGGCCGTCGCCCTGGCCAGGGGGCAGGCGGACGCACCGACCTGGCTCTACCGGTTCGCCTGGCGCTCCGGGGCGAACGGCACGGCCTCCCACTGCCTCGACGTGCCGTTCTGGTTCGACGGACTCGACCTCGAGCGGGTGGAGGATCTCGCCGGCGCGAATCCGCCGCAGTCGCTCGCCGACGACGTGCACGGCGCCGCGGTCTCCTTCATCCGCACTGGCGAACCCGGTTGGGCCCCTGTCACGTCGGCCGTGCGCACGGCCCACGTCTTCGACACGCCCTCCCACGACGAAGCCGGCGCCTTCGCGGATGCGGAGCCGGTGCTGGCGCAGCGGGTCTAGCCGAACACCTTGCCCGGGTTGAGGATGCCGAGCGGGTCGAAGACCGACTTCAGCTTCACCTGCAGCTCGTAGGAGTCCGGGCCCAGCTCGTCGGCCAGCCACCGCCGCTTGAGCACGCCCACACCGTGCTCGCCCGTCAGGGTGCCGCCGAGCTCGATCGCCGTGCGGAAGAGCTCGCCCGCCGCCTCCCATACCGCGGGCGGCGGCTCCTCCCCCGCGTAGACGAAGTTCGGGTGGAGGTTGCCGTCGCCGGCGTGAGCGACCGTCGGGATGGGGATGCCGTGGCGCTGCGAGATCCGCTCGATCGCCTCGAACATCTCCGGCATCCGGGAGCGCGGGACGGCGACGTCCTCGATGAGCACCTCGCCGCTCGCGGCGAGGGCCGGGTGGAAGGCGCGGCGGATCGCCAGCAGATGCTCCCCCTCCGCCGGATCGGCCGCGACCCGCACCGCCCCGCCCGCGGCGGAGATCAGCCCGCCCGCCGTCGCGGCATCCGCGGCTGCCGACGGGCCGTCGAACTGCACCAGGAGGAACGCGCCTCCCCCGGTCGTGCCGAACGCCGCGGCAAGCGTCTGCTCGCCGAGATGGGCCGAGATACGTTCGAGGGCCGGGCCGTCGACGAGCTCCATGATCGCCGGACGCAGCCGGGCGGCGGTGACCCGGGCCGCAGCGTCCGCGGCGGAGCGCACGTCCGAGAAGATCGCGCCCAGGGTCGTGGGCTCCCCGGCGGGGATCGGGACGAGTCGCACCGTCGCGCCGACGATCACGCCCAGCGTCCCCTCCGAGCCGACGAAGAGCGCCGTGAGGTCGTAGCCGGTCACGCCCTTCACCGTGCGGTGGCCGGTGCGGATGAGACGGCCGTCGGAGAGGACGACATCGAGGGCGAGCACGGCCTCCCGCGTCACGCCGTACTTGGCGCAGAGCAGGCCGCCCGCGTTCGTGGCGATGTTGCCGCCGACGGTGGAGATCGCGCGGCTGGCGGGGTCGGGGGCGAAGAAGAGCCCGGAAGGCTCCAGGGCGTCATTGAGATCGGAGTTCACGACGCCGGGTTCGACCACGGCGAGCTGGTCCTCCGCTGACACCTCGAGGATCCGGTTCATGCCGGCGACCGAGAGGACGATGGCCCCCTGCGTTCCGTTGGCGCCGCCGGCCAGACCCGTTCCCGCGCCACGCGGGACGACCGGCACGCGGAACTCGCTCGCCGCGCGAAGGGTGGCTTGCACGTGCTCGATCGTCGTGGCGCTGACCAGGGCGAGCGGGGAGCCGTCGGCCCACCAGCCCGACCGGTCGGTGCGGACCGCGTCGAGGAGGGCCGGGTCCGTGGTGAGCACGCCCGCCGCGATCGCCTCGTCGCCGAGGGCCGCCGCCAGCCAGTCGAGAACATCCATGCCCCCAGGCTAGCGAGGCCGCGCGGCTGTGGCCGGGACCGGTGAGCGGCGACCGCGCTCATGTCCGATTTCCGCTATCCGAAGTCGGTGGAGCGTGTCAGGCTGAGGCAATGGCACGCACCACCGGCCCCCGCCCCGACCCGCTCGACGACCCCGTCTTCGCCGAGCGCTACCGCGCGATGAACGCCCGTGACTCCCGGTTCGACGGGCAGTTCATCACCGGCGTCCACTCCACCGGCATCTACTGCCGCCCGAGCTGCCCGGCCGTCACCCCGAAGCCCGGGAACGTGAGTTTCTACCTCACCGCGGCGGCCGCGCACGAGGCAGGGCTCCGCGCGTGCAAGCGCTGCCTGCCCGATGCCGTCCCCGGTTCGCCCGAGTGGAACATGCGCGACGACCTCGCCGCCCGCGCGATGCGCCTGATCTCGGACGGCACGGTCGAGCGGGAGGGCGTGCCCGGTCTCGCCCAGCGTCTCGGCTACACCCCTCGTCACCTCGGACGTGTGCTCACCGCCGAGCTCGGCGCCGGCCCGCTCGCCCTCGCCCGCGCGCATCGTGCCCAGACCGCGCGCCTGCTGCTGACCGGCACCGACCTCCCGATCACGGACGTCGCCTTCGCGGCCGGCTTCACCAGCGTGCGTCAGTTCAACGAGACGATCTCCGAGATCTACCGGACGACCCCGGGAGGCATCCGTGCAGCGGCCCGCCGCCCGACTCCTGCCGCGCCGTCAGAGGGCGGCGGCGCCACTCTGAGCCTTCGCCTGCCCGCCCGCGCGCCGTTCGACGGCCGCGCGCTGCTCGCCTTCCTCTCCGCGCGCTCCGTGGCCGGCCTGGAGGCGGGAGGCGACACCTCGTACGCCCGCGCCCTCCGGCTCCCGCACGGTCCCGCCGTCGTGCGTCTGAGCCTCACCGGCACGGCCGAGGCCCCCGCCGTGCAGTGCGACGCCACCCTCGCCGACGTCGCCGACCTGGCCCCGCTCGTCTCCCGGGTGCGCCGACTTCTCGACCTGGACGCGGACGCCGCTGCGATCGACACCGCCCTCGCCTCCGACCCGGCACTCGCGCCCAGTGTCCTCGACGCCCCCGGGCGTCGCGTGCCCGGCGCGGTCGACGCCGAGGAGATCGTCTTCCGTGCGCTCATCGGCCAGCAGATCTCCGTATCCGCCGCGCGCACCGCGCTCTCGCGGCTCACCGAGGTGCTCGGCGAGCGCATCGACCTCGACGGTTTCACCCGCCTCTTCCCGACCGCCGCCGCCATCGCCGAGCACGGACACGATGTCCTCCGCGGCCCCGCCCGCCGCGTCGCATCGATCGTCGGCGTCGCTGCGGCCCTCGCGGACGGCTCGCTCCGCGTCGACGTCGGCGAATCGCGCGACGAGCTCGAGTCCCGCCTCCTCGCGATGCCCGGGATCGGCCCCTGGACCGCCGGCTACATCGCACTCCGTGTCCTGGGCAGCCCCGACATCCTCCTCACCGGCGACCTCGCCCTGCGCCACGGCGCCGCGAACCTCGGGCTCCCCTCCGACCCCCGGGGGCTGGGCGCCCACGGAGCGCGCTGGGCCCCCTGGCGCAGCTACGCCGGAATGCACCTCTGGCGGGCCGCCTGAGCGTAGGATCGCACTACAACCGGTAGTACGCAGGGGAGGGGTGAGGCGAGCAGTGCTCTCGATCACCGTCGTCATCCCCGCGCTTGACGACGCGGAGATGCTGCGCACCAGCCTCGCGGACCTCGCCGCACAGCTCCGTCCAGCCGACGAGATCATCGTCGTCGACAACGGCAGCACCGACGACACGGCGGAGGTCGCCCGCGCCGCCGGCGCACGGGTGATCGAGCAGCCGGTCCGCGGCATCTGGCCTGCTGCGGCAACGGGATACGACGCCGCCACGGGCGACATCATCGCGCGCATCGACGCCGACTCCCGTCCACCCGTCGACTGGCTCCTCCACATCGAGGCCGAGTTCGTCGACTCCCCCGAGATCGGAGTGCTCACGGGGCCGGGCGTCTTCTACGACGGCAACCCGCTGATCGCCGGGCTCGGGCAAGTGCTCTACATCGGCGGCTACTTCTGGTCGATGGAGATCTGGCTGGGCCATCCGCCGATCTTCGGCTCCAACTTCGCCATGCGCCGGGAAGTGTGGGCCGGCGCGCGCGACGCCGTGCACAGCGGGATGCGCGAGGTGCACGACGATCTCGACCTCGCCTTCCATCTCGACCCCGGCGTGATCGTCCGCTACGACGAACGGCTCACCGTCGGCATCTCGGCGCGGCCCTTCTCGACGTGGCGCGGCTTCGGACGACGGCTCTCCTGGGCGTTCGGGACGCTCTGGCTGCACCTGCCGGAGGAGTCGCCGTGGCGCCGCCGGGCCGCGCGCCGGCGCTGGCGCGAGGAGCACGCGGAACAGGCTCCCGGCGCCGTCGCCTGACGCACCCCACCCTTCGACACCGCGTCGACCGGTACGGTCGCCGACCGACGGACTGTCGAGTACCACTGACCCCGCGTCCCCGTTAGGTTGGAAGGTGTGAGATTCTCGCACCTCAGCGCCACCCCCGATGCGTCGCCGCGTCTGGCCGCCGTCGTCGCCGACGGCGCCCTCTTCCTCGACGAGATCATGCCGGACGCGCCACGCGACCTGCAGGATCTGATCGAACGCGGTGAGGGCGCGCTGGCCGACGTGCGCGCGCTCGTCGATGCGGCGGTCGCCACCGGCCGGCCGCTCAGCCCGGTCCATGAGCTGCGCCACGCCTCCGCCGTGCTGCGTCCGCCACAGGTCATCGCCATCGGCGCCAACTACGCTGCCCACGCCTCCGAGCTCAAGCTGCGCAGCGAGAAGGCCGCGACCGTCTTCTCGCTCTGGCCGAACTCGCTCGCCGGTCACGGCGGCACCACGTCCTGGCCGGAGGACCTCACTACGCAGGTGGACTACGAGGCAGAGCTGGGCGTGATCATCGGGCGACCGGCGCGCAACGTCTCCGCTCGCGACGCGCTCGACTACGTCTTCGGGTACACGGTGGTCAACGACATCACGGCCCGCGACCTCCAGTTCTCCGAGGCGCAGTGGTCGCGCTGCAAGTCGTTCGACGGCTTCACCCCGAACGGCCCGGTCGTCGTGACCGCCGACGAGATCGCCGACCCGCAAGACCTGTGGCTCACGACGAACGTCGACGGGACGATCCTGCAGGACGCCTCCACCGCGGACATGGTGCGCTCGGTCGCCCAGATCATCGAGTTCCTCTCGCACTCGGCGACCATCCAGCCGGGCACGCTGATCTCGACCGGGAGCCCGGGCGGAGCCGGCTACTCGCGCACTCCCCCGGTGTTCCTGCGCGACAAGTCGACCGTCACCGTCTCGATCGGCGGCATCGGCTATCTGACGACCTACTGCCGCGTCACCTGACGGCATTGCCTGCATTCGCGCACGCCGTCGGCTAGCGTGAGGGCATGTCCATCGGTGAGAGACGCCCCGGAATCACGGGCGGCGGCGACGAGTGCGCCCGGCTCGACGCGGCCCTGCCCGACATCGACTGGTCCGTCGCGCCGGTGGGCACGGTGTTCTCCCGGTTCGACGCCCCGAGCGGCCGGCTCGCCGTCGCCTCCCTCGGCGACCCTGCGCATCCGCGCGTCGTGATGGTCCCGGGTGCGACCGGCTCCAAGGAGGACTTCTTCCTGCTCGCACCGATCATCGCGGCCGCCGGCTACTACGTGCAGAGCTACGACCTCGCCGGCCAGTACGAGTCCGCCGACGCAGGACCTCCGCCGGGCGGCCACTACACGTACGAGCTGCTGGTCGCGGACTTCGTCGCTTTTCTGCGCGACGGCGGCCCCGCACACGTGCTCGGCTACTCCTTCGCCGGGATCGTGGCGCAGCTGGCGCTCGTCGACCAGCCCGGCCTCTTCCGCTCCCTCACGCTGCTGACCACGCCGCCCGAGCCGGGGCAGGCCTTCCGAGGGGTCCGCGTGATCGGCTGGCTGAGCTGGCTGCTGAACGGCCACCAGGGCGCCGGGCTCATGATCTGGGGCATCGTGACCAACAAGAACAAGGTGCCGCCGAGTCGCCTCGCCTTCGTCCGCTCGCGGTTCGACCTCACCCGCCGGTCCAGCGTCGACGACATGGTCGGCCTCATGAAGCGTGTGCCGGATGTGCGTGCCCGCGTCGCCGCCAGCGGAATCCCCGTGCTCGTGGCCACCGGCGACCACGACCTGTGGCCGACTCGCCTCCACGCCGAGAACGCCGACGCGCTCGGCGCGCACCTCGCGGTCTACCGCACCGGCCACAGCCCGTGCGAGACGGCGCCGCACCAGCTCGGGCGCGACATGCTGGCGCTGTTCCGCGAGGCCGAAGCGCGCGGTTGACGGCGCGCCGCCTCGCGGCCGAGCGCCGGAGCGCTACTCCGCCGACTCCTCCGGTGCGATCACCGGGATCGCCGTCGTGATCGCCTCCAGACCGCTCAGACGCGCCGGCGACAGCAGCCGCGTGACCTCGTCGCGGCTCATCAGCTTGGCGTCCACCACCAGGTCGGCGACGTTGTGGCCGGTGAGCAGCGCCGACTTGGCGAGCGCGGCGGCAGCGGCGTAGCCGATGTGCGGCGTGAGCGCCGTGATCACGCCGACGGACGACCCGACCATCGCGCCGAGGCGCTCCTCGTTGGCGGTGATACCGTCCACGCAGTTGACCCGGAGCGTGTGGAACGCCTGGGTCATCCAGGTGATGCTCTGCAGCAGCGAGTGCGCGATCACCGGCTCGAAGGCGTTGAGCTGGAGCTGGCCGCCCTCCGCCGCCATGGTCACCGTGACGTCGGCGCCGGCGACCGAGAACGCCACCTGGTTGACGACCTCCGGGATCACCGGATTGACCTTGCCGGGCATGATGCTCGACCCGGCCTGCCGCGGTGGGAGGTTGATCTCACCGAGACCGGCCTGCGGGCCCGACGAGAGCAGCCGCAGGTCGTTGCAGATCTTCGAGAGCTTGATGGCGCTGCGCTTGAGCGAACCGGAGAACGACATGAACGCACCCGCATCGCTGGTCGACTCGATCAGGTCGGGCGCGGTCTCCAGGCTCAGACCCGTGATGGCGTTGAGGTGCGCCACCGCCGCCGCCGCATAGCCGGGGTCGGCCGTGATGCCCGTGCCGATCGCCGTGGCGCCGAGGTTGATCTCCGCCAGCAGCCACTTGGTCTCGGTGAGGCGTGCGTGGTCCTCGGTGAGGGTCGTCGCGAAGCCGTGGAACTCCTGCCCGAGGGTCATCGGGACCGCGTCCTGCAGCTGCGTGCGGCCGACCTTGAGGATGTGGCGGAACTCCCGTCCCTTGCGCGAGAAGGAGTCGCGCAGCTCGCCCAGCTCACGCAGCAGATCGTCGAGGGCGAACGTCAACGCGATCTTGATGGCCGTCGGGTAGGTGTCGTTGGTGCTCTGGCTGCGGTTGACGTCGTCGATCGGGCTGAGCGCGGCGTAGTCGCCTTTCGGGCGGCCGTCGAGCTCCAGCGCCACGTTGGCGATGACTTCGTTCGCGTTCATGTTGGTGGAGGTGCCCGCACCGCCCTGCATGACGCCGACGACGAACTGGTCGTGGAAGCGGCCGTCGATGATGAGCTGGCAGGCGCGGTCGATCAGGTCGGCCTTGTGCGGCTCGAGCACGCCGATCTCGAGGTTGGCGCGCGCGGCGGCCTGCTTGACGCTGGCCAGGGCGACGATGAGGTCGGGGTAGACCGAGATGGGACGCTTGGCGATCGAGAAGTTCTCGAGCGCACGGGAGGTGTGGACGCCCCAGTAGGCGTCCGCCGGGATCTCACGGCTGCCGAGCGAGTCGGTCTCCGTGCGGGTCGGTCCGCCGGACGCGCTCGGATCGGGGACGTCCGAGACATTCTCGGACGCGTCGACCACGGCGGTCGGGAGCACCGGGATCGGTTTCGTCGGGGATTCGTCCATCTGGGCTGTGGGGTTCACGGTCAGCACCGTTGCCTCTCGTTGTGCGGTTGGCTCGCCGGAGTCTCCCGGCGCGGGGTGTCGGCCGTTCGTGGCCGCCGACAGCATCCAACCTACCTCCCGCCCCTGCCCGCGCGGTGGACGATCCGTCTCGAATCCGAGACGTCGCAGGTCAGCCCAGCTTGCGCAGCAGTCCCCGCGCGAAGCGGTCCTTGCCCTCCGTGTACGGCGGGTAGATCAGCTTCATCGTGTCGGGCGCGAGGGACTTGCTCAGCACCGCCTTCTCGTGGCTGAAAGCGCGGAGCGACCGCTCGCCGTGATAGGCGCCGACGCCGCTCTCCCCCACACCGCCGAACGGCAGTCCGCCGACCGCGAGGTGCGCGGCCGGGACGCCGAAGCCGACCGCGCCGGAGCTCGTCTCGGTGAGGAGACGACGGCGGACGGAGGCGCGCTCGGTGAACACGTAGAGCGCGAGCGGCTTGTCCCCCGCCCGGATGAACCGGATGGCGTCGTCGAGGTCGGCGACGGGGACGATCGGCAGGATGGGACCGAAGATCTCTTCGCGCATCACCGCCGCCTCACGCGGGACATCGGTGAGCACGGTCGGGGCGAGGTAGCGGCTCGACGCCTCCCGAGCACCGCCCAGGGCCGTCGTCCCCGAGCCGTCGAGCAGCCCGGCGAGGCGGCGGAACTGCCGGTCGTCGACGATCCTGCCGTAGTCGGGGCTCTGCGCGGGGTCGTCGCCGTAGAGCTCGTGCACGGCGACGCGGAGCGCGTCCGCGAGCCGGGCCGAGACCGAGGCGGTCGCGAGCACGTAGTCGGGCGCGACGCAGGTCTGGCCCGCGTTCATGAACTTGCCCCACGCGATCCGGCGGGCGGCCGCGCCCAGGTCGACCGAATCGTCCACGTAGACCGGCGACTTGCCGCCGAGCTCCAGGGTGACGGGCGTCAGGTGCTGGGCGGCCGCGGTCGCGACGATGCGGCCGACGCGCCCGTTGCCGGTGAAGAAGATGTGGTCCCACCGGTGCGTCAGCAGCTCGGTGGTCTCGTCGACGGCGCCCTCGACGACCGCGACCGCCCGGGTGTCCAGGTACTGCGGGATCAGCCGAGCCATCGCCGCGGACGTGGCGGGCGCGAGCTCGGACGGCTTCAGGAGCACGGCGTTCCCGGCCGCCAGCGCACCGACCAGCGGCGCGAGCAGGAGCTGCACCGGGTAGTTCCACGGCGCGATGATCAGCACGACCCCCACCGGTTCCAGCATCGTCGACGCCTTCGCGGGCAGGAGCGCGCCGGGCACGCTCACGCGCCTCGGGCGCAGCCAGCGGCGCAGGTTGCGCAGCATGTGGTCGATCTCGCCCACGACGAAGCCGATCTCGGCGATCTGCGACTCGGTCGGGTTCTTCGCGAGGTCGGCCAGCAGGGCGTCCTCGAGCTCCGGCGCCCGTTCGGTGAGCAGTCGGCGCAGGGCACGCAGCTGTGCGACCCTCCAGCCGAGGGGCTTCGTCGCCCCGCTGTCGAAGGCGGTGCGCAGAGCGGCGACGGTCTGCCCGATGGCGGTGAGCCCAGTGGTCATGCGCCCATCCTACGGACGGGGACGGTACTCCAGGTCGAAGATCGCGTGGCCCAGCCTCTCGCCGCGTCGCTCGAACTTCGTGACGGGGCGGTCCTCCGGCCGCGGGATGTAGTGCGCTGCGCCCGCCACGTTGACGAGGGCGGGCTCGGCGTCGAGCACCTCCACCATGTGCTCGGCGTACGGCTCCCAGTCGGTCGCGAGCCGCAGGACGCCGTCGGAGGCGAGGGCACGCACGATCAGCTTCGCGAACTCGGGCTGCACCAGGCGGCGCCGGTGGTGCCGCGCCTTCGGCCAGGGGTCGGGGAAGAAGATCAGCACTTCGGCGATGCCGCCCGCGGCGAGCCCGGTGTGGAAGACCTCGACGGCGTCGTGGCGCACGATGCGGATGTTGGTGAGCTCGCGGTCGCGCGCCCCCGCCAGGACCCGCCCGACGCCGGCCCCGTGCACCTCCACACCGAGGAAGTCCCGCTCGGGATGCCGCTCCGCGAGCGTCAGGAGGTTCTCCCCGTTGCCGAAGCCGATCTCGACCGTCCGCTCGGCGACACGGCCGAACAGCGTGTCGAGGTCGAGCGGAGAGCCGTCGAACTCGACGCCGTAGACGGGCCAGAGCTCATCGATCGCGCGCTGCTGCGCTTCGGTCTTGCGGCCGCGGACGACGTAGCTGCGGGGGCCGAGGGGGGACTGTTCCATCCCTCCATTCTCTCAGGAGGGACGACCCCGGCCGGTCAGAGGAACGCGAACGGCAGGAACGTCAGGCCCAGACCGATGCCTGCGAGGGCCAGCACGAGGCCGATGAGGACGCCGAAGAGCATGAGCGCGTTGAGGACGATTCCCCAGATGGCGAACGTCCGGCCGAGCGGTTCACGGCCGAGGGCCAGGATGCCGACGACGAGGCCCGCGATCGGGGCGACGAACGTCCAGCCGAACACGATCGACGCGAGGCCGAGCACGAAGCTCGTCACGCTGAGCGTGCGGGCTGCAGCGGGGACGGCGGCGGGGGCGGTCGAGGGAGGGGTGCTGGTGGTGGTGCTGGTCATGACTCCAGTCAAGCGGAGCGCTCGGGCCCGCGGCATCGGGGAAACCCCCGGATCCGGCTCGGGGGTTACCCCGAGCCGGATCACCGCGTTCAGTGCGGCAGGAACGCCTCGATCGGACCGCGCGCGAAGTAGATCAGGAAGCCGGCGGCCACGATCCAGAGCAGCGGGCTGATCTCGCGGGCCTTGCCCGACAGCGAGCGCACGAGCACCCAGCTGATGAAGCCGACCCCGATGCCGTTCGCGATCGAGTAGGTCAGCGGCATGACGATGATCGTCAGGAACACCGGCAGCACGCTCGAGAACTCGCCGAAGTCGATGTGCCGGATCTGCACGACCATCAGCGCACCGACGATCACGAGGGCGGCGGCGGCGACCTCGAGCGGCACCACCTGGGTCAGCGGTGTGAAGAACATCGCCAGCAGGAACAGCACGCCGGTGATGACGGACGCGAACCCGGTGCGGGCGCCCTCGCCGATTCCCGACGCGGACTCGACGAAGACCGTGTTGGACGACGAGGAGGTCGCACCGCCGACCACGGCGCCGACGCCCTCCACGATGAGCGCGGGCTGCAGGCGCGGGAACGTGCCGTCCTCCTTCGCCAGGCCGGCGCTGCGCGCGAGCCCCGTCATCGAGCCCATGGCGTCGAAGAAGTTCGTGAACACGAGCGTGAAGACGAGCATGATCGCGGCCAGTGCGCCGATCCGGCCGAACGAGCCGAACACGTCCACCTGCCCGACGAGGCCGAGGTTCGGGAGCGAGACCAGCGAGCTCGGGAGCTGCGGGACGGTGAGGTTCCAGCCTCCCGCGTTCTTGCCGCCCAGCGACGGTCCGACCGGCCAGATCGCCTCGACGATGATCGCGACGACGGTGGCCGCGACGATGCCGATGAGCAGGGCGCCCTTCACCTTGCGCGCCATGAGCACGCCCATGATGACCAGGGCGAGCAGGAAGATCAGGGTCGGGACGGTCGCGATCGATCCCGCCTCGCCGAGCTGCACGGGCGGCGACGACATGTTCGTGCTGCGGACGAAGCCGCTGTCGACGAAGCCGATGAAGGCGATGAAGAGGCCGATGCCGACCGTGATCGCCGTCTTGAGCTGTGCGGGGACCGCGTTGAAGATCAGCTTGCGCAGGCCGGTCGCCGAGAGCAGCACGATGATCAGACCGTTGATGACGACGAGGCCCATCGCCTCCTGCCACGTCAGCACCTGCACCACGTTCACCGCGAGGAAGGAGTTGATGCCGAGGCCTGCGGCGAACGCGAACGGCAGGCGCGCCACGAGACCGAACAGCACGGTCATGACTCCGGCGCTCAGCGCGGTGACGGCCGCGACCTGCGCGCCCTGCAGCGAGTGGCCGGAGACGTCCGGGGTCCCGCCGAGGATGAGCGGGTTGAGGATGACGATGTACGCCATCGTCACGAACGTGAGCACACCTCCGCGCACCTCGGTCGCCCAGGTGGTGCCGCGCTTGGTGATCTCGAAGAACCGGTCGAGGCGCCCCGTGCCGGTCGGCGCTGGTGCGGTGGTCGATTCGGAAATGGTGATCTCCCGTACTATCTCGAAAGCGGATGTGTCGATGAACGTGCTCTGAACATTCGGAGCGGATTCGCGGGCGCGACGCGCCGCACTCAAGCCTAATTCCCATTTCCACGAGCGAAGGACACCCTGAATGGCCCTGCCCTGGACCCTGCACGGCGACGGAAAGAACGTCGGCGCCCACGAGATCGTGCTCCCCGGCGAGCGTCTCAGCTGGCCCCGCACCATCGGGCTCGGCGCCCAGCACGTCGTCGCCATGTTCGGCGCGACCTTCCTGGTCCCGGTGCTCACGCACTTCCCGCCCAGCACGACACTGCTCTTCTCCGGTGTCGGCACCATCCTGTTCCTGCTCATCACCGGCAACCGCCTCCCGAGCTACCTGGGCTCGTCGTTCGCCTTCATCGCGCCGATCACGGCGGCGACGGCGAGCAACGGGATGGGCAGCGCGCTCTTCGGCATCGTCGCGGTCGGCATCCTGCTCGCTCTCGTCGGCGGCATCGTCATCCTCACCGGCACGGGCTGGATCGACGCGCTCATGCCGCCCGTCGTGGCCGGTGCGATCGTGGCGCTGATCGGCTTCAACCTGGCTCCCGCGGCCAAGAACAACTTCGTCCAGGCGCCGTGGACGGCCCTCGTCACCCTGCTCGCAGTCATCCTCTGCACGGTGCTCTTCAAGGGCCTGCTCGGGAGGCTGTCGATCTTCGTCGGCGTCGCCGTCGGCTACGTGTTCGCCGTCGTCATGGGAGAGGTCGACTTCTCGGCGGTCGCCAAGGCGGACTGGATCGGGCTCCCGACCTTCGCCCTGCCTGCCAACCCCTTCGAGAATCCGGGGGCGACCTTCGGCATCCTGCCGGCGTTCCTGCCGGTCGTGCTCGTGCTCGTCGCCGAGAACGTGGGGCACATCCGCGGCGTCGCACAGCTGACCGACCCGTCCGTCAACAAGCTCACCGGCCGCGCCCTCTTCGCGGACGGCCTCGCGACCACCGTCGCCGGATTCTTCGGCGGCTCCGGCACGACGACGTACGGCGAGAACATCGGCGTCATGGCGGCGACCAAGGTCTACTCGACGGCCGCGTACTGGGTGGCCGGCATCGTCGCAGTGCTCCTCGGCCTCTCCCCCAAGGTCGGCGCGGTCATCAACACCATCCCGGCCGGTGTGCTGGGCGGCGTGACGACGGCCCTGTACGGCCTGATCGGAATCATCGGCGTCAAGATCTGGCTCGACAACAAGGTCGACTTCTCCAAGCCCGTCAACCAGTTCACCGCGGCGACCGCGCTGGTCGTCGGCATCGCCGACTTCACGCTCAATCTCGGTCAGCTCACCTTCAACGGCATCGCCCTCGGCACCATCGCGGCGATCGTCGTGTACCACCTCATGCGCACCGTCGCCCGCCTCCGCGGAACCGACTGACCCGACCGCCGCCGAAGTTCACGTCGTTGCCGCTAGATCCGCGATTTGAGCGCAAGGACGTGAACCTCGCGGCACCTCAGGCGTGGAAGAACGGGATGATGAGGTAGAGGCCGTAGAGGACGGCGCAGCCGGTGAGCACGAAACAGGCGTAGGCGCCGGTGAGGGCCAATCGTTTCTGGCCGTCCGTCAGCGGGTTCTTCTTGCGGGCCTTGGCGGCCTTGCGCTGGGCCTTCGCGGCCTCCTCCGGCGTGATCACCGTGATCGCGTCCGTGAACTCCACCGGCTCGACGAAGAGCGCGCGCCCGGCGACGGCGAGCAGGCGCGTGCCGAGTGCGTAGAGGCTCACGACGACGCACGCCCCCACGATGGCGGCCGCGAAGACGATGAGGAAGGCGACCCAGTCGATGCCGTTCATGCGGACTCCTTGCGAGCGCGCTCCTTCTTGAGCGGCTTGACCTTCTTGATCTTGACGGCGCGGCCCGAGGCGGCGACCTCGCTCTGACCCTGCACGGGGGCGGGCTCGACCGCGTTGGCGCTGTGCACCTGGTTGCGCCGCGACAGCCAGAAGATGAGGGCGACGACGACCACGCCGAGCACGGTGTCGACGAGGATGCCCACGGGGCCGAGTCCCGCGATCAGCGCGGCGACGGCGCCGACGATGGCCGCCGCGGGAAGGGTGAGCAGCCAGCCGATCGCGATGCGCCCTGCCGTCCCCCAGCGCACCGACGAACCGCGACGGCCGAGGCCCGACCCGATGACCGAACCGGAAGCGACCTGCGTGGTCGAGAGGGCGAAGCCGAGGTGGCTGGAGGCGAGGATCGTCGCTGCGGTGCTCGTCTCGGCCGCGAAGCCCTGTGCGGGCTTGACCTCGGTGAGGCCGCGACCGAGGGTGCGGATGATGCGCCAGCCGCCCGAGTACGTGCCGATCGCGATGGCGAGGGCGCAGGAGACGACCACCCACAGCTCGGGGCCGGTTCCCGCCGTCTGGAGTCCGGCGGCGATGAGGGTGAGCGTGATGACGCCCATCGTCTTCTGGGCATCGTTGGTGCCGTGCGCGAGTGCGACGAGCGACGAGGAGAAGATCTGGCCGTACCGGAACCCTCCGCGCCCGTCGGGACGGCCGTCATAGCGTCGCGTGATCCAGTAGGCGAGCTTCGTGGCCGAGTACGCCACGACACCGGCGGTGACCGGCGCGATGAGGGCGGGGAGGATGACCTTGTCGAGCACGACGACGAAGTCCACCGCCCCGATACCCGCCCCGACGATGGCGGCGCCGATCAGACCGCCGAACAGCGCGTGGCTGGACGACGAGGGCAGCCCGAACAGCCAGGTGACCATGTTCCAGACGATCGCGCCGACGAGGCCGGCGAAGATCAGCTCCGGTGTGATCTGCACCCCGCCGGAGCCCTCCCGGATGATGCCGCCGGAGATGGTCTTCGCCACCTCCGTGGACAGGAACGCGCCGATCAGGTTGAGGACGGCGGCCAGGGCGACGGCCACCTTCGGCTTCATGGCGCCGGTCGCGATGGGGGTCGCCATCGCGTTCGCGGTGTCGTGGAAACCGTTCGTGAAGTCGAAGAACAAGGCCAGCGCGATGACCAGCACGATGATGAGGGTGAGGTCCACCGGATACTTTCTCGTGTGGGGGATGCGGTCCACCCCGATCCAACCGTTCACCGGGATGTCATGCAAGTGACCTGGCGCGCCATCAAGCGACCGTGTAGATACTCACACGCCTGCGGTCCGGCGTCAAAATCGTCAGAGACGCCCCACCGCGGTGACACGGAGGACGGCCACCCCGGCCCGCGCGGACGCCTCCAGCAGCACGTCGGCGCTGATCCCCCAGTCGTGGTCCCCGGCCGGGTCGGACAGGATCTGACGCACCCGCCAGACACCCTCTGCGGCGGCGGTCGACTCGTCCACCACGATCATCGCGCCGGAGCGCGCGGCCGCGTCCGTCAGGATCTCGTCGTGCTCCGCGTAGTAGTCCTCGAGCGCGGCATCCCACTCCTGTTCCGTGAAGGAGGGGGCGGCGGACTCCGCCAGTGCGGCGGCCTCGGCCTCCAGCACCCCGAGTTCCGGCACCCGGTCGAGGGCGGCCAGCTGCACGCGCCGGAACAGCTCATTGCGCACGAGGACGAAGAAGGCGCGCCGGTTGGTGGTGACGGTGCGCGGCGCGGGCGGTGCGAGTGCGCCGGCCTCGGCGGCATGGCGGGCGGCGTCGGGGTGCACGAGCTCCTCCCACTCGTCCAGCAGGCTGGAGTCCACCTGCCGCACCAGCTCGCCGAGCCACTCGATGATGTCGCGCAGCTCCTCCGTGCGCAGGTCGAGCGGCACGGTCTGCCCGAGCGCACGGTACGCATCGGAGAGGTAGCGGAGCACGACGCCCTCCGAGCGTGCGAGCTTGTAGAACGCGATGAACTCGCCGAACGTCATGGCGCGCTCGTAGAGGTCCCGCACGACGGACTTGGGGCTCAGCTCGAAGTCGGCCACCCAGGGCTGGCTGGACGCGTAGGTCGCGAAGGCGTCCTCGAGCAGCTCCGCATGCGGCTTCGGATGCGTGACCTGCTCGAGCGCCTCCATGCGCTCGTCGTACTCGATTCCCTCGGCCTTCATCGCGGCGACCGCCTCCCCGCGCGCCTGGAACTGCTGCGCCGAGAGCACCGGACGCGGATCGTCCAGCGTCGCCTCCACGACCGAGACGATGTCGAGAGCGAACTGCGGCGACGCGGCGTCGAAGAGCTCGAACGCGGCGAGCGCGAACGGAGAGAGCGGCTGGTTGAGGGCGAAGTTGGGCTGCAGGTCGACCGTGAGCCGGATCTCGCCTGCCACGTTCTCGATCACTCCGGCGGTCAGGAGGGAGCGGTACAGCTCGATCGCCCGCCGGGCCAGGGCGAGCTGCCGCTTCCAGGGTTCGTGGTTGTCGAACACGAGTGCGCGCACATGCCCGTAGACGTCCCCGCCGCGGCCGATGACGTTGATCAGCATGGCGCTGGTGATCTGCATCGACGAGGCGAGCGTCTCGGGCTCCGCCTCGATCAGCTTGCGGAACGACGGCTCGCCCCACGACACGAAGCCGTCCGGGGCCTTCTTCCGGACGATCTTGCGCCGCTTCTTCGGGTCGTCGCCCGCTTTCTCGATCGCCTTGAGGTTCTCGCTCTCGTGCTCGGGCGCCTGCGCGACGACGGTGCCGGCCGTGTCGAAGCCCGCGCGACCGGCGCGGCCCGCGATCTGGTGGAACTCGCGGGCGTTGAGCTGCCGCATCCGCGTTCCGTCGAACTTCGTCAGCGCGGTGAGCAGCACGGTGCGGATCGGCACATTGATCCCGACGCCGAGGGTGTCGGTGCCGCAGATCACGCGCAGGAGCCCGCGCTGCGCGAGCTGCTCGACCAGCCGACGGTACTTGGGGAGCATGCCCGCGTGGTGCACGCCGATGCCCTGGCGCAGGAGCCGGGAGAGGGTCTTGCCGAAGGCGGTCGTGAAGCGGAAGTCTCCGATGAGCTCCGCGATGCGGTCGCGCTGCTCGCGGTCGGCGATCTTGGCGCTCGAGAGCGACTGCGCGCGTTCGAGCGCCGCGAGCTGCGAGAAGTGGACGACGTAGATCGGCGCCTGCCCGGTGTGCAGGAGGTCGTCGATGGTCTCGTGGATGGGCGAGAGCTCGTAGAAGTAGTGCAACGGCACGGGCCGCTCGACGCCGGTGACCGTCGCCGTGTCGCGGCCGGTGCGGCGCGTCAGGTCCGCGGCGAGCGCGGTCACGTCGCCCAGGGTCGCCGACATGAGCACGAACTGGGTGTGCGGGAGCGTGAGGAGGGGCACCTGCCAGGCCCACCCGCGGTCGGGATCCGCGTAGAAGTGGAACTCGTCCATCACGACCTGGCCGGCGGGTGTCTCGTCCCCGTGCCGGAGGGCGAGGTTGGCGAGGATCTCGGCGGTGCAGCAGATGATCGGGGCGTCGGCGTTGACGGCGGAGTCGCCCGTCATCATCCCGACGTTCTCGGCGCCGAAGATGTCGACCAGGGCGAAGAACTTCTCCGAGACGAGCGCCTTTATCGGCGCGGTGTAGTAGCTGCGCTCCCCCCGGGCGAGTGCGGCGAAGTGGGCGGCGACGGCGACGAGGGACTTGCCGGTGCCCGTCGGCGTGCTGAGGATCAGGTTCGCGCCGGCGACGATCTCGATGACGGACTCGTCCTGCGCCGGGTAGAGGGAGATGCCGCCGGCTTCCGCCCAGGAGACGAACGTGTCGTAGACGGCGTCCTCGTCGGCGGTGCCGGGCCCGGTGTGCCCGGGGATGTCGTCGACGCGGAGCCGGACGGGTGCAGGAGACGTCATGATGACTCCAAGGCTCTCATGCCGCGCGCCGGCTTCTCTTCCGGCGCACAGCCGGCGCCCCTACGCTTCGATCATGATGTCGATGCGCGCGCGTGCCTCCCTGGCCGGTCTCGCGAGCGTCGTCGGCGGCGTCGGGGCCGCCGAGCTGGTGAGCGCCTTCGTGGTGCAGGACGGCAGCCCGGTGCTCGTTGTCGGGTCGCTGGTGATCGACCTGGCGCCCGCGTGGGTCAAGGAGGCCGTGATCGGCCTGTTCGGCACGGGCGACAAGGTGTTCCTGGTCGCACTGCTCGCCCTGCTGGTCCTGGTCGGTGGTGCGCTCGCCGGTTGGCTGGAGCTGCGTCGTCCGCCGTTCGGGCGGGTCCTCGTGGCGGTCGGCGCAGGAGTCGGTGTGCTGGCCGCCCTGACCCGGTCCGGTGCGGGGATCGTGGATGCCGTCCCCTCGGTCCTCGCGGGGCTCGTGGGCGTGCTGATCCTCGCGTGGCTGATCCGGCTGCTGCGCGGCACCGAACCGACCAGGGTGGCGCCGCGCGGCGCGGTGACCAGGCGGCGGTTCGTTCTGGCGGCGTCCGGCACGGCCGTGGCGGGAGCGATCGGCGTCCTGGCAGGCCAGATCGTGGCGACGGGATACCGGGCGGCCGCGGCGGCCCGGGCGGCCTTCCACCTCCCGGCGCCCGCGACGGCCGCGCCGCCGATCCCGGCGGGAGCGTCGTTCGCGGTCCCGGGCCTGTCCCCCATCGTCACGTCCGCCGCGGACTTCTACCGGATCGACACCGCACTCCAGATTCCCGGGGTCCAGCCGCAGGACTGGCGGCTGCGCATCACGGGGATGGTGGAGCACGAGGTGGAGCTGACGTACGCCGAGCTCCTGGCGCTGCCGCTGGAGGAGTCGGTGACCACCCTCACCTGCGTCTCGAACGAGGTCGGGGGCGACCTCATCGGCAACGCGCGGTGGTTGGGCTACCCGATCCGGCATCTGCTCGCCCGCGCCGCTCCGACCGCGCGGGCGGACATGGTGCTCTCGCGCAGCCAGGACGGCTGGACGGCGAGCACGCCGATCGAGGCGCTCACCGACGATCGAGCGGCCATCCTGGCGGTCGGGATGAACGGCCAGCCGCTCCCGCTCGAGCACGGCTACCCGGTGCGCATGGTCGTCCCCGGCCTCTACGGCTACGTCTCGGCGACGAAGTGGGTGGTGGAACTGCAGGTCACCCGATTCGACGCCGTCACCTCCTACTGGACGGATCGGGGATGGTCCGAGCGCGGCCCCGTCAAGCTGTCGTCCCGCATCGACGTCCCTGCGGAGGGACGCCAGGTGAAGGCGGGGACCGTGGCCGTCGCCGGCGTCGCCTGGTCGCAGCACGTCGGCGTGAGTGCCGTCGAGGTGCGCGTGGACGACGGCGACTGGGCCCCTGCGCAACTCGCCGACGCCATCTCCATCGACACCTGGCGGCAGTGGAAGTACGAGTGGGCGGCCGAACGGGGCACCCATACCCTGACGGTGCGCGCCACCGATGCCCGGGGGACGGTCCAGACGGCGAAGCGGCAGGACGTCGTCCCGGACGGCGCGACGGGCCTGCACAGCATCACCGTCACGGTCGCCTGACCCGCCTCCGGCGACGAGGCGCGATACTGGGAGCCATGAGCCCGACAGTGGACGAGCACGCCGCAACCGTCGCGAGGCTGCTCGCCCGGGCGGCCGGACCCGCCATCGACGCGGTGCCGGTGGCGGAGGCACGGGGCCGCATCACCGCGTCCGACGTTCGCTCCGGGGTCGATCTTCCTCTGTTCCGCAACGCGCAGATGGACGGCTTCGCCGTTCGGGCGGCCGATGTCGAGCGGACGCCGGTGGCCCTCGAGGTCGCCGGAGACATCCCCGCCGGACATGTCGTCGCCGTGCGCCACGTCTCCGGGACGGCCATCCGCATCATGACGGGCGCGCCGATGCCCGACGGCGCCGACGCGGTCGTGCCCGTCGAGGACACCGAGCTCGTGCTCGGTCGCGACGACGACCTCCGCGGCGCCGTCGTGGAGATCCGCCGACCGCGCCGTCCCGGTGAGTACGTGCGCGAGCGGGGCAGCGACCTGCGCCGCGGCGAGGTGCTGGTGCCCGCGGGAACCCTCCTCGCACCCCGCCACCTGGCCGCCCTCGCCGCCGCCGGGGTGCGGAGTGTGCCGGTGCGGTCGCGGCTGCGGGTGGGCATCCTGACCACGGGCTCCGAGCTGGTGACCGACGGCGGCCCGGCCGCGTTCGGCCGGATCTTCGACGCCAACGGCATCGCCCTGGCCGCGCTGGTCGAAGAGGCAGGTGCGGTGGTGTCATCGCAGGAGGCGAGCGACGACGACCCCGCCACGTTCGCTCGGCTGCTCGACCGTGCCGTCGCGGACAGCGATCTCGTCGTCACATCCGGTGGAATCTCGCGCGGAGCCTACGAAGTCGTCAGGGAGGTGCTCGAGCCGCGTGGCGCGGTCGTCACCACCGTGGCGATGCAGCCGGGCGGACCGCAGGCGACCGCCGTGGTGGACGGCGTTCCGGTGCTCTGCTTCCCCGGCAACCCGGTGAGCACGCAGGTGTCGTTCGTGGTGTTCCTGCGCGGGCCGCTGCGCGATGCGGCCGGATTGCCGCCGATCGGTCCGGAGCGCGCCCGCCTGGCCGACGCCGTGCACTCGGTTCCCGGCAAGCGCCAGTTCCTGCGCGGGCGGTGGGCGGACGGGGTCGTGGCGCCCGTCTCGGGACCGGGCTCCCACCTCGTCGCGGCGATGGCCCGCGCCGATGTGCTGATCGACGTTCCCGCCGACGTGGAGTCGCTGCGGGCCGGAGCCGACGTGACAGTCTGGACCCTATGACCGAGTTCAGTCACCTGGATGCCGACGGACGCGCACGCATGGTCGACGTGGGCGGCAAAGCCGAGACCGATCGCGAAGCGGTCGCGCGCGGTCTGCTCCGCACCACGCGGGCCGTGGTCGCGGCGATCGCCGCCGACGACCTCCCCAAGGCCGATGTGCTCGCCACCGCCCGCATCGCCGGGATCGCGGGCGCGAAGCGCACCAGCGACCTCATCCCCCTGTGCCATCCCCTCCCGCTGAGCTCGGTGCGCGTCGACTTCGCCCTCGACCGCGAGGACGGGTCCGTCGCCATCGAGGCCGTGGCGCGCACCCGCGGGCGCACGGGAGTGGAGATGGAGGCGCTCACGGCCGTCGCCGTGGCCGGGCTCACCCTGCACGACATGGTCAAGGCCGTGGATCCCGCTGCCGTCCTCACCGAGGTGCGCGTCGTCGCGAAGAGCGGCGGCAAGCGCGGCGAGTGGCGACGCCCGGGAGAGGCCGGCGCCGCGCCGTCCGCGGACGCCGCGGACCGTGTGGCGCACGACGCGGCCACGTCCGCTCCCCCGGCGTCCGCCATCGTCGTCGTCGCCTCGACCCGGGCGGCCGCCGGGACGGCGGGCGCCCCCCCCCGG